>JACZSM010000103.1 GCA_022574185.1 Pseudomonadota bacterium
CGCTGACATTCCCTTGCCGGCAGCCCTGAATGCTGTTGGTGCCTCCAAACGCTATCACATAGCGATGCCAGTTGGAGCCTTCCGTGCCGGGCGGAGGCTCTGCTCGCCGAACGGATACCAATTCGTAAGATTGTCGCACTTCTGAGGATTCTTCAGTCATTCATGCCCACTATAGAACTAGTTGGGCTTCGATTCTTCAATATATCTGCTCTCACCGATAGCGGCCGTTCAGATCATGAAAATATCATCGAAAAGACAGGCAGCCTCGGCCAGGAGCGGACAGACTGCCAGTCCAACATGGCCTGTCTATATTCCTACTCGACGAGAAACTCAGGCAGATTCATGTCATCTTCGCGACCAGACAGCACCTCGATTTCTGAGGGTCCAAGCAGCCATGTCGGCAGCACCTTGAAATCCTGTAACAACACTTTTTGGCCGCATTCTGTGTTGGCGTAGGCGTAATACGTCAAAGCGATGCTGACGAAGACTTCCTCTCGCAATCTGCCATATTCGTATTGATTAAAAGTATTGTCGTATGCCGACAGAAATGAGGGAATTCGACTGCTTGAGCTGAACGCCGACGAACAAAAGCGATACCAGGATGGCGACTCCGCCAAGAATTTCAGCCCACAGCGCCTAAACCTGCAGCATTTCCTCCAATCTTTCTGTACTTTGTGAGTGCGAAATCCGCTGACTCTTCTCCAAATTGCGAACGGCCGCAATGGGTTGCGGCGTCAATTGATCGATGCAACACATTGGCTAAAACGTTCAGCCGGTGTTCGCGTCCGTGCGCTAGCCTTGGCGAAGTCCTGCAGTCCCGTCCCCTACAGGCGCAGCAGGCGCGTGATGACGAATCCCAGGTAGAAACAGGCGAAGCCACCCAGCATCGTTGCCATCAGGTAGCTGAACGAATTCAGGATCTCGTTGCGGTGCAGCATCGTGTGCAGCTCCATGACCAGCGCCGACAGGGTCGTGAAACTGCCGCAAAAGCCAATGGCAAACAGCAGTCGGTACTGGTCGGGAACAAACCCTGCCTCGTTGAACCAGGCTGCGCTGGCCACCAGCTGCGCGACCACGCCCATGGCGAGGCAACCGAGCAGATTCGCGCTCAGCGTGCCCCAGGGAAATGCTAAATCTCTTTGCATCAGCACGTTCAACGCATATCGCGCCATGGCACCCAATGCCCCGCCGACGGCAACGAACAGATATGAGAGTCCGATCACTTTCATGGCTCAGGCGATACCTAAGCGTGCGCGCGCCGCTTCGTATTCCTGTTGCAGGCGCATCACGAGTTCGCCGGCCGGCATGACTTCAGCAACACTGCCCACGCCCTGACCTGCGCTCCAGATGTCACGCCAGGCTTTGGCCTCATTCTTGTCGCGCTTGCTGAAGTCCATGGTGCTCAACTTGTTCTTGTCGCCGTCGGCAAGATTGTCGGCATCGTAGCCTGCATTGACGACACTGCCCTTGAGATAATTGCCGTGAACGCCCGAGAAAAGTGACGAGTACACGATATCGGCCGCTGCGCTGTCCACGATCATATTCTTGTACTCCGGCAGTGCGTGCGCCTCGTCCGTGGCGATGAAGCGAGTACCGAAGTACGCGAGATCCGCGCCCATCGACAGCGCCGCAAGCACATCGCCACCGTGCGACATGCATCCTGACAAGATAATTGTGCCGTCAAACTCGCGCCGAATTTCCTTGACGAGCGCAAACGGGCTCAGCGTGCCGGCGTGACCGCCGGCCCCGGCGCAAACGGCGATGATGCCGTCGACGCCCTGCGCCATCGCCTTCCTGGCGTGGCGCAAGCTGATGACATCGTGAAACACGAGTCCACCATAATCGTGCACGGCTTTCACGACGTCGTCTGGAGGCCGGAGGCTGGTAATGATGATCGGCACCTCGCGCTTGACGCAGGTTTCCATGTCCGCGTACAGGCGGCTATTGCTCTGGTGCACGATCTGATTAACGGCAAACGGCGCGACGGGCTCATCGGGGTGTGCGGCTGAATATTCATCCAGCGCCTCGGTAATCTCGACTATCCAGTCGTCCAGCAATGCCTGCGGGCGTGCATTCAGCGCTGGAAAGGCACCTACGATTCCGGCTTTGCACTGCGCGATGACGAGCGCCGGGCGCGACACGATAAACATGGGTGCGCCGATCATCGGCAGGCGCAAGCGGCCTTCCAGTGCTGCCGGTAATCCCATCAGATACTCCAGGTGTGTTGCTTACTTCTCAAGTATGAAGCTCATTTCGCACTCGGCCACCAGACCATCATCGGCAGCACGACGAACTTCGCCTTTGAGCACCACTAGTCTTCGTCGTTCGTTTACGATCCAGCCTTTGAGCTTAAGTATTTCGCCAACAGCGCATTGCTGCCGGTAACGCACCTCGCAACGAGCCGTATGTGCTTTGCGGCCTTGATGGTAAAGAATATTTGCGGTGACGTCGTCAAGTGCGCAGTAAATGATTCCACCGTGCACGGTATTTTTGAAACCGACATGGTTTTCGTTGGGCGTGAACTCGGCAGTGCAAACATCACCATCGACATGGAATTCGATCTGCAGTCCTATGGGGTTGTCCACCCCACAGGCAAAACACATCGGTGCAGCTTCAAGCTCATCGGACATTGGCGATCGTCTCAGGGTACCTGTTGATCTATCGACAGCTTGATCTTGTCATTCTCCGCAGGCCTTACAATCTGTGACCCGAACCAGTCGCCTGACTGCGCTATAGGCTGGCCGGACACTGACACGCGCGCGACAATCTCGAATTCAGCAAAAGCTGACAACGTCCGCCCAGGGATCATCGAGTCACTGTCACCGAGACCGACAATATCGGGTAGCTCTGCCAGCAGACGTCGCGTCACGGCAATAGGCGGCGACGGTTGTGACGGGTCACGCGCGATAATGAAAACGGTTGCTTCAAGCGGCAGCGATGCGGCCACCGACTCCGGCACCGATATCTCTGCGCTAATGACGAAGTCCGGGCGCACATCGGCTTGCAACGATTCTCCACGCCACTCTGCAATCCGTTGCTCGAGAACATGCATAATTTCTGCCGGTGGATTCAAACCAACCAGGATTTCCCAGCGATCGGCCGCCAGTTTCCTGTCGTCGCGATTAAGAGCGCCGATGCCGCCGTAAAACAGTGCGGTTGCGTTATTGGGTTCGAGTGCAAGTGCACTTTCGAAAAGCGCCGACGTTCGACCCTCGATGCGCCTGTCGCCGCTGGCAAGAATGGCCTCGCCGAGTTCGACCAGTGTCTGCGCGTTCTGCGATGACTCGAGCGCGACGGCGCGCCCGTAGGCATCCACGGCGCCCGAAAAATCCTGCAGTGTCAGGTACGACCTGCCCAACATCTTCCAACCATTGAGATCGTCGGGATTTTCCGCCAGCCTTGCCGCCAGCGATGCGACCATGCCCTCGATGTCCGGCAATGCCTCGCTGCTGGACGAAACGTTCGGACTGCCCGTATACGCATACAATCCGGCGGATAACGCAACTACGGTGATAACCGCAGCCGCGACAAGCGGCGACGATCGCGGCCGTCGATACAAGGGCCAGGCAACGAACATTGCCGCCAGCAAACACATAGCCGCCAACGAAACCCATAAAATCACGACATCACGCCTGTTCCGGATCCTCGTCGTCTATCGGCATCACCATGCGGCGACGCAAGACGCGCCAGAGGATGATCGCTCCGCCGAATAGAAACAGAAACGGAGCTAACCAGAGAAACAGGGTCTTGCCACTCATTCTTGGCCGATAGAGTGCGAACTCGCCATAGCGCGTGACCAGAAACTCGTAGATTTCATCGTCGCTCTGGCCCTCGTTGAGCATGCGCCTGATTTCGCGCCGCAAGTCCGATGCAAGAAACGCATTGGAGTCTTTGATGGTTTGGTTTTGACACTTGAGACAGCGCACTTCGGAAATGATTTTGTCGTATCGCGCCTGCAGCTCAGGGTCATCAGATGCCTTAGCCGCGTCAATCGCGCTCGCGGGTATCGCAAAAAAGATCAGCAGTGAAACCACCAAGAAGGACTTCATTGTTCTCCCCTCTGCGCGTTGATCAATGGCAGAAATTCGCGCTGCCAGATTTCTGGAGTCAGCGGCGCGATGTGTTTGTATATAACGATGCCATCTGCATCGACG
>JACZSM010000053.1 GCA_022574185.1 Pseudomonadota bacterium
CTAATCCAGTGGATGGATGACGAGCTCACAGAGAATTATCGCGGCGCTTTTGACGGCAGCCTTGGCTTCGGCAAAGCGCCCGCGCTGATTCTCGTCGACTTCGTCGACGCCTACTTTGCCGAAGACAGTCCGCTCTATGCCGGTGTAGAGAATGAGCTCGCGTCCGCGCTTCGCATCCGCGAGGCGGCACGTTCTGCGGGCATTCCGGTCGTCTATACGAACGTTGTGTACCAGGAAGGGGGCGCAGACGGTGGTGTTTTCTACCGCAAGGTGCCTGCACTCGAAGTTTTCGTGGAGGGCAACCCTCTGGGTGCCTGGCCCGCAGGCCTCGAGCCCGCGGAGGACGAACTCGTCATTACCAAACAGTATCCAAGTGCCTTCTTCGGTACCTCGCTCGCGCCCACGTTGACGGCAAGCGATATCGATACCTTGATTATCACCGGCCTCACGACGAGCGGCTGCGTTCGCGCGACCTGTGTGGATGCGATGTCGCACGGTTTTGCACCGATTGTCGTTGCCGATGCCTGCGGTGACCGTCATGCGGCGCCGCACGAAGCGAACCTGTTCGACATGAACGCGAAATATGCCGACGTTGTGGACGAGCCAGCGGTCATCGCGTACCTGAGCGGCCTGGATAACCAGTGAACGCATTGAGCTGCAAGAGCATTACGCTGGTTGAAGTAGGCCCGCGCGACGGATTGCAGAGCGAGCCTGAGATCCTGTCGACCGAAAGCAAAATCGAGTTTATCAACCGGGCGATCGACGCCGGCATCCGGCGTCTCGAGGTCGCGAGCTTTGTGCATCCCAAACGTGTACCGCAAATGGCGGATGCCGAAGCGTTAATTGAACGACTGGCTGACCATGACGATGTGTCGTACATCGGTCTGGTCATGAATGAGAAAGGTCTCGATCGTGCGCTTGAGACAAAGATCGGCGAGATCGGCATGGTCGTCGTTGCCACCGACTCGTACAACCAAAAGAACCAGGGCGTAAATACGGACGAGTCGGTTCGAGTCTGGGGCCAGATTGCAGCGCGCGCTCAGCAAAATGGCTTGCGTGCCAACGTCATGATTTCGTCAGCATTCGGTTGTCCGTACGAGGGCGAGGTCAAAGTCGAGCGGATTGTGGAGCTCGCCAAGCAGGTCATCGAGGCTGGGCCCGCGGAGCTCGGAATCGCCGACAGCATCGGTGTCGCTGTACCGAACCAGGTGACTGAATTACTGGGCCGTGTGCGCGACGTGATCGGTGATTTGCCGCTACGATGTCACTTTCACAACACGCGAAACATCGGACTCGCAAACGCGCAGGCTGCCGTTGATTCTGGTGTCACGTATCTTGACGCGAGTATCGGCGGGATCGGCGGTTGTCCGTTTGCGCCAGATGCGACCGGCAATGTGCCTACCGACGATTTGCTGTATATGTTGGATCGATCCGGAGTGAAGACCGGCGTTTCTCTCGAGAAGATAATCGAAGTCAGCCGTTGGCTCGAGCAGATACTGGGACGATCCGTACCGGCATTGTTGCCCAAATCCGGCATATTCCCGCCAGGATGATGTCGCCGAAGCGCATTCACCATATCAATTTCATCGTCCGCGATCTGGACGCGGCAGTGGCACAATACGAGCGCACACTGGGTGTTGATCCGTTTGTGGTCGTCGATCACCCGCTTCGCGGGGTGCGAGCCGCACGGTCTCGCGTTGGCGAATGCTGGCTGGTCCTGGTATGCCCATACGATGCCGAGTCTGTCCCTGGACGCTTTCTGGCCGAGCATGGGGAGGGTTTTTTCCTGCTCTCGCTGGGTGTCGAGGATCTTGCGCAAACCATCGGGCAGCTCGCCTCGGATGGCATCGAATGCACGGATACCACGGCACGTGCGGGCATACTTGACTGGCGCGTCGCCGATATCGGTAAGGTGCACGGCGCCAATATGCAGCTGACCGACGACGGCTAATGCCCTTCTGTTTGGTCTGGCGCCTGGTTCAAGGCGATATTCGGTTCATCGTGTGACCTGCTCCGCATTAGTTTAGGTGCCGGTTGGATGGGCCCCGTCCGTCATTCGTAGCGACCAGCGTCTCGATCGTTGGCTCTGGCAGATGCGCAAGACAAAGCGTATCGAGCCGGGTGTCTCGTGTATCACGCATGCCGAGGTGTGCATAACGGCCCCGCAGCTCAGCTTCGTTTTCGATCCTGTAGATCGCCGGATCCTGCCAGTACTGCGGGCATAGACTGACGAGCTTTTTGTGCATGCGCCCGCGCAGCAGCGCATCGTAGGAATTCATGTTGAGGGCCTCGTCCCAGTACGGATTAACGTGATCCGCCCAGTCGAATTGCCGCTGCATGACCCAACCGACACCGGTCTCCCAACGCAGGATCGCTGGCTTGCCATCGATAACACCGTCTTCAAACAAACTGCGATAGAAACGATAGCCTTCGAAGTTGGCAACGAGGTCTGCGTTCGAAAAAGAGCCGGTGCTGCCAGCGCCGAATATCGCGCGCTCTGTCGTTACACCGCGCTTGGCCGCAGACGCTTCGCTACCCGACTTTTGATAACGCTTGTAAAACTTCCAACCCTGCGACAGGAAGTGCGAGATTTTGTCAGAGCCGATGAGTTGATCGTTAACGCTCAAGGTCTGGCCCAGCCCGAACAGAGTCACCGTGCGTATCGACCAGATTGGCATGTCCGCATAGATGCTCTCGTCTCGAGGTACCTCACGCGTGGCAATATCTCCCGAGTCGATGAGCCAGCGCTCCAGCGGGTCAACCATGCGAATTCCGCCGAGCTCTCTGTATATCGCTTTGGCCATCAGCTGTTGCCGGGGGTTGTTGCGTCGCTCGGCAACGATTGCAGCGATCATTTCATTGGTCTTTTTATTGAGAGCCTCGGTCGAGTCGGTGAGTGGTTCTGCCCGACGATGGAACTGATCCGTCTCTGAGGCCGGTGCCTGGGCGCAGAAGGCCAATGCTGCCGCCGAAATGACAATGGACCTTCTTAACGCGCTGATTTTAATAGACATTGCTCTTCTCCCTCTGCAGCCAGGAAAGTCTGGTTGCGAGGTTTTACGATAGAGTCAATGCTTTGGACGGTACTGATGGGGCGCTGATGTCGCCCTGATTACGTCGTGATGAATTCTTGATGGATTACTGACTTTGCAGGTATGGCGGGGAATGCGCCGAATTCAGCTAAGACACTGCCGCAGAATCTCGAGGTCGCCGTCAAAGCTGTCGGCAGCCAGAGGGCCGAACGAGAATCGGGCGAAATGATCCAGGCTGCTGTCTGTATCAGGACCGCGCGCCATATCGCAAAGTCGTCCCGGGAGGATGCCGGCACCGTGAGAGAAAAGACGTTCGTTGAACTGATCGCCCGTCAATCCGTTCGGCAGACGGGCCCAATGATAAAAACCGCCCGTGCCCGTGAATAATTCGAAGCCCAGGTCGGCGAGTGCCGCGCCGTATCGCGAACGTTGCTGACCGTAAAATTTACAGATGGCATTGCGTGCCTGCGCAACGCGCTCGAGTTGCAGGAGTCCGGTCACATAAATCTGCGAGGCACGTGATACGCCACCCATGCCGAAAGACGAGTAATTGCGGAAGATCTCGATGTGCTCCCTGGCGGCAATCGCCCAGCCGATGCGCATGCCCGGCACCTGCAGGCCTTTTGTCGCTGCGCCAATCACAAATATATTGGTCGAGTCGATGTCATCGATGTGCCGCAAGGCACTCTCCGGTTCCGGTTCGCAATAGAACTCGTAAGCCTCATCAATCAGCGCACCGCGATCGTCGGAACTAAATTTATCCAGCAACTCTTTGAGTGCAGACCCCGATAATGCGACGCCGGTCGGATTGCAGGGATTGCTCTTGACGAGCATGACACGCCGCGTACCGGCCAGCGGTTCGATGTCGTAGGCGTCGGCAACCGGACGGAATCGATTGTCTGCATCGCTTGGAATCAGGACCAGTCGCCGCTTGAGGACATTAAGAATGTCGTAGTACGGTGTGTACTCGGTCGCTTCGACCGCGATAGTCGTGTCTTCGAGCAAGAATGCCAGTGTTGCAAAAATCGCCGGGCGACCACCGGCGAAAACGGCAACGTTGTCCGTGGTAATCCCTGCATCGTAGAAGTGGTTGTAGTAATCGGCAATCGCTTGCAGTAATGGTGGCTCGCCGGTCGCTTTCGGGTACTTCAAATCGAGGCAGTCCAACTCAATCGTTGTCGGTAGCGGTGGACCACCCGGAATCTGTGTCGTCAGGGGATATCCTTGCGCCCACGGATGTGTCCCGGAATCTCCCATGTACTTGCCCGTAGCATCCGCGAACTTGAAGAGTGTCTCGTATACGCCCATTGGCGGGAAACGTCGTAATATCACTTCTTGATTCCTGCTCGTTGCTGGCTCGCACAGATGAATCGAAATTCTAGCGCGTTGTCATGGTCAGGAGTGAGTCGCTTCGGTAGTCTTGGCCCATGAAACCATCAGACCGCAATCTCGGCATGGACAGGCGCATCTCGCGCCGGGATCTCCTGCACGGGGTGGGGGCACTGGCGGCGGCGTCCCTGTTACCGGGGCGAGCGGCTGCCGATGAAAGTCTCGCGCTCGAAACCGTCGCTGCTGCCGGTTATCCGCCCGCGCTTACCGGGTTGCGCGGCAATCACAACGGCTCCTACGAAGTCGCCCATCAGTTGGCGCGCGGAGGACGGCGGGACTGGGGGCCGGTCGCTGAAGCCGATGCCGATCTTTACGACCTCGTCGTGGTGGGGGCGGGTATCAGCGGTCTCGCGTCCGCCTATTTCCATCGAAAATCCAATCCAGGCGCGCGCATTCTTATTCTCGACAATCATGACGATTTCGGCGGACATGCCAAGCGCAACGAATTCGATGTCGGCGGTCGTACCCTGCTTACTTATGGTGGCAGCCAGACACTCGAAGCGCCGTCGGAATACAACGACGTTGTGAAGGCTTTGTTAAGCGATCTTGGCGTCGACATGCAGCGATTTGACACGGCCTACGATCGGGAATTTTACCGGCGCAATGGTCTCGGCGCTGGCATTTATTTCAACCCAGAAGACTGGGGCGCCGATCGCCTGGTTCGCTATGACATTGGAGTACTTTCCAATTACCTGCCGTTGGCGCCGTCAGATTTTTCTGCTGCCGAGGCAGTAGAGAAAATGCCGATGTCCGACGCTGCGCGTCGTGAATTTTTGCACTTGCTGAGGAGCGAACAGGACAGGATGCCTGACGTTCCGGCCGATAAGAAAGAGGAGTACCTGTACTCGATCAGCTATCGTGATTTCCTGAGCAGGCACCTGGATATTCGTGAGCCGGAAGTATTCGCCCTGCTGCAAGATCTCACAGCCGACTCAGGCGTTGGCATCGAGGCGGCGTCGGCCGGATCTGCGATCTACTACTCGGGTCTCCCGGGTGCTAAGGCCACGGGCATGCCGGCAGACGAGGACGATGATCCTTACATTCACCATTTTCCCGATGGCAACGCGTCGATCGCCCGTCTGTTGGTGCGCGCAATGATTCCGGCAGTTGCGCCCGGGACGACAATGGAAGACGTCGTCACGGCCCGTTTCGATTACAGCAAACTCGATCTTGCGAATTCACCCGTGCGTTTACGTCTCAACAGTACGGTCACGCACGTCGTAAACGAGGGTGATCCGAGGACTGCAAAACGCGTTCGAGTATCCTATGTGCGAGGCGGTCAGCAGTATCGCGTACAGGCGCGTTGCTGTGTACTGGCCTGTTACAACTCGATTATTCCTTATATATGCCCGGAGTTGCCGGCGCCGCAACGCGAGGCGCTCGCTTATGCGGTTAAAACCCCGATTCTTTACACCAATGTTGCGCTGCGCAATTGGCAGGCGTGGAAAAAGCTGGGCATCGCTGCCGTCGTGTCGCCGGGAAGCTACCATGTCAACACGATGCTCGATTTTCCGGTCAGCCTCGGCGACTATGACTACGCCAGCGATCCTGATGACCCGATCGCTGTGCACATGGAGCGCTTTCCGCACCGACCGAATGCGGGCTTAAGCGTTCGCGAACAGCATCGCCTGGGACAGCAGGAATTGCTGACCACGTCATTTGCTGCCATTGAGCGCAATATCCGCAAGCAACTGGCCGGCATGCTTGGGGAGGGTGGCTTCGACCCAGCTCGCGAAATCCAGGGCATAACGGTGAATCGATGGGCTCACGGTTACGCGGATTTCTATAATTGGCTGGAGGATCCGTGGTACGGCGACAAGGACAACGAGCGTTACCCGCACGTGCGTGGCCGCCAGCCTTTTGGCCGCATTGCAATTGCGAACTCCGACGCCGGCGCAAGCGCGATGCTCGAATCGGCGGTCGATCAAGCGTATCGTGCGATCGCTGAATTGTGCTGAATTACCAGTCCGGATCATTCTTGAATGATCCAGGCTAACAACCGGAGGCAGGCAGCTTATGCTGGATAAGACCATAAAAGACTGGAGCTCCGAGGCGGCGGCGCTGGAGATTGAGGGCCGTGCGTTCATCGACGGTCAATACCGCGATGCGTTGTCCGGGGAGACTCGTACCACGATGAGCCCTGCCAATGGCCAGGATCTCGCCGACGTGGCTGTGTGCGGCACCGAAGATGCCGATCGCGCCGTCGTCGTTGCCCGGAGTGCTTTCGAGAGCGGCGTCTGGGCCGCGATGGCCCCTGCCGATCGAAAAACGGTGCTCGTGCGCTGGGCGCAATTAATCGAAGATCATGCCGATGAAATTGCCCTGCTCGAGTGTCTCGATGCAGGCAAACCAATCACCGATACTTCGGGTGGCGATGTACCTGCGGCAGCGCGCACTATCCGCTGGAGTGGCGAGGCAATCGACAAAGTGTACGACCAGGTTGCACCGACGCCGGCCAACTGCCTTGCGCTGGTTCAGCGTCTGCCGCTTGGCGTCGTTGCGGCCATCGTGCCGTGGAATTTTCCGCTTACGACGACGGCCTGGAAGCTCGCTCCGTCATTAGCGACGGGAAATTCCGTGATCCTGAAGCCAGCTTCCAATACGCCTCTGACGGCTCTGCGCATCGCAGGCCTGGCCAGTGAGGCGGGATTGCCCGACGGTGTATTGCAGGTGTTGCCGGGTCCCGGGGGCAGCCTTGGCCGGCACCTCGCCTTGCACCAGGATATCGATGGGCTGACGTTTACGGGTTCTACCGAGGTTGGCAAGCAACTCATGCAGTATGCAGGACAGTCGAACCTGAAACGCACTTTCCTCGAACTCGGTGGCAAGAGCCCCAACATCGTATTTGCCGATGCGAACCTGGAAAAGGCCGCCGCATTTGCCGCGATCGCGGTGTTTTTTAACGGCGGCCAGACCTGTACGGCGGGTACGCGACTGATCGTGGAGGATGGCATCCGGGAGCGATTCGTCGACATGGTGATTGCGCAGAGTAAAAAATGGATGCCCGGTAATCCGCTGGATCCAGCGACGACGATGGGTCCGATGATCGATGCCGGGCAGCTGCAGACTGTCGCAAATTATGTTGCTGTCGGCCAGGAAGAAGGCGCTTCGCTCGTCGCTGGTGGTAAGCAGATCATGCTGGACTCTGGCGGCAGCTATCACGAACCGACGATATTCAACGATGTAGATAATGGGATGCGCATCGCGAGGGAAGAAATTTTCGGGCCCGTGATGTCGGTTATCGGATTCAAAGATGCCGAGGAAGCTGTGGCGATCGCCAATGATTCAATCTACGGCCTTGCCGGTGCCGTGTGGAGCAACAACATCAATACGGCGCACAAAGTGGCCGCCGCGGTGCGCGTGGGAACGATGGGCATCAATAATTATTTCGGCGGCGACATGACGGTGCCGTTCGGCGGCTTCAAGCAGAGCGGCAACGGGCGAGACAAATCGATGCACGCTTTCGATGATTACACCGAGTTGAAAACGATCTGGATCGAACTCGACTAGCAGCGCTCACAGGTCGTGCAGGGGCAGGGCCGTCGTGTACTTGATGGTTTCCATACTGAAGCTGGAACTGACATCGTAGAGATTAACCTTGGCGATCATCTCTTTGTACATTTCATCATAACTGCGCATATCCGGAACAACGGACCGAATCAGGTAGTCGATGTCGCCGCTCAATCGATGCACTTCCATGACGTTTTCCATCGCCATGACCATTTTGTGGAAGCCTTCGAACCACTCGGCTGTGTGCTCATGCGTCCGAATCGCCGAATACACGGTCAGGTTCAGCCCGAGCTTTTCCTGGTTCAATAATGTGACGCGCGCGCCGATGATGCCGTCGTCCTCGAGGTTTTGTACGCGTCGCCAGCACGCTGACTTCGACAGGCCAACATGCTCTGAGAGTTCGGCCACGGTCAGTGTCGCGTCGTCCTGCAGTGCCTCGAGTAGCGCCTTGTCCACACGGTCCATGGTTCAGGATTCCTGATCGAAATAGTGTCATTATTATAGAATAAAATTCGATAAATATCACAAATAATGGAAAGATATTCTAAAATTAGTCATATTTTCGGGATAATTGGGAACCTGTTTCATGCCGGTTTCGTTACACTGGTAACCATAGGGCTTTATTGCGCGAACCCGTTATGGCACCCGGTATCAACAACAGAGTAATTCTTGGCATGCTTGGCGTTGCGTTCGTGGTCTATACGGCCTTCGTCTATACATCGGGCACTGCAGCGGAACACCTCGCGCCAATGAATGACAATGAACGTGCCGGGGCGCAGGTTTACCAGGACTACAATTGTGTGGCCTGCCATCAGTTCTATGGTTTGGGCGGATACATGGGCCCGGATCTGACCAATGTCATTTCCAAGCGTGGTGATGCATACGCGCGTGCATTCATTACCGCCGGCACGGCCACGATGCCGAACCTCGGGCTCGCCGAGGACGAGATCGACGCAGTTGTCGCGTACCTGGCATTCGTCGACAAGACCGGAACCTACCCGGCAGAGAACTATGAGGTGCAATGGTATGGATTCGTTGCACAAGAGGATGACCCACAATGATGGCCGCAAGATCATCGGTTGCGGGCTTAAGATTCATGCGCCTCGGCATGCTGGCATTGGCCGCCGGAATGTTTTTCGGTGTCATTGGCGGATTCCAGTTTTTGTTTCCCGATTTTCTGCGTGAGCTGTTGTTCACGAAAACGCGACCGCTGCACGTATCGCTGGTCGTGTCATGGATTTTCCTGATAGCGATTGGCGGCATTTATTTCTATTTACCGCGGCAATGTCGATTCGGCCTCTGGTCCGAACGAGCGGCTAACTGGCATTTTGTGATCTTCACTGTCACTGGGCTCGTAATAATCGCGTGTTATCTCTCCGGACAATTCGGCGGCCGCGAGTACTTTGCATTTCCACCTGTGCTTAGCATTCCGATCTTCCTGACCTGGATTTTGTTCGGTGTCAATTACTTCAAGACGCTACGACAGGAAACGGAACCCTGGCCCGTGTATTACTGGATGTGGGGCACAGGGATTGTTTTCTTTTTCATCACCTATGTCGAAGCGCACCTATGGCTGATCCCGTATTTCCGCGACACGATGATTCGCGAAATCATGGTGCAGTGGAAGTCATACGGCGCGCTGACTGGTTCGTGGAACATGTTGGTGTATGGCACGGCGTTGTATATCGCGACACGCATCAGCGGTGACGGCAAACTGGCACGCTCGAAGCTCGCTTTCAGCCTTTATTTCCTTGGACTTTTCAACCTGATGTTCGGCTGGGCGCACCACACGTATATCGTGCCCTCGGAACCCTGGATTCGAAGCTTCGCTTATATCGTCAGCATGACCGAGCTGTTTATTTTCGGCAAGATAATCTGGGACTGGCGCTCATCGCTCACCGAATGGCAAAAGAATGCTTACTGCAATGCCTACCGATTCCTCATCGCTGCTGACATCTGGATATTCGTCAACCTTGGTCTGGCGCTCGTCATTTCAGTGCCGGCACTCAATCTTTTCACACATGGCACGCACATCACCGTGGCTCATGCGATGGGTAGCACCATTGGCATCAACACGATGGTATTACTGGCATCGATTTTCTACGTGATTCGCGAGGAGTTGCCGCTGGAGGTTCATGCGGGTTGCTCGCGGCAGATCAGGTTCGGTTTCTGGACCGCGAATATTTCTTTGGCTGTGTTTTTTGTAGCATTGATCCTGGCCGGCATCGGCAAGGGCGCCTATGCGGGCGCATCGTTTCAGGAAATGATGTTGATCATTCGACCGTATCTGCTGGTGTTCGCGGTGTCGGGCGTGGCAATGATGGTCGGATTCTGGATCATACTCTGGCATGGATTTCGGTTGATTGGTGTTATTCAGTCAAGCGAAACTATTCGCTATGCGGAAGCCGAACCGGCCTGATAGTTCTGGGTGATATGCTTGCACGATGCGAGTGTCACAGCAAAATTGTACTCGCCGACGAATCGCTCTGTGCGGAATAGTTTTTTGCAGCGGTCTTTTCTGTCCGCCGGCATCGGTTGCGTCGGACCTGACCGGCATTGTGTCGCTCACCAGCGAATACATTTACCGAGGCCTTAATCAATCCGACGGCAATCCGGCAATTCAGTTCGGACTGGATTATGCATTCGAATCAGGAATGTTCGTCGGTGCCTGGACAAGTACGATTGACCTCCGCAGTGCGACGAGCGAACGTGACATCGAGCTGGATTTCTATCTGGGTTACCACTACGAATCCAAGGCGCAGCTAGCGGCGACGTTGACGGTATTGCGCTACACGTACCCGGGACAGATTGGCGCACACAGCTACGATTACGACGAAGTGCTGCTCATGGCGAGCTGGCGCGAGCGTTACTCGATCGAGTTCGGCTACACGAATAATTATTATGGGCTGGACAGGATTACGCGTCATTGGGAGCTGCGGTCCGACTGGTCTGTCGCCAATGTCTGGGTGATCAGCGCCGCGCTCGGCCGCAACGATCTCTCGTCTGTTGGCATATCCAGGTACCTGCATTGGGATGTCGGCGCATCGGCAAGGTTTTCCCGCGTGGTCCTGGACCTGCGCTGGTATGACAATGAACCGCTGCGTGGCTTCGCGGCTTCGTTTGCCGCCGGACCGCAACTCGTGGTCAGCATTTCCGCGGCATTTTGAATGCCGCTATAGAGACAGCGATACCGCTTCGCTGCCGCGGCATCCGGATCGCTGCAGTAGTTGCGCGAGGGCACGGCATGCATTGACGGATTCACCGATGGTCGGGCGGCTGTCAAGAAGCAAACTGCTCACTTCGTCGCTGGTCAACCCGGGTCGGCTCGCCACCAGCAAGGCAACGATACCGGACACCTGCGCTGCTGAAAGTGAACTTCCGGATGCGTAGTCGTAACCACCGCGAGGCACCGGCACGAGAATGTCATCGCCCGGTGCGATAATGAGGAACTGCACCAGTGCACCGGTATGCTCATCGGATCCGACGACGATGACGCCAGGGACGTCAGCTGGAAATCCCGCCTGTATTTTGTTTGGCGCCGCCACAACGACGACAATGCCACGCTCAAGCGCCGCTGTTACCAGTCGCGAGAGCAGCGCATCCGACGGTCCGCCCAGGCTCAGATTGATGATGTCGGTATCGGACTCGATGGCATGACTCAAGGCCTTGGCCAGCGTAAAGCTGTCGCACGAGGCGCGCGATCCTGCCGTCGCATACCAGCATGCCTTTAACACCGATAATCGTGTCGCGGGTGCAACGCCAATCATGCCGATACCGTTGTTGGCAGCCGCACCAATGACACCTGCCACTGCAGTGCCATGCGCGTCGGCGGAAAAATCACCAGCCCCATCATCGACGAAATTGTGATAACTGGAGATCTGCGTCCTTAGTTCGGGATGATCGATGTCCGCCCCTGTGTCGATAATCGTAACGTTCGTGCCGTCACCGCGCGACCAGACGTGCGCCTGGCGTAATTCGAGCGTGTCGAGATTATGCTGCAGATTCAGATAAGGATCGGCCCTGGTCCTGGCAACAGTCTCGGATACCTCAAATTCGTGCATCCGTTGCGCCGACTCAACCTCTGGCCGCGCATTCAATTGCGCGAGCAGCTGCGTAACTTCCACATCATCGTATACGCCATAGACGAGGCAATAGACTTTGAGTGGGATGATCGGCCATTCATCGAGAGTGACGAGATTGAAATCCCTGGCAATTCGCCTTGCCGCGCGTTTTACACCCACCGATGCGAGATAAGACGATGACCGACGCCGATACCCGGGCCGTGCCGGCCCGGCCCGGTTGGCACTCGACATGCCAGGATCTGCGAATGTGACCAATATCCTGGTCATGGCCGCCTCATTCGCAGCGTCGGCATCGGCATTCGATGCGGGCGAGAATGCGAACATGCAGAGCATCACGATGGCAGATCCAGGCTTCATGGTGCTGCTCCCAAATCCACCGGTTGCGCGAAAAGGACACTGCGATGATTCGATAAGTGCGTCAGCGCAATGTCGCGTTCGGCAACCGTCATCGAGTTTTGCGTAGCGAGCGTATAGACGCCGCGTTCTGATGGGCCGTCCACGATCGCCAGCCCCAGATCATCCAATAGCACTCCGAGCCTGGCGTGAGTCAGGTCCGGGCTAAACACGACGCGAAGATAGTGGCCATCGGCGAGGTCCTGTGACTGTGTCAGCGTGGTGAATTCCGCGTTACGCGTTGTCGGCCACAGCACTGCTGTACCCAAAACGACCAGCAGCACGGTTTGCGCGACGAATGCGATCCGCCACGGACTGACGCAGAACTCGGCGATCCACGATAGCCATCGTCGACCCAAATTCTGCCTGTGTATCAATGCATCGATGCGGGCATTGATGTTACGCATGTCGGGTGCCGGAATTGGTGCGGGGCTGATCACGCGTTTGACGGAATCGCGAAGATTCTCGAGTGCTTTCGTTTCGCGCCGGCATATGACGCAAGATCGGGCGTGGTCAAGCACCGTATCGCGCTCATCGCCACTCAGGGAATCATTGATTAGCCACGGCAGCAACTCAATGGCTTCCTCGTGTGGCATGAGTTTACGCGCGTTCACGATCATGCTCCCTGGCTTGCCCTGCGAGCGCTGGCAGCAGGACCTTGAGTCGGCGCCGCGCATGAAACATGCGGGTCTTTACGGTATTGATCGGGCAACTCGCGATTGCTGCGATCTCGGCATAGGAAAAGCCGCTGAAATAAGTAAGCTCAACGACCTGCCGGTGATCGGGACTCAGGTGCACCAGTGCCGCCCGGATCCAGTCGATGTCCGGCGAAGTTTTATCGGCGATTGCATTGGCATCGGTGCTGCGATCCAAAGGCGCCTGGTAGCGTATTTCCGATCGTAATGCTGTCATCGCTTTGCGATAAGCGATGCCGAATATCCAGGTCGACATTGCCGACTGGCCACGAAATTTTCGGGCGTCTTTCCAGACAACAAGCATGACGTCGTCCAGGACTTCCTCTACCGTCGTCGGATCTGGCAGCAGACGGCGAAGATATCCGTACAGGCGTGGTTGATAGAGCCGGTATAGTTCAGAAAAAGCACCACGATCGCCGCGACCAACACGATAAAGTAATGCAAGATCATTGGCGTTTGACGCATTTGTCATAAAATTGATGACCGTGGATTGAACTCTTCTATTATAGGTCTCCGCAGACGGCGTAAAGGTTCAATTTGGCGAAAACGCCGATTTCGGCGTCGCTCAAACCTGTGCGTGGCCATTGAACCATTGCAGTGATTGCGACGACTTACACGACAATCACGTCAGACCAAGAGGGTATCCGTTGCCAGAATGAGTAGTCTAAGAAGCCATCGCTCAAGCAACGGGCATCGTGCTGGGTTGCTGCTGTCATCGCTGCTTTTCTCCATCGTCGCCGCTTGTTCGGCGGGCAATGGCGACGGTCTGGATATCAGCGGCCGGCCCCTGAGCGAAGGCGGCGATTTACCACTCGCTGCAACGCTGGAGTCAATCCAGGCGAACGTATTCAACCCTTCTTGCATTGTGTGCCATTCGGGCGCAACCGCGCCGCAGGGATTACGGCTCGATAGCGCCAATAGCTATACGAGCCTGGTCGGTATGCGCAGCACTGAGGTTGGATCCTTGTTGCGGGTGGCGCCGGGTGATCCTGACCGCAGTTACCTTATTCATAAACTCGAAGGCACCGCATCGGTCGGCGCGCAAATGCCCTTCGGCGGGCCTGCGATTCCACAAGCCACGATCGATTTCGTTCGCCAGTGGATCACTGACGGCGCAATGCCCATTGCGGCAGGACCATCCGACTCGCCGCCGGTCATCGTCTCACTGAGTCTGATGCCGGACATCGCGAGCGGCAAGTCGCTTGCGCAGATTGTCGTCGCATTCGATCAGGATATCGATGCGTCAACCATTCATACGATGACATTTGTGCTGCTGCGGTCCGGTGGCGACGGCCACTTTGATGATGGCAACGAGCAAGTGATAGCTCCGGCATCGGTGTCGCGGTCGAGCATCAACGCCAGGCTGGCCATCATGGATCTGGCCGGCGTGACCGTGATTGCTGATCGCTACCGGGTCACGCTGCGTGGTTCTGGTAGCAGCATGATTCTGAGTGTCAGCGGCATGGCACTCGATGGCGACACCGTGGCCGAGTTTGAAGTTGCGGGCCTGCAACCATGAACGCCCTCGCAGGATTCGCTCTGCGATCGGCGACATTGCTCATGCTCGCCCATGCGCTGCTGGGCCAGGCCGTCATGGCAGAGCCCTACATCGCCGTGCAAAAGGGCCTGAAATGCATGGTCTGCCATACGTCGAGTTCGGGTGGTGGCAAACGCACGGCCTACGGCAATGCTTATGCAACGTTGGAATTACCCGCGCACACACTGGACTTCGGCAAATCCTGGACCGGGGACATCGGTCGCTATCTTGCGGTCGGTGGCGACATTCGTGGCGGCTGGAACCAACTGGATGTGCCAGGGCAGGGATCTGCATCTGCCACGGAACTGGACGAATTCCTGGCCTATGTGGAGCTGCGCCCATTGCCGCAGTACCTGACACTGCATGTGGACGCAAAGCTTGGGCCCGACGATCCAATAGTGCGCGAAGCCTATGCACGCCTGTCATTGGACGAAGGCCGCTGGACGATCAAGGCGGGCGAATTTTTCCTGCCATTCGGCTTGCGCCTGCAAGACGATAGCGCGTTCATTCGCCAGGTCACAGGGATCAATTTCAACACACCCGATAGCGGCTGGGAAGTAGCCTTCGAGGGCGGCGCCTGGTCCGCGCAATTGGCGGTGACTCGCGGTACGGCGGGCGGTCCTGAAGTTGATTCAGGCAAGCAATACAGCTTGCGCGTAAGCCATGTGACATCGAAATGGCGCGTCGGCGGCAGCTACAATTTCAATGATTCGAAATTCGGTGATCGGCAAATGCAGGGCGTTTTCGCCGGAATGCGAACGGGCCCGGTTTCCTGGCTCGCCGAGCTGGATTTGATCATCGACGATGGCACTTCCACGGGTCGCCGCAAGCTGTGGGCGAGCCTGATTGAGGCTAACTACAGGTTCAAAAAGGGTCATAATCTAAAACTGACCTTCGAATTCTTTGACCCTGATTCAAACGTGTCCGAAAATGAGCGAAACCGCCTAAGCGTCGTCTGGGAATACTTCCCGTTGCAGTTTTTTCAAACGCGCCTGGGCTACCGGCGGTATCGCGGAATTCCGCAAAATCCCGCCCAGAACAGGGAGCAGCTCTTCGCGGAGCTGCACATAGCGTTCTAGTACTCCGTCAAGGTGATATTGACGGAGTACTAACACCGGAGGTTTGAACCATTTCGCCGTTACCGGCGACTCACTGCAAAAGTAACAATCAATTTTTACAGCGCATGAATCGCGGACGCGATCAGGGCGTGGGGATCATGATCGAGGATGACGCGATCCTGAAAGCATCCAGGTTCACCCTCATCCGCATTACAGACAACCGATTTGGGTTCCCCTACGGCATCTCTTACAGCCTGCCACTTTCTTCCCGTCGGGAATCCGGCCCCTCCTCGACCGGTAAGACGTGCTTCCGTTAACTCATGGATGACAGCTTCCGGACCGATCTCAACGGCCTTCCTCAGCCCTGCATAGCCTCCGGTTTTCTCGTATCCCGATATCCCTGATCTACCTGGTACTCGGATGTGGGCAAGTACACACTCCTCACTGGCGACCGGGTTGATCGGAGGGAGAGAGGATACTCGGTCGTGCACGACACCGTCGGCGACAATCTCAACCCGGTCACCCCGAATGACGGGTACAGGGTCGTCGCATCTTCCCGGGCAGGCCATGGGGATAGCTCCATCTCCCGCCAAATCCGCGAGGATTTGTTCTGAGCCTCGCTGGGAGCAGACGGGTCCCACGCACACCCTGGGGGTGTCCCGCGTAACATCGCCTCGAGAAATATGATGGTAGAAAGTGACGGTTCCGTAGAGGTCGGCAACAGGAATTCGAAGTGCGGACGCGATCGTACGAATCGCGGCATCCGTCAATCTCCCATCGCGATCGTGGAAGGCGTGAAGAATACCGAGCAAAGGAGCGGGCTGGTCAGCCCAATAGCTGATGATCTCAGAGTCAGTCAAAAGGTTGCCCGGTGAGCTGTGAATTCGGTCGGATTAAAAAGGCCACCTCTTGGCGTATTCCCAAGAGGTGGCGAGCGTATGCGCGTGCCCGTTGCTTCTACTCGGGCTGCTTGGGATCGGGGGGCTGTGTCTTGAAACTTGCCACTGCCCGATCAACACTATCAATCGTACGAAAGATGGACGCCAGTTGCGTAACCATCAGAATGCTCTCGATTTTCTTGGTGATGCCGGTTAGTCTTAGATCACCACCTTCGTTCCTGAGCGTCGTCAGACTTGCAGTCATGACGCCCAACATAGAGCTGCCAAACCACTTTACTTTTTTGAAATCAGCGACAACGTTGACGATGCCGTCCTTCACGAGTCTTTTAATATGCTCGTGGAATTCCGAAACCTCAGGGCCGCTCATCAGGGCGCCCGAGACACTCAAGACTGCTACATTCTCGCGGATCTCTTCATCGATTTTCAAACCTGCCTCCGTGTGAACTGTCATGCGCCATCTCTTCTCCTCTGAATCACCAATCCAACTGCTGACAGTCTGTAATATATTATGCATCAATACCTTATGTCAAGATTCTGCAAGTAGCCGATCACGCAGGACCTGACCCTTCGTTCCCCGTGGTATCGACGTGACCACCTTGAACGCGCGGGGACGCTTGTAGAGAGCCAGGGTGGTCGCGCACGAAATTGTCAGATAATCCTTGTCGATGTCCTCTCCGGATACGACAACATACGCCACGATTTCCTCGCCCACCTCAGTGTCTGGAACGCCAACTACGCCGGCATCGATCACTCCCGGGATGTCCATTAATGCCCGCTCGATTTCGACGGGAGAAATATTATAACCGTTTCGAATGATCAAATCCTTCTTGCGATCGACGACGACGACATCGCCGTCCTTATCTATCCTGACGATGTCTCCCGTACGGAACCACTCTTCCATGAATGCAGAATCCTCTGAGTCCTGCTCTGGCTGATCCAGATATCCCGACATGACGCCTGGACCTGACACAAGCAGTTCACCTTCACCCATCTCCGAAATCAGATCGTTATCCAGGAGAATCGCCAGCCGGGCAAATCCCGCCGCTCTGCCTACGCTGCCTGACTTCCTGGGCGTTTCTGGAGTGCGAAATGCACAGACCGGGGACGTCTCCGTAAGTCCGTATCCTTCCAGAACGACAAGATCCATGGAACCCTCCAGATCCTCGGCGAGATCCGACGGGATAGGCGCCCCGCCGACGAGAAAATAGGTCAAAGGCACCGGGCCCGGTGCATTTCGCCACGCTTCGAGCAGGGTTTTAGCGGCGGTAGGCACCAACGCTAGGGTCGTAATTCCAATTTTGCGGATTCTGTGCAGAAGTTTCTTAGCATCGAACCGAGCCTGATAGGATACGGCGGCGCCCGAAAAGAGGGCAGCATTTTGCATGCACGTCATGGCAAAACTGTGGGACAGCGGGAGAACCGCGGCCGTTACCATTCCTGGTCCCCACGTATCCGGAGCTACACTCCTGGTGGCCACCCACTCTGCGTTTGACCGAAGATTCTCGTGGCTCAGAATGATCCCTTTAGGCTCTCCAGTCGTTCCTGATGTAAAAAACACGACGGCGGGATCACACCCGCATCGTCCGACAGGTGTCGTTAGTTTGCCTTGCTCATCTTGCGGCAACAGGCTAACGGCTTCCGGATCCGTAATTTGTATATGCGGTCCGAACTCCGAACGTTCTCCCAGGAATTTCCGGGGCTCGACTCGAGCGATGATACGCTCGGTCTCGGTTTTCGAAAGCAAGGGGCTGAGCGGGACAGCTACGGCGCCTGCTGCCAGTATGGCTGTAAAGAGAATCGTAACAACCGGGCCGTTGGACACCTGATACGCGACTCTGTCTCCTTCGTCGATCCCAAGCGACCGAAGTCCTCCGGCAACGCGAGCGACGACTTCCGAAAAATCGCGGTAGGTGTAGGTCTCGAGTTCGCCGATAAGGGCTACTTCATCAGCAAATCGGTTAGGATTCAGCGCAAGGTGACCGGCAAGATTGCTCACGTGAGGCCTAGCGAAGCGGGTAGATCGGCGACGCTCTGCCAGACGAAATCCGGAG
>JACZSM010000104.1 GCA_022574185.1 Pseudomonadota bacterium
TTGAACGCATTTTTCGCGACCTGCCTATCACGATCCCGGGCGACGGCGAAAACAGGAACAATGGCACGTCCGGCCAGGCGACAATTGACCTGCGAGGCCTTGGGACGGGACGTTCGCTGATTTTGATCGACGGCAAGCGGCTGGCGCCTTACGACCTTAACGGCATCGTTACGACCGATGTCATTCCCGTCAATATGCTTAAGCGCGTTGACATGGGCACGGGGGGCGCATCAGCGGTCTATGGATCGGATGCGATGTCCGGCGCAATAAACTTCATACTGCGCGATGACTTTGAAGGCTTTGAGCTTGACATCGGCTACTCAGATACCGACTCAGGTCAAGCGACCAATGGCGGTGGTGAAGACACCACAAGCATACACGCGTTGTTCGGCGGAAGTTTTGACGGCGATCGCGGCCACATCGTAATCGGCGGTGGCCGCACCTCTCGAGGCGCCATTCTGCTCGAGAACAGACAATTTGGATTGTTCGGTGTTTCGTCGTCGACCGGTTCCGGCCTGGGGGCGCCGCCTCCCGAACCAGCGCCAGAGTGTTCAGGCAACACGTCGTTCACGACCGCGCATTCATCGGGTGTTGGCTCGACGACTGCGATCCCGGTGACACTCAATCTTCGTAGCGGTAACTCATACCAGTTTCGCGACAACGGCGACCTCATTCTCGGACAGTGTGCCCGATTCAATTTCAACCCTTTCAACTACTATCAAACACCGCAAGAACGTTGGCAAGCGACGACGATTGCGTCATATAACTATAACGACAATGTCGAGTTCTACGCTCGGGCCACATTCTCGAATAACACATCGAATTTCCGGATAGCCCCATCGGGCACATTCGGGACGGCTTTCGAGATTCCGATCATGAACCCGTTCTTTAATGCCGCAACGCGCACGACGATCCTCACTGACTTGAACACGGCAGCGGCGACGTTCGTGACTACCACGAACACCAGGATAGGTGATATTCAGGGCCTGCCGATGCCCACGCAGGATGAGCTGGACGAGTTAGCCGCTTTGCAGGCGGCGATACTTGCTGACCCGCTGGGCTTTAATGGTGTCGGTATTAACGACATCAACGGCGACGGAGTATTCGACAACTCCGACACGTTCACATCGACCGCCCGTCGTCGTACGATTGAACTCGGCGCACGAACGGGAGCATTCAACACCGACTATAATCAGTATGTGATAGGTGTTCGCGGTAGTCTGCCAGGGGCTATGGAGGGCTGGGACTACGACCTATCGTACCAGCGCGGTGAGTCCGATTTCGTGGAAACCCGCGATGGCTTTACCAACCTGACCAACCTTCAGCTTGGCATCAATACGGTCAGTGCGACCGAGTGCCTCAGTGCGCAGGGAGTCGTGACAGACTTTCCGTGTACGCCGATCAATATATTTGGACCGGCGGGATCGATCACGGAACAGCAACGCGACGATGGATTCTTCATCGCGATTGCCAGTGACCTGCGGGTAGCCACGCAAACGATTTATGGTGGATCACTGTCCGGGACTCTTGATGCAATCAGAATTCCGTCGGCGGATGACGGTCTTTCCATTGCATTCGGCTTCGAACATAGTGAACTGACAGCGAGTTCGTCTCCGGACGAGTGTCTGAAACTAGCGCCAGCCAGTTGTCAGGGCGGTGCCGGCGGCAACCGTCTGCCGATCAACGGCGCATACGATTCGGACGAATTTTTCATTGAAGCAATCCTGCCGATCGTACAGGGTAGGACTGGTTTCGAAAACCTGGGCATCGAACTCGGATTCCGCGGCGCGGACTACAGCGTGCAAGGCACCACCGAGTCGTGGAAAGCGGGAATCAGCTGGGAAATCATTCCGGGCTTCCGCTTCCGGGCCATGGAGCAGCAAGCTGTGCGCGTCGCGAATGTTGGCGAGTTGTTCCGTCCTCTCACGACTGGATTGGACAATGCAACACTTGATCCGTGCTCGATTGGCCCGACGGGCCATGTCCCACCGGCTCCGGGCAGCGCTTTGTTCAACCTGTGTGTAAGTGCGGGCACGGGCATGCTACCTAGCCAGGTCGGCACGGTGGCCGATATCATCTCAGGGCAGATCAATGTATTTCAAGGCACAAACCCGACCGCTTTACCGACACCGGAAGAGGCGAGCACTACCACATTGGGTTTCGTCTGGGAAACGGAGATTTTCGATTTTCTAACAGCAACAACCATCTCGCTCGATTACTATGACATTACGATTGACGATTACATCGATAGTCCGACCGGGCAGGAAGCGCTGGATCTTTGTTATATTCTTGGCGATCCAGTGACTTGCGACGGCATCGTTAGAATCGGCGGTTCATTCGGCGAGACCGCGACGGGCGTGCCGGCATTCATCCAGAATTTTGTAGCCTTCGAGGCAGAGGGCATTGATTTCGTGGTGAACACCGGTTTCGATGCGGGCAATATCGGTGAGTTTAGAGTGGCGTATACCGCGCACAAATACTTGACTAATAAGTTCCAGACAACATCGACGTCGGTGGTAGTTGACTGTAAAGGTAAATACGGCACTTCCTGTGACCCGCTCCCGGAATTCCGCTCTACTCTTCGCGTTAGCTGGTTTCGTGACCAGTTCGATGCGTCGCTGTTATGGCGCCATCTCGGCGACATGGTCGCTCAGGAAAGTGAAATCGATTCGTTATTTCCGGCATTTCAAAGCGTCGGCGCGCAAGATTACTTTGATCTAACGTTCGGCTTCGAATACGAGAATTTTGCTCGAATCTCGCTGCTGGTAAGGAATGTATTGGACGAAGATCCAGTCATCATGGGCAACGCTACCGTTAGGACAGCGGCCGGTACCGGCAATACGTTTGCGCAATTGTTTGATACGATGGGACGGACTGTCATGGTCAACCTGAAATTCACGTTCTAAGTATCGAGCTTGTTCACGAAATTATTTCGGCGGCCTTCGGGCCGCCGTTTTTTTTTGGCTGGAGGCCTGCAGGGAGCCCTGCTCCGGTCGATGATTGACCTCACGTCCGGCACTCCGGGCCCCTCCTGACTGATTCGAGCTGTAACTCCAGCAAGCCGCTGCGACCATCCGGGCCTGTCGCGCATCAACGATTCGTTACCCACCAAAACACGGGGAAATTCCGTTATGAAATCGACAAATATCGTATTTTTAGTCGCTACTCTCGGCCTGGCAGCAGCCGCGCTCGCCGGGCAAGATGTAAAAACCGAAATAGCCATCGCCGTGATTGATGGTGACGGTGATCGTGCAATGCACTTCAAGTTGAACAGCGACGATCTTGGTTTTGACCTGCACGCCATGCAAGAGGGCGAAAACCGTTCCATCGTTGACGAGTCCAGGCGGACCATCCTGATAACTCGTGAGGCCGACGGGTTCAGTTTCAACATCGACGGCAAGACGATCAAATTGCCGTTGTTTAGCGGCAGGCATCACGGAGCTGTCTGGATGGACGGTGACGATTTCGGGGTCCACTTCTGAGTGACCAGGAATACCCTCTCACAGTTCGGGTATCGTGGGCGACGGGTCACCGGTGTAAAGGAGAGACCTAAGCCACTATTTGTCATGAAAGTGGAACGTGGAAACCCTGTACGGTTCCGCAAGGTAAGTCTCCCGTGAGGGAGTCTGATGGCCGTGCAGGCATAGGATGTCGGAAGAAGCGAAGGGTGAGCTGTAACGGTTGGCATAGGGGTTTGAAGGTTACCCACCTCGAAAGAGGAGCCCACGTCCGACGGGTCCTTGATGGCAAGATCACTTGAGGAATCGGCAGCATGCGGAAAGGCAAATGACGCTCTCGGGCGGTGCATCCTCAGCGACAACTCTCTGGAATTCCGTTGATTGGAAAGCCACAGAGAGTCACGTACGCCGACTTCAGGTTCGTATTGCCAAAGGCAGTCCGGGAAGGGCGCTGGGGCAAAGTGAAAGCCTTGCAACGGCTCCTGACCCACTCTCACTCTGCCAAGCTTTTGGCGGTAAGACGAGTGACACGAAATCGTGGCCGCCACACCCCGGGTGTGGACGGCACGATCTGGCGGCAGCCGAACCAGAAATGGCTGGCTGCGTTGGCCCTGACTAATCGAGATTATCGGG
>JACZSM010000012.1 GCA_022574185.1 Pseudomonadota bacterium
CATCACCAACGGCACTGAATTTGCTTGCAGCCCGCGCACGATCACGTTGCCCTGTCATTGCTACTTCGAATCCACTTTGATCTATCGTCAGCCCACGCTCGCGCGCAATATCGGCAGTCAAATCAACCGGAAAGCCGAAGGTGTCATAAAGCTTGAAGACTACATCGCCAGGAATTTCCTTGCCATCAAGTTTGGCAATCGCAACCTCGAGAATGTCCATGCCCTGGTCCAGCGTTTCGGCAAAACGCTGTTCTTCTTTCTTGAGCACTTTTTCGACATGTGCCTGTGCTTGCACGAGCTCGGGATATGCATCACCCATTTCCCTGGCCAGCGGCGCGACAAGTTTGTGGAAGAACAGATCGTTCGTGCCCAGCTTCTTGCCATGGCGAACTGCGCGACGAATAATGCGCCGCAGCACATAGCCCCTGCCCTCGTTGCCCGGCAGCACACCGTCGGCGATCAGAAATGAGCAGGCTCGAATGTGATCTGCAATCACGTTGAGCGAACTCGAACCATCGTTCTTGACGCCCAAGGTTTTCGCGACAGCGCTGATCAGGTTTGTAAACAGATCGATGTCATAATTGCTGTGCACACCCTGCATCACGGCAGCAATGCGCTCGAGGCCCATGCCGGTGTCAACCGACGGCTTCGGCAGTGGCACCATTTCACCGTCAGCCGAGCGGTCGAACTGCATGAACACCAGATTCCAGATCTCGACGAAACGGTCGCCCTCTTCGTCCGGCGAACCCGGCGGCCCACCTGCGACCTCGGGGCCGTGATCGTAAAAGATCTCGCTGCACGGCCCACAGGGCCCGGTGTCGCCCATCGCCCAATAATTGTCCTTTTTACCCATGCGTGAAAAGCGGCCGGAATCAATCCCGATTTCATTGAGCCAGATGTCGGCGGCATCGTCGTCTTCATCAAAAACGGTGATCCAGAGATTTTCAGGCGGGAGCCCAAGTGTCTCCGTCAGAAATTCCCAAGCGTACTTAATGGCGTCGCGCTTGAAGTAGTCGCCGAAGCTGAAATTACCGAGCATTTCGAAAAACGTATGGTGGCGTGTCGTATAGCCGACATTTTCCAGGTCATTGTGCTTGCCGCCCGCTCGGACGCAACGCTGCGAGGTTACCGCACGCTGATAGTCGCGTTTGTCGCGACCCAGGAATACGTCCTTGAACTGCACCATTCCAGCGTTCGTGAACAGCAGCGTCGGATCGTTCCCGGGCACCAACGGCGAGCTCGCAACGACCTCGTGGTCGCGGTCGCGAAAGTAATCCAGGAACGCCTGGCGCAATTCATTGCTCGTCATGGACTTCATCGGGGGATTCTAAGCGTTATTCCTCGAATGCGGAAACTGCAGCCTGAATGTGATCGGGCTCGAACCCGCGGTACTGAAGAAACCGCATCTGCCGGGCTTTTGTCTCGAAATCGGCGGGCCGGCCCGCACCAAACTTTTTCTGCCGGACTCCACGCGCAAGATCGTGCCAGTTCTGCTGCACATCGGTCAGACCGTTGTCGATCAGGTTCTCGACAATGCCACGCTGCTCGAGATCCGCGCGAATTCTCGTCGGCCCTTTGCCCTGATCGATTCGTGAGCGGATAAATGCCTCGACGAAACGTCGATCGCTTTGCAAGCCCTCCTCGGTGAGCTTCACGATCGCATTTTCTGCGACGTCAGCGCCAAAACCGGCCGCGGTGACTTTGTCTAAGAGCTCGACCCGACCGTGCTCGCGTCGAGCCAGGTAGTCCATCGCCTTTTTTCGGGCCTTGGCGGGATCGCAGAATTTTTCAGACACCGTGGTCATCGCCCGCATTCCAGCTGCCAGACTCCTACAGCGGCTTGGTTACGCTTCCTGCGCGACCGCCGCCTCCGTTTCACTGGCCGGTTTTTCGACGGTATCCGGCAGGAGCTTCGCACGAATTTTTTGCTCGATTTCCGCTGCGATCTCAGGATGCGTCTTCAGAAACTCACGCACATTTTCCTTGCCCTGGCCAATTCGGTCATCGCCATAGCTGTACCACGAACCCGCCTTGTCAATCAGACCATGTTCCACACCCAGGTCGATGATCTCGCCTTCGCGGGAAATACCATGGCCGTAGAGGATTTCGAATTCGGCTATTTTGAATGGTGGCGCGAGCTTGTTCTTGACGACCTTGACGCGCGTCTGGTTGCCGATGATCTCGTCACCTTTCTTGATCGCGCCAATGCGGCGGATGTCGAGGCGCACAGATGCGTAGAACTTAAGTGCATTACCACCCGTCGTCGTCTCGGGATTGCCAAACATGACACCAATCTTCATGCGAATCTGGTTAATGAAGACCACCATTGTGTTCGAGCGATTGATGTTGGCCGTCAGTTTTCTAAGCGCCTGCGACATCAGGCGTGCCTGCAAGCCCATGTGCGAATCGCCCATCTCGCCCTCAATCTCGGCCTTCGGCGTCAGTGCTGCGACCGAATCGATAACAATAATGTCGATGGCGCTCGAACGCACCAACATGTCCGTAATTTCCAGCGCCTGTTCGCCAGTGTCGGGCTGGGAAACGAGCAATTCGTCAACATTGACGCCAAGCTGTCCGGCGTACTTCGGATCGAGCGCATGCTCGGCATCGACAAAAGCCGCCGTACCACCGAGTTTTTGAGCTTCGGCGATAACTTGCAGCGCCAGTGTCGTCTTCCCCGAGGCCTCCGGACCATAGATTTCAACAACCCGCCCCCTGGGCAAGCCGCCGATTCCGAGCGCCACATCGAGCGCGATTGAGCCCGACGAAACAACCTCGATGTCCCTGATTGCGTTGCTATCACCAAGGCGCATCACCGAACCCTTGCCAAATTGTTTTTCAATCTGCCCAAGTGCTGCGGCGAGTGCTTTTTTGCGGTTGTCATCCATGGTTTATTGCCATCCGGTAGGTGAATTCAGTAACAGTCGATTATTCCACAAAGAACTGTACATAACCACAGTATTACGGCATCTAATCTGGGCACTGAGCGAAGAAACACGAAGAACAATTCAGAAGTCTTTGACTATCGGGCGGTAAGTCACGCTGCCGCGCTGCGAAACCGACTCCATCAGTTCGAAGCTCGACCACTCGATCATGGCCGACTGCGCCAATCGCTGCGCTTCGAACTGCCGGGCATTGCGCACGACCGTGACGTGCGGACGGTAAACCCGTTGCGCTGACTCGATGCCAGCGGCAAAGATCTTGTCCTTGAGACTTTCGACAAGCCGGTCCATGTCGGGCGGAATCGTCGGCGGCACCAGCGCAGCAATTTTCGGCCGCGGCCAGAATTCGAGACGGTCAAAACGCAGCCGAATTGGTTGCATCGTGATGTCCTGCTTCGCCGCGAGCAGCTCGTCAATACGCTCTTCGGGAAATTCGCCGATGTAGGCGAGCGTCACGTGCCATTCACGACGATCGACGGCGCGCCCCTCGACGAGCTTGGCCAGCGGCGAAATGAAATCGCGCATGCGATCACGTTGCCGAGTGTCGGGCCATAGAGCAAAAAACAGGATCTTGTTTGCCATTACTCCATACGCTCCCTGTCGAAAGGCATGAATTTGTCCGACACTCTGATCATCTGTTCAAATTCCGCATAGCCACCGTTGCCGATCCGGAAACCGGTGGTGCCGTTCGGCATGATGGCAATGACGTTGCCCCCCCAGCCATGCATTTCGGGGATCCAGTAGTGCGACCCGGCCGGCGTCGTATACGGTTCATGCCAGAAAGTCATGTGGTAGCTCTTGTCACCGAAGATGTTGCTGGCGCCAGTCGGCAAACCACGCACGTCCGTCAGATACCGGGCCTCGGCAAGTTTCGCAGAACTCAGGATCTGCTGTCCATTGTGTTCGCCATTATTCTGGATCAACCGCGAGAGCTTCACGATATCGTCAATGGTCATGTACAGGCCCCAGGCCAGAAGTGGCATGCCAGCTTCGCCGCCGGGTTCTTTGGTGAAGTTCGCCGGCATGTGGCGGATACCAATCGGCGTGTATACCTCGTCGACCAGCATGGTCCAGAGATTCGCATCATCGCCTTCTTTTTGTTTAAGCAAACTACTGAGCGCAGCCGCCAGCAGAAATATGTCGCGGTCGCGGTAACGGACATGCTCTCCGGGTCCCCAGGGATGGTTTGACTGGCGAAAAACGTACTGGAGTTTTTCCTCGAGTCCCGGGGCCAGATACCAGGCATCGTAGGCGTCCTGGTCAGCGACAATATAGCCATCGCTAATGTGGTTCGGCTCGATGTTTTCGCTGCCGGCACCGATTCCGGTAGCCATGCTCACCAGGTGTTCAATTGTGACCTCGTCCCAACCATCATGCTCCGCCGTGAATTCAAGAAGATCCCTGATGCGAAGATCGAATATTTGATCGCCATACTTCTGCGCCAGGCGCAACGTGGCCATCAGACCTGCAGCCGACTTCGTGATCGACCAGATTCCGTGCCGCATCGCTTGCGGATAAGGATATGGGCCGTATGGCGTTGGACTGAAACGGACGAATACTTCATTCGGTGTGACCAGGCCGCTGACGATAAACTTGTCCGGCTCAATGGATGAATCGAATTCGCTCAACGCGTCCCGGCCGACCATTGCCTCAAGGTTTTCCCACGGGTCCCAGGGTATTCGTGCCGCCAGCTCCTGCCTGAAATCCTCGATGATGGCGTCGCTGTTGACGATTTCTGTCGGCGAGTATGTTGCGGCCACGTGTCCCGATGCGACAAACCATGTTTGCACAAAATAGGGCGTGAGTTGCTGCACGACCTGGTAACGCAAATGAGAAATCTGTGTATCGTCATACAGGAACGTGGCCACACCATTGTAAGTTTCGTTTTCGATATTGCTCGTCAAAATGAAAGGGAATGACGCCCGCGACATATCGCCATCGCTGGGCTCCGACCACACCCGGCCTGGCGAGATCTGAATTTGCCAGAAACTTGCATCGTCGGGCGAGAACAAAATGCCCCGTTCTACCGGGATCAGGTGACCGTCGTCACTCAGCAAGCGAACAGACAGTGCCGGGAAAAGCTGCGTCAGTTTTCCCGCAATGGTGATCGGCTCGATGACCGCGGGTTCTGTTCGCATCACTGATGAACGGAGGCGCAGTTGTCCTGCAAACTCGTGCCGCGCATCCGTGGCGCCTGTGGACGGCAGGAAAAACTCGTTCAGGATGGGGCCGGGATCCGCCGAGCTGGGCGCCACCATTTCGTCGCGCGTCAGTTTTTCACGCGACTCTGCAGGTAACGATGAATCTTCACAGGCAGACAACGCTATAGCCAGGACCAGCACCAATATTCGAATCAAGAGAGCCTTGACAGTCATGACTCGATACGCTCCCGCACGCCTTGCAGCGCGTGTACGACGGCGAGTTCACGCACAAGATCGCGGTCGCCCGTAAAATGCTGGCAAATTGCCTCGGTATCGACGCGAGAGCCTTTTCTCACGGCCCAGGCGAACCAGACCGTGCCGACGGGCTTTGCCTCGCTACCACCATCCGGACCGGCGATGCCGCTGACCGAGACGCCGATATCGGCCCCGCTTAGATTGAGCGCAGCTTCGGCCATTTCCATGACAACAGCTTCGCTAACCGCGCCGTGGTCGATAAGCGTCTGATTCTGCACGCCGAGCAGTGATTCCTTGGCGCCATTGCTGTAGCTGACGATGCCATAGGCAAAACATGCGGAACTGCCGGATACATCGGTAATCGCCTTGGCTATCCAGCCTCCTGTGCAGGATTCGGCCGTTGTTACGGCCTTGCTCGCCGATGACAACTCGCTGACCAGCGCCTGGGCCAATTCCTTGATCGCTTCGTGGTCAGCCATTCAATACAGACTCGTAGAGTGCGAGGTGCTTATCGACCATCGTATCGATCGAAAACTCATTTTGCATCCGTTTGCGACCCGCTGCGCCATATTTCTGTCGAAGCCCATCATTATCAATCATCGTTGCAATCGCAATGCGCAATGCTTCGACATTCTCCGCGGCAACCAGAATACCGGTCTCCCCGTCAGCGACAGCCTCCGACAAGCCGCCGGCGTTGAAACCCACAACCGCGACGCCCGCCGCGGCCGCCTTGAGTGCGGCGACACCCAGGCCTTCGGCCAGCGCCGGGTGCACGAACAGATCGAAACAACCCAGGTATGCATCCAGGTCAGCACGAAACCCGGCGAACCGGACTGTGTCGCCAAGACCCAGCGATGCCGCCTGGGAGCGCAACTGATTCGCCAGATACCCTTCACCAAACAAGATCACGCGAAGTTGCCGATGATGCTGCAGGTCGGCGGCGGCTTGAAGCAGGTAGCGATGCCCTTTGCGAGGAATGAGCTGACCCGCTGCAACAATCACAAAGGCATCGGCGGGTATGTCGAATTCGGCGCGAAAAGCATCGCAATCGGCAGGATTCGCGACTGCTTCCGTATCGACGGCGCTGCGTATGACTTCAATACGCGCGTCATCGACGCCCCGCTCACGCAGTACGGCAGCGATCGCCTCGGAGATGGCGATGATTTTTCTGAATGGGCGATATCGAAGCGCAGCCATGAGCCGCATCTCGGTATTATCGACGCGCCGCGACACAACGGCCGGAATATCGGCGAAGCTCGCGGCCATGCCGCCCAGAATGTCGGCACCGCGCCGGCTATGACAATGCACCAGGTCCGGGTTCGATGCCTGCAGGTACTGCGCAAGTCGATACGCGAACGGCAAATCGAGATCGCCCGCGCAAAATAAGTTGCGAACCGGGATGCGCGCTGCGCGCGCGGCTGCATCGATACCTGACTCAGGTGGGCAGATGAGCGTGCAGTCGTGACCACGTTTGAGCAGCGCCGAGACCAGGTAGATCACCTGCTGTGGACCACCATAAAGATGGCGCCCGGTTTCGACATGCAGTATTTTCATCGCTAAAGAATCGCCCGCATGGCGGGCTCCAACAGGTGCACTCTTCAATAAGATTAGCAGTCCTGATCTCAACATAAAATGAAAGCAGAAGTCACTCCAGTCCACACACCGATGATGCGGCAGTACCTGGCTATCAAGGCTGAGTACCCGGATATGCTCGTGTTGTATCGAATGGGTGACTTTTATGAGCTTTTCTTCGACGACGCGAGGCGCGCAGCGGCATTGCTCGACATCACGCTGACATCGCGCGGCAAGTCGGGCGGCAATCCAATCCCGATGGCCGGAGTCCCGTATCACGCCATCGAGGGCTATCTGGCCAAGCTTGTGCGCAAGGGCGAGTCGGTCGCAATTTGTGAGCAGATCGGAGACCCGGCGACCAGCAAAGGGCCCGTTGAACGCAAAGTCATGCGCATCGTTACGCCCGGCACGCTCACCGACGAAGCCCTGCTCGCTGCAACACGCGACAATCTTGTCGCGTCGATATTCGCGGACCGCAACCGCATCGGCATTGCCTGGCTCGATTTGGCCGGCGGCCGGTTCCTGTTGACCGAAGTCCCGGACATTGACGCAGCACTCGGCGAAATCGAACGATTGCGGCCCGCCGAACTCATCGTTGATGAAGACCAGCCGCTCGGCGACACGATCAAGAAAGATGTTCGCGTTACGCGACGACCGCCCTGGCACTTTGAACTGGACAGTGCAACACGATTGCTTTGCGCGCAGTTCGGGACTCGCGATCTAAGCGGATTCGGCTGCGAGGACTGTTCGACCGGCATTGCGGCAGCGGGCGCGTTGTTGCAATACGTTAACGATACGCAGAAAGCGTCGCTGCCCCACCTGCAGTCGATCGTGGCCGAGCGACGTGAGGATGCCATCATCATGGACGGCCCGACGCGGCGCAATCTCGAACTCGAAAAATCGCTGAGCGGTCATCACGAGCACACGCTTGCCGGCGTTATGGATCACTGCCGGAGCCCGATGGGATCGCGCATGCTGCGCCGCTGGATCCAACGACCGTTACGCAATACCGCAGTTTTACGCGGGCGCTACCAAGCAATCGAAACGATGCTGATTAAAGGCATCGTTGCCACTGTACAGACCCTTATCAATGGCGTTGGCGACATCGAGCGAATCCTGTCACGCGTGGCGCTGCGCTCAGCACGGCCGCGTGATTTGCGTCAATTAGCCGCAGCCCTGTCGCGCTTACCGGATCTTCGACAACAGATCGCCGAGCTCGAATCGCCACAATTACACGATTTGAGTCAGCGAATTGGCGAGCACCGTCGGCAGCACGAATTATTGTCGAAAGCGGTCATCGACCAACCGCCAATGTTGATTCGTGACGGCGGCGTCATCGCCGACGGTTACGACGATGAACTTGACGACCTCAGGGCGATTGCCACCAACGCCGATCAGTACCTGCTGAACCTGGAAGCTCGCGAGAAAAAACGTACGGGTATTGCGACGCTAAAAGTCGGCTATAACCGCGTACACGGTTATTACATCGAGATCAGCAAGGCCCAGGCTGACAAAGCACCGGTCGAATACATTCGCCGTCAGACGCTGAAGAATGCCGAGCGATATATAACGCCTGAACTCAAGGAGTTTGAAGACAAGGTGCTCAGCGCCAGGGAACGCGCGCTCGCACGAGAGAAGACATTATACGAAGAACTCCTTGATCAACTGCTCGAGGTGCTCGCCGAATTGCAACAGACCGCGGCTGCCGTGGCCGAACTCGACGTATTGGCCTGCTTCGCCGAGCGTGCAGACTCCTTGAATCTGTCAAAGCCCGATATTGCCCACGCACCGTGTATTGAAATCGAAGGCGGACGACACCTCGTGGTCGAACAAGTCATCGATACACCGTTTGTTGCCAACGACCTGTCACTGGGAACCAGGCAGCGTTTGCTCGTAATCACAGGACCAAATATGGGTGGCAAATCGACCTACATGCGGCAAACGGCGCTCATTGTCATCCTTGCGCACATCGGCAGTTTCGTCCCTGCCGAGAGCCTGCGTATCGGCCCGATCGACAGAATCTTTACGCGTATCGGCGCATCCGATGATCTTGCGGGGGGACGCTCAACCTTCATGGTCGAAATGACAGAGACAGCAACAATTCTCCACAATGCGACCGAACAGAGCCTGGTACTCATGGACGAAATCGGCCGCGGCACAAGCACCTTCGATGGGCTGTCGCTCGCCTGGGCCGCCGCACATTACATGGGTGATACGGCTAAAGCATTTACATTATTCGCGACACACTATTTTGAGCTCACCGCACTGGTCCAGGAACTGCCAGGTTGCAGCAACGTACATCTGGATGCGACCGAACACGACGGGCAACTCGTGTTCCTGCATGCCGTCAAACCCGGACCCGCCAACCAGAGTTACGGCTTACAGGTCGCGGCATTGGCCGGTGTGCCCAAAGAAGTCATTCGACGTGCGCAGAGCTACCTGAAAGTGCTTGAGGCCTTGCAGCTTGAACACGACGCAAGCCCCCAGGCGCAGTTGCCACTAACCGTCGAAGCTGCGGAAATCGACGACGCCCTGGTTAACGCTGTCGATGCGCTGGATCCGGACTCGATGACGCCGCGTGAGGCGCTGGACGCGCTTTACAAGCTTAAAGATCTGTAAGAGCCCGGTGTTGGAGCCCGCCATGGTGGTAATCGCCCGCATGGCGGACTCCAACAGCGGGCTCCTACAGCGGGCTGCTACAGGTTTTCTCTGAGGAATTCACCGCGCCTGAGAAACGCAGCCGCTTGATCAGTGACATCATTCGACACCAGCATGCCCTTGTGGCTGACTTCCATTACGAGGTGATCAGTGGCGCCCTCAAGTCGGGTTTCGGATACAGCGATCGTGCCATCGTTAGGCTCGTCGAAGTCGGCGACGAACTGGCCGAAACCCAACGGCACCGTACCGGCAATGATGCCGATCTCTCGGTGCTCGCAGACATGACTGGCCCAGTCATTTGCCGCTGCGTTAATGACGCCCTCAGTCAGCGATCGACCCAGAATCGCTTCGGCCCAGTCTTGCCGGCTCAGGACGTCCGCAGCGCGCGACCCGCACAGCGGTGAGCCCAGGCAAACGACGCGCCCGGGTACGGCGGTCGCATCATTGGCGAGCATGCGCAGTGCCACCACCCCGCCAAGGCTATGCCCGATAATGTGTACGCCAGTCAGTCCCTGCTCATGAATAAAGCCAGCGAGTGCAGCGGCATTCTCATCGAGAGTTCCACGAACGGACTGGTAGCTGAACAGCAGCGCACGCATGCCGTACTCCCGCTCGAGTCGTCGCTTGATCAGGTACATGCCGACGCCATGCGACCAGAATCCATGCGTGCAAATGACGGTGTCGATAGAGCTCAAAGAGCTAGCGCCTACTCGGTACGCGGTGTCCGCAGGCGGATGCCGGTTTCCTTGAGCTGCTCTGCCGAGACTTCGCTCGGCGCATTGGTCAGAGGACAGCTTGCAGTTTGAGTCTTGGGAAATGCGATGACGTCGCGAATACTGTCGGCGCCTGCCATGAGCATAACGATGCGGTCCAGACCGAACGCGATGCCACCGTGTGGAGGGCATCCATACTGAAGCGCGCGCAACAGGAAACCGAACTTCTCTTCAGCCTCTTCCTTGCTGATTTCCAGAAGGTCGAATACCGCCGACTGCATGGCCCGATCGTGAATACGAATCGAGCCGCCGCCGATTTCGGAGCCGTTGATCACCAGGTCATAGGCACGCGACAGGGCGGTGCCGGGATCAGATACGAGAGCGTCGGCATCGTCAACCGATGGCGCCGTGAACGGATGATGCAGCGCATTCCATCGCTTGGTCTGAGCGTCTTTTTCGAACATTGGGAAGTCGACGACCCAAAGCGGCGACCAGCCCTCGGCAATGAGATTGCAGTCCGCACCGATCTTGACACGCAAGGCGCCCAGTGCGTCGTTGACGACACGTGCCTTATCCGCGCCAAAGAAGATCAGGTCGCCCGATTTCGCGCCCGTGCGTTTTAAGATCCCAGTTACTGCATCATCGGGTAGAAATTTGAGTATCGGTGATTGCAGGCCGTCGCGACCCGCGTCAACATCATTCACCTTGATATAGGCAAGGCCCTTTGCACCGAATCGCGCAACGTAAGCCGTATAGTCGTCGATCTCTTTGCGCGTCAGACTGTTGCCACCCGGCAAACACAGTGCCGCGACGCGGCCCTCGGGGTCGCTGGCTGGTCCGGCGAATACCTTGAAGTCGACCGAATCCATGAGATCAGCGACTTCGACGAGCTTGAGGTCGATGCGCAGATCGGGCTTGTCGGAGCCGTAATCGTGCATCGCGTCTGCGTAGCTCATGCGCGGAAACGGTGATGGCAATTCAACATCAAGAACTTGCTTATAAAGATGCCGCATCAGTTCTTCCATCGCCCCGATCACGTCTTCCTCATCAACGAAGCTCATCTCGACATCGAGCTGCGTAAATTCGGGCTGCCTGTCGGCACGCAGATCCTCATCACGGAAGCAACGCACAATCTGATAGTAACGATCCAGTCCCGACATCATTAGCAATTGTTTGAAGATCTGCGGCGACTGTGGCAATGCGAAGAACTTGCCCGCATGCGTGCGGCTCGGAACAATGTAGTCGCGTGCGCCTTCGGGCGTCGCGCGCGTCAGCATGGGCGTCTCAACATCGATAAACCCATTGTTATCGAGGTAGTTACGCATCGCCATCGTCACCCGGTGACGTAGACGCAGATTGCCGAGCATCTGCTCACGGCGAAGATCAAGGTATCGATACTGGAGACGCAGCTCTTCGTTCGCAAGTTCGTCATGGTGAAACGGCGGTGTCTCAGAACGATTCAGGATATCGAGCTCAACCGCGAGCACTTCCACTTGCCCCGTCTTCATGTTCGGGTTGATTGTGCCCTCGGGGCGCCGTCGAACCATGCCCTTGACCGCCAGAACATATTCGCCGCGAATTCGTTCGGCGTCGGCAAATATATCGGGCCGGTCCGGATCGAACACGATCTGCAGCAAGCCCTCCCGATCGCGCAGATCGATGAAGATCACGCCACCGTGATCGCGCCGCCGGTGCACCCAGCCACAGGCCGAGATCTCCTCGCCGATCAGCGATTCATCAATATGTCCGCAATAATGGCTGCGCATCATGAAATTCGCGAGACTCGTCTGAAAAAAGAGGCGGAATGGTAAGGGGTGGATCGTGAATATACAACTGCGGAAGCCGCCGCCCCACCTGAACCGTATGTAACGGCGACCGTGGCACTTATCACCGTTACGTCTCGATCCCGCTTGACGGGAGCTCGCTGCGCTGCGCTTTACTTCCGTTGCTAAGCACCACGGTCGCCGTCACTCTTCGGGCGTCTTCGATGGCAATTCCGCGGTCTGCTCTTTCGTCCACGTGGGTACGACGACACCCAGCGACATCACCATTTTCGCGGCCGCATCAACGGTCATATCGAGCTCGATGACATCCTTCTTCGGCACCACGATCAAGAATCCTGACGTTGGGTTTGGCGTGGTCGGCACGAAGCAGCAGACGACGTCCTCGCCCGTGCGCCCCGCCACCTCACCCATGCTGGTCGCCGTCTGGAAGGTCAAGGTGTAAATCCCCTTGCGCGGATACTCAACGAGCAAGACCTTTTTGAATGCGTTGCCCGAGTCCGAAAATACAATTTCAGTAAAATTCTTTGCCGCCGAATAAATCGAGCGCACAACCGGGATACGTTCCAGCAACGATTCCCAACCGCCAACGACACTGCGCCCGACGAAGTTCGCTGCAAGGACGCCCGTGAGCAATAAGACGATGATTGTCAGAATGACACCAAGCCCCGGAATCGCGACGCCTAGCCATTCGACCGGCTGATAAGATTTTGGCAACAGGTTGAGCGTTTTATCCATGACGCCGACGAGAAAGCGTAACAAAACAAACGTGACGCCCAGTGGCAGCCACACGAGGATGCCAGCAACGAGGTAACGACGAAGACGCTTCATCACGGCGGGTCAGCCCGTGCCCGTTTTGCTGTCAGACGTCGACTTGGGCTTCGCCTTGTCGCCGGAACTGTCCTTCGCAGACTTGTCCGTCTTGGACTTGTCACTTTTGGACTCGTCACTTTTGGGTTTGTCGCTCTTGGACTTGTCGTCCGATTTCGACGGTTCCTTGTCACCAGCAAGATTACGCTGGTTGTCTTTCTTGAAATCGGTTTCGTACCAGCCTTTTCCCTTAAGGCGAAATCGCGGCGCGGACAACTGGCGCTTCAAGTCAGGCTCACCGCAAGACGGGCAATCGACAAGCACTGCCTCCGCAATCTTTTGCAGAGCATCGAGCATATGACCGCACTTCTTGCAGGCGTACCCGTAAATCGGCATGTTTTAACTCCTCACAGAGTGCGCATTATAGTGGGTCACGGTTCAAGCCGCATTCTTGAAATCCAGACGACCGTCAGAGACGCCGACTTCAATGACGTCACCCGGCTGGAACCTGCCCTGCAGAATATCCTGAGCCAACGGGTTCTCGACCTGCTGCTGAATTGCGCGCTTCAATGGCCGCGCCCCATAGACGGGATCAAAACCAGCATCAGCGAGCCTGTCCCGAGCCGCGTCAGACAAGTGAATACGCATATCACGTTCGGCCAGACGATCATGAAGATAGCCAAGCTGAATATCGACGATGCGCCGAATATGTTCGCGACTCAATGGATGGAATACGACCACATCATCGATGCGATTGATGAACTCTGGACGAAAATGCGTACCCACGACCTCCATAAGTGCCTTCTTCATTGCATCGTAGTTCTCTTCGCCCTGCATTTCCTGAATCATCTGCGAACCGAGATTCGACGTCATGACAATCACGCTGTTACGAAAATCGACAGTCCGTCCCTGCCCGTCCGTCAGACGGCCATCATCCAGTACCTGTAGCAAGACGTTGAACACATCCGGATGCGCCTTTTCGATTTCATCGAGCAAGATTACCGAGTATGGACGTCGCCGCACGGCTTCGGTCAGGTAGCCGCCCTCTTCGTAGCCTACATAGCCAGGCGGTGCACCTATCAACCGCGCCACCGAGTGCTTCTCCATAAATTCCGACATATCGAGCCGCACCATCGCATCGTCCGTATCAAACATGAAGTTCGCGAGGGCTTTTGTCAGCTCGGTCTTGCCGACGCCTGTAGGTCCAAGAAACAGGAATGATCCAATCGGCCGCTTTGGGTCCGACAAGCCGGCACGCGACCGTCGGATCGCGTTTGCAACCGCTGTCACGGCTTCATCCTGACCGACGACGCGCTTCTGCACGATCGATTCCATTTGCAGAAGTTTGTCTTTCTCGCCCTCGAGCATCTTGGACACCGGGATCCCGGTCCACATCGAGACGATCTCGGCGACTTCTTCGTCTGTGACATTGTTGCGCAGCAGAACGGTCTCTTTGTTCTCGGCATGCACAGCGTCATCAAGCTGCTTTTCGAGCGCTGGAATGCGCCCGTACTGAAGCTCGGACATACGAGTCAGATCGTTGGCGCGGTGCGCGGTTTCGAGTTCCTGGCGCGCACGCTCGAGCTCCTCTTTGACATGGGCCGTGCCCTGCATCGCAGCCTTTTCTGACTTCCACACCTCATCAAGATCTGCGAACTCTTTTTCGAGTTCCCGCAGTTGCGCCTCGAGATCGTCGAGTCGCTTCAGCGACGCCTCATCGGATTCTTTTTTAAGTGCTTCGCGCTCAATCTTGAGTTGAATGATGCGCCGCTCCAGCCGGTCCATTGCCTCGGGCTTCGAGTCGATTTCAATGCGAATTCGTGATGCGGCCTCATCGATCAGGTCGATTGCCTTGTCCGGGAGCTGACGGTCGCTGATGTAACGATGTGACAGCGTCGCAGCGGCTACGATGGCCGGATCCGTAATCTCGACCCCATGGTGAACCTCGTAGCGTTCTTTCAAGCCGCGTAGAATCGCGATCGTGTCCTCGACAGTAGGCTCTTCGATCAGAACTTTCTGGAAACGGCGCTCGAGCGCCGCATCCTTTTCCAGATATTTACGATATTCGTCAAGCGTGGTCGCGCCGACGCAGTGCAGTTCTCCGCGCGCCAGTGCCGGCTTGAGCATGTTGCCGGCATCCATAGACCCCTCGGCGGCGCCTGCACCGACCACCGTATGCAATTCATCAATAAATAGAATGATCTGGCCTTCCTGCTTCGCAATATCGCTGAGTACGGCCTTGAGCCGTTCTTCGAATTCACCGCGAAATTTGGCGCCAGCGATAAGCGCCCCCATGTCGAGAGACAATATCCGCTTGTTACGAAGCCCTTCGGGTACTTCGTTATTGACGATGCGTTGAGCGAGCCCTTCGATGATTGCGGTCTTGCCGACCCCTGGCTCACCGATCAGTACCGGGTTGTTTTTGGTGCGTCGTTGTAAAATCTGGATCGTGCGTCGAATTTCATCATCGCGACCGATGATCGGGTCAAGCTTGCCCTGCTCCGCACGCTCAGTCAGATCGATCGTGTACTTCTGGAGTGCCTGGCGCATGTCCTCGGCATTCGGGTCATTAATTTGCTGACCGCCACGCAGATCGTCGATCGACTTTTCGATCGCAGCTCGTACGGCACCGGCTCGCTGCATGATGCTTCGGAGCGGTGACTTGTCGTGCATTGCCGCAAGAACGAACAGTTCGCTCGAGATGTATTGATCCTTGCGTTTCTGGGCAAGTTTGTCGGTGATATTGAAAAGCTTGTCCAGCTCATTGCCGAGATGAACATCGCCCCCGGTGCCCTCGACTTTCGCAATACGGTCAATGACCTCACCCAGCTGTGAACGCAGCAGGTTGACGTTAACGCCCGATTTCGTCAGCAATCCGCGAATCGAGCCGCCTTGCTGGTCGAGCATCGCAACCATGAGGTGCGCAGGCTCTATGAACTGGTGGTCCTGGCCAACAGCGAGCGACTGCGCATCGGCGAGCGCCATCTGAAATTTGCTTGTCAGTTTGTCCAAACGCATTGGATAGCCTAGCCCTCAAAACCCGGGGAGTCAGAAACTCATCCTGAAATGACACCAGAATCCCATTTTTCAAGAGCTGTTGGAGCCCGCTGTTGGAGCCCGCCATGCGGGCGATATTCGCCGAACATTGTGGAAATCGCCCGCATGTCTCGATCCCGCCTGACGGGAGCGGGCTCCTACGACTTTCGATAAATGAAGCTGAACAGGCGGCCCGTCTTACCGTCCCGCCGATACGAGAAAAAGCGCTCTGCATCGCTGAACGTGCACAGACCGCCACCATGGATTGCTGCAACGCCGATTTTGCGCAGCCGGGCCCTGGCGAGATGATACAGATCCGCCTGCCATCGGCCGCGCTCATTAGCGACGAACGGCCCAGTATCACTCGCGCCCGATAGCCCAAATCGTTCGCGAACCTCGTCACCCACCTCGAACGCGGCCTGCGATATCGCCGGGCCGAACCAGGCCATCAATTCGGAGGGTAATTTCGACATCGCTGCGACTGTGGCCTCGACAATACCATCCGCCAATCCGCGCCAGCCGCCGTGCACTGCCGCAATCTCAGTCCCGTCGAGCGAACACAGAAGTATCGGCAGACAATCGGCCGTTTGTACGACGCAGATATCGCCAGGACGATTGGCAATGATCGCATCCGCATCCGGAGGTCCATGATCGAAGTCTGACGATCCTGCGCGAACCACGCCTGTGCCATGTACCTGGTGCAACCATTGCGGCGCGACCGGCAGATCGCTTGCGCTTCCCTGTCGCAACGTCGTGCCGGCAATGATATTCGCGGGTGCCGGCCATTCTGCGTGAAGCCAATTGTCACTCATTCGGTGCCCTCACGCAGCACCTCAAGCAAGGTCTCGAAATCAGGCGGCGGCGACACTTCGAAGCTGAGGCCCTCGCCACTTTCTGGATGTGCAAATTCGAGCTTTGTGGCATGCAATGCCTGGCGTCGAAACGATCGCAACATAGCGATGAGCCGCTCGGTCGCGCCGCGCGGCAAGGCCAATCTGCCGCCATAAACAGGGTCGCCGAGCAACGCATGCCGGCGGTGCGCAAAATGCACACGAATCTGATGCGTCCGACCCGATTCGAGCACGACACTGATGTACGTATGCGCTGCAAATCGTTGCAGCACTTTGTAATGTGTTGTGGCCGGTCTGCCGTCATCTCTGATGCACATGCGTTTGCGATCAACCCGATGCCGGCCGATCGGCTCATTAATCGTACCTCCACCTGTGAGCACACCGTTGCACACCGCCAGGTAATGCCGAGCAATGTCCCGGTCCGCCAGCAGGCGCACGAGCGCCGTGTGGGCTGGCAATGTCTTGCCAATGAGCAGCAATCCACTGGTGTCTTTGTCGAGACGGTGGATGATGCCAGCGCGCGGCACCTGGGAAAGCTCGGCGGCATGGTGCAACAAACCGTTCATCAGTGTGCCACGGGGATTGCCGGCGCCCGGGTGGACAATGAGCCCGGCAGGTTTATTGATGACAATCAGCGACTCGTCCTCAAATACGATGTCCAACGCGATCGGTTCAGGCTCCGCTGTAGAACTGGCCTCGACTACGGCCTGCAATTCCACGCACTCACCGCCGAGCACAGGATCCCGTGGCCGGGGATGGTCACCATCGACCGTGATGGCGCCCGCGAGCAACCACCGCTTGAGGCGGCTACGTGAATATTGCGGAAACATCCTGGCCAACGCCTGGTCCAAGCGTTGGCCAGCGAGTTCATCCGGAATCGTTTTGATTGTGGGATCGGCGTTCATCGTCTTGCCAAGTCTACGGTATACTCGCCGACTTGGCCGCCCATGGTAGCGTTTCCGGGCGGGCAAATTTCGAGGTTTTGTCCAGGAAAGAGACCGGTCGCTGCAGCATGAAAACCATTGGAAACAACATCAAACTCTCTGTCCGCATCATGGGCAAGGCGCGCTCAACGCTGTTGCTAGCTGCATTTGCCTTGCTCTGTGCATGCGCGGGAAATGACGAGCAACAGACTGAAATCCAAAGCCTGACCAGCGCCTACGAAAACGCCAAGGAAGCAATTGGCCGCAGCAATTATCGTCGCGGTATCCAAATATTCGAGGCGATCCAGGCACGATATCCTTTCAGCGATCTGAGCCGACAGATCCAGCTCGAACTAATGTACGCGTATTACAAGACCGGGCTGAAAGAACAAGCGATTGATGCGGCGGATACGTTCATGCGCGAGAACCCGATTCACGAACGAATCGACTATGCGCTGTACATTCGGGCGCTGTCGTATTTCGAATCAGAGGCCGGTTTCATCGAACGCCGTTTCAAGAAAGACATTACCAAGCGACCGCCGAAAGACGTTACCCTGGCTTACTCAACTTTACGCAGGCTCGTGGAACGATACCCGGCAAGCCAATACGCGCCGGACGCCCAGCAACGAATGTTGTTCCTGAGGAACCGACTGGCGGCCTATGAAAATCACGTTGCGGACTATTACCTGCGTCGTGGCGCCTACGTTGCGGCACTGAATCGCGCCAAGAACGCGCTCGAGGAATACAACGGCGCCGACACTAATGCCAGGTCACTCGAGATAATAGTCGATGCATACGAAAAACTGGGCATGCAGGAACTTGCAGCCGACACGCGGCGTGTGCTGACTCTCAATTTTCCGAATTATTAATCATTCAGGGAAGCGGTAGCCTGACGTAATCGGATAACGCCAGTCGCGACCGAATGCGCGGCTACTAATACGTATACCTGGAGGCGCCTGGCGTCGCTTGTATTCATTGCGTTTGACCATCTCCAGAATACTGATGACCGTATCACGGTCGAAACCACGCGCTACGATCTCATGCACGGACAAGTCATCCTCGATGAACGCCTCCAGGATCGGGTCAAGAATGTCGTAATCAGGCAGTGAGTCGCTGTCCTTTTGACCCGCTCGTAATTCGGCAGATGGCGCGCGCGTAATGACCCGCTCGGGAATGATGCTGCTCTGTGAATTGCGGTATCTCGCGAGCTTAAAGACCAACGACTTGCTGCAGTCCTTAATCGGCGCGAACCCGCCTGCCATGTCACCGTAGAGAGTGGCATAACCAACCGCCATCTCACTCTTGTTGCCAGTCGTCAACAACATGCTGCCGGTATTGTTGGAAATCGCCATAAGCAACAATCCACGGCACCTCGCCTGTATGTTTTCTTCGGTGACGCCGTCGGCGTGATCTTCAAGAACCGATTCCAGCAGTTCGATCGTTGCACTAACCAGCGGCGCAATCGGAATGACGTCGTAGCGCACGCCCAGTGCTTTTGCTTGTTTCGCAGCGTCTTCCTGGCTCATTGTCGACGTATAACGGTATGGCATCATCACTGCACGGACCCGATCCGCGCCCAGCGCATCGCAAGCGATGGCAAGGACCAGCGCAGAATCGATACCACCGGACAAGCCAATAATGACGCCCGGAAAGGCATGCTTGCCGACGTAGTCGCGCGTACCGGTAATCAACGCGCGATAGACGCTGGCCTCCGTTGACAACAGCTCCGCCACGCTGCCAGACGCAATCTCTATGCCACCCGCAACGGGCGACAACGTGACTTTGTGCAGGCCCTCATCGAATGGCGGCGCCCGGTAGCGAACTTCACCGTCGGCATCCATAACGAAACTGCCACCGTCAAAGACGAGTTCATCCTGACCACCGACCATGTTGACATACAGAACGGGGATGCGTGTCTCCTCAACACGATCCCTTACAACCTGTTCACGTTGTTGTTGGCAATTGCGTTCGTAGGGCGATCCGTTGATCGTAATGACACATTCGGCTCCGGCCGATCGTGCCGCGGCAAGCGGCCCCGGTTGCCAGACGTCTTCACAGATCGTGATGCCAATCGCAACGCCGTTGAGTCGGAAAACCGCCGCGTCCTTGCCGCGCCTGAAATATCTTTCCTCATCGAAGACACGGTAATTAGGCAGCAAGTGTTTGCGATATCCGCATAGCAACTTGCCGTTGGCGAACACAGCGCAGCTATTGAATATATGGTCGTCGACGTATTCCGGAAAGCCGATGAGCACTGCGATGCCGCGTACTTTGGCGCAGATATCGACGACAGCCTGCTCGGTGCGTTTGCGCAGGCCGGCATGGAAAAGCAGGTCCTCTGGCGGATAGCCACAGACACTGAGCTCGGGAAAGACAACGAGATCCGCCAACATCTCGTCGCGTGCACGTTCGGCAATGGCGATTATTTTCGCCGTATTGCCGGCGACGTCACCCACGACCAGATCGGTCTGGGCCATGGCAACTATCACTTTGCTGCTCATTGCTGTCGCCGCCTCACTTTGCGATCTGAACCAGGAGTCTGCACAGTAGAAAGTATTCCTGCTGCGAAGACTCGTGGCCCGGATGGTTCATGCATCATCCGGGCTAGCCGCCGAGAACCTCCCGCATCATACTGCCGAGCTCGGCTGGCGACCGAACGGTCGCAACCCCGGCTGCATCGAGCGCCTTGAATTTATCGGCCGCCGTACCTTTGCCGCCCGCGACAATGGCGCCGGCATGCCCCATACGTTTTCCGGGCGGCGCAGTCACGCCAGCGATATAAGCTACGACCGGCGTCGAGACATTCGACTGGATGAACTCGGCTGCAGCCTCTTCATCTGTGCCACCGATTTCGCCAACCATGATAATGCCGTCGGTGTCAGCGTCGGCCTCGAACAATTCGAGGCAATCGATGAAATTCATGCCGCGGATCGCATCACCGCCAATACCGATGCAGGTGGTCTGGCCCAGATCGTTGGTCGTTGTCTGATAGACAGCTTCATACGTCAAGGTACCGGACCGGGAAATAACGCCAATGCGCCCCGGCTTGTGAATGAATCCGGGCATGATGCCGATCTTGCAGGCTTCAGGCGTGATGATGCCCGGACAGTTCGGGCCGATCAGGCGGCAATCGTGGTCGCGCAGCGCCGATTTTACTTTGACCATGTCAATGACCGGGATGCCTTCGGTAATACACACCACCAGCTTTACGCCGGCATCAGCCGCCTCGAGAATGGCATCGGCCGCAAAGGGTGCTGGCACATAGATCATGCTGACATCCGCTCCGGTTTCACGAATCGCCTCGCGCATCGTATTGAATACAGGCACCCCGAGATGTTCGCCGCCGCCGCGGCCCGGTGTCACACCGGCGACAACCCGTGTGCCGTACTCGATGCACTGCTGTGTGTGAAACGTCCCCTGGCTGCCCGTGATGCCCTGGCATACGATCTTGCTGTCTTTATCGACGAGAATGCTCATTGGCTTGCTCTTGCTGTCGCAGCAGCGACCACGTTCCTGGCAGCTTCGGTCAGGTCTTCGGCCGAGATGATGTCCAGCCCGCTGCCAGCAAGCAATTTGCGACCCTTGTCCACATTGGTTCCCTCAAGACGCACCACCACGGGAATGGTCACCCCGACTTCCTTGACCGCATCGATAATGCCCTCCGCAATCAGGTCGCAACGAACGATGCCGCCAAATATGTTGACGAGTATCGCTGTAACGTTCTGGTTGGAGAGCACGAGCTTGAAGGCTTCCGCGACTCGCTCCTTGGTGGCACCGCCACCCACATCCAGAAAATTCGCCGGCTCACCACCATGCAGCTTGATCAGGTCCATTGTCGCCATCGCCAGCCCGGCCCCATTGACCATGCAGGCAATATCGCCATCGAGCGACACGTAATTGAGGTCATGCGCCGCTGCCTCGCGTTCCCGGTCGTCTTCTTGAGTGATGTCGCGCAATTTGACCAGCTTTGGCTGGCGATAAAGCGCATTACTGTCGATATTAATCTTGGCGTCGAGTGCCACGACGTCCCCAGCTGTCGTAATGATCAGCGGATTGACCTCAATGAGGCCAGCATCACACTCTGTGTAGAGTCGATACATGCGCTTGAGCAGGTCACCGAACTGGCGCATCTGCTGCTTATCGAGCCCGAGACCAAACGCCAGCTGCCGTGCCTGGTAATCCTGCAGTCCTGCATCGGGAGCGATGGCAATGGAGAAAATCTTCTCCGGCGTTTCGGCAGCGACCTGCTCAATATCCATGCCGCCAGCTGCTGATGCGATGAACGCAATACGACTGACTTCGCGATCGACGAGCATTGACAGGTACAACTCCCGCTCTATGTCCGAGCCTTGTTCCACATACACGATGTTAACTGGCAGCCCGTCCGGACCCGACTGGTGTGTAACCAGCTGCTTGCCAAGCATATCCTGTGCATATCGATGGACTTCATCGGTGCTCCGGGCCAGCTTGACACCGCCCGCCTTGCCACGCCCACCCGCGTGAACTTGCGCCTTTACCACCCAGAAATCTCCGCCAAGTTCATTGGCGGCATCGACGGCGGCGCGCGGGCTTTTCGCTGCGATTCCACGCGGCACAGGAATGCCATATTCGGCGAACAGTTGTTTCGCTTGGTACTCGTGAAGGTTCATCGATATGCCAGTCTCTTTTGCCGGGAATGTGGTGCGCCGACATCGAACGGCGCACAAACGTCGAACAACGGGTGTGCGGCCAGCCGCACAAAGTCCGGCGTATTTTGTAGCAAAGCCGGGGATGAAGCAAAGCCAATTTCCAGGTGGCGCGTTACCATTGAGTAAGCATCGTCTACAATCGGTGCAGCACGTGAGGCAAGTGGCACAATGGGCGGCAAAGTATCGATGCATCAGGATGTAATTAAGAACGTCGGCAAAAAATCATTTCGCGGCAGTCCTGACGCACTATTGCAGCGCGCGGCCGAGGAACCCGATCTGGCGTGGCGTGTGCTCGGCACGCTCAATGCTTTTCGCGTACTCATTGCCGTCGGTCTGCTGGTACTGTTTATTGCAGGCGGCGAGCCGCGCGTGTTCGGTGACCGTTTTCCGACGATTTTCTCCGCCACAGTAGCCGGCTATCTTGTCTTCGCGGTCTTGTCCGCTTTAGCCCTGCGGCAACGCTGGCTGGCGGCCAGCGTACAGGCCGCGACGCATTCCCTGGTTGACATTGCCGTAATCGTTGTCCTTATGCATGCGAGTGGGGGAATCGCCAGTGGCCTCGGTGGGCTGTTAATCGTTTTCATCGGCGCCGGCAGCCTGGTTCTACCACGTCGATTGCCGACCGTTCTCGCAGCAATTGCAACATTTGCCATTCTCGGCGAGCAGATCTATGCGCAGTTTGGCGGCATCTCCGCCCGCGGCAATTACCCGGCAGCCGGCATTCTCAGTGCTGTCATATTCGCGATAGCCCTCGCGACGCGACCGCTGGGACGACGTATCCAGGCCAGCGAGGCGCTAGCACTGCAACGCGGAGTCGATCTCAAGAATCTCTCGCAATTGAACGAGTACATCGTGCAACATCTGCGTGAAAGTATCGTCGTCATCGATGAGAAAGACGATATTCGGCTCAGCAATGCGTCTGCGACACAATTACTGGGTGCAACTCAAGTCATCAGCGACCTTCCTCTGCGCAGCGTATTCGAACCGCTTGCGAAATACGTGCATCGCTGGCGCGAGGACTTAGACCTCGAGTCGCACCCCGAATTTACAATGAACGCATCAGGCAAAAGTGTGCCAGTCACTGCGCATCTCGCACCGCTGAGCAAAGATGGCCAGCGCAATGGCCCCGTACTGATATTTCTCGAGGACGCCAGCGTCATGAATGCGCGAGTCCAGCAATCGAAGCTGGCGTCGCTGGGGCGACTGAGTGCCAGCATTGCGCACGAGATTCGCAATCCGGTGGGCGCGATGAGCCACGCGGCACAATTACTGGCAGAGTCGGCTGCGACAACCCAGGATGACAAACGACTGACTGAGATCATCCAAACGCACTCGATCCGCGTAAGTCACATAATCGACAATGTGTTGCAATTATCGCGGCGGGAATCGAGCCGCCCCGAACGTCTCGCCTTAGGTCCGTGGCTCGAGGAATTCGCCGATGAGTTTTCGCGAACTCTTGAACTGCAAGAAGGCGAGCTAACGATCGACGAGGTGCCAGATGGCGTTGAAGCTCGGATAGACCGCAGCCACTTGCGGCAGATACTCTGGAATCTCTGCGATAATGCCGTCAAATATGCGAGCGAAACCGGTGGCATACTGGTCGAATTGCAGGCGGGCCGAATGCAAGGCCAGGGCCGACCCTATGTGGAGGTTCTTGATCACGGTCTGGGCGTTGACGCGGCAACGGCCGAGAAGATGTTCGAACCCTTCTATACTGAGCGTTCGGGCGGCACTGGACTCGGCCTCTATATCTCGCGCGAGCTTTGCGAACTGAACCGGGCGACGCTCATTTATGAAGACCGCCCCGGCGGCGGCAGTATCTTTCGGATCGTATTCGCCGATCCGAATCGATGGGACACAGGTATTTCCAAATGAGCCAACCGCAAGCGCTGGTCATCGATGACGAACCCGATATCTGCGAGTTGCTGACGCTGACACTCCGGCGCATGAATATTCACGCTGAAGCAGTGGTGGATATTGCAAGCGCCAAAAAACTTCTCAGCTCCAGGCGATTCGACATCTGCCTGACCGACATGCGCTTACCCGATGGTGACGGCCTCGAACTCGTCGAGTGGATGCAGATCCACGCAGCCGGCATTCCCGTCGCTGTCATCACGGCGCACGGCAACGTCGAAACTGCCGTGCAGGCGCTCAAGCTCGGTGCATTCGACTTCATTTCGAAACCGCTGGATCTTAATCATCTGCGCAGCATCGTCGAGAACGCCCTCAAGTTAAAGGGCGATCCACGCAATCAACGGTCGCGGTTGCAAGGCGACTCGCCGGCCATGCAAGCCCTGCGTGACATGATCGACAAAGTTGCTCGATCACAGGCCCCGGTGCATGTATCGGGCGAATCGGGCACAGGCAAGGAACTCGTGGCTCGCCTGATTCATGACAGCGGACCACGCGCAGATGGGCCGTTCGTTGCGGTTAACTGTGGTGCCATTCCCAGCGAACTCATGGAAAGCGAGTTTTTTGGCCATCGCAAAGGCAGTTTCACCGGTGCTGTCCACGACAAGCTTGGGCTTGTGCAAAGCGCCGACAACGGCACGCTGTTTCTCGATGAAATTGCTGACTTGCCGCTTGCCATGCAGGTCAAACTGCTACGCGTCATCCAGGAAAAGACCGTGCGCCCAGTCGGCTCATCGCGAGAAGAACCTGCGAATGCCCGAATTCTCTCAGCAACGCACAAGAACCTCGGCAAGATGGTGGCGGATGGCGAATTTCGCGAGGACCTGTACTACCGTATCAATGTTATCGAACTGCATGTGCCAGCATTGCGCGAGCGCGGCAACGACGTCCTGATACTGGCCGAACACTTGCTAAAAAAGCTCAGCGCAAACGCTACGCTTGACGACAGCGCCAAAAAGGCACTGCTTCGTTATGCGTTTCCGGGCAATGTCCGCGAACTGGAGAATATGCTGGAGCGTGCAGTGACGCTCTGTACGAGCGGGTCTCTGAGCGCTGCCGACCTGCATATGCGATCCACACGCGGCGCCGGCACCGAGCCGGAATCAGTGGCGAGCACGAATCTCCGTAATCGAGTTGCAGATGTACAGCGACAGGCGATCGTCGATGCGCTCGAAAAAACACGTTACAACAAGACTGCTGCGGCGAAACTGCTCGGCCTCTCGTTTCGGCAACTGCGCTATCGAATCAAGAAGCTCGGTATTGACTCCTAGATGCATGCATCTCTGTCATAAAACCCGTCGTGATGCGCCGACGATACTGACAATTATTGTCAGCTTGTGACAAATACTGTGCATTTGTCGTCATGCTGACACGCCTTCGGACGACTCGCCGATGAGGTATGACTCAATAAAAAATCCATAAAAACAATCTGTTGTGCGCTGCTTGTCGAACTTGGCACGGAGCTTGCTTTTATAGTTGAACTGGCGGTATCGCCGTATTTGAAAAAACTCTCATTTTCATGGAGATAGAGAAATGAAGAAGCAACAAGGTTTTACACTGATCGAATTGATGATCGTTGTCGCGATTATCGGAATTCTCGCGGCAATCGCTATTCCTGCTTACCAGGACTACACGATTCGCGCGCAGGTCTCTGAAGGTCTGAACCTGTCAGGTGGCGCTAAGGCCGCTGTGACCGAGTACTTTCAGGATCGTGGCACCATGCCGTCGGGCAACCCGGAAGCAGGTCTCGCTGGCGCTACTGATATCCAGGGCAAGTACGTTGCAGAAGTGGCTGTTGCAGACGGGGTCATCAGCGTCAAGTATGGCAATTCAGCTCACACGGTCATCGCCGGTAAGATTCTCCAATTGTCACCAGATACATCTAGGTCTGGTAGCGTGCAGTGGCTTTGTGAATCCAAGGGCGTTGAAATCGAGAACAAGCACCTCCCGTCTGCATGCCGCAAGTAATCCATATCGATTAAGGCCTAGGGCTTTATTTGTAAGGTTGAGAAGCCCCGGCGTATCCGGGGCTTTTTTTGACTGAGGGAAGTGAAGTGTGAACTGCGTCACACTGAGCAAGGTTGCGCGGGCACGTGACGACCGATCGATATTCGAATACCGTATCATTCAGTACTGACGCACGACCAAGAGCGCGACAAGGCACATCATGAGTAAATTGAACAAGGGATTCACTTTGATTGAATTGATGATCGTCGTCGCAATCATCGGCATCCTGGCATCCATCGCCGTGTCCGCCTACCAGACCTATACGGTTCGCGCACAGATCGCCGAAGCACTGACCATGGCCGCCGGTGCAAAGACACCAATCGTCGATGCGTTCAACATGACAGGCATGCCTCCTGCAGACAGGGCCGCCGCCGGCATGACCCCGGCCGCTACCGATACGCAGGGCCATTATGTCGCCCAGGTCGAAGTAGACAACGGTCGTGTCGATATTACCTTTGGCAATGAGGCCCACCAGGATATCTTTGGCAAGACCATATCCTTCACTCCGTATATGACCGTAAGCGGCGGCGTTATCTGGCGCTGCGCCGGCGCAGCAGCTCCTAGCGGATCTGTTGAAATGTCGGGCGGTGGCGTCACGGCCGTGCATGTAGCACCGACCGTCGATTCTCGATATCTGCCTTCAAGCTGTCGCAATTAGAGCGGCAAATATCAGCACGATCGACGTTTTACTTAATCAAATTCCTTAACTGTGACCAAGCGCACAAAATCCAGTTGATCCGGTGACTTGGATCAGTGAGACTATGACGTTCGACGCATCGTTTGAACGGCTTATTCCCTATGGCAGCAACAGCATCGCGAACCCTTCTCGCCGGCTTGCCAAGGCGTCTCGTCCAGGACGGGCTGATTGGCGAAGAGCAGCTTCTTGAGGCGACCGAGCTCGCCAAGAAGCAGAAATTGCCGCTGGTCGCCTATCTCGTCAACGAGGACCTGGCTGACGCACGTGCGATAGCGGTCGCAGCGTCGCATGAATTTGGCGTACCGCTGCTCGATCTCGATGCCATCGATATTGACCTCGATGTTGTGCGATCCGTCGATCAGAAGCTGGTCAGCAAACACCGTGTTTTACCGCTCGTCAGACGTGGCCAAAGGCTGTTCCTGGGCATCTCTGATCCCACGAATTTGCAAGCGATTGACGACATCAAGTTCCAGACAAGTCTGAGAATAGACCCGGTTGTCGTTGAACAGGACAAACTTGAGGCACTCATCGTCAAGGCCATCGAAGCCGTCGACACGACGATGGACGACCTCGACGACGATGATTTTGATCTCGAGAATCTTGATATCGGCAGCGAAGATGATGAACCGGACGAAATTCAAAGAGCCGACATCGAAGATGCGCCAGTCGTTCGATTTGTTAACAAGATCTTGTTGGACGCGATCAAACGTGGCGCGTCGGATGTTCACTTCGAGCCCTACGAGAAGTTCTTCCGAGTGCGCACACGGCTTGACGGCGTTCTCTCCGAGGTCGCTCAGCCACCGGTTGCCCTGGCAACCAAGGTTTGTGCGCGCCTCAAGGTCATGTCGCGTATGGACATTGCCGAACGCCGAGTGCCACAGGACGGCCGCATCAAAATGCGCCTGTCGAAAAACCGCGCGATCGATTTTCGTGTCAATTCCTGCCCGACGCTGTATGGCGAGAAGATCGTGCTGCGTATTCTCGATCCTGCCCAGGCGCAACTGGGTATCGAAGTACTCGGGTACGAAGACGATCAGAAGCAGATGTACCTCAAACATCTCAATAAACCTTACGGCATGATTCTCGTCACAGGCCCGACCGGATCAGGCAAAACGGTCTCACTGTATACGGGCATGAGTATTTTGAATACCGTAGACCGCAATATTTCGACAGCTGAAGATCCGGTCGAAATCAATTTGCCGGGTGTCAATCAGGTCAATGTTAATCCCAAGGTCGGATTGACATTTGCTTCTGCGCTCAAAGCATTTTTGCGGCAGGACCCCGACATTATCATGGTTGGTGAGATTCGTGACCTTGAAACTGCGGAGATTGCGACCAAGGCTGCCCAAACCGGTCACCTGGTGTTGTCGACATTGCATACCAATGACGCGCCGAAAACACTGACGCGGCTTGTGGACATCGGCGTAAAACCTTATGCGATCGCAACGTCGGTAAGTTTGATCATAGCGCAGCGACTCGCCAGGAAACTCTGCGACAACTGCAAGGAATCCAAAGACGTTCCGCGTGAAGCGCTGGAAAAAGAAGGGTTCGATGCCGAGGAACTTGATAGCGGAATTACGATTTTCGCACCGACCGGATGCAAGAGTTGTAACGATGGCTACAAAGGCCGGATTGGCATCTTCCAGGTCATGGAAGTGACCGAGGCCATGGGACGCATCATCATGGAAGGCGGCAACGCCATACAGGTCGCCGACCAGGCAAAAAGTGAAGGGGTAATCGATTTACGACGTGCCGGATTGAACAAAGTCAAGGACGGGGTTACAAGCCTTGAGGAAATCAACCGGGTTACAATCGAATAGTTTTCGACCTCGCTAATGGACGAAGAAAATGGCTGGATCAGCAGTAATGGGCAACGTCCCTTTTGTCTGGGAAGGTACCGACAGAAAGGGTAAAAAGGTTAAAGGCAAGAGCATGGCAGCTAATGAGGCTGCTGTGCGTGCTGACTTGCGACGCAAAGGCGTAGTCCCGACTCGCGTCAAGAAACAAAGATCAGGGTTGTTTTCGGGTGGCGGCACCATTACCCCCCTTGACATCGCGCTCTTCTGCCGCCAGCTTGCGACGATGCTCGCCGCGGGTATTCCGCTCGTGCAGTCGTTCGAAATCGTCGGCACCGGTCACGAGAACGCTGCCATGCAGAAGTTGATAATGGCTGTCAAAGCCGATGTAGAGGGCGGCAGCGCACTCGCCGAGGCATTAGCAAAACATCCGCTGTATTTTGACGACCTGTTTGTCAATCTCGTCGAGGCTGGCGAACAAGCTGGCGCACTCGACACGCTGCTCGAGAAGATTGCAACGTATAAGGAAAAAACCGAGGCACTGAAAAAGAAAATCAAGAAGGCACTGACCTATCCGGCAGCGGTAGTTGTTGTCGCACTTGTCGTGACAACCATTCTGTTGATCTTCGTAATCCCGGCATTTGAGGATCTGTTCAAGGGCTTTGGCGCAGACCTGCCATCCTTTACGCGAATGATTATCGACTTGTCGGTATTCGTCCGCGAAAAGGGCATCTTCATAGCCATCCTGATGGGCGGCAGCGTCAGCACGTTTTTATACTTTCAGAAACGCTCAAGAAAAATGCGACACTTTCTTGATCGCATGTCACTCAAGATGCCAGTTATTGGCTCGATCCTGCGGAAGGCGGCCGTCGCACGCTATGCGCGTACGCTGTCAACAATGTTCGCAGCCGGCGTGCCATTGGTTGAGGCACTTGAATCAGTTGCTGGCGCTACGGGCAACATCGTCTTCGAGATAGGTGTTCTCGAAATGCGTGACGAGGTATCAACGGGTCAAACACTACAGCAGTCCATGGAAAATACCGGCCTGTTCCCGAACATGGTGATTCAGATGATTGCGGTCGGAGAGGAATCAGGCTCTCTCGACGCAATGTCATCCAAGGTTGCAGACTTTTTTGAAGAAGATGTCGACAATGCCGTTGATAACCTCTCGAGCTTACTGGAGCCGATGATCATGGCGATTCTCGGCGTGCTGGTCGGCGGCCTCGTCGTCGCCATGTACCTGCCGATCTTCAAGATGGGAGCGGTCATCTAGAATTCACGAGCCACACGTTTGCATTGCAACGGCGTTCGGAGGAAACTCCGGTCGCCGTTTTCTTTTGGAAGCTATTCAGTGATGCCGGAGGAACAGGATGGCTGAACTATTCACCCAGTCGCCCGCGGTATTCATCGCCGTCGTATTTGCGTTCGCATTGATCATCGGCAGTTTTCTGAATGTCGTCATCTATCGATTGCCGATCATGATGCAGCGTGAGTGGCGCGAACAGTGCGCGGATATCTCCAGTGCGCCGGCGGCGGATCTTCCTGAAGGTTCATTCAATATCATCGTGCCACGCTCGCATTGCCCATCGTGTGGCAAGGCCATCATGACGTGGCAGAACATACCCGTGTTGAGTTATCTTCTGCTCGGCCGGAAATGCGCCAGCTGCAAGCAAAAAATCTCCGCGCGCTATCCGCTCATCGAAATGCTGACAGCGGTCCTGGCGGCCGTTTGTGCCTGGCACTTCGGCTTCGGCTGGGAAGCCTTTATGGCAATGGGTCTGAGCTGCGTACTGGTGTCCATCAGCATGATTGACTTCGATCATCAGATTATTCCCGATTCGATTGTGCTACCGATGATCTGGGTCGGCCTGGCGATGAGCCTTTTTCATCCTATGGTGGGCGCCGAGACCTTATTTATTTCGCCGCAGGACAGCATCGTCGGTGCAATTGCCGGTTACCTGAGCCTCTGGAGTGTGTATCAGCTGTTCAAGATGGTTACCGGCAAAGAAGGCATGGGATACGGTGACTTCAAGTTGCTCGCAGCACTGGGTGCCTGGCTCGGCTGGCAGGCCTTGCCGGTATTAATAATGATGTCGGCTGTGGTCGGTGCGGTTATCGGCATCGCCATGATCGTTTTTCGCGGTCGCGATCGGCAACTGCCTATCCCCTTTGGCCCGTACCTCGCGGCTGCGGGCTGGATCACGATGCTCTATGGCGAGGCCATCAGGAACACCTATCTGGATACCTTTCTGTAAGTGGCATCTGGGGCACGCATAGTAGTGCCTGCGCCGATGCGCGTTGGACTCACTGGTGGCATAGCGAGTGGCAAGTCGATCGTTGCCGACATGTTTGCAGACCACGGCGTGCCAATCATTGACACGGACCTCATTGCACGGCAGATCGTCGTGCCGGGAGAGCCTGCTCTGGACGCAATCCGCACTTCGTTCGGCAACGACGTATTTAGCGACGACGGAACTCTCGACCGATCGGCTTTGCGAAAGCTGGTTTTTGCGGATACAGGCCAGAGGCGCCAGCTCGAGGCAATCATGCACCCGCGCATTCAACAGGAAACGATCGATCAGGCCACGGCAGCCGGTGGCGACTATCAGCTGATCGTCGTACCGCTGCTGACCGAATCGCCGCTCAAGGATCTTGTCGATCGAATTCTCGTGGTCGATTGTGACCAGGACATCCAGATGCAGCGACTTCTGCTACGAGACGAAGAGTCGCAGGAGCAGGCACAACGTATCCTGGCGGCCCAGGCGAGCCGTGAGGAGCGCCTCGCGATCGCTGACGATGTCGTCTACAACGATGCGAGCCTCGATGCAACACGCTCCCAGGTCGATACGCTGCACGATACTTACCAGCAACTGGCAAAGGCTCTCTAGCCCCGGACAATTCACGCTTGTACGCATTTGCCTGAGAGCATGGTGTAGCGCAAAATAGCCTGATGGCGAAACCTGCGAGAAAAATTGCCGCTCACCCCAAGCCGGCGTACTACGAGCAGCCTGTTTCTGAACGAATGCGGACGTTTATGCGGCTCGAGTTTCTCTACCAGCAGATGCTTTACAACAATGAACTCGAGACCGACTGGGCCACTCGAGCAACCATTACGAGCCTGCTCGAGATCACCGCGATCCTGGCTCGTGGCGATGTTCGAAGCGAGGTTCACAAGGAAGTTGATCAGCAACTCGGTATTTTGCAGCGATACCGGAGTCAGCCCGAAGTCGACTCCGGTCGACTTGATACTCTGATTCGTAACCTCATTGAAAGTCGTAACGACGTCGGTGGCGCTGGAACTCAGTTTCTGCAGCCGCTCAAGGAATCTGATTTCCTCAATGCCATCAAAAACCGCAGTACTATCCCCGGTGGTACCTGTGAGTTTGATCTTCCCGAGTACAGTCATTGGCTGCGCCAACCCTATTCAAGGCGCCAGCAGGATCTGTCGATATGGATCAGCGCGATTCGACCGCTGTGCGACGCAGTCACCGAAGTGCTGTGGCTGATTCGCGAAAGTGCGCTACCAGTAGACAAGCTCGCCATTAACGGCATGTACAAGCACAACATGCAAAAGGATGAGCATTGCCGCCTGCTGCGCATCAACCTGATCAATAACAGCTCGCTCTATCCCGAAATCAGCGGCAGCCAGCACCGCTTTACCGTGCGCTTCCTCGAGTGGTCGACAATCGACAGCCGCGCGGTGCAAACCGGCCACGACGTACCGTTCCAGCTCAGCGTCTGCTGATCGTCCTGTCGTGGCCACCCTCCGATCAACGTAGGGTCGGTGGGAGGGACGTTCTCACTGTTGGAGCCCGCATAGCGGGCGAGTTCCACATCGTGGATATCGCCCGCATGGCGGGCTCCAACAGCGGGCTACGGCAGGTTACGCAGCGCTGTGATGAGCGGTGCGTCGGCGGGCAGCAGCTCTTCGGCGTTGAGATCGGCGGTGTCGACCCAGCGGAGCTGCTGGCCTTCGAGGCCCTTGGGTTCGCCCTGCCACCCCGTAACCAGGAAGAACTCGAGCTTAACGGAGTAATCGGGGTAGTCATGACGCAGATCCATGAACGGCCGGCTTGCGGTCACATCGATACCGAGTTCTTCCGCTAGCTCGCGCTCCAGCGCCGCGACTGCGGTTTCGCCGGGACCAATCTTGCCGCCCGGAAACTCCCATAGACCATTAAGCGATCCGTCGCACAGGCGTTCTGCGATCAGAACGCGGCCAGCCGCATCGCGAAGAATGCCGGCGGCGACATGAAAGTGCTTCACTGTTTTGGCTAAGTAAGCTTGCCGTGACACTGTTTGAATTTCTTGCCCGAGCCACAGGGACACGGCTCGTTCCTGCCGACTTTGCGGGATTCCCGCACGAACGGAGCGACGGGCGACGCGGCGCCTGGTCGCTGTCCTTCTGCGGGCGCCTGACCCTGGGGCCGGCTATCGCCAAGCGCGGACGCCTGTGCATGGCGGAATTGCATGGCCTTCGCCGCGCGTTGACGTTCCGCGGTGTCGTCAAGATCCTGCTCGCCCTGAATGCGAATGCGGCTCAGGATGCTTATCGTGTCGTGTTTGACCACATCGAGCATTTCACCAAACATTTCGAACGCCTCACGCTTGTACTCCTGTTTGGGATTTTTCTGTGCGTAAGACCGCAATCCGATTCCCTGGCGCAAATAATCCATTCCGGCAAGGTGTTCTTTCCAGTGATGATCGAGTTGCTGCAGCATGACCTGCTTTTCGACATTGCGCATCAGCTCGCTGCCGACTGTGTCTTCTTTTGCCTTGTAGGCATCATCACTTTCTTTAATGCAACGCCCCACGATCGCGTCATCGTTAAGCGTCTTGTCCTCGCGGATCCAGCTTGCGATATCCAGTCGCAAACCAAAATCCGACTCGAGTGCCTTGCTCAGACCCTCCGGGTCCCACTGTTCCTCAAGACTGCCCGGAGGAATGTACTGTTCAATAATCATCGAAATAACTTCTTCACGAATCGCAGCGACAGAGTCCTCAATTTCGTCGGCTGCCATGAGTTCGGAGCGTTGGTGGTAAACGACCTTGCGCTGATCATTGGCCACATCATCATATTCAAGCAGATTTTTTCGAATATCAAAGTTGTGTGCCTCAACTTTGCGTTGCGCACGTTCGATCTGGCGCGACAGCAATTTGCTCTCGATTGCTTCGCCCTCGCGCATGCCCGCGCGCGACAACAGTCTTTTGGTCCGGTCTGGGTCACCAAAAATGCGCATCAGCGTGTCTTCCATTGACAGGTAGAATCGACTCGATCCTGGGTCTCCCTGACGCCCGGACCGTCCCCGCAGCTGATTGTCTATGCGTCGTGACTCGTGGCGCTCGGTGCCAACGATGTGCAGACCGCCCGATTCGATTACAGCGTCGTGGCGCACCTGCCAGTCGGCACGAATCGCCTCGACATCAGCGCTTTCACCAGCGCGCGCAATCTCAGCATCGAGATTGCCGCCAAGCACGATATCGGTACCACGACCTGCCATGTTCGTTGCAATCGTAATAGCGCCTGGCCGCCCGGCTTGCTGAACGACGATAGCCTCACGCTCATGCTGTTTGGCATTGAGAACCTCGTGATCAATCTTGCGCTTCTGCAGGAATGATGACAGGACTTCCGACGTTTCGATCGACGTTGTACCGACGAGAACAGGTTGACCGCGCTTCCGGCAGTCAATGATGTCGTCAACGATCGCTCCGAATTTATCTTTCTCCGTCAGATAAACAAGGTCTGGATTATCCGTGCGAACCATTGGCTGGTGGGTCGGGATCACGACGACTTCGAGCCCGTAGATCTGCTGGAACTCAAACGCTTCGGTATCTGCCGTACCCGTCATGCCCGAAAGGTTGCTGTACAAGCGAAAAAAGTTCTGGAAAGTTATTGATGCGACCGTCTGGTTTTCGTGCTTGATCGCGACGCCTTCCTTGGCCTCAATCGCCTGGTGCAGGCCATCGGACCAGCGCCGGCCCGGCATCGTGCGGCCTGTGAACTCGTCGACGATGACAACTTCACCGTCCTTGACGATGTATTCCACGTCGCGCTGATAAATTGCATGCGCCCGCAGCGCCGAGCTGAGATGGTGCAGCAAGCGAATATTAGCCGCATCGTAAAGGCTTTCGCCCTCTTCAAGCAGTCCTGCACGCACCATCAGGGATTCGACCTTTTGATGCCCTTCTTCAGTTACATGGACCTGCTTGGCCTTCTCGTCCGTCGTGTAATCGCCTCGTTTAGCCAGCTTGCACGCCGGCACTTTGCCGCTGTCATCGACGACAACAACGTCCGCCAGGCGTTCTTCACCGAGTTCGATGGCTTTTTCCAGACTCATGATTTCGCGACTTTCGCCATTCTCATCGACAACCGTCAGCGCAGCACCACTCTCATCAACCAGCGTTACATTTCTCGCCGTGATATCGTAATTTGTGGCGGCTTCGGTTTCTTCGTGTGGCTCAAGTTTCGGGATCAGTTTGTTGATTTGCGCATAGAGATCAGTGCTGGCCTCCGCGGGTCCTGAAATGATCAAAGGCGTACGCGCCTCGTCGATAAGAATCGAGTCAACCTCATCGACGATGCCGAAATTGAGTTTGCGCTGAACCTTGTCAGCCAGAGAGAAAGCCAGGTTGTCCCGCAGGTAATCGAAACCGAGCTCATTGTTGGTCGCGTAGGTGATATCGCTGTCGTACGCCTCGCGTTTCTCGTCTTGCGACTGGCCACTCTTGGAGACGCCGACGGACAATCCAAGAAATTCATAAACAGGCCGCATCCAGTCCGCATCACGTTGCGCCAGATATTCGTTGACCGTAACGATGTGGACGCTATCACCGCTCAACGCATTGAGGTACGCGGGCAATGTCGCGACCAGCGTCTTGCCCTCACCCGTGCGCATCTCGGCGATATTGCCATCGTGCAACACCATGCCGCCAATGAGCTGCACATCAAAGGGCCGCATGCCGAGCGTGCGCAGACCGGCTTCACGGGCGATTGCAAATGCCTCGGGCAGCAGGTCGTCAAGCGTCTCGCCATCGATGTAGCGCTGCTTGAGTTCGCCGGTAAGTCCGCGCAACGCGGCATCATCGAGCGCTTGCACACCCTCTTCAAGCATATTGATCTTACTGACAACTTTCGCGTACTGACGCAGCAGTCGCTGGTTACGACTGCCAAAGATACGTGTCAGAAAATTGGCCACGAGGGCTCCTGTAGGAGATTCAGCATATTGCCGGACAGAACCCGGGCGAACAAAGCCCGCTATTCTATCGAAACCAGCGAATTATGGGTGATTTCCGGAATCTCAAGTAGCCCGATGGCTGCGGCGCCTACTTTCCGGTTGCGCGAATGAAGCTCACGGGATTAACGCGGCGGCCGTTTTTCAGCACTTCGAAGTGCAGATTCGGCCCGGTTGCACGCCCCGTCTCTCCCATGAGCGCAACGACCTGCCCTTTTCTGACTTCGTCACCTACAGCGACAAGATTCTCCGAATTATGCGCGTAACGGGTCGAATAACCGCTGCCGTGGTTGATTTCGACCATGATGCCGTAGCCGTAACGATCAGCCGACCAGGTGACAACACCATCCGCGACGGTGAATACTTCAGAGCCGAGCTTGCCGGCGAAGTCGATACCCGTGTGATTCGCGAGCTTACCGGTGAATGGGTCAGTCCGTTTGCCGAAATAGGACGATATCCACCCTGCATTTACCGGTCTTCCCTGTGGGTATACGCGGTCCTTGAGACTCTGTGTCATCAACACGCTCTCGAGCACACCAAGCTGTGCTTCGCGATTAATCAGTTGATAATCGAGCGACTGCATAGCTTCAACAACGTCTGGAATTGCGACGTTTGATCCCGTGGCAAGCCGCTCTTCAGGACCACCGAGCGCAGGCGAAGAGTCAAAATCGAATTCACTGTCTTCCAGGTCAGCCATGCTGGTCAGTCGGCGTCCCAACGCATCAAGCCGGATAACCCGCGCGTTCAGCTGCGCAATTCGGATTGCCAGTGCATCGAGCGTGTCTTCGTTCGACCGTCGAATCGTGTCGATACTGCCACGTTGCCATTCAAGCTCATCAGCGAGGTTCGCAACCTCGGTCATGCTAACGCCTGAACCAGTCACAGATGAATACCAGTATCCTCCAGCGAAGCCGGCCGCCGAAATGATAGCGGCCAAACCGAAAGCAATTGCCCCGACCGACAGGCCGGACAAATTCAGCTGCCTGGGCTTAGCAAAGCCCTTGCCGAAAATGACTACATTCATCGAGAAAGCCTCGAGTGTGCTGTACTTGCACTGTTATTTTTTATCTCGCGTGCCCTTGACGTGCCGGTACACCGCCACTTCTGGCGACCTCTTCTTGTTCTGGACCTGCCGTCAATATTCACTTCGGTAGCCCCGCTATCTTAGGATTGAATCCCTTAGACCGGTGGTTTTGCGCCCCCACTTTTCAGCGAGTTTGCCTTTGTCGAGTAAGACAATATGCATAATGTCAGTTTTTAATACAAGATACGGGCTCCCGAACTCGGATATTTTCTGGCTTCATAGGGCTCTATTTGCGAACTACGTCACATTTTTATGACAATTAAGCGCCTCGAAAACTTATTAAATCCCAATGATGACGGCGATTTAGCCGATATCATCCGTCACGCCCGTGATATGGGAAAGTTAGTGCAAATATTGCAGAAATCCCTGCCTGCCGAAGAGGCTGGCAGCATTGTCGCCGCAAATATTCGCGACCCTGGCGAGCTCGTCGTGCTGGCCAGTTCGTCCGCCTGGGCATCGCGACTGCGCTTCGAAACCGATACCTTGATCGCCGCGGCCCGCAAATCAGGGGTTGAGGCCAATACCTGCACCGTTCGCGTCGCCCGAACGTGACCTGACGCTCATTCCCCCCGGGGTCCTGCATCCTGCGACGGGTGGGATTACCGCTTTGTGCGGCGCACATCGCCGGGTCGCGAATTATGCGTATGACGGAGTTGCGTAGGAGATCGGCGCTTTGCGCGAATCCTCGAACGTTACCTCTTCCCAAGCCGTCTCTTCGTCAAGCAATGCCCGCAGCAGCTTGTTATTGAGTTCGTGTCCGGATTTGTAGGCGCGAAACTCACCAATCACGCAATGGCCGAGCAAGTACATGTCGCCAATGGCATCAAGGATCTTGTGGATAACGAACTCATTCGCGTAACGCAGGCCGTCTTCATTGAGAATCCGATAGTCGTCGAGGACGATAGCGTTATCCATACTGCCGCCAAGCGTCAGATTGCGCTCGCGTAGAGCCTCGACGTCACGCAGAAAACAGAATGTGCGGGCGCGACTCACTTCCTTGAGAAATGACGTTGACGAAAAATCAATAGTCGCATGCTGCGTCAGTTTGTTGAATACGGGATGATTGAAATACACCTCGAAATTCACTTTAAAGCCATTAAACGGGACCAACTCAGCCCATTTGTCACCATCTTCGACGCGGACCTTTTTCTTAATGCGAATGAAGCGTTTCGGCGAATCCTGTTCCTGGATGCCAGCGGACTGCAACAGGAACACAAACGGTCCTGCGCTGCCATCCATAATGGGTACTTCGGGAGCCGATAAATCGACGTTGACATTGTCGATTCCCAATCCAGCCAGTGCCGACATCAGGTGCTCAACCGTTGCAACTTTGACGCCGTCCTTGATCAGTGTCGTACCCAGCATGGTTTCGCCAACGAGTCTTACATCCGCTGCAATATCCACAGGTTGGTCCAGATCGACGCGTCGGAAAGTAATGCCCGCGTTGACCGCGGCAGGCCGCAAGGTCATGTAGACCTTTTCGCCAGTATGTAAGCCGACGCCGGTCGCCCGTATGCTTGTCTTCAAAGTTCGTTGTCGTAGCATTGCCACGTTTTCTTATTGATTAGTTCCGCGCGCAAGACTACCACATCAAAGAAAAACTCTTCAAGATTTCAATCTCTTAGCAATAAGCTATTAGGTGATACGCGAGAGTCTGACCATGGCGGGAAGGAAGTTTGCCGGCCCGGACGAAGCCGGGCCGGCGAAGCGGAGTTCTTGCTGTGCCGACAGTCCCTTGTCGTCAGTCGGCCTGGCGCCGCAAGAAAGCAGGAATATCCAGCAGATCGTCCTTTGATCCATCGTTGTCCAGGCCATCACCTGCTGCACGCTTTCTCTGCACTGTCGGCTTATCGAGCCCGTGGTAATTAGGCTCAGTCGGTGGGGTGGCACGATGCACAATGCGCATCGTCGAATCGGCACTTGCGTCGACTTGCCCCAGTCCTGTTGCAACTACCGTTACCCGAATCTCGTCGGTCATATCCGGATCGATTACTGTACCCACAACGACGGTCGCATCTTCGGATGCAAACTCCCTGATCGTATTACCGACTTCCTGGAACTCACCAATAGACAGATCCATTCCTGCCGTGATATTGGCAAGGATTCCGCTGGCCCCAGCAAGGTCAACGTCTTCGAGTAGCGGACTTGAAATCGCCGCCTCGGCCGCCTCACGCGCGCGACCTTCGCCCGATGCCGTTCCGGACCCCATCATTGCCATACCCATCTGCGCCATTACCGTTCTTACGTCTGCAAAATCCACGTTAATCAGACCCGGTCGTGTGATCAGTTCGGCAATGCCCTGTACCGCCCCTTGCAATACCTGGTTGGCCGAACGAAACGCATCGAGGAGCGTCGTTTCGGCACCAAGCACAGCCAGCAACTTCTCGTTTGGAATTGTAATCAGCGAGTCGACATATTTCGCAAGTTCCGCGATTCCATGCTCGGCTATCGCCATGCGTTTGCTGCCTTCCATCAGGAACGGCTTCGTCACGACAGCGACAGTCAGGATGCCAAGTTCTTTGGCAACCTGTGCAACTATCGGCGTCGCGCCGGTACCCGTTCCGCCACCCATACCGGCCGTGATAAATAGCATGTCAGCACCCTCGACGACCTCGTGAATCCTGTCACGATCTTCCATCGCTGCTTGTCGACCGATGTCCGGATCGGCTCCCGCACCAAGACCTTTTGTAATGTTGCAGCCGATCTGCAATGCCGTACGTACGCGCGCAGATTGAAGCGCCTGCGCATCTGTATTGGCGCAAATGAACTCGACACCTTCTATCCCTGCATCGACCATGTGTGCGACGGCATTACCGCCACCGCCGCCGACGCCAATAACTTTTATGATCGCGCTTTGGCTGTGCGCATCCATTAACTCAAACATAGCTAACTCCTCCGCTTCTCAGACCTCTAAGAGGGGCACCGACAGCCCCCCACTGTATTCCCCGGCGAAACTGCACCGGAATTCTCAAAACTGTCCACCAAACCAGGTTTTCATTCGGTCCCACACATCGCCCAGATTGCTGCTAATCGGCATACTGCGTGTAGTGCGTCGTGCCATGCTTTCATACCCGTATAGAAGCAGCCCGACACCAGTGGCATGGATCGGGTTACGCACAACATCGATCAGTCCATCTACGTACTGTGGCAAACCGAGCCGTACCGGCATGTGGAAAACTTCTTCGGCGAGTTCAACAGCACCTTCCATTTTCGCGCTGCCGCCGGTGATGATGACGCCCGCGGCAATTAATTCCTCAAAACCACTGCGGCGCAGTTCGTCAAGAATCAAGCCGAATAATTCCTCATAACGTGGTTCAACGATTTCGGCGAGCGTCTGACGCGCGAGGCGCCGGGGTGGCCGGTCCCCGACACTGGGCACTTCAATTGTTTCATCGGAATTGGCCAGTTGCGAAAGCGCGCAGGCGTACTTGATTTTGATTTCCTCCGCATATTGCGTCGGCGTACGCATCGACACAGCAATGTCGTTCGTGACCTGGTCACCGGCAATTGGAATCACGGCGGTATGCTGAATCGCGCCACCAAAAAACACCGCGAGATCGGTAGTACCACCACCGATGTCGACGATACATGCGCCCAGTTCCTTCTCATCGTCGGTCAGAACCGAATAACTTGAGGCAAGTTGTTGCAGCACGATGTCATCGACTTCAAGCCCGCATCTTTGCACGCACTTGACTATGTTCTGCGCCGCGCTTTCTGCGCCGGTCACCATGTGAACCTTTGCTTCGAGGCGCACACCCGACATGCCAATCGGATCCCGAATACCTCCCTGGCTGTCGATCAGGAATTCCTGCGGCAGGATGTGCAGTATTTTCTGATCGGCAGGTATAGCAACCGCCCGGGCTGCATCGATGACTCGATCGATATCGCTGGAACTGACTTCGTTATCACGAATTGCGACGATTCCATGAGAATTGAGACTGCGCACGTGACCGCCGGCGATACCTGTGTAGACCGAGTGAATATCACATCCGGCCATGAGTTCGGCTTCCTCGACAGCACGTTGAATTGAATGCACGGTCGACTCGATATTGACGACGACACCTTTCTTGAGGCCTCTTGATGGGTGTGATCCGATACCAATGATTTCAATTCTGCCGTTCTCGGCGATCTCGCCGACAATCGCGACGACTTTTGATGTGCCGATGTCGAGCCCTACGATCAGGTTCTTTTCAACGCGTTTTGACATTCAGCGGGCACCTCGTAGTGCCATCAGTCCGTCATTATCTTGCTGCAGGTCTTCCACGGGTGTATGCGAACCGTTTTTCCAGCCAATCGTGAAACCATTGCTGTAACGCATATCCACATAGTCGATGTCGGCAGCGCGGCCGGTGATAATGGCCGCGACAATGTCCAGGAGCAGATCAATTCGATCCTGGACGTCACGGCGACCGAGCCTGATTTCGACACCGTTGGCCAGGGTCATTTGCCACGCGCCGCGAGGATCGAGATGCATGCGTCGGACGTCAAGGCCGACAGGTATGAGCCGTTCGCGCACAGCCATGTATCGCTTCGCGACATCGGCCGAGCGATCTTCGGGTCCGCTTAGCCTTGGCAGCTCGGCCGGAACATGCCGAGCGTTTTTGACGAATAGTTCGCCGTGTATATTCAGCAAGCCACGCTCGCCCCAGATGGCCGCAGGCACCTGTTCAGTAACGCTGATCCGCAATCGGCTCGGCCACCGACGCGCGACTGTCGCCTGATCGATCCACGGCAGCGCAACAATCTTTTGCTGCACGATACCCAGATCCACGCTGACGAATCCGTCGCCCAGTTCATCGCTGATCGCTGCCTCAATTTGCATTGCAGTGACTCGTTGCAACGGCCCGCTGATTTCGATTGACCGAATAGGACGATCAAGCGCGCTAGTGCTGAGGTAGTAAGTAGCGACGATTACCGTGATAGCGATCATCGGCGCAATGATGAAGCCGGTACGAATCGTAGGTATCCGACACCATACCGCCTTCTGCGTCTTGCGCCTGCGCGCTTGCCTACGCGTCATTGGCTGCCACCTCGATATGCGTTGCCCGAAGGTCCTGGCCGACACTGGTTTCGAGAATTCGCCAACACAGTTCTTTAAAATCGATGCCAGCCTGTTGCGCAGCCATTGGCACCAGGCTGTGGCTCGTCATGCCTGGAACGGTGTTGACTTCGATAACCTGGGGCTGACCGTCGCTGCCTGCCATGAAGTCGACACGCCCCCATCCCGAGCAACCGAGTTCGGCAAACGCGGCAACGGCAAGGTCGGCGTATTGTTGTTCGGTTTCAGAGTCGGCCGTACCCGGGCAGTGATAAACGGTGCGGTCTGATTCGTACTTCGCGCGGTAATCGTAGAAAACCCGCGGCGTTTCGATTCGAATACTGGGCAATGCCTCGCCCTGCAGCACAGCAACTGTCATTTCATCGCCGATGATGCATCGCTCGGCCAGGGCAAACCTGCCAAAATCCAGCGCCAGCCTGACAGCGTCATTGAGTTCTTCATGTTCGAACACTTTGCTCATGCCGATGCTCGAGCCTTCCTCCGCGGGCTTGAGAATGAGCGGAAAGCCGAACTTCTCCGCGGCAATCACGGCGTCAGCATGGTGGCGAACAACGGCGTAGTCAGGTGTGGGAATTCCACATGCGTCGAACAAATGTTTGCTGCGCACTTTGTCCATGGCGATGGCCGATGCCATGACGCCACTGCCTGTAAACGGTGTATCGAGCCATTGCAGCGCACCTTGCAGCGCACCATCTTCGCCTCCGGGTCCATGCAGCGCTATCCAGGCGCGGTCAAATCCCGCTACCGCAAACTCCGCGAGGCTCTTTTCTGCAGGATCCCAGGCGCGCGCATCAACGCCACGTGCTCGTAAAGCATCGAGCACCGCATTGCCTGTATCGAGTGACACCTCGCGTTCGTTCGAATATCCACCAAGCATGACGGCAACACGACCGAAGTCGCCAGCGTCATCGATAGGGCGGCGTTTCTCGGCCATGCCAATCGGGCGCGTCATCGTTGCACCTCGCCAACAATACGAACTTCGTGTACCAACTTGATACCGTGTGCATCGATCACGGTCTGACGAACATGCTCAATCAGTTTTTCGACATCGGCTGCTGTCGCGTCATCGCGATTGATGATGAAGTTGGCATGCTTGGGAGAAACTTCGGCACCACCGATCCTGTGCCCCTTGAGGCCTGCGGACTCGATTAATCGTGCGGCATGATCGCCCGGCGGATTTCGAAACACCGATCCGCAACTCGGCAATCCAAGCGGCTGTGTCGATTTGCGCCGTTCGAGCATGTCGTCCATTGCTGCCCTGCTTGCCGTCGCTTCAGGATCGAAGCGAAATGAAGCTTCAATAAACCACTCGTTGGCAGGGCCCGTAACGCTGCGGTACGCGATGGTGTACTCAGTTGGCGTACGCTGATGAATTTCGCCGCGTCGGTCCATGGTACGTACTGATTCGACGTGTTCCCACGTCTCACCACCGTGTGCGCCCGCATTCATAGCGAGCGCCCCACCAATTGTTCCAGGAATGCCCGCAAAAAATTCCGCCGGCCCCAGTTCCCAGCGGACACACTGTCGCGCGAGTTGCGTACATGGGACCCCGCTGCCGGCTTTGACCTTATTTTGATCCACTTTTTCGAGATGGCGAAGTATTCGCGCCGCCGAGATCACAACACCCCGAATACCGCCATCACGTACAAGAAGGTTGCTGCCGACACCGTGCCAGAAAATTGGTGTCTTCGAGTCGAGCTCATTCAGGAACAATGACAAGTCCTCGACGCTAGCCGGAACGAAGAACAGATCCGCTGGCCCGCCGACGCGCCAGGACGTGTGGCGGCTCATCGGCTCGTCCTTGCGCAGCTCACGCTGGACAACGTTGTCTTTCCGCGCAGTCATCATGAGTGCACCTTGAGCGACGGCCTGCTGCGCAACAGGTCCGGCAACCCGGCCGCATAAGCGCCGATATCGCCCGCACCCATCGTGAGAACCAGATCGCCGTCTTCAATGAGGTCAGCAAGCACCGGCAACAATTCGTCGAGTGTGTCGACGAAAACCGGCTCAATGGCGCCACGCGACCGGACCGCGCGCGCAATGGCTCTGCCATCGGCACCAGCAATCGCCGCCTCACCCGCCGCGTACACTTCCAGCACGATCGTGACGTCGGCTTCTGACAGCGCCGATGCAAAATCGTCGATGAGGTCTCGCGTACGCGTATAACGATGTGGCTGAAACACGAGAACGATGCGACGCGTCGGCCAGCCTGATCGAGCCGCTTCCAGCGTCGCGACAATTTCGGTCGGGTGATGGCCGTAGTCGTCGATCAACAGTACCTTGCCGGCCTTTGTTTCAACTTCGCCGAGAATCTGAAAGCGTCTGTCAATTCCTTCAAATTTCTCGAGCGCGCTAACGACATCGTCATCGCCAATTTGCAGTTCATCTGCAACCGCGATCGCCGCCAGAGCATTGCGCACGTTGTGTAAACCTGGCAACCGCAGAGAAACTTCAAGTGGTGCGCGATTGCCCGACCGAACGACGTCGAAGCGTGCCAGACCTTCGCGGAATACAATATTTTCCGCTCGCACATCGGCATCATCGTTTATGCCATATGTCACGACTGATCGCCCGATGCTCGCGAGAATCTCATTGACTCCCGCGTCATCGGTACACACTACGGCGAGACCATAAAATGGCAGGTTATGCAGGAACTCGATGAATCCCTGACGCAACTTGCCCATGTCACCGTCGTAGGTCGCCATGTGATCAGCGTCAATATTGGTGACAACCGCCAGCATCGGCTTGAGATGCACGAACGATGCATCGCTTTCGTCTGCCTCGGCTACAAGGTATTCGCCCTGACCAAGCCGCGCATTCGAGTCCGCACTCTTCAGGCGACCGCCGATGACGAAGGTTGGATCCAGACCGCCTTCCGCAAGGAGACTGGCAATAAGGCTCGTAGTCGTCGTTTTGCCATGCGTACCGGCGACCGCGATGGAATAACGAAAGCGCATCAGCTCGGCAAGCATTTCAGCGCGTTGCACAACCGGCATCAGGCACTCACGTGCTGCTGTAACCTCTACATTGGTATCATCGACGGCGCTTGAGACGACAACAGCATCGGCCTTTCTGATGTTGTCCGCAGAGTGGCCGATAAAGATCGTGGCGCCCAGTTTTTCCAGGCGCCGCGTCTGTTTGTTCGCTTGCAGATCCGAGCCCTGCACATCGTAGCCCAGGCTCAACATAACTTCGGCAATGCCGGACATGCCCGACCCGCCGATACCGACAAAGTGAACGCAGTTTATTCGCCGCATGCGTTCGATCATGTTGTGACTCCCGCTTGCTCGAGGCACAATTCGGTGATCCGCATCAGCGCACATGGTTTCGCCAGGCCGCGCGCTCTGACGGCTTTCTCCTGCAGATCGTCTCGCGACGACAACCAATCGTGCAGTTGCCGCGCCAGGACCGCATCGCTCAGCATGCTCTCATCGATGATCACCGCAGCGCCCGCAGCGGCCATTGGCCGTGCGTTCGCTGTCTGGTGATCGTCCACCGCCGACGGATAGGGTATGAACAGGGCGGGCAAACCAACCGCGCAAAGTTCTGCGACGGTCAGTGCACCAGCTCGGCAGACGACAAGGTCCGCCCACGCGTAGGCAGATGCCATATCGTCGATATACGGCACGAGTTCAACATCGACACGATGTTCCGCATAGACCGCGTGTGCCGCATCGAGTGTGCGACTGCCACACTGGTGACGAACGATCGGTCGCTCGTCTGCGGGTAATAGCGACAATGCCGCCGGTACGGTCTGGTTGAGTACCAATGCACCCTGACTTCCACCCAACACCAATAACCGGAGTGGACCGGCTCGCTGGCTGTAACGATCGACGGGATCGGCGACGGCTGCGATGTCCTCGCGAACCGGATTACCGACGGTTTCCGCATTGACACTAGAATTAAAACTGCCCGGGAAGGCTTGCAGCACAACCCGGGCAAGACGCGCCAGAAGACGGTTGGTAAGGCCGGCGGCCGCATTTTGCTCGTGTATCACGAGCGGCCGTCCGGTGAGCCAGGCAGCAAGGCCGCCAGGCCCGCTAACGAAGCCACCCATGCCGAGTACGGCAGCCGGGCGGCGACGTGCGATGATGCTGAGCGACTGCAATAGTGCCCAGATGAGCTGAATCGGTGCGATAACCACTGCGAGTAAACCTTTGCGGCGCAGCCCGCGAACGCTGATCCATTCGATATCTATGCCCGCAGCTGGAACCAGCTTCGATTCGAGACCACGATGCGTACCGAGCCACACGATTTCTTGCGAACGCGCCTCCAGTGCTCGCGCCACCGCAAGTGCCGGGTATACGTGTCCGCCCGTACCGCCCGCCATGACGAGTATTGGCCGTCCGCTCATTGCCGGCTCCTGCGTTTGCGGTTAACGGGCCGCGCATCGACTTCGAGTTCATGATAAATGCGCATGAGAAGACCGATCGTCATCATCGTGATGATCAGACTACTGCGGCCATAACTGATCAGCGGCAGCGTCAGACCCTTCGTCGGCAATATGCCCATGTTCACGCCGATGTTGATGAATGCTTGCAGTCCCAACCAGGTACCGAGCCCAATCGATAAATAGGCTTCGAAGTATCGCTCTGCGTTTGCCGCGCGCAGTGCAATCTTGAATATTCGCCACAGCAGTGCCAGGAAAAGTGCGATCAAAATTAATGAACCCAGCAGTCCGAACTCTTCAGCGAATACGGCAAACACGAAGTCCGTGTGCGCCTCTGGCAGGTAAAAAAGTTTTTGCACACTGTCGCCGAGCCCGACGCCAAACCACTCGCCCCGGCCAATCGCAATCAGTGATTGCGTCAATTGAAAACCTGAGTCGAAAGGATCCGCCCATGGATCGAGAAAGCCTGTCAGCCTTTTCATTCGATACGGCGAAGCCAGCGCCAGCGCTGTCATGCCGATTAGTGCTGCCGAAAAAAACAGCAGGAAATCCCGGATTCGCGCGCCGGCCACGAACAAGATTATGAGCGCCGTTGTGAGCAACACGATTGCTGCGCCGAAATCTGGTTCCGCAAGCAATAACGAGCAACTTAAGGTCAATACGAGCATGGGACGGAGAAAGCCGACAAACTTCTCTCTGAGCGCCTTTTGCTGTCTGACGACGTAGCCTGCGAGATACATCAACAAACACAGCCGCGCGGGCTCCGATACCTGCAGATTCATGATGCCGAAGCGAATCCAGCGCGTGCTCCCGTTAACCTCATAGCCAATGCCCGGAACAAGCACGATACAAAGCAGGGCGAATCCGACCAGCAACATCAGTGGGCTGAGGCTTTGCCAGACGCGCATTGGAATGTAGAGACACGCGAACGCCGCAATGCCACCGATTCCTACGGCAAGGAGTTGTCGTTCGACGTAGAAAAAAGGTCTGTCTGCGATATTGTCAGAAATCGTGATCGAAGCCGACGCAAGAATGACAAGGCCACCGAACAACAGCGCCAGGACGATCATCAGCATCACGTAATCGATTCTGATCTCAGTCTTCAAACGCACCGGGTACGGCATTGTCGCACTCTGATTCGTCATCGCGGCAACGCCTCTACTGCATCGCGAAACGCATCACCGCGCGCTTTGTAGTTTTCGAATTGATCAAAGCTCGCACACGCGGGGGCGAGCAAGACTGTGTCGTCTGACTCGGCGTAGGCCGCCGCCTGGCTGACGGCGTCGCGCATATCCTGTGCGAAGTAAACCGGCATTACGGTGTCCAGAGCGTCGGATATCGCGCCAGCGTCCTGCCCGAAAAGCACGGCGGCACGCAATTTGTTTTCAAGCGCTGCTGCAAGTTCGCCGAATGCACCGCCTTTACCTTCACCGCCTGCGAGTAAGACCAGCATGCCGTCTATTGATTGGACCGATGCTACGGCGGCGGCTACATTGGTCGCCTTGGAGTCGTTGATAAAGTTGACCGAACCTTTCCTTGCGACGAACTGCATGCGATGCGGCAGACCCGGAAACTCGTTGAGTACTTGCAACATGGCCGACATTTCGAGCTGCAGAAGCTCGCCAGTCGCAAGCGCCGCAAGCGCGTTCGCCTGGTTATGCACGCCGTACATCGCCATATCGGATGTCGCGATCAGCATCGTGTCACCGCGCGCAAGATAGTCGATGCCATCTTCGCGTTTGATTCCAAATTGACCATCGGCGGGTTCATCGAGGCCGAAGCTGATAACGCTGTCCATGTCCTGCACAACTTCGCCTGCCCGCTCATCGGCTCTGTTGACCACTGCAGACTTGGCCTGGCTGTACACGCGATACTTTGACTGCCGATACTCTTCCTCGTCGACATGCCAGTCGAGATGATCCGGAGACACGTTGAGCAGGACAGCGACCTCAGCTGGCAATGAATCGGTACGCTGCAATTGAAAACTCGACAGCTCAAGCACGTATAGATCCGGCTTGTCCTGATCAAGCAAATCCAGAGCGGGCTCGCCAAGATTACCGCCTGCCAGTACCTCTCGCCCGGCCGCGCGGCACATATGATAAAGCAACGTCGTAACAGTACTCTTACCATTCGAGCCGGTTACTGCGACGAATGGTGCTTGCGCATCGCGGGCAAACAGCTCGATATCCGAGACGATCTCGAGCTTCGATTTACGCGCCGCTTTTAACAGCGGGTCATTGTCAGTGACGCCCGGCGAAACGATGAGTCGGCCAACGTTTTTTGGTAACTTCATTTTGCCGAGCGACACCTCGGCATCGGGCCAGATATCGCCTAACTCGTCGATACCGGGTGGCTCTTTTCGACTGTCCATGAATATCGCATCAAGGCCACTGCGGTTCAGATAGCGTGCGATCGACAACCCCGTAACACCCAGACCCACGACAAGATCCTTGCGCGCCGGCTTCCTTTTCGCTGCGGCGTTCATCGTACTTTCAGGCTCGCCAAACCGATCAGCACAAGGATGACCGTAATTATCCAGAATCGAACAATGACTTTGGGTTCCGCCCAACCTTTGAGTTCAAAGTGGTGGTGCAGTGGCGCCATGCGAAAGACGCGTTTACCGGTTAACTTGAAAGACACGACCTGAATGATGACCGACAATGTTTCAACAACAAACACACCGCCCATGATCGCGAGCACAATTTCCTGGCGAACGATAACGGCGACAACACCGAGTGTCGCACCCAGAGCCAGTGCTCCGATATCGCCCATAAAAACCTGAGCCGGATACGTGTTGAACCACAGGAACCCGAGGCCAGCTCCTGCGAGCGCCGCGCAGAACACCATGATCTCGCCGGTCCCCGCAACATAGGGAATGCCGAGATAGCTCGAAAAGTTAACGTTACCGGTGACATAGGCAAAAAGGCCTAGCGTCCCGCCGACCAACACGGTAGGCATGATAGCCAAACCGTCCAGACCATCCGTCAGGTTAACGGCGTTGCTAAAGCCAACGATGAAAAAATAGGTAATGACGATCTGGAACAACCCGAGCGGAATCTTCAGGTCTTTGAAGTACGGAATCAGAAGTGCTGTGGCCGTGTCCAGCGTGCCGGTTTCTAATGCATACACATACAGAGCACCCGCAGCGATCAGCGCCGCGACCGACTGCCAAAACAGCTTTTGTTTCACCGACAGGCCGACCGGATTCCGCAATACCAGCTTCTTGTAGTCGTCGACATAACCGATAACGCCGAATGACAACATGACGAACAGGACAATCCAGATGAACACATTCTCGAGGTCTGCCCACAACACAGTGCTGACAGCGATCGCGGTCAGAATTAATGTGCCACCCATTGTCGGCGTCCCGGCCTTGGGTATATGGCTCTGTGGCCCATCATCGCGAATGAGTTGACCGATTTGATTATCGTTAAGCTTCGCGATCATGCGTGGACCGATGACAAAGGACAGGATCAGTGCCGTCAATGCACCGAGAATCGCGCGCATCGTCAGATAATGGAATACGTCGAATCCCGGTTCGAACTGCGCCAGATAATTCGCGAGATAGAGCAGCATCGTTAGGCCTCTCGTCTCATTGCGTCTGTCGCACGAAGTGCTTCGACGACGCGTTCCATGCGCATACCGCGCGAACCCTTGATCAGGATGTTTACGTCCGCCGAAATATCGGCCATAACGCTCGCAGTCAGGTCGTCGATCGAAGCAAACCATTCGCCGTCGTCGCCGAACCCTCTAATTGTGTGCTTGCTTAGGTCACCGATCGCAAACAAGCGATCGACGCGACAATCGGCGAGCGCTTTGCCCGTGTCGAAATGCAGTTGGTCAGCGTTCTCGCCAAGCTCGAACATATCGCCCAGTACGAGCCAGTTTCGGCCGGACAGGGTGGCGAGGAAGTCACCGGCAGCGCAAACCGATTCCGGATTGGCGTTGTAGCTGTCGTCGTACACGACTGCACCGTTGCGGCCCGCAACCGGTTGCAGCCGGCCTGCCACTGGCTCAATCGACTCGAACGCATTACGAATTTGTTCTGGCGAAACCCCGAGTGCGGTAGCTACAGCGGCTGCCGCACAAGCATTGCGCACGTTGTGGATACCGGCCAACGGCAGCGTAAGATCGACCACCGCTGCGGGCAAATGCAGGCGGAACGACGTGGTGCCCTTTTCGGCAACAATATGATCCGCATGGACATCGGCGCCTTCGCCCAATCCGAAACTTAGAATTTCGATGTCGTCTACCAGTGACAGCCAGTACTGGTAGAACTCATCTTCGGCATTCAGGATGGCGAACTGCGGCCGTGTATCGCTTTGCAGAATTTCTCCCTTACCGTGCGCAATGCCGGTAATCGAACCATATCCTTCAAGATGCGCTACGCCAGCGTTACTGATGACGACCACGTCGGGCCGCGCCAGCGACGTAAGGTAACCGATTTCGCCGGCGTGATTGGCTCCCATCTCGAGTACGGCATAGCGATGTGACGAGTCGATCCGTAACAACATGAGTGGCATGCCAATGTCGTTGTTAAGATTCCCGGCGGTGGCAAGAGTTGGGGCAATTTGTGACAAGCACGCTGCGATCATTTCCTTGATCGTCGTCTTACCATTGCTACCAGTAACGCCCACAACAGTCGCTGCATGGCTTTGACGCCACGTCGCACCAAGCCGCCCTAGTGCCAACCGCGTGTCGTCAACCGTGATCTGCGCAACGTCGTCCTCGACGACCGATTTCACAACTGCGCCTGCGGCACCTTTATCACTGGCCTGACTGACAAATTCGCCGCCGTCGAAATTCGGCCCGGACAGGGCGAAGAACAATTCACCACGCCTGAGCGTGCGCGAATCGGTACTTACGCCGTCGAAAGGGCAATCCGCCCCGTGCAGCGTGCCACGCATTGATTGGGCAACTGACGAGAGCGTCGCGTTCACTTGCCCACCTCTGCTCGAGCCGCAAGACTGGCCATCGCCGCACTGTAATCCGAAAAATCGCGGCGCTCGTCACCGATTAACTGATAATTCTCGTGGCCTTTGCCGGCGATCAGTACGACATCGTTGGGCTGCGCCTCCCTGATGGCCCACGCGATCGCTGCCGCACGATCTTCAATAATCGTGGCGTTTTGCGCATTCGTCAGACCGTCTACGATGGCCGCAATAATTTTGCCCGGAGATTCGCTGCGCGGATTGTCACTCGTAATAATAATTCGATCAGCGCGTCGTTCGGCAATTCGGCCCATCTGCGGGCGTTTACCTGGATCACGATCACCGCCGCAGCCGAACACGCACCACAGCTTGCCTCTGCAGTGACTGCTGAGTGCCAGTAATGCGACGTCGATTGCTGCCGGTGTATGTGCGTAGTCGACATAGACCGATGGCGTGTCGTTAGCAGACTCCACGCGTTGCATGCGCCCGGGCGGTGCGTCTACATCACCAAGAACCTCGCAGGCCATGCCGATCGGCACATCTTGCTGCAGTAACATCGCCAGCACGATGACGGCATTCGCAATATTGAAGTCGCCCGGCAGGGGCAATGTAAACTCGCCGTCACCCCAAGAACTACTCACCCTGACCCGCGATCCGATTTCGCGCGCGACGACTGAACGGACGAAAACATAAGGCCGGCCGTTCGTGGCCCGGTCCAGGTTCGTCGATACCGTCACAACAGCCTGTCCACATTGTCCCGCGAGCTGCAACCCAAATTCCGAGTCGATATTGATGATGCAGCTCTTTGCGCCAAACTCAACGAACAGGCGCGCCTTCGCCGCACCATAGCTCTGCATGTCACCGTGATAGTCGAGATGATCGCGACTCAGGTTTGTGAACAAAACCGTATCGAATCTGATTCCGTCCACGCGATTTTGTGCCAACGCGTGCGATGACACCTCGATGGCCGCAAATTCCGCCCCGTCATCGCGAAATTCGGCGAGCCGGCCCTGCAGTTCGACAACACCCGGCGTCGTCAAGCCTTCGACGCCGTCGAATTTGCCGATACCGGTACCGAGCGTACCAATATAGCCGCAAATCTGCCCGAGCCGTTCGAGACACTGTGCAATCAACCACGCTACTGTCGTCTTGCCATTCGTTCCCGTAACGCCGATAACTTTCACTGTCTCTGATGGCGTTGCAAAAAACCGATTGGCGATAGTGCCGAGATGCGTTGGCAGATCGACGACCGCGATAATCGGCACGCCGACATCTCCGGCGGGCATTTCAGCCGTCGATGCATCGAATGCAACGGCTGCAACACCAGCGTCTACGACCTCCTTGAGAAAATCCAGTCCGTGATAACTCGCACCGCTGCACGCAAGAAACAGATCGCCTCGCTCGATCACGCGACTGTCACTGGCAAGACCATGGACGCTGATAAGCGGTGCATCGGCAAGTCCTTGCAAAAGATCAGCAAGATTGATTGACAATGTCAGATCTTCGGCCGGCATGCTCATCGACTCATTGCCTGCATGATGCTGTTGGGATCTCTGGCCGGTAACGCATCAGGCGGTACAGCAAGCAAGCGCAACGATTCCGCCATGATGTCAGCAAACACCGGCGCCGCGACTTCGCCGCCATAATAAAGTTCACCGCTAGGCTCATCGATGACGACAACCACTGCCAGACGCGGTTCACTGGCAGGCGCCAGTCCAGCGAATACGGATATGTACTTGTCTTTCGAGTAACCTCCGGCCGCAAATTTCCAGGAGGTGCCGGTTTTTCCGGCTACTCGATACCCGGCAACTGCGGCACCCACGCCGGTTCCACCCGGTCGCACTACTTCTTCGAGCATGCGTAGCACCGCGATGGCCGTGTCCTGCGAAATAATCTGCTCGCCTTCGCCCGGTTGCTCCAGCGCGAGCAGAGAAATGGGTCGCAAAATGCCGTTGCTGCCGATCACGCTGTAGGCTTTGGCAAGCTGCAATGGCGTAACAGACAGCCCGTAGCCGTAAGCGAGTGTTGCCTGACTGATGGGTTGCCAGTAGCTGTAATGCGTCAGCAATCCTGCAGATTCGCCTGGGAAACCACTGGCCGTTAACGAGCCAAGACCGAATCGCTTCATCGTATTCCAGAGCTGATCTGGCTGTAATGACATCGCAAGTATTGTTGCGCCGACATTGCTTGAACGCGCGAGAATGGTTGTCAGGCTGACACGACCAAGATTGCGACCATCCTCGATGGTCTTGGCGCCTACGGTCACGTAACCCGGTGCGGTGTCGATGATGCTGCTGGGACGGTACTGGCCGCTTTCCAGAGCCGCCACGACAATGAGTGGCTTGATGCTTGATCCCGGCTCGAAGATATCGGTAATTGCGCGGTTGCGATGGTGCTCGGGCACCAGCTGTGAGCGATCATTCGGATTGAAAGATGGCTGATTTGCCATCGCCAGAACTTCGCCCGTGCGTGTGTCAATTACAACTACCGACCCTGATTCAGCGTGGTAGGACTGAATCGCTGCTTTGAGAGTCCGGTAGGCAACATACTGAATACGCAGATCGATGCTGGTACGCAATGCTCTTCCCTGACGTGGCGAACGAATGCTCTCGACATTTTCGACGGAGCGTCCAAGTCGGTCCTTGAGCACGCGCTTCAGGCCCGACTCGCCAGCGAGCCAGTGATTAAATGCAAGCTCGAGCCCTTCCTGGCCCTTGTCATTGATACCGGTAAAACCAACGAGATGACCTGTGACCTCGCCCGCCGGATAATAACGCTTGTATTCACGTTGGACATTGACTCCAGGCAACTTCAACGCCATGACTGCTTGTGCCTTGTCGGGATTCAAATGACGTTTCAGATAGATAAACTCCTTGTCCATGCTGTGCGTGATCTTGTGCATCAGCAGCTCTGCATCCAGTCCAAGGACGAGTGCCAGTTTTGGCACGCTATTCACCGCTGGTGCGAGTTTTTGTGGGTTTGCCCACACGCTGTCGACCGGTGTGCTGATAGCAAGCGGCTCACCATTGCGGTCGGTAATCATGCCGCGGTGCGCCAATATCTTTTCCGTGCGCAAATGTCGCGAATCGGCTTGCTGGTTCAAAAAGTCCTTACTAAGGACTTGTAAATGCACCGCACGAACAATCAGCGTGGATGCAACAAGCGCGAAGAACACTGCAACCAATGTCAACCTGCCAACACAGCGCCTGACCGTCTTTTGTTTTGTCTCGGCGCCGCTCGTCATCGCCGTTCCACTATGTAAATTTCTGTTGTTTGTGGCCGCACAAGTGACAGATCGTCCGTCGCTACCCGCTCAATGCGAGCATGCGTGGCCCAGGTGCTCTGTTCGATCTGTAACTGACTCCATTCGATATTCAGTTCGTCGCGTTCGTGTGTAAGTTCCTCAAGTTCGACAAATAGTTTACGTGACTCGTGTTTCGTGTAGATCACCGCCATCGCGCTGAGTACACATACGAGCCCGAAGACGACGACGAGCAAGAACGGTTGGCGCTGTGCTGAAATCTGCATCAGACCCGCTCCGCAATACGCAGCCGTGCGCTGCGGGCGCGCACGTTGGCTTGTATCTCTTCGGCCGTCGCTGAGATTACTTTTCCGACCAACGCCAGCTTAGGTCGAAATTCCACTGGGACCTCAGGCATGCCTCGATACTGCTCGGCTTCCCTCGAGGCATTTCGCATGAATCGTTTGACGATGCGATCCTCCAACGAGTGAAAGCTGATTACACAAAGACGACCACCGAGTTGCAGAACACCAATCGATTGCGCGAGCGCGGCTTCGAGTTGCCCGAGTTCATTGTTGATAAAAAGTCGAATCGCCTGAAACGTCTTTGTCGCCGGATGTCTCGTTCGCG
>JACZSM010000105.1 GCA_022574185.1 Pseudomonadota bacterium
ATAAATATCGTCAGATGCGACCACGATGTCCGGATGGGATTCCAGAACTTTGCCGATCGCCTCGAATTCTGCTCGCGTGTAGCTCGCGCCCGTCGGATTCGATGGGCTGTTCAGAAATAGCATGCTCGTGTTGTCGGTAATCGCTGCGTTCAATTGCGCTGGAGTGATCTTGAAGTCCTGTTCAATGCCAGTTTCGATGACGACCGGTTCGGCATCGCTCAGTCGTACCATCTCGGGATAGGAGACCCAGTACGGTGCAGGGATGATGGCTTCATCACCGGGACCCAGACGGGCCAGGCACAGGTTGTATAAAGCCTGCTTTGCGCCGCAAGTCACAATGATCTGCGAGGGAGCGAAGTCGAGGTCGTTGTCGCGCGCGAATTTTCGTTGAATGGCCGCCTTCAGCTCCGCCGTACCGTCGATTGGCGTGTACTTCGTAGCCCCGTCATGAATAGCCGCAATCGCCGCGTCCTTGATCACCTGCGGCGTATCGAAGTCGGGCTCGCCGGCACCGAGATTGATGATGTCGTGACCCTCGGCACGCAGCTTCGCGGCCAGCTCAAAGGTCGCGCTGGTTGGCGACGGCTTGACGCGCGCCATGCGTTTTGAAACTGATAAACTCAATCGATTGCCTCCTGGTTAGCGACAGCAATGGTACGTGAATCAACACACCTGCCCAAGAAAACAATGGTCGATGAGCGCGACCGGTTTACGCTCGTCTCCAACTATCAACCCGCCGGTGACCAGGAATCGGCGATCGCAGGCCTTGTCGAGGGCCTCAACGATGGCCTGGCACGCCAGGTTCTTCTTGGTGTCACAGGCTCGGGCAAGACCTTCACGGTGGCCAGCGTCATTGAACGCGTGCAGCGCCCCGCGATCATCCTTGCGCCGAACAAGACGCTTGCGGCGCAACTCTACGGGGAAATGCGCGAGTATTTCCCGGGCAACGCGGTTGAGTATTTCGTCTCTTACTACGATTACTACCAACCCGAAGCGTACATGCCCAGTTCGGACACCTACATTGAAAAAGACGCATCGATCAATAAGCACATCGAGCAGATGCGCCTTTCCGCAACGAAAGCGCTGATCGAGCGTCCCGATGCGATTATCGTTGCCACGGTTTCGGCGATTTACGGCCTCGGCGATCCCAAAGCCTATTTCAGCATGGTCCTGCACCTCGTGCGCGGCGATCGCATCGACCAGCGCGCGATCCTCAGGCGCCTGGCCGAAATGCAGTACAAACGCAATGAACTGGACTTGTCTCCGGGTAACTATCGAGTGCGCGGTGATGTCATCGACGTATTCCCGGCCGAATCCGAATTGCATGCCGTGCGCATCGAGTTGTTCGATGACGTCATAGAATCGCTGGCGTATTTCGATCCGTTAACGGGCGAAGTTTCCCGGCGCGTACCCAGGTTAACGATTTTCCCCAAGAGTCATTACGTGACCCCGCGGGAGCGATTGCTCGAGGCGTGCGAGCTCATCAAGGTCGAGCTAAAAGATCGCCTTGAGCATCTCCGAAAGGTAGAAAAACTACTTGAAGCTCAAAGACTTGAACAGAGAACTTTATTTGATTTAGAGATGATAAAGGAACTCGGTTATTGCTCGGGAATAGAGAACTATTCCCGCTACCTGTCCGGCCGTGTCGAGGGCGAGCCGCCGCCGTGTCTGTTTGACTACATACCCACAAATGCGTTGCTCATTATTGATGAAAGTCATGTCACGGTGCCGCAACTGGGCGGTATGTACAAAGGCGATCGTTCACGCAAGGAAACGCTGGTCGCATTCGGTTTTCGACTGCCGTCGGCGCTGGACAATCGACCGTTGCGATTCGATGAGTTCGAGCAAATGTCGCCGCAAACGGTCTATGTGTCTGCGACGCCCGGAGACTACGAGCTTGAGCACGCCGATAAGATTGTAGAACAGCTGGTCCGACCGACCGGGCTGGTCGACCCGGCAATCGACATTCGCCCGGCGAAAACCCAGGTGGACGATGTCTTGTCGGAGATCACGAAACGAGTTGCGGTGGGCGAGCGAGTCCTCATCACAACGCTGACCAAACGCATGGCCGAAGACCTGACCGACTATCTGCACGAGCACGGCGTCCGTATACGCTATTTACACTCCGATATTGGCACGGTCGAGCGCACCGAGATCATTCGCGACCTGCGACTCGGCGCGTTTGATGTGCTTGTGGGTATCAATTTACTGCGCGAGGGCCTGGACATGCCGGAGGTGTCGCTGGTGGCGATACTGGACGCGGACAAGGAAGGATTCCTGCGCTCGGAGCGCTCACTGATTCAGACGATCGGCCGGGCCGCACGCAACATCAACGGTACCGCAATTCTCTACGCCGACAGAATTACGGGATCGATGCAACGGGCTATCGATGAGACATCGAGGCGTCGAGTTCGCCAGGAAGCGCACAATAAAGAGCACAACATCAAGCCGGCGTCGATCATCAAGCAGGTTGCCGACATCATGGAGGCCGCCTATCCGGTTCCGGGCCGGGGTCGGCGCCGCGTGGCGGAGAATGCAGCATCCTACGAGTCAATGACGCCGCAGCAATTGCTCAAGCAAGCGGCAAAACTGGAAAAACAGATGCTCAGGCATGCGCGTGACCTCGAATTTGAAGCAGCCGCAAGGCTGCGCGACGAGATTCGCAGCATGCGGCTGGAGGGACTCGGCCTGTCCGATCGCAAGGCTGGTTAATGGGTCTTGCACGAGGCAGATCGCTTGAGTATCGTATGCCGCCCCTGGCCGGGGCTGTGTTGGCATAAGCCCAGGGGGGCTTATCGGGGGCACTAAGGATTCAGTCGGGCGATTAGCTCAGGGGTAGAGCGCCACGTTGACATCGTGGAGGTCGGTGGTTCGAAACCACTATCGCCCACCAACCCTGCAAGGTCCTAACTGGAGACATGGGTTACAGATTATTCCGGAGACATAGGTAACACTTTAGCAGCAAACGGGTTTTCGATGGGCTCGAGGCGACACGATTCATGGTCGAAGTAGCCAAGATCGTAGTGCATGAAGCTGACGAGCCATATGTTATCGGTAACTTGTTTGATGCCGACCTTTTGGCCGGCGAAGACGGTGCTTAAGTTGATTTTCCGGGATTTGTAACAGATACGGCCACAGGTAGTGACGGTGGCGGTCCAGTCATGGAACGGATAGTCGAGCTCGCCCAGTCCCTGGTAGGGTCTGGGCGATTTCGTATAGAGATCAGCCGGGACCTTGAGGCCGATCGCCTGATGCGGCCGTTCGCGGTTGTAGTAATCGATGAAAGTATCAAAGCGTGCTTGCTGCTGCAGGAAGTTGTCCGAGGCGGGCTTGGTGGTCTCGTTCTTCAAGGTCAGGTGCATGCGTTCGTGGCGACCGTTCTGCTCAGGATGGCCCGGCTTGATGCGTTCGATGTTTATCCCTAAGCGCAACCACCACACCGAGAGCTTCGACAGCCCGTAGAGGGCGTTGCAGCAAGAAAATGGCACGCCGTTGTCAGTGCGGATTGCTACTGGCAGGCCGAAGTCCTTGAAAGCTCTCTCAAAAACACTGAAGGCGTAGATTTCCTTGGTTGTCGAGAGTGCGTCGCAGGTCATCAGATATCGGCTGGCATAGTCGGTGATGGTGAGCGGATAGCAGTACATGTGGTTGGTGAGCATGAACTCACCCTTGTAGTCGGCACACCACAGCTGGTTGGGATCAGTGACGTGTGAGAGCGCGGTGCCTTCAGCCTTGTAGCGGCGTCGCTTCTTGCGCTTCACCAGGCCGTGGCGATCGAGCACGGCATGGACGGTACTGACCGCGGGGCACTGCATGTCCGGGTAGCGGGTTCTGAGTCGTTCCCGGATCTTGATGGCGCCCCAATGGGGATAC
>JACZSM010000013.1 GCA_022574185.1 Pseudomonadota bacterium
CCAACCTGAGGACGTTGATGTTTCAGCGGAAACATCGAGACGAATCGCCTGTGATTGTTCCATCCTGGGCATCAAAGAGGCCGAAAACGGCGAACCGCTGTCCATTGGGCGAAAAACACGCTCCATTCCACCGGCATTGCACCGCGCATTACGTTTTCGCGACAAGGGATGCCGTTTTCCGGGCTGCACGAACCATAAATTCGTCGATGGTCATCACATCCGGCACTGGGCCGATGGCGGTGACACGAGTCTCGACCGCTAGTCTTTTTCATTAACAACGGAAAAGTCAGGGGTCCGGTGGAATCGCCTGGTCCGATCGTTAGCTCTTCACCAAATGGTTAGCCTACTATTCAATTAATACGGCGGGCTCCAACAGCGGAGAGTCGAGCTTATCGATTGATAAAGTTTAATGCCCGATTGTCGACGGCGAGCGCCGCCTCGTGAATGGCCTCGGCAAGACTGGGATGCGCATGGATCGTGCGCTGGATGTCCTCGGTGCTGGCCGAGAACTCCATTGCGAGCACCGCTTCAGAGATTAGTTCACCGGCCATTGGCCCGATGATATGTACGCCAAGAATCTCATCGTCATCGGCCGCAGCGATGATCTTGACCATGCCACTCGTCTGTTCCATGGCTTTGGCCCGTCCGCTTGCGGCGAACGGAAACGAGCCAGTCTTGTATGGGCGGCCGCTTTCTTTGACCTGCTTTTCATTCAAACCAACCCAGGCAATTTCGGGCGCTGTGTAAATTACAGAGGGCACGATGTTGTAGTTGACCCCAGATGTTTCGCCAGCGATAAGGTCGGCCGCCATAACGCCCTCTTCCGATCCCTTATGCGCGAGCATCGGTCCACGCACACAGTCACCAATTGCAAATACGCCTTTAACGCGCGTCCGGCACTCGTCGTCAACCGTGATAAAACCACTTTCGTCAAACTGTATTCCTGAGTCATTAGCGACCAAACCATCGGTAAAGGGTCTGCGCCCAACGGCAACGATCAGCTTGTCAACTTCAATGGACTGCGATCCGTCAGCATCCTCGTAGTCTGCGATGACTCCAGTCTTGGTTACCCTGGCCGCTGTCAGCTTCGCGCCCAGGCGAATGTCCAGGCCCTGTTTCTTGAATTCCCTGGCAGCCACTGCAGCAACGTCGCGGTCTGCCATGAACAGGAATTCGTCCATAGCCTCAATCACGATGACCGTGGCGCCGAGCCGAGCCCAGACACTACCCAGCTCCAAGCCTATGATTCCGGCTCCAACAACCCCAAGCCGCGGAGGAACGACGTCAAATTCCAGGGCGTCCCAGGAATCGACGATGCGATCACCATCAAATGGTGCGATAGACAACTCAATCGGCGTCGATCCTGGCGCAAGAATGACGGCGTCAGCATCGATGATCTCCGGACCACCGTCGATCGGCGTAAACTCGACTTTCTTGCCCGCCAGCAACCGTCCGTGCCCAACGAGCCCGTCAACCTCGTTGGCTTTTAACAGCCCGGCAATGCCACCAGTCAGCTGTCGCACGATACTGGCACGGCGTTTTTGCATGGCCGCAACGTCCATACTGACATCGCCAGTACTTATGCCGTGTATTTTGAACTCATGTTGTGCGCGATAGTACAGCTCTGAGGACTCGAGCAGCGCTTTTGAAGGTATGCAGCCCGCATTCAGGCAGGTGCCACCGAAGGCGTTCTTGCCGTCTTTGTTTTTCCACTCATCAATACACGCGACCTTCATGCCATGCTGCGCAACGCGAATTGCAGCGATGTAACCCGCCGGGCCAGCACCGATAACCACTACATCGTAACTCTTGCTCATTGTCCTGTTTTTGCTTTTGGATTCGTCATCAGATCTGTAGCAGCAACCGGCTCGGATCCTCGAGTAGCTGTTTGATCGCTACGAGAAATTGCACAGAGTCCTTGCCGTCGACGATGCGGTGATCATACGTCAACGCAATGTACATCATCGGGCGCACCACAATTTCGTCATCGACGACCATTGGCCGTTTTTGAATCGCGTGCATGCCCAGTATTGCGCTTTGCGGCTGGTTGAGTATCGGCGTCGACATCATCGATCCAAAGACGCCCCCATTCGTTATCGTGAACGTGCCACCCGTAAGTTCGTCCATGCCTATCGTGCCTTCCTGCGCCTTCCTGGCCACGGCCCCGAGCTCGCTTTCAAATTCTGCAAAGCTCATCTGATCAACATCGCGAATGACGGGCACCATCAGTCCACGCTCAGTGGATACGGCAATACCGATGTCATAGTAGTTGTGATAGATGATGTCGGTGCCATCAACCGACGCATTGACGACCGGAAACCTCTTCAGCGCTTCTGCAGATGCCTTGGCAAAGAACGACATGAAACCGAGGCGCACGCCATGTTCTTTTTCGAATGAGTCGCGATACTTTGTGCGCAGTGCCATCACTTCAGTCAGGTCTACCTCGTTAAAGGTAGTCAACATTGCCGCCGTGTGCTGCGCATTGACCAGACGCTCCGCGATTCGTGCGCGTAGACGCGTCATCGGCACCCGTTGATCGTTGCGTTCCAATGCCAGCACTTCGCCGCTATCAACGACGGCGGGAGCCGGATCGCCGGGTGTCACATTGCCGCTATCATCTGACTTGAGAAAGCCCATGACATCTGCTTTCGTTATGCGACCGTCTTTGCCCGTGCCGAGGACCATCGTTGCATCGAGATCATGCTCCTCGAGCAGTCGCCGCACGGCCGGGCTTGTCTTCACAGGTCCCTTGTTCTGCACTTCAGAGCGTTGCTCCGGCTTCGCATCGGGCTCTACAACCGGTGCTGCCGGAGCATTTGCGGCCACCTCGCCCTCTTCGAGCAGTGCCAGCAGATCTCCAGCCACAACCGTTGCCCCGTCGCTGATCTTGATCTCTTGCAAGATACCCGTCGCCGGAGCAGGAACCTCGAGCACGACCTTGTCCGTTTCCAGATCCACGAGATTTTCGTCACGTTCGACCGCATCACCTGCCTTTTTATGCCACGCGATCAGTGTTGCATCGCTAACCGATTCTGGTAGTTGCGGAACCTTGATCTCAATATTCATTTGGGCTTCCGTTTGGTATTTCTGGGTCTAGCAGACTTGCTCGCTTTAATTTCGATGTTCAATGCAGCTTCGACCAGTGCCTGCTGTTGCTGCAAGTGAATCTTGTAGATGCCGCCCGCCGGCGCCGCAGCACTGGGACGGCCAGCGTAATAAAGTTGCTGGTGGTCGTTCAACGGCTCTTGCAGACGATGCCGAATCTGGTACCACGCTCCCTGATTTTGCGGTTCTTCCTGACACCACACAATATCGTCCACGTGCGCGTATTTCTTGAGTATCGCCGCATACGCATCGATCGGAAACGGATACAGCTGCTCAATACGATTCAGCACGATATCGTCTACCCCGTGTACCTGTCGCGTCTCGTGCAAATCGTAGTAAACCTTGCCACTGCAAAACACCAGGCGCCGCGTTTTCTTGACATCAACCTGCTCGGTGTCAGGAATAATCAGCTCGAACTCACCCGCAGACAGGGACGTCAGCGGTGATACGGACATTTTATGACGCAACAGACTCTTCGGTGTCAGGACGATCAGCGGCTTGCGGAACGACCGCAGCATCTGGCGCCTGAGCATATGAAACATCTGTGCCGGCGTCGATGGCACGCAAACCTGCATATTGTGTTCGGCGCAAAGCTGCAGGAATCGTTCAAGTCGTGCAGACGAGTGCTCGGGACCCTGCCCTTCATATCCATGCGGCAAGAATAGCGTCAGACCACACAAGCGCCCCCATTTTGCATCGCCCGAGCTAATAAACTGATCGATGACAACCTGCGCGCCATTAACGAAGTCACCAAACTGTCCCTCCCAGATCACCAGGGTGTTGGGCTCGGTCGTCGCGTAGCCATATTCAAAACCGAGTACGGCTTCTTCGGATAACAGCGAATCAATGACGCGAAATGCGTCCGGTCTATCGACCAGATGTCTTAGCGGCGTGTACTCCCGGTTATTGAGTTGGTTGTGCAGGACGGCATGCCGATGAAAGAACGTTCCACGACCAGAATCCTGGCCGACGAGTCTGCAGTCATAGCCGTCACGGATCAGCGACGCATAGGCCATCGTTTCTGCAAAGCCCCAATCCATGTCGACATCGCCCGTTGTCATGCGCACGCGTTCGTCCATTATGCGTTGCACCCGACCGTGGAGTTTCATGTCGGGGGGAATCGTCGTCAATGCTGAGCCCAGATCCGCGACCGTAGCAGGGCTTATCGTCGTGTCGACGGCCTCATCCCATTTGGCACCCAGATACGGACGCCAATCGACCGTGAATTCGTCGCCAATCATTCCAAGCGAAGACTTGGGCACTGGCTCGCCGCGATCAAGACGGTCGCGATAGGATTCCTGCAGTTTTTGAACTCCGTCTGCCGTGATGAGCTGTTTGCTGACCAGTTTGTCGGCATACAGCTGGCGCGTTGTTTTCTGCTTGCGAATACGACCGTACATGATCGGTTGCGTCGCAGCGGGCTCGTCGGCCTCATTGTGTCCATGGCGGCGGTAGCCAACGAGATCAATGACGATGTCTTTCTTGAATTTCTGCCGATATTGCAACGCCAATCGCGTAACGAACAACGCCGCTTCAGGGTCGTCGCCGTTGACATGAAATATCGGCGCCTCGATCATCTTGGCGACGTCGCTGCAGTAGACGGTCGAGCGAGCATCGGATGGCCGGCTTGTGGTAAAGCCGATTTGATTGTTGATAACGATGTGAATGGTGCCGCCGGTTCGAAAGCCATTGGTCTGTGACATCTGAAATGTTTCTGTAACAACACCTTGCCCCGAAAAAGATGCATCGCCATGCAAGAGAACGGGCAATACTTCTTCGCGTTCAGTATCCCCACGACGTTGCTGTCGCGCACGCACCGATCCCTCGACGACGGGATTGACAATTTCCAGGTGCGACGGATTAAACGCCAAAGCAATATGCACATTGCCCCCGGCCGTCTTCATGTCCGCCGAAAATCCCTTGTGGTATTTGACATCTCCCGAGCCACTGAGCTCGTCTACATCATAATTTCCCTCGAATTCCTCGAAAAGCTCTTCGGGCGATTTGCCAAGCACGTTGACGAGCACGTTAATGCGACCGCGGTGCGCCATACCGATCACGATTTCGCGAATTCCCGCCACACCACCCTGTTGAATGAGGTCGTCGAGCATGGGAATCAGGCTTTCACAGCCCTCGAGCGAGAATCGCTTCTGCCCGACGTAGCGAGTGTGCAGATACCGCTCAATACCCTCTGCGCTCGTCAGTTGATCGAGAATCCACAGGCGTTCTTCATTCGACAAGGCGTCGGCCACGACACCCACTTCGAATCGCTTGCGTAGCCAGATTCGCTCCCGGGCACGCGAGACATGTGCAAATTCGGCGCCCACCGTACCGCAGTAAATGGATCGTAACAGCGCGAGAATGTCGCGCAACTTCATGCGCTCAGTACCGCTGCGTTCAAGGCCGCCCGTGTAGAACTCGGTGTCCATGTCAGCCTCGGTCAGCCCCATGTAGTCGAGCTTGAGAACACCTGGAACAGGTCGCTCCATCAGGCCAAGAGGATCAATGTCGGCAATCTGATGACCGCGCAGACTGTAAGTCTGGATCAATCGCGATACCAAACCCTGCTTCTCTCGCGAGGACACAGCAGCTCGATCTCCCGACCTCTTGACACTACGCACGCGGCGACGGCTGCGCGCTTCCGCCAGTAATTCGTCGCGAATCGTCGAATGGTCGATCTCGGTGTCGGTGGCACCAAGCGACGCAAAATAGTCGCGCCAGCCATCCGGCACCGACTCGGGATCACCGAGGAATCGCTCGTAAATCGCTTCCACAGCGCTGGCATTGGCACCAAACAACGGTGTCGAAGCGTATTGTTCCTGCAGGGATTCGCTCATTAAACGTCAGACTATCAGGGGCACGCCGTTCTTACTCCAGGATGCTACAGGCACGGCGCGCGTAGGGCGCTAGTTTAGCCCAAGCCACTGATATTAGGAATGCAACCGTTACTACATGGTGTTAATCAGATACACGAATTCGTAGCAAACCAGGCACGCGTAAATACTGAAAAACATGGTCAGGAACAGGCCGGTACGGAATCGATTGAGGAATCGTGCCTTGGCGAGAAACACCAAGGCCAGGATGCCCGTTCCGGTCATTGTCATCTTGCTGATCGCAAATGTTGCGGTTCCCTGGCCCAGGGCAGCCGCCATGACTGGATTTATTTCAACCATGCCGCGATCCAGCAATTGCAGCGTCATGAAAGCATCCAGAGAACTCATGAGCATCGTGCCGACCGCGAGAAAGAACAGCCAGGGGTGATGCCTGTCAAGAAATATGACCTCAGCTTCATCCTCGCGACGCAGGCTGAGTCGCCGGGAACGCATGAAGCCGAAGAAAACCGTTCGCCATGAAAATGTGCGCCTTTCTTCTTCCGCCCTCTGTTCGACTACAGCCTCATTCAATTCCATGCGCATTGAACTCCCTTGTTCTTCTTATTAAGACCGCACCGCCGTCGAAAATATCCCCAACGATCCCGCTATAGCAGGTACGGTGATTTTTGCTATTCTACCGGGTCTGCAAGCCGATTGGCCATTACAACTTTTCGGCGAGGTCCGAGCAGTCGGAACCACCCATCTACTAAGCACTAGCAATTACTGTACCAATTTTCGAACCTGTTGATTTAACGTATTTTTTTGAAAATGTTAACGTCACTCGCGCGTCAAACTGTATAACTTTCCGACATTCGCGAGTCACGGCTCACCGAAAAGCTGATTGAAGCGCGTCGACCGAAAGAGCGATAATTCACATAAGCGGCAAGTGGCCGCAAAACCCAGGGCACAGGGTATGAAAGGCTACACGGCGACCTCGCCGGAAGGCGAGGCCACACACTACATCGATCGCAAGCGTTGGCTCTGGGCGATGTCAGCGCTGTACCCGCTGCAAGCATTTATCGGCATCGCGCTGTTCTCGATGACGGGCAACGAACTGTGGGTCTGGTTGCCGCTGTTGATAACCTACGGGTTTGCGCCGATTCTCGAATGGGCCATTGGCGAGGATCGCAGCAATCCACCCGATCTATTTGTCATGCAGTTGGACCAGGATCGGTACTACCGCTGGTTGACCTACAGTATCGTGCCCCTGCATGTCATCGTCTTGTTTGGCGTCGCGGGGTACGCCGCCACACAAGCGTTGAGCTGGTGGGGAATACTTGGTCTGGCACTGAGCACCGGTCTTGCGTCGGGTCTGGCAATTAATACCGGACATGAACTGGGACATAAAAATTCGCGGCTCGAAAAGTTCCTGGCGAAGATCGCTCTTGCCGTGCCCGCCTACGGTCATTTCACGATTGATCACAATCGAGGTCATCACCGCAATGTATCGACTCCAGGTGATCCCTCGAGTGCACGCATGGGCGAGAGTATTTACAAATTCGCCCGACGCGAGATGCCAGGCGCATTTGTAGAAGCCTGGGCAATCGAGAAAGAACGCCTTGCTAACCGTGGCAAATCTGCCTGGCATCCGCATAACCAGATCCTGCAGGCATACGCACTGACAGCCGGCATGAACATCGCGCTGTTGATCTTATTCGGCTGGGTCGTGATTCCATTCCTGCTCGTCCACCATCTATTCGCCTGGTGGCAACTGACAAGTGCCAATTACATCGAGCACTATGGTTTGCTGCGGCAAAAAGCGGCGGATGGAGCGTACGAACGTTGCGAGCCTCACCACTCATGGAACAGCAATCATCTCGTCAGCAACCTGACACTGCTGCACCTCGAGCGGCACTCCGATCACCACGCCCATCCATTGCGCCGCTACCAGTCGCTGCGACATATCGACGGCGCGCCCGAATTGCCGAGCGGATATTTTGGTGCGTACCTTCTGGCTTACGTGCCATGGCTCTGGTTTCGCGTCATGGACAAGCGGTTGCTCGCATTGCCGCACATACAAGGCGATCTCGATAACGTCAATATCGACCCGGATGCGCGTGCCGCAATTTTTCTCAAGTACGGTCGCGACAAGATGATCGAGCCCAGCCTGGTCTGACCATTTCTTGCTGAACTGCGCCGTTTTTGGCCTCGTGACGGCATTTATCCGGCGCTAGTCTGTGCAGCCCTGGCGCCAGCAAGAAACCCATGCAGCCATTGCAGTCAATTCGTGCACCGATTGCGGCGATCCTGCTTATCCAGGCGTTCGTCTTAGTCGTGCGTGAGCTGATAGGAACCAGGTTACGCGAGCGCGGAATCGAGACAGATTTTGCCAAAGACCTGAGCTATCTCGTCGTGCCGTTGCTGCTTGCCGGCACGTTGTATCCAGTACTAAAGGTGCACAAAGCCTATCTGCTCGAGCTGTTCAGTGTTCGGCGCCTGACCATGCGCCTGGTATTGACCGCGATCGCAATCGGCGTGCTGGCGCGAGTCGTGTATTGGTGTCAGCTGCTGGGCTCGATTGCATTCGGACTGTTGACGAACAGCGATCCCGCAGCGATCCCCGGACCGCTGGTCTCGTTCGGCTGTCCACCCGCCCACGTTTTCTTGCTCGGCTTGCTTGTCGCTATCGGCCTCGTCCCCGTCATCGAGGAGATTATCAATCGCGGCCTGATTCAGGCGACACTCATGAATCGTGGGCGTTGGTTCGCGATCATCGTCTCGGCGTTGCTGTTTGCGGCTTTCCACACACCGGCCTCGATGCCGTTCGTATTCATCTTCGGCATCGTCTTCGCCATGCAGTTCGCCAACACGAGGACCCTGTGGACGACGATCATCACTCACGCGACCTACGACGGGTTGATACAGTTTGACTGGCGCTGCGTGCAGGGAAACTGGAACCCGCCGATCGGTGACACGCCGATGCTTGGCCTGGGTGTTACCTACCTGCTCGGTTTGATCGTGTCATGCGCGGCAATTGCCGGGCTGCTCACAAGGGCCGGGGTGCCCAAGACACCCCGAACCCAGAGTTGATCACAATGCGTCTGCGACGCGCTCAATGATGTACGATGTCGCCGCGACGAGACCTTCGTATATATCTATAAGGTCCTGGGCGAGGCTACTCGGATCTGTCACGCCCCCGTAATTATTACCGCTAACAGAACACGTTCCGTGGCCGCCTGCCACGTACGCGATTTCTTGCATTGTCAGTTCCCGCATGATTCAACCTCCTTGTTGAACGTCAGTTTGGTTTGCGCTGTCTGCGCGATGTCACGGTAACGCCGTCAGCGCCCATCAGCACCTGCCGAATCACCGCATTTAGTTGATATTTAACCTAATACCGAAGCGCTATCGCCTGTTCAATCTGCTTGCCCTGTGATGCGTCTCACGGAATCCAATGATGCGGCCGTTTACCGTACACGCACACACAATCGTTTGGGCAAACGGGTGATTCATGAACATTTCTCACAGCAAGGCCGGCTTTCTCGCGCTGGCACTCCTGGCAACTGGCATCGCAAACGCCGATAACGACTTCGGCATCGGCTTCAAGGTCGGCACATTGGGACTGGGCGTTGAAGCCAGCTGGCAGCCATTGCCGTTCCTGGACGTGCGCGTCGGTGCGAATTCTTATGATTATAACGACGACGGTTCACGGGCTGGCATCCCCTACGATGCCACGCTGGTGCTTGACACTTATTACGTGACGGGGAATTTCCACTTCCCGATAAGTCCTATGCGCATCACGGCGGGTGTTTACTCGAACGGCAATGAATTCATAATGGCCAATGACGACGGTGTTGACCTCGATATCGGTGGCGTCACGTATCCCAGTGCCGGCATTGGCACGCTGACAAGCGTCACTTCATTTGGCAGTAGTGCACCTTACCTTGGCATTGGTTTCGACTTTACCGTGGCAGGCAAGGTCGGCTTGAACTTCGACCTGGGCGTGCTCTGGCAGGGTGAGCCCGAGGTTACGCTCGAGGCTAGCGGACTGCTCGCTCAGGATGCTGGATTTTTGGCCATGCTCGAAGTGGAACGCCAGCAGCTCGAAGACGAGATGAGTGATTTCAAAGCGTGGCCGGTAATTTCACTCGGTTTCGTTTACAAGTTCTGATCAGCCAAAGCGATCGAGCTGCCTGGAAACGAATATTCCGAATTTCAGATAGCTCATGCGTAATGCGGGAAATGGATATTTCCTGCTAAGACCACGGATGATGGCCGGGAGTCCTTCGGGCTCTCGGCCTTTTCCTATCCAGTCTGCCAACTGCTTGCCCACCCACGTTGCCGTACCCACGCCGTTACCGTGATAACCAAAGCCGAAGAAAATGCTGCCATCGTCATCAAGCCGACCGAGTGACGGGCACATCGTCGCAGTCATGCAAATCAGCCCATGCCATCGGTATTCGATGTCAACATGCCGCCAGTGGGGCCAGACCTGCCGCAACGTCTGTTCAAGTTGCATATAGGTCTGTTGTTCGCCCGTGGGCGTGCCGCGAACGTCACCACGGCCGCCAAACAGGAAGCGGTTATCGGGCAACACGCGAAAATAGTTGAGAATCCGACGTGAGTTGATCGCAGGATTTTCGGTGCTCCAGCGATGCGCAGCCAGTTCATCTCCGGTCAATGGACGCGTCACTATAATTGCGCTAATCACGGGAATCGTTCGCCCGAAGAATTCGGATCGCAGTTGTTCCTGTATAAATCCGTTGCAGGCGAAAATGACCTTGTGTGCCGTCAGGGTGCCGCCCTGCGTGCTTAGCCGGTGTCGGCCATCGTCATCCTTTGACCACTCGATGACCTGGCTGTGCGAATGCAGTCTCGCACCGTGGCGGTTGGCAGCGCCCGCGAGCCCGAGACAGTAACGCAAAGGATGCAAACCGAATGCCGGCCTGGTAATCAGCGCCCCGTATTGTTCGGTTGAGTCATAGTAGCGCTCGCGACATTCCTCAGCAGACACTATTTCAGCTTGCAGGCCGAGCTTGTTCGTGAGCAGTTCGAAATCGTTCTGCAGGCGCTTAAACGCTTTCGGTGAGTGCGCCACCTCGACTTCAGCACGGCCGTAGGCCTGGAATTCGATGCCCTCGTCTGCGGCCAGATCCCGGACGAGCTCGACGGCAGCCACCTGTGACGCATAGTATTCGCGCACTTTATCCAGACCGAACATGCGCACCAGGTCTTGCCTGTGTACCCCGGTGCCGCCCATGCAACAAAATCCGCCATTGCGACCGGATGCCCCCCAACCGATGTGACCTGCCTCGAGGACACGGACATCAATATCGTACTCGCGAGCCAGGTGCAGGGCGGCCGAAAGTCCTGTGTAGCCGCCGCCGATGATAGCGACATCACAGGATTCATTATTATCGAGTGGCGCGTCATCAAAATGACTGCGGCCCGCTGTCGCCTCCCAGTAACTGGGCTGCGGCGACTCGAATCGGTACATATTGTCGTCAAACAAGCGTTTCGGCATCGTTTGCTCCTCTAAACCGGCCGACGCGCGATCGCGATCATGGCTTTCAGACTCACATCGACGTCGGCGTCCGTAGTCGACCAGTTGCAGATGCTTATGCGCATGGCCGTCTTGCCCTGCCAGACCGTCACGCCACACCAGCAGGTTCCGTCTCGCTGAATTTCGTCGATGATACGCCGGGTTGTTGCATCGTCGCCAAATGCGACGAGAACCTGGTTCAGCACAACGTCATTGAGGATCTCAAAACCTGCGTCAGTGAAACCTGCCGCAAATCGACGCGCGTGGCGACAGCAGCGGTCGACCAGCTCAACAAGTCCGCTGCGACCCAGTGATCGCAATGCGGCCCACACATCGACACCGCGGGCGCGCCGCGACAGTTCCGGCGTATAGTCGGACGGATTGCGATACTCCGATTCAGTTAACAGGTATTCGGCCGTGATCGACATCGCCGCCTTCAGGTCCTCTGCCTGCCGGACGAATGCAAGACCGCTGTCATAGGGAACGTTCAACCACTTGTGCGCATCGGTGGCCCACGAATCGGCCTGACCAACGCCCTCGGTCAGATGCCGGTATTGCGGCGATACGGCGGCCCATAGCCCGAATGCTCCATCCACATGCACCCAGGCACCGGCAGGTCTGACAGCGGCACAGATCTCACCGATCGGATCGAAAGCACCTGTATTCACGTTACCTGCCTGGGTGCAGACGATCGTTGGTCCCTCGACAGCCGGTATCTGCGACACAATGATTCGTCCCTGGCCATCCACCGGCATTCGCACGACGCGATTACGACCCAGTCCGAGCAAGCCCAGGGATTTGGTCAATGTCGGGTGAGCTTCCTCGCCGACCAGCACGCTAATTGGCGGCGAGCCCGTGAGACCGAGGCCCTCAACGTCCCAGCCCGCATCCATGCAAACGCGGTGTCGCGCTGCGGCGAGCGCCGTGAAATTGGCTACAGTGGCGCCCGTTACAAATCCGGCCCCGGATGCTTCGGGCAGTCCGAACAGGTCGATCAACCATTCGATCGCGACTTGCTCCAGTGTCGACGCCGCCGGTGTTACTTCATGCAATCCGACGCACTGATCCCATGCTGCGGTCAGCCAGTTGGTTGCCAATGTCACGGGCAGGGACCCGCCGATGACGAATCCAAAATAACGCGGCCCAGCCATGGCAACGGTAGCCGGCGAGCCGATCTCATCGAGCAACGCGAGCGTTTCTTCATCAGGTGCTCCAATATCCGGCAGCGGCTCACGAAATCGCTCGACGGCAGCTACTGCGTCCGCGGCCGGCGCAACGCCACGATCGTTCAGGCCAACGCGGTATCGAATGCCGCGCTGTGCCGCATCCTGCAACAAGGCCTGCGTACGATCTTTCTCATCAGTCATGCACTGTCCTCTGCGGGCGCGCCCGACGAGTTGCGAATGAGCAATGGGTCTTTGCGTACCAAAAGCAGTGCCACACATACGATGCACAGGAATGGCAGCGGTATCCACATCAGCTGGTTCCAGCCGTATACATGCATCACCGTCCCTGCCAGCAATGACGCCGTTGCCGATGTGCCAAAGACGAATAACTCGTTGCAACCCTGCGCACGAAATCGTTCAGACGTCGAATACGAATAGGTCAACATCGTCGTACCGCCGACGTACAAAAAATTCCAGCCGATGCCAAGAATTACCAGCGCCCACCAATAGTGCATGACCGACTGACCCTGCAGACCGACAATCATTGTCGCCATCAGAGCAAGGGCGCCGACGAACATCATGCGTACGACGCCAAGTTTTTCTATCAGGAAACCCGACACCAGCGATGGCAAATACATGCCAAGAACATGATATTTGATGACGTAGCCTACCTGTTCAACCGTGTAACCGTCGTTGATATGCATGCTCAGCGGCGTCGCGGTCATAACCAGAGTCATGAGGCCGTAACCGGCCGTTCCACCGAGTACAGCAACGATGAATACGGGCTGCTTGATGATTTCGACCAGTGTGCGTCCTGGATCTGCGTGTGGAGTTGCTGTTTCAGCTCGCGTCTTTTGCAGGAACAGAAACAGAACAGACTGCAGTGCATAAAGACACGCGAGCGCCAACATCACTCCCGAGTATGGGACGGCGGCAATCCAGTGCTGGCCCCGGACAGCAATTTCCGGGCCGATCAGGGCGCCACCGATCGCGCCTACTAAAACAAAGGATATCGCGCGTGGAACGTATTTCGAATCGACGCTCTCTGCCGCTGCATAGCGATACTGCTGTGTGAATGCCAGGTTAATGCCGAATAATAATCCTGCAATAAGGAACAGTGGAAAACTTTCAATCCACAGCGCCAAGGCCGCAATCAGCACGGCGACGACTGCCGAAAGGGAAGCTGTCGCGAATCCCTGTGCCCGACCGATTTTGCGCATGAGCATCGTCGCCGGTATCGCCGTCATAGCGGACGCCAGCACAATCATTGTAATCGGCAATGTCGCCCATGCTTTGTCGGTCGCCAGGGTCGCGCCGATAATTCCGCCAAGCGTCACGAAAACGATCGCGCCAGTTGCAGAAATAAGCTGGCTGAATACCAGTATGATCAGATTGCGTAGCTGCATCGGCAGGTCTTAAGCTCGAGGTCAGCGCATTCTCACACATTTCTGAAAGGAGTCGTATCCGGTGTCAGATAGCCTGATCATCTCTGGCGACATCGACATTCCGATGACCGACATCGAATTGAGCGCCGTGCGTTCGCAGGGAGCCGGCGGCCAAAATGTCAATAAAGTTGCGTCCGCCATTCATCTTCGGTTTGACATACAGGCCTGCACTGCATTACCGCAAGAGTTGAAAGATCGTCTCGTAGCGCTTGGCGACCGGCGCATTACGACAAACGAAATCCTGATCATCAAAGCGCAGGAATTTCGAACTCAGGCACGCAACCGACGCGCGGCACTCGAGCGTCTGCGCGAATTATTGTTGTCGGTACTCGTCGAAGACAAACCGCGCAGAAAAACGTCACTATCGAAACGGACCAGGAAAAAACGCGTGGCTAGCAAGCGTCGGCGCGGCGATCTCAAGCGAACTCGCGGCAAAATTGACGACGAGTCCTAATACTTAGTTATGGAAGTATTAACCCGTCGACGGTCCAGCGCACTTCACGGCAGAATTCTGCCAGATACATCCAGTCTCGTCCCAGTACCTCGCGATGCCGAGGTCATCCATCAAGCCGAGGAATCCGGGATGCTGCTGAATTGGCAGCAGATCGGGAAGAAACAGGAAGTCCAGCTCTATCGACGGTTCGGGGTCAGTCAACCGGTGCGCCACCCGTATCGCCCCGTCGACATCTCCGAGCAATGTACGCAGTCCAACTTCCACGCGCAGGTTGATTGGCTGATTTCTGGCCGCCCGGTCCAGCGCTGCAAGGCTCGCTTCGACCTGCTGCGGATCAGTCAACCCTGCGAACACCGCCGCGGTCCAATCAGATTGCCCGCCAGCCATTTCCAGACCCTCAATGATCGCCTGCCCTGCCTCATCGATGCGGCCCTGGCGTCGCAAGAACAGCGCATACGAAAGTAAGTGCGATGCCCCGGTCCAATCCAGACCCTTTGTTCGCTCGAAAAATTCGGCGGCGTTGTCATCATCGTTCAACCACGCATAGGCGAGCGCCACGCGACTGTTGATCACTGCCAGACTGGGATCGATGCGTTGCGCCGCGAGTGCTTGTTGCAGCGCATCGTCCAGACGGCCGACATTGGCAAGCATCAGCGAATACCAGAGAAAAGCTGTGGACTCAACGGTCTGTGCACTGGTTGCCCGCAAGTATGCCTGCTCTGCCAATGACCAGTTGCGTTGCTTCTGGTAGACGTATCCGTATATGGTATTTGCCGCATCACGAATGCTTTCGTCGACGCTGATGCCCTGTTCGACTACGGTGATTGCCAACGCATGAGTCTCTGCCAACGGTGCCTCGCGCGCGCCGGCTAACAGCGCATAATCGGGCAACAGCAGGTATGACATTGACAACGCCAGATACGCGGGACCGAATTGTGAGTCCAGTTCAATCGTTTCCTGAAACAAGCGGATCGCTGCTTCAAGATTGTGGGTCTGATCGCGATGTTCGAATGCGTACAGACCACGCATATAACGATCATAGCCGGCGAAACTCTCAGGCCGGCTCGACGAAACGAGCTGCATCTCCGACTGCGGATACAAGTCGTCGCGTACCATGACAGCAAGTTCTTCCTGTAAGTCGAATATTTTCTCTGACGGCCCCGTAACACTGCCGGACCACCTGATTTGGCCGTCGTCACCGCTCGCGACCTCATAGCTGAATTTCAACGTGTCGCCTACACGCTGCATCGTGCCACGAATCACGCTTTCCACATCAAGCTCGATTGCGATTTCCGTGTCTTCGAGCTCCGGATAAGAAACACGACCGCTCTTGACCAGCAAATCAGGGATGTTGCTCAGTGTATTCACAAGCTCCATCTTGAATCCATGGACCAGGTACTGATCGGCCGGGTTGCCGCTCATATTTTCGAACGGCAACACACCGATCGACCCGATTCTCGGGGATCGTGGCAAGACCAGGACAGTGATAATGGCGACTGCAACAACGGCCGCGATTCCCCATAGCATTCCCGGGATTTGCGCCCTCTTCGCGCGTGCCACAGGGGCCAGCTCGGCAGGCTCCTTGAGACGCACGTCCTGCAACAGGCAGTAGCCGCGTTTGGTCAGAGTCTCAATGTATTGATGTGGCCTGGTCTGATCGTCCAGGTGTCCACGAAGTTGCGACAGGCAGCGGTTGATCGGATCGTCGGGCATCGCCCGCCCGTCCCAAACCTCGTCGACGAGCTGGTCGCGAGTGACGAGGTCGCCATCTCGCCTGGCGAGCGACAGCAAGACAGCCATTACCTTGGGCTCGGGCTTGACCACCTGATCGCCACAGCGTAACTCGCCGCGCGCCGGCAGGACTTCCCAATCACCAATATCGAAGCCCTTTTGCAGCTCTTCGTCGGTCAGCATTCCTCTCGGCTCCCTCCCTGATCCACCAAAGTCTCGGTGCAGCGACCGATGGTACGTGATCTGGCAGAATTCGTTTTATTTTGGCAACAGGGTAACTCTTTTCGAGGAAATGGCAGAGAACGAAGCTTTAGAAAAGTCCTTCGATACGACCTTCGGCGTTAACGCGTATCGCGTTAGCCGCGGGTACTCTCGGCAAACCGGGCATGGTCATGATAGCGCCGCAGACAACGACGATAAATTCGGCACCTGCGGCGAGCCGAACCTCACGTATTGGCACCACATGACCCGACGGCGCACCCAGGAGATTCGGATCCGTTGAAAAACTGTACTGCGTCTTGGCCATGCATACCGGATAATGGCCGTAGCCTGCTGCCTCGAATTGATCAAATTGCGCACGAATTTTCTGGTCGGCAATAATGTCGTCTGCACCGTAGATCGTCGTTGCAATTCGTTTGGCCTTATCCCAGAGAGGCAGCTCATCACTGTACAGGGTGCGAAACTGCGCTGCGCCACTGTCGGCCAGTTCAACAACCTGCGCGGCGAGATCAGTCGCGCCGGCTCCACCATCTGCCCAATGCGTGCAGTTGACGGCATGCACGCCGAAGGTCTCACAGTATTTCTTCACGACATCGACTTCTGCATCGGTGTCAGCTGTAAATCGATTCACGGCAACCACAACGGGCACGCCGAATTGCGCGAGATTTCGCAAGTGCCTGCCAAGATTTTTCAGACCGCGCTCCAGGGCCTCGACATTCTCCTTACCCAGCTCCCCCTTAGCCACACCACCGTGCATTTTCAGTGCCCTGATCGTCGCCACCAGCACCACCGCATCCGGATGAAAGCCCGCCTTACGGCACTTGATGTTGAAGAATTTCTCAGCGCCCAGATCCGCACCGAATCCAGCCTCGGTGACAACGTAGTCCGCCAACTTAAGTGCGGTTCGCGTCGCCATCACAGAATTACAACCATGTGCGATGTTCGCGAATGGACCACCGTGCATCAGGGCGGGGTTGTTCTCGAGTGTCTGCACAAGATTCGGCTGCAGGGCATCTCTGAGCAATGCCGTCATCGCGCCATGAGCGTTCAGCTCGCGCACCGTGACAGGCTCGTTTTTGCGTGTGTAGCCCAACACAATGTTGGCCAATCGCTTTTCGAGATCCTGCAGGTTCGTCGCAAGACAGAAGATCGCCATGACCTCGGAGGCTACGGTTATATCGAACCCAGCCTCACGAACGACGCCGTTGTGGTATCCGCCAAGCCCCGACGTGACGGATCTCAACGTACGATCGTTCATGTCTACAACGCGCCGCCAGGTAACTCGGCGCGGGTCGATGTCGAGTTCGTTATCCCAATGCATGTGGTTGTCGATCAATGCAGCAAGCAGATTGTTCGCCGCGCCGATGGCATGAAAATCGCCCGTAAAATGCAGATTGATGTCGGTCATTGGTATAACCTGCGCGTAGCCACCGCCCGCCGCACCACCCTTCATGCCAAAGCACGGGCCAAGACTGGGTTCGCGCAGACAGATCACAGCGCGTTTGCCGATCCTGTTCAGACCGTCACCGAGTCCGACTGTCGTCGTGGTCTTACCCTCACCGGCAGGTGTCGGCGAGACCGCCGTGACGAGGATGAGTTTGCCGTCACTGTTCTTGCCGTTGGATTGAATGAATTCGGCGCTGATTTTCGCCTTGTCGTGGCCATAGGGAATCAGCGCCTCAGACGGGATACCTAGTTTTTCGGCGATCTCCGCAATCGGACGAATGTCCGCCGCCTGTGCGATGTCGATGTCACTTTTTACCGTCACCTTGGGTTTCCTCTAAAGCGTGATTTATGGGAGGCGGATTCTATAGCAAAGATCATCCGGCACGGAACATGAAATCGCCCTTTGTCAGATTATATTTTCGTTTTTCGAACTGGTTCACGTATGCGTCTATGACATCGACCTATACTCCAGACTTGTCGAAATAATGGGTCAAAATCGACATATCAGGAGAACGTGTCGATGAAATCGACCTTTCCCGCCTATATGTCGACAAAATCTAACTTTATCGACATATTATTCGGACCTGTCGATACAATCGACATCTCCTGTTGATATGTCGATGGAATCCGTTTTTATCGACATATTATTCAAACGTGTCGATTATATCGACATCTCCTGGATATATGTCGATATAATCGTGTTTCTTCGACATATTTTTGAAACGTGTCGATGCCATCGACCCAGCAGAGTAAGCCTAAATGACTGATTTTAATCCGGAACTTCCATACAACACGCTTCCGGACCTGCCCCCGGCGGGCGCACAGATCGAAACCACAGAAGTCCTCAAGAAATGCATCAAGGCACGTGTCGCCCTCGCTGAGCTCAAGCAAGCCGCCGAACTCATCCCGAATTCGGCCGTTCTCGTCAATGCAATACCGCTCCTGGAGGCCCGCGCAAGCTCGGAGATCGAGAATATCGTCACGACCACGGACAAGCTTTTCGAGTTCGCCGACATCAATGAAGATCGCGCCGACGCCGCGACCAAAGAAGCGTTGCGCTACCGAACTGCGCTGTACGAAGGTAGCAAGATGGTGCAGCGCGGCATGCTCACCACCGATATGGCCATACAGGTCTGTAGCACGATCAAAGGCCAGGAGCTTGATATTCGATCAGAATCCGGGACAAGGCTGAAAAACCGCGCCACCGGCAAGGTCATCTACACGCCTCCCGAAGGTCAGAAATTATTGCAGGCCAAGCTCGATAACTGGGCCGATTTCATGCATCGCAGAACCGAATTCGACCCGCTGGTCCGACTGGCTGTGCAGCACTACCAGTTCGAGGCCATTCACCCATTCGCAGATGGCAATGGTCGAACCGGCCGCATCCTCAATATTCTGTTCCTCGTCCAGCACGGCCTGCTCAACTCGCCCATTTTGTACCTCAGTCGCTACATCATCAGCCACAAGGCGGCCTATTATCGCTTGTTACAGAATGTGACCAGTGAGCAAGAGTGGATACCGTGGATCATGTTTATTCTCGAAGGCGTCGAGGATACGTGTTCGTGGACCACCGACAAGATCAAGGCCATTCGCGAACTCATGGAACATACGGCCGAGTACGTGCAGGCCAAGCTGCCGAAAATTTACACGTGGGAACTCGTCGAATTGCTTTTCAAACAGCCTTATTGCCGCATCAACAACCTCGTCAGCTCGGGTGTCGCCAAACGCCAGACGGCGTCGGTGTACCTCAAGCAGCTTTGTGACGCCGGTATATTGAAAGAAATCAAGTCAGGTCGCGAGAATATCTTTGTACACCCCAAGTATATTGAATTGCTGACCGGCGAAGAAAATGTCTGGGTTTACTATGACGATGGAGATGCCGAGACCGTGGAACTCGCAATCCAGCAACATTAATATCGTGCGCATAATCGGCGAAATAAGCTTTTGACGATCAACCGCGACAAGGTTTTTCAACTTTTCAAGTACGCGATCTACGCGTTTCTCGCGATGAATGTGTACTGGTTTTTCATCGACGAATTCGCATCTGCCAAACTGCAATTCCCAGCTGGCGTCGCTCTCGGGGACATGATCGAGGCTTACGCCGCAACGATCGACACCGTTGCCTGGGTCGTATTGCTCTTGATGTTCGAACTCGAGACTTACACGCTCGACGACGAACAATTCACACCAGCCGTAACCTGGTCATTGCACGGACTGCGCGCCATTTGCTACGTGTTTATCGTCTATGCCTTTTACGGCTACATCGTCAACGTCACTTTTTTTGACGCGGTAGCAACACTGGCCGGCGTCAGCGATCTGTGCTCCCTGGCCGCAGATCATTGGTCGTATGCCGTCAGCCTCGACGACTACTCCACAATCACGGCAGCCAACTGCAATTCGTTTTCCTCGGCGGAGGCGTTCCTTCGCCTCGGCATGATGCAAGTTGTTGTTGATGCGGCAGGATTCGAAGCACTGTTGGGTCTTGCCTGGATCGACGTGATAAATTCCGGCGTGTGGTTGCTGGTCGTGCTCATACTTGAAATCGACGTGTATTTGCAGGAACACAATCGTTACGCAGGACTTGTGCTGCACGTCAGCAGCATAATCAAGGCCATCCTGTACGCGACGCTGTTGTATGCGGCCGTCTATTGGGGCATCAAGGGCAGCTTCGTCGACTTCTGGGATGCTTTGCTCTGGCTCATCGCGTTCGTTATCATCGAACTGAACGTGTTCGAATGGCAACAGGAATCGCTGCAACATCCTGCATCCCCGGATGCGAACCAGGAGTCTGCGCGGTAGCAAGTATTCCTACTGCGCAGACTCCTGGTTTAACGCAATACTTCGAGCAAGGGTTTGTCATTTACGCGGTCAAACAATACGGGATCCGACACTTTGAGATGTGTAAGTTGCAGTGAGTCGTCGAGCGTCATGAGAAACGGATGCCAAAGGTCAATGTCATCGCGTCGATAGTAGCCGGATACTTGCCATCCTTGTGCAGCGGGAAACACGTAGGTCTTGCCGATTTTTCGATCAGGCGTGAGGGGATCGACGACTTCCAGTGTGCCGATTTCAAGCATCTGCTCAAGCAAATTTCGCGCGGCCGCTACCACAGATTCCTGCATCACGCGCTCGGCTCGCGGTGCAGGATCAATAATCCAGCGATAAGCGAAGACAGCGACGACAATGCCGATGCCAAACGCGAAAGTCAGTCGTGTAATTTGATGATTCATATTACGATTCGAATTATTAAATGCCGAGAATCTTGTGTGTCTGCAAACTCAATTGCCACTGCGGGTGACGCAGGCAGAATTTAACGGCGGCACGTGTATTCGCCTCAAGATCTGCATCATCGAGCGGTTGCAAGAAAAAATGATCGAAGTCCAGATCGTCAAAGTGGTCGATCGCCCAGTAGAGACAGGTTGTCGAATCCTGCCCGTCCGATAACAGGGCGAGCGCATCGTCTTTGCTCACAAGCATTGCCTAGCCGGACCGTCGTTTTTGCAGGGCTCGCTCGAAATCGTTCCAGTCGGGACCATCGTGCGAGACGAGATAATCGCGGGTCAGCCCCTCAGACACACCCCACAATTCGGCCGCCATGGCCTCGTCGTGCAAATGCCCATCGCTCACGACCGTGACGGCGTTGCAATCCTCGAAATACTTGCCGCTCGTCGAACCCAGCAGAGGGCTGGTGGCAACATAACAACTGGTCGCGGCACCTTGCTCGATCGTTTTACCGAAGCCAAGTGCGGTAACAACCGCGAACGCGCCCTGCATGAAGCGATTCAAGTTGCGGTCGATCTCGGTATTGATCACGCCAGGGTGCAATGAATTTACCGTGATGCGGGTACCCATGAGCAACTTCCCCAGCTGCAGCGCAAACAAGACGTTGGCGAGTTTGGAATGGCCATAGGCACGCCTGTCGGCGTAATTGCGAGAGGCTTCGAGATTGCCGAACTCAATACCACCGTCAGGCGCATTCGTGTAGGAGGAGCGGCTCGCGACGACAGCGATTCTGCCCTGCCACGACATGTACAACCGTCCCAGCAGTCGATTCACGAGGACAAAATGTCCAAGATGATTAATGACGAAGTGCTTCTCGAAGCCGTTCACGAGTTTCCGATCACCGCTGCCACCGAGGTAACCCGCATTGCAGATAAGTATGTCCAGCGGCTGATTGATCGAGCGAATGGCATCGGCACATGCGACGACCGAATCGAAGTCCGATAGCTCAAGTTGCACCGCGCTCGTCACGCCCCGTACTTTCTTGCATGCAGCCTTTGCCTTCTCGAGCGAGCGACTGGTGCCAACGACGTATGCGCCGCGCATCGCCAGGACGCGCATCGTCTCGAAACCGATGCCAGACGTGCAGCCAGTGACAACCGCGAGCTTGCCCTGCAAATCGACACCTTCGGTGACTTCTTCGGCCGTCGAATCCTCGTCAAAATTACTGCGCGGAACGCCTTGCGTGGGTATCTTTTCGATACCGGCACATGCACCGACTTGCGATGCCGCGACGGTGGCGCCCGTCAATTTCAGAAACTTCCTGCGATTGATGCTCATGCGCTCGGTCCGGTCACTTGAATAGCTTATCGGCCTCAGATTGCGAGTCGCCCGGCACTCCCGTGCTATCCGCCGTGGCATCGAAGAGCCCAGCAAGCGCTACTTGCGCCTGTTCTGCCTCGACTTTTCGCTCCGGGTCAAATGCAGACTCACTTGGCACGAACCAGTCGCAAAAATTCAGACGGTCCTTTTCGATGACCTCTTCAGCGCCATCTTCACGACACTGCCGTGGCACGGTCGCGTCGAAATGCGTGCACATTTTGCAAACATGCAGATAATTTTCACACTGCGGACATTCATCTTGTCTCGACAATGGCAGCGACAACGCCGCAAGCGATGCACCGCAGCGATAGCAACAGATGTTGTGGGTCATACGGCGCACCTAGCCCGCTGAAGTCCGCAGTATAGCCGTTTGCCCAACAAACCGGGGCGAATCGCCGTCGTCAAGTTGGCCTGGATCGGCAGAGGTTACGCCACGACAAAGTCGTGATTTGAGCGTTAAGCGGATTCGAAAAATACTGATTCAGAACTGATGTCGGATAATACTAAATTACATTAATTAATACTTGTATCCATTTGTTTTATAAGTAATACATTTGCTCCTCGTACCTGCCCAGATTGCAAATCAAGTAGCGCTGCATTGGCCGCCTCCAGTGCATAGGTCGCAGTGGCAATTTTGAGTCCCGCATGTGCGGCCAGCGGCAGAAATTCGGCGATATCCTGCCGAGTGACATTGGCTACCGTCTTGATTTCTTTCTCCAGCCACAGATGATCCTCGTAGCGGATGTCCGCCAGCAGATGCCGATCGGCATGTTCTTTTCGAATCACATTCATGACGAGACGACCCCCCGGCCGCAGCTGCGCCAAGGCGGCGAGCACAGGTTTCCATGCCGGGGTGGTGTCAATCACTGCATGCGGTGCCGACGGTGGCTTGTCGTCGGTATCGCCGCTCCAGTCCGCGCCCAACTCGAGCGCGAAAGCGCGCTTATCTGCACTGCGCGCAAAAACGTACACGGGGCTGCCTGGGTATAGGTGCCTGGCCATTTGCAACACCAGCTGTCCGGAACCACCAAATCCCGTCAATGCCAGTACCTGGCCGTTCTCCAGCCCCGTGAGCCGCAGCGCCCGATAGCCCACAGCACCGGCGCAAAGCAGCGGAGCCGCTTCGACATCGGAGAATGCAGCCGGAATTGGGTAGGCATATGTCTCGGGCACGGTCATGTACTCTGCGTAGCCACCGTTTGTATCCCGCCCCGTCGCGACAAAATCCACATTGAGATTTTCTTTTTCGCTGCCGTCCGACGAGTGGATCCAGCCAACGCCAACTCGATCACCCAGCTTGAAGCGACTGCTTCGATGCCCATTTTCTGCGACGCAGCCCACAACCTCGTGTCCCGGTATTATTGGCAACGACGGCGGTGGAACCCGCCCTTCAATCTCGTCGAGTTCCGTATGGCAGACGCCACAGGTGGATATTTCGATAAGAATTTCGCCAGCAGCTGGCGCCGGCCGCGGCATATCGACCAGGGACAACGGTCTGGGGTTATCAGCAAGCAGGGCCGTTGATCGCAGAACCATCGCTCGCATCGGATAGCTCCTTTACGACTCGAGACCGACAGTATATGGTTCGCGTGCCATCAACCAGAACCCATCTCAACAACTAAAAATATGCGCAACGATCCAGTATCACCCGTCGTGCTTGCTGCGGCACTCAGTGCCTGTGCGCTCGAACCCGAGCTATTGAACAGCGAACGCATTGGTGAGCGTTTTGGCAGCTACGGAATCGAGATACTGGATCACGAGTCCGGCATACGTCGCTCGAGCTTGTACAGTATCGAAAACGACAGGCGTGTGTGCCGCACTTACGCAGTGGTAGAGTTTCTTGATCAGGCGTCTCGTGACGTGGCCGACGCGCATGAAGAAATTCTCGCTGGCAACTCGATTGGTGCAACGTTCAAGGCGACCGGCTGGCATATCAGGAAAGAGACGCTGCACGTCGGCAGCATGCCTCTTCGGGACTCGCGACCTGCCATTGCCGCGCTCATGCATCTCGACGAGTCTGCAATTCTTAGCACGCATGCGTACCGGCTAATTCTTGAGAAAAAGTCACGATCAGTTCATTACGCGACCATCATCGAAACACATCATCCGGAATATCTGACGGAGTCCGAGTTGCATCAGCTCTATGATCTGGACCCTGATTCGAAGCTGGAGCCACAAGAATTAAGAGCGCTCACCGATCTGGCCTGAACACTGCAGCAGCTTGTTTGTCGCATTACTGCAATCCGACTACACTTGCGATAATTCTGCGCACCATTAAATGAGGCAAGAGCGATGAATTTAATCGGCAAGCTCATACTCACATCCACTGGCGTACTACTGCTCGGCGTCAGTCCGGCGTTCGCTCAAAGTGACGCGGATGACGAGGCCGATGTCTGGGCCACGATCGAAGCACAATGGGACGCCGAAGCGAAGGGCGACAAGAAATGGGCCAATCGTCTTTTGACCGATGATTTTTCCGGTTGGGGCAAGAATTCGCCGGCACCACGCTCAAAAACATCAATAATAATGTGGGACCGGTTTTATGCTGGGCAGGGAAAAACGATTGCCCACGAGCTTTATCCGCTGGACATCAGGGTGCACGGAGACGTTGCGATCGCGCACTATCTCTACACCAGTGCGTTCCAGAACAAGGACGATACGGTCGAGGTGGATAACGGCCGATTTACGGACGTTTTGGTCAGAACCGAGGATGGCTGGAAATTCATTGCCTGGCATGGGGGCGATGATGATTAGTTGATGTGGTGCAGGTTAAGCGCTGGTTCAGCTAACCTGCGCTATTCTTGGCCCAACATCGACGAGTTCGTCGAAGATCAATGGACCTGGAGGCGCTATGAGCACTCAATTGCGACCGGATTATGTAAAATTAGGATGGCTGCCAGTACTGCTGGTTTGCTGGCCGGCATTGAGCAGTGCGCAAGTCCCGGTGGACAGCAGCGGTGAGCCGCTTGGCGAGGTTGAGCGCAGCTCCGGGTACTTCCTGACCAGCACTGAAGACATCCCGTTATTGACCGCTGCAGAACTCGAAGAACTCGTCGGGCCCATCGCCCTCTACCCGGATGATTTGCTGGCCATCGTGTTGTCGGCCTCAGCGTACCCATTACAGGTCGCCCAGGCAGGTCGATTTCTTGACGATCTGATCATCGACTCATCGTTGCAACCCAAAGAATCGTGGGACGACTCTGTCGTCGCACTGATAAATTATCCCGAAGCCGTCGAATTGTTAAACGATGACCTCGACTGGACCTGGCGTCTCGGTGAAGCAGTCGTCGCACAGCAGTCCGACGTCATCGCAGCTGTGGAAGCATTTCGCGACCGCGCCTACGCGGCCGGCAACCTCAAGAGCGATGACTATCAAACCGTCTCACTGGACGACGGCATCATTGAAATTACGCCCGTCGAAGATGACGTTATTTACGTGCCCTACTACGAGCCCGAGAGCGTCGTTGTTTACCAGACTCGCCCGGTGTACCACTATTACCCGCACGCGTACCCGGTGTATTACTACCCGTACTCATTTGGCCACGCGTTTCATCATGACTTCTTCTGGGGCGTAACCACGGCATTTTCGGTGAGTTGGCACACGAATTCGCTGCACGTCTACCATCACAGTTACTACGGCCACCCGTACTATGGGCATTCGTATTGGGATCACTGGTGGTATCGCAGCCCCTCGATCAATGTTTACAACCATCATTATGGCCATCAATACAACCGCCATTGGAATCACGACCGTTACGGCGCAGGCGACTACTGGCATCCGCAGACACGACATACGGTCAGCGCACACGATCAACGCGCCACTCGAACTCGCTATTATCCGAGCACCAACATGAGTGCGAATTTCGTTACGACGTCTGGCGGAAGTACGAGCGACAGGCCGCGAGCGGTTCGCTCACAAACCACGCAGCGCAGAAATACCTTTAGCGATGCGAGGACAGGGATAGATTTTCGAGATCGCCCCACGACCATTCGTCCCACGACCGTGGCACGAACCAATGGCAACCATCAAAATGGTCGCAGCGACCGTTTAACGACTGCAAGGCCGAGCATCAATACCACCGCACGGCGCAGTGACAACCAGGGATCGCGGACTTCTCAGACACCGCGCCGAACCACAACCAGCCATGCTCCGAGCCGGCAGCTTGAGAGCTCGCGACCCGGTGTACGACCATCGGATTCTGTGTCGACTGCGCGTCGGCAATCCTCGCCACGTCCGCAAATGGTGGCGCGACAGAGCCATTCCAGGCAGAGTGCGCCGAGCCGAAGCCATTCCAGGCAAAGTGCGCCGAGTCAAAGCCATTCCAGGCAAAGTGCGCCGAGTCAAAGCCATTCCAGGCAGAGTGCGCCGAGTCAAAGCCATTCCAGGCAGAGTGCGCCGAGCCAAAGCCATTCCAGGCAGAGTGCGCCGAACCAAAGCCAGTCTCACAAGACTAATTCGTCGTCATCGCATTCCAGGAAGGCGGCTGGCCGCAGGAATGATTCAAGCGGCTCGAGACAAAGGCACTGATAACAGCGCTCAGAGCGCAGTTTATTTTGGGTCTCGAGTGTCGCCGTCTGATGTCGCGACATCGTGTTTGTCAGAGGTCAATTCCCAAGCAATATAGGCGACACAGCCCGCCACAAAAATGGCGAGAAGTACCAATATGATGGGAAACAGGGTTTGCATGGCGCAGATCTTACCATTGCGCATTGAGACAGCGCAGAGGACCCCTAGATTTTGTCGGGGCGGGTGAGGTATTTGCGCCGCAATGCCTCGTGCTGCGGCGGCGGATATTCATCAGCAATGAGGCTGTGCATTTGCGTCTCGGCGATCAACACCTGGTCTTCTGCAATTTTGCCAAGCGCACGAGCGTCATCCAGTGCCTCCGATGCTTCCCGCACATGCCTTGGCTTGACTGAATCCGATTTGGCACGAAGCTTTTCAAGCTTGGCAACGGCCTTGTTGACGGCCTTTTGAGCGCGATCCGCACTGCGGTATCGAAATTTAAGTTGCCGCGCGCTGACGCGCAACTGGCCCCAGACAGAGTCAATGAGGGCGCGATAGAGAACAAATATTACGATCGCGCTCGCAAACACGAGGGCGAGTACCAGGGCCCAATTCCGAGTAGCAATTTCGAGAGTCACCGCAAAACATTAGCGTAATTGGATTACCTGTGCCGCGACTTACGCACATTTTCGGGGCAAATATAACGCTATATGCGTTACATATTATTTACATTTACCCTACAATGTACAGCATCGTGAAAACCAAGATTTCGACGCTGAACCTGCGCATTAATCCTGCAATCAAGGATGCAGTGCGTGAGGCCGCGGCGCTCGAACATCGTAGCGTCGCGAACATGGTCGAAATGCTGATTCGCCGCCACTGCGATCAATCGGGTATCACGATTCCCGAACAATCCGATCTTTTTCCGAGGAACGAACATGAATGAGAGAATGTTGAGAGCCATGGTTGCGGCCGGCGCCGTCAAGAAGATCAACATAATCGCCAGTGGGGCGCGCTTCCATGTCGTAGCCAACACGCCAAACGGTGCCGTTACTGCCGAAACACAAAAGGGCAAAGTGAAAACGTGGGTGTCTCTCGACGCTGCCGCGAAATGGGTGCGTGGACTGGGCATCGGCGCAGCACACGTCAATCTGACGCATTGGCAACCCGGGCAGCGCGAACTTTCGATCTGAGACCGCTATCCCACCCAGATTCTTCGGCTGGCCGTACCGACGAATTTGCAATCGTCAGACGATTACTCTGATTCTGCAGACGGCCAGTCAGCGCCAAACGGAAATGGCTTGGTCTCAGAATTAAACGTCAGATAGAGGCAGATCTGATAAATATAGAGTCCGAGGCTCTTGCCCAAATGTTGCAACTGTTGGTTTTTCTTGCCTGTGAATAGCACCGAAAGAAAACCGAGCACTACAACGGCCACGCCTACGAGACTCGCCAGGCTGATCAATACACAGGCAACCAGCATGAAGACAAATCGCAACCAGGTCGTACTGGACTTCAGATTCTTCTCAATCGATGCACTGCTGTCCTCGTCTTCAACAGCGATACTATCTGCGGTGGGGTTGTCGTCGCTCATGGGTCATCTCCTCTTCCGATGCAGTTCCATACGTCAGTGAACGCACAGGCTTGCCCTATTGTCACAGCATTCGACTGACCGGACCAGCAAAAGATCCACGATATATAAAATATTGTTTTGTAATTAAGATTCATCGCGCAGCCCCGTGTCACATCGGCCAGACGAAAAGGATCATCGGTACCGCAACGGCAACAATCAGGATCTCTAGCGGCAGTCCCATGCGCCAGTAGTCACCGAATCGATAGCCACCGGGTCCCATGATCAGCGTATTGTTCTTGTGGCCGATTGGCGTCAGGAACGCACAGGACGCGGCAACGGCTACGCCCATCAGGAACGGGTCCGGGCTTACCCCCAGCCGCGTAGAAATTTCCACCGCAATGGGTGCCGCGATGACCGCGGTCGCGGTGTTATTCATGACATCCGACAGTGTCATCGTGACGATCACGAGCAGCAACAGCACGATTGCCGGGGAAAACCCCGATGACACGTCAACTATGCCAGCCGCAATCAAAGCCGTACCGCCCGTATCCTGCAGCGCAGAACCGATCGGAATCATCGAACCGAGCAATACGATCACAGGCCATTCAACAGAATCGTAGACTTCCCGGATGGGCACCATGTTGAAGACAATATAAAGCGCTGCAACACCGCCGAGCGCAACGGGCAAATAGACCAGTCCGACGCTTGCCGCGGTAATCGCGCTCGCAAACAGGCCAACTGCGAGCCACACTTTCTTGCGTTGAATTACCCGGTGACCGCGATCGGCCAGCGGCAGCAAGCCCAGGCGCCCGGTCACATCGCCAAGACGCTCGTCAGACCCTAAAAGCAACAGCACATCACCCGGCTCGAGATCGAGATTGCGCACGTTTTCCCGAAATCGCTTGCCCTGGCGCGATACACCGACGAGCGCGACCCGATAGCGATACAGCAACCGCAATGACATGGCCGAGCGACCCGCCAATTGCGACGATTCCTGTACGACGACTTCGTTAAGCATCAGGTCGTCGGCCTCGAGCTGCACTGCGCCTCTACCAATGTATTCAAGTTCGAGCGTCCCCAGAGCCTCTTCCAGGCTGTCCGGACTGGCCTCAATAACGAGTACGTCGCCCGCTTTGATCTCGGCGATTCGAGCAACGCCCGGGAGCCGGCGCCCGCCCCGGCTAAGGCCGACAATTTCGACACCACTCTTGTCCGCCAGTTGATCGAGGTCACGGACTTTGCGACCAATAATGCGTGATCCTTCGGGCACCCGGACCTCGGCAATGTAATCACCAAGATCAAAGAGCTCCTGAGGCGCGTCCGCCGAACGCCGATCAACTGGCAACAATCGCCAGCCAATCAGGGCTACGTAGGCGACACCGACGGCCGCGCAGGCCAATCCAACCGGCGCGAAGTCAAACATCTTGTATGGCTCGCCGAGCACGTCGCCGCGAAATTCAGCGATGACAATATTCGGTGGCGTACCGATCAACGTGATCATGCCCCCCAGTATCGATGCAAATGACAGAGGCATCAGTGACAAGGACGGGCTGCGACCGCTCTTTTTCGCCGCCTGCAAATCAACAGGCATGAGCAATGCGAGCGCTGCGACGTTGTTCATAACGGCGGACAACGCGGCGGCGAGCCCAGACATGATGGCGATGTGCGACGCAAGTCGCCGACTTGCGGAAACAACGTATCGCGCGAGTAATTCAATCACGCCTGAATTCGACAATCCGCGACTGATAATGAGAACGAGCGCAATAATGACCGTGGCGGGATGGCCGAATCCCGCAAAAGCCTGATCTTTGGGTACCAAGCCTGTCAGCAGCGCGACGAGCAAAGCGACGAACGCGACGAGGTCGTAGCGCCACCGACCCCAGATCAGAAAGACGAAGACAAAGAACAGCAGACCGAAAAGCAGTGCCTGATCTGATGTCACAATCACAAATCTCGTGCAGCTGATTGAGCCACCGACGATACTCGATTTACAGGCTGATTGCCGCGCCACTGTCGTATTCGTGCGTGCGGATCAGCACCAAAGCAGGATACGATCACACTATGCCGATCCTTGTCATTTTGCTTGTTATTGTCGCCGCTGTCTTCGGGCCCGGACTCTGGGTTAAATATGTGCTTAAACGCTACAGCAAGCCGGACGATCGTTATTCAGGTACTGGAGCGCAGCTTGCACGACACCTTCTCGACAGGAATGGATTGCATGCCGTCGTTGTGGAAGCCACTTCCGACGGTGATCACTACGATCCTGAAGCGAAGGCCGTCAGACTCACACCCGACAAGTTCGATGGCCGCTCGCTAACTGCCATTACCGTTGCTGCTCACGAGGTCGGGCACGCGCTGCAGGATCATCAGGGTTACGCACCGCTGCGGATTCGCAGCAAACTGGTGCGCATGAGTCGAAAAATTGAACGACTGGGCGCCGGGGTGCTGCTGATGTCGCCATTTATCGGTGCTCTGACGCGGATTCCCGCGCTCGGCGTTGTGATGTTTGGAGCCGGATTCCTGACGTTGGCGACTTCGACTCTGGTGCATTTCGTGACCTTGCCCACCGAATTCGATGCCAGTTTCGCCAGAGCACTGCCAATGCTCGACAGGTATGACATTCTCAAGTCCGTCGACCGCCCGCACGCCAGGCGCCTGCTCAGGGCAGCCGCGCTGACCTACGTCGCCGCATCGCTGATGAGTTTGCTCAACATCGCCCGTTGGTGGGCAATACTGCGGCGCTGAAGACACTGCCCCACCGATAGCCAGGGTCTGCACCCTTGATCCGCGGGTGCTCTGCCCCCATGTCTCGGCGTCGGCGATATTCGCCGAAAATTCGCTGGTTTAGGCGCCTTCGCGCTGCTATTATCCGCGCCCGATGGCCCGTCCGACTTGGCTTTGCGGCGTTTATGGGCAAATTCGAAGGCATCTCAGGACCGGCATGGATGGGTTGCACCCACTTCTGTTGACTGCCGGCATCGCTGTTGTGACACCTCGGGAGCATCGCCACATGATTATCAGGCACAGTGGTAGCCAGGAACAAACGACAATAGAGTTACAGACATGGTAGACCTTAGCACCTACAGAAATATCGGTATTTTTGCCCACGTGGATGCGGGCAAGACGACGACGACCGAGCGCATTCTCAAGCTCACAGGCAAGATTCATAAGACCGGTGAAGTCCATGACGGTGAGGCTACAACTGACTTCATGGAGCAGGAACAGGAGCGCGGCATTACGATTCAAGCGGCTGCGACGAGTTGCGAGTGGGATAATCATCGCCTGAATATTATCGACACGCCAGGACACGTCGACTTCACGATCGAGGTCTATCGCTCCCTGAAAGTACTGGACGGCGGCATTGGCGTTTTCTGTGGCTCTGGTGGTGTCGAGCCGCAATCGGAAACTAACTGGCGCTACGCCAACGATTCCAAAGTCGCGCGAATCATTTTCGTCAATAAACTCGACCGAATTGGCGCGGACTTTCTGCGCGTTGTGAAGCAGATCAAAGAAGTGCTGGGTGCGAACCCGGTGGTCATGACGCTGCCAATCGGCATCGAGGACGACTTTATCGGCGTCGTGGACCTGCTGACGAAGAAAGCGTGGGTCTGGAGATCATCTGACGATCCAGCAGATTACGAGATCGAAGACGTTCCTGAGGATATGCATGACATCGTCGACGAATGGCGCGAGAAGCTCATCGAGGCCGCGGTAGAGCAGGACGACGAGCTTCTGGAGCAGTATCTCGAGGGCCACGAACCGTCCGTCGATGATCTCAAACGCTGCATTCGCAAGGGCACAATTGCTCTCGATTTCTTCCCGACCTACGGTGGTGCTGCCTTTAAAAACAAAGGGATACAGAACATACTTAATGCGGTTGTTGACTTTTTGCCGGACCCGACCGAAGTCATACCGCAGCCTGAGATTGATCTCGAGGGTAATGAGACCGGCGGTGTTGCGGTGGTCGATCCGGACCTGCCTTTACGCGCCCTCGCGTTCAAGATCATGGATGACCGCTACGGTGCATTGACGTTCACCCGGATCTACTCGGGCACCTTGAAAAAGGGTGACAATGTTCTGAACACGTTTACGGGCAAGACCGAACGCATCGGACGCATCGTCGAGATGCACGCCAACACGCGCATAGAGCTCAGCTCGGCACAAGCCGGCGACATCATTGCACTGTTGGGCATGAAGAACACGCGTACGGGACATACACTCGCTGACATCAACAATCCAGCGACGCTGGAGCCGATGGTGTTCCCGGATCCTGTGATTTCAGTTGCGATCCACCCGAAGGACAAGGCAGGAACTGAAAAGATGGGCGTTGCACTGAACAAGATGGTTCAGGAAGACCCATCCTTTCACGTTGCGACTGACGAAGACTCGGGCGAGACGCTGCTCAAGGGTATGGGCGAGTTGCACCTCGACATCAAGGTCGACATCCTGAAAAGGACGCATGGCGTTGAAGTCGAAATGGGCAAGCCTCAAGTCGCGTATCGCGAGACGATTACAATACTGATCGAAGACGTGTATACGCACAAGAAACAGTCGGGTGGTTCGGGCCAGTACGGCAAGATCGAATATAGGATTGAGCCTGCTGAGAAAAACGCGGGTTATGTGTTCGAATCAAAGGTCACCGGTGGCAGCGTACCCCGCGAATACTGGAGTGCGATCGAAAAAGCATTCAAAGTGTGTATGGACGAAGGCACGCTTGCCGGGTATCCGCTGCTGGACGTCAAATTTACGTTGCTGGACGGTGCGTTCCACGCTGTCGACTCATCCGCACTCGCTTTCGAGATCGCTACCAAGGCCGCCTATCGCCAGTCGGTGCCGAAAGCGGCGCCGCAACTGCTCGAACCGATAATGAGAGTGGATGTCTATACACCAGAAGACAATGTCGGTGATGTGATTGGTGACTTGAATCGCCGTCGCGGCATGATCAAGTCTCAGGAAGCAGGTCCGACCGGTGTTCGTGTGAAAGCCGATGCGCCGTTAGCCGACATGTTTGGTTACATAGGCCACCTGCGCACACTGACATCCGGACGCGGCCAGTTTTCGATGGAGTTCTCACATTACTCGCCGTGCCCACAGAACGTTGCGGATGAAGTCATCAAAGAAGCGCAAGAACGCAAAGCCGCCAAGTAGGAGCCCGCCCGGGTTTCTACAACGTCGTCGCGGTGTCGGGCGCGAAAAACCAGTTCTTGATTTTGCGCGCGCGCGCGAAGCCATCGAGTTGCAGCATATACAGCGACGGAATCAAGAACAGCGTAATCACCGTTGCGAACACGATGCCAAAGCTCATCGAGATGGCCATTGGAATGACGTACTGCGCCTGAACACTGCGCTCGAGCAAGATCGGCATCAGGCCCACAGCTGTCGTAAATGACGTCAGGATTATCGCGCGAAATCGCAGAGTTCCGGATTCTATAACCGCCTGCCTGACCGGGACGCCGCTTTGTCTGGCCTTGTTGATAAAATCGACCATGACGAGGCTGTCGTTGACGACCACGCCGGACAATGCGACCAAACCAAAAAGCGAAAACATGCTGATCGCCTTGCCCATCACTACGTGGCCGATGACGGCACCGATCAGCCCGAATGGGATCACTGACATGATGACCAGTGGCTGTCCATAGGAATGCAGCGGGATCGCGATCAACGCATAAATCAAAAACAAGGCGGCGATTGACGCAACCGTCAGATTCCTCTGAAAATCCTGCGTTTCCTTGCTCGCGCCTTCCAGGCCATAGCTAACTCCGGCATGCCGTGACAGTAGTTCGGGAATGAAGTCCTCGGTAATGGACTCGATTATTTCTCCAGGCTCAACGATCTCGGGGTCTATATCCGCAGATACGGTTACCGTCCTGGCACGATTGAGCCGGTCTATCCTCGAATAGCTTTGGCCAAACGAAATATCTGCGACAGATTCAAACGGCACCTCATCCCCGGCAGGAGTGCGAATGCGCATGTTCTCAAGATCCGCAATCGAGCGCCGATCCTCGCGCGGGTAGCGAACCATAACCTTGAGTTCATCTTTGCCGCGCTGAATGCGCTGCACCTCTTCACCGTAAAAAGCCTGCCGAATCTGCCGCCCCAGGGATGCCATGGTCAGTCCTAAGGCCTCCGCCTCAGGCTTGATCGATAACTTGATTTCCTGGCCACCACTGAACGACGATTTTCGAATATCGAAAACTCCTTCAAACTCACGCATCCTGGTCTCAAGTTCGTCGGCGGCACTCTCCAGAGCAAGATAGTTATCACCGCTGAGACGAAAACTCAGTGCCGCGCCGCCGCCAAAGTTATTGCCACCCGAAAACGTCAGTTCCTTGACACCCGGGATCTCCCCGACCCGCTCTCGCCACAGATCGGATATTTCATCGCCGTTCAACGCACGACCTACGACCATCGGCATCTCGACGAATGAGAGTGCACCGGTATCGCCGTTGGTGAATGAGCCAACGTGGGCGATCATCGGATCAACACCGGGGTTATCGAGAATATACTCTTCGTTGAGATCCAGAATTGCAGCTTCGATTCTGTCCATCGCTGCGTTGCGAATCTCCGGTGCCGTACCGCTCTGCATTTGCAACTCCATGCGGATGAAATCACCCGGTACTTCCGGAAACATAACCACTCGAACCGCGCCACTGCCGAGCAGACCGATCGTCAGCGTCAACACGCCGATAAATATCGCCACTGTCGTACCGCGATTATCGACCGCACGTTCGAGCCACGGCTGGTAGTAGTTTGTGATCACTAACTGCAGGCCTTGCTGCGTGCGCCGCTGGATCTTTTGGAAAAATCTTGGCACGCGCTCCAATAGACCAATCCTGCGCTGCGGGTTGAACAGGTCCTCCTCATCAACGGGTTTGATCTTGGCGTGAACAAGGTGAGCGGGGAGTATCAGTTTGGACTCTACGAGCGAAAAAAGCAGACACAGAGTCACGACCATGGCCATGGCCTCAAAAAATGGGCCAACGATTCCGCCGACGAATAGCATTGGCGCGAACGCTGCTATCGTCGTCAATACACCGAAGGTGGCCGGTACAGCAACTCTTCGCGCTCCCTGCACGACGTTGTCTATTGTGTGCCCATCAGCCCGTATTTTCGTGTAGACACTCTCGCCGATAATTATGGCGTCGTCCACGACGATACCGAGAACGATTATGAAACCATACAGACTGATCATGTTGATCGTCACGGGCCAGGGACCATAGGGCATCAGCCAAATTGCCCCGAGGAACGTGATCGGAATACCGATGATGACCCAGGCGGCAACTTTCATGCGCAAGAACAATGACAGAACCAGAAAGACGAGCAGCGCGCCCTGCCACATATTCTTCACCATCATGCTCAGCCGGTCCTTCAGGTAGTGCGAGCGATCAACCCAGATATCCATTTTTACGCCGGCAGGCAGACTAGCGGATTTCTTTTCGATGTATTCGCGAACGGCAGCAGCGGTTTGGAGTTCGTTTTGCTGACCACTGGCGAGCACTCGCAGTGTCGCCGTTGGCTTGCCATCGAAGCGACCATAACCCTGAGTTTCCACGAAGCCATCATTAATGGTCGCGACGTCGCCCAATTTCAGCCGTGTACCGTCGGGGTAAGTACGCAACACAAGTTCGGCGAACTCACGGCCGGTGTAGACCTGTCCCTCGGTGCGCAACAGTATGTCGCCGCCCGCCGTGTTGATGGTTCCGCCCGGCATGTCGATCGATGAATTCCGGATCGCCTGAGAAATCTCGGTCATGGTGAGACCGTATTTGCGCAGCACATGTTCCGATACTTCGATGCTGATTTCGTAAGCTCGATCACCGAGGAACTGGACCTGGTTAACCGCGGGAATCGTCATGAGCTCGTCACGCACTTCCTGGGCAATTGATTTTCGCGAGAAATCGTCCAGATTGCCGTGAATGGCGACGAAAACGACATGGATGGGCACTTCTTGTTTGTAAATGACTGGTTTCTCGGTCAGTGCCGGAAATGTCGATATCGCATCCACACGGGTCTTTATCTCACTGAGCACCTCGTTGATATCGGCATCGCTGGATACTTCGGCCGTTACCGAGCCCATTCCTTCCCTAGCGAATGATTTGATTTCCACGATCCCGTTCAGGTCCTGAATCGCTTCTTCGATCTTTATGACAACGCCTTCCTCAACCTCTTGTGGCGCCGCACCCGGGTAGGGAACGCGCACCTGTATCGTATTCAGCTGGAAATCGGGAGTGGTTTGCTTACGAATCGTAAATACTGAAATGACACCCGCAACGATAATGAACCACATCAATAAATTGGCGGCGACATGATTGCTGGCAAACCAGGCAATGATGCCTTTCTCGCTTGTCGATCTGCGCTCTTGCATGGTTATTCTTCACCCACGCGCGAAGCGAGTTTCTCGTCATCGCCAAGCGCCTTCTCGGCCGCAATGGACTCCGCCGTGCGCACGGACATGCCGTTGGTCGGAGCTTCAATTGCGGTAATCGCAATGCTCTCGCCTGCCACCACGCCGCTGCCCAGATAAGCGAACTCAGCGTCAGCTCTGATAACGTCTACCGTACGGATCTCCAGTTTGTATTCATCATTCACTACCAGGAGTTGGTTCGCCCCGCGAAGTGCCGCTCGTGGCACGCGAATGACATCGAGCACCGTAGATCCTTGAATTCTGGCACTGACAAACGTGCCGACAGGCAACGGTATTCCCTGCCCGTGCAACTGGTACGGGTCAAGAATTCGTGCAACGGCATAGGTCACGCGGCTTCTTTCGTCGACGACACCCTCTGACCTGACAATCTGCGCATCCCATTGGGTCAATCGTCCTTTCTGTACGGCAGACAATTTGACGAGCGGACCGTCGGCGATTCCGGTCTGCCTGATTGCCGATGCATCGGGCAACTCGACGAAGGCGAGATCATGATCGGTCAGCGGCAGTCTGACCTCGGCAATATTGGTTGCAAACGTCACACCCAGCGGCGTGCCCGGATTGACGAACTGTCCCAGGTCAGCATCTTTGCTCCGAACCATGCCTTCGTAGGGCAAGCGAATATAAGTACGCTCCAGGTTACGGCGGGCACTGACTAACTCGGCCTGTGCGGATGCGAGGGCGGCGGCGGCCGATGCGAATTCCGATTCGGCACGATAACCCTGACTGCGCAATTGCTTCGAACCGTCATATTCGATCTGGCGCTGCTTGACCAGTGCTTCAGCTTTGTCCACTGCAACGGTGTAATTCGTCGGATCAATGCGCATTAACACCTCATCCGCCTGGAATATGCCGCCGGCGTTGAATTTCGGTGAAATGCTGACGATCGATCCGGAAATTTCGGCACTTACGGTTGTCTGTGTCCTGGGGCGCACAGTTCCCTGGCTGTGAATTTCAAAGCTCGCAGCCGAGACTTCGAGTCGCAGGACTTCGACCAGCAGATCGAGCGTTTCGTCCTCGTGTTGCTCCGGTTCGGGCTTCATTGAAGACATCACGACAGCCAAGACGACGGGCACAACAAGAATGGTGGGTATCAGGACCCACCGCCGAAAAACAGGTTTCATGCAGACGATTCCAGAGTAATTGCAGCAATGTTTCGTATTTTGAGGTTTTTTGAGGTAATTAACACGGTTTTGTTCAGTTTAATACAACGGCGTCAGATACCCAATTATTGCCTTTCTGTGACTTAACTCCATGAAATTTGGTTTGTTTGGCCCCAAACTGCCGGTTCAATACTGCCAATTGTCCAGTGGCGTTCTATTTCTGCGAATCGGACCGTTATGTACGAAAAACATTTTGGCCTGAGCAAACGACCATTCCGCGCCAATGCGGCCAGGGCTGACGTCTTCATTGGGCCGCAGACGGCCGCTGCAATGGCTGCGATTAAAAAAGCTCTGGCAGCCCCGGATGCCGTCATCGTGGTATCTGGTCCGGTTGGCGGTGGCAAGACAACCATCGTCAATCGCACACTCGAATCAGCGGGCGACTCTCGAATCACAGTGACCATCGGTCGCATGCGGCTGGCGCAAGATGAGGTACTTGAATTATTGCTGCAGGGCCTCGGCATGCACCAACCTCCTTCGGGCACAGTGCAGCGTTTCACAAGCTTTCGCCGGATATTGCAGGAGTTTGCCCAGAAAGGCAGACGTGTATGCGTCGTTGTAGAAGATGCCCCACGGATTGGCGCTATGACACTCTCCGAGCTCGAGGCCATAACCGCATTGGATGCCGGGGAGTCCGACGGCGCCAACATCATCTTGATGGGTGATGCAGGAAATAATGAACTACTGCGCGATCCAGAGCTTATACGACTCAAACAACGAGTACGGCTGCGCCAGTCCATCGAGCACCTGTCTGCCAGCGAACTGCTTGCCTATCTCAAGCATTGTTTCCGCCTCGTAGGCGGTGAATTCGACACACTCTTTGCGGCAGGCGCCGCGGATACTCTGCACCGACTCAGCAACGGCATTCCAAGAGTTGCCAACAATCTTGTCGAATCGGCGCTGACATCGGCAGCCGAGAAAAATCAGCAGCAGATAAGCGCCGAAATGATTGAACGAATCGCGGCCGACGAGTATGGGCTGACCGACAAGCACAGTGTGAAAGAGATCGCAAAAATAGTCGCCAAATCTGATCCTGCGCCGGTTGAGCCCGCGCCATTGGTCGCCGAAGTGACCGAGTCGAGCGTCGATGACAACATACCCGAGCTGATTCAGGACACGCTACCCGACCTCAAGATTCTTGCACCGGACCTTGTCAATTCGCCGCCGCATGCGGCAACAAACGTGCCGGTAACCGAGGAACCTTCGAGTGATACTGCCGAAGACGAAATACCTGAGTGGGACCGTGATCCCACGCTAGCTCAATTACGCCCAGACCTTGTCGCCCTCGAGCGTGCAATGTCTGTCGCGCAGGGTGCTGATTCGACAGACGCAGATACCGCGGATGAGGACGATGCAGACGATCCGCCTGAAGTCGTACCCACAATAACTCTGGACCGCCAAATTGAAGTCAAAGTCGCAGAAGCGGTCGAAGAGCTTAAGAAATTGAAGCCTGATACTGCGGAACAAAATTCAAGCGAGTCGAGCGATGCAAAGGAATCGACCGACACCGCCGCGACGTCCACAGAACTTCCGATATTGACACCACCAACTGTCTCCGGCAAACCCATCGTTAAAACTCCAGCAAAGCCCATTGACCAAGCCGCGATAAAATCCAGGAAAAAAGACAATGAACTCGACGCCATTGCCGCAGGACTTGCAAAGGCGAAAACCATCAACGATGTCGATGACAAATTGGCCGAAACCTTGTTTGGCGAAGAGTTCAGTATGATCGCGGCCCAGGTTGTGGCGAAAGCGCAGGAGAACGAGTCCGCGAATGACGACGTGCAACCCCTGGCAGAAGAAGCGCCCGCGGTCGCCGCCGCCGCACCCACGGCAGAGCCTGCGAACGCACCAATCGTCAATGTAGAACCCGCGCCTCCGTCCAGCAAGCTCGATGTTTCGGCATCTCAAAGGCTCGCTACGGTACGTGCTTTAAATGACAACACTGCTCCGGCGGCGGTGCGCCCAACGCCGGCCACTGCGCCATCACAAACGACCGCGCCCGCAGCCGAGTTCCCTCAGTCCTTTGAAGAACAGATCAATACGTCGATGACGGCAACGCTAAAGGCGCTGAACGTTTCTCAGCAGCCCGTCAATGACGACGACGATGACGAGGGCAGCTTCCTCGGGCTCTTCCGTCGATCCTAGAGAGCCGCTGCGAACTTGCAAGCGCGCATGCCAACCGGCGGCGCATTGACAGCTTTGGGCTAATGCGGCGTTGGGTCCTGGGATTCGTCAGCCTCTAAAGTGATCTCTTCCGTCTGAGCCGGCGACACCGGTACAGACTCTGGTAGTCTGTGCAGTTCCTCGATGACGGCGGGTATGTCCTCTTTGGTAATCGGGTAAAAATAGCCGAGACGGCAGGATCTACCTTCCTGAAGACTCATGCCGGCGTCGCGAAGAACCCGGATATTATCGCGATTGCACAAACGCCCAAATGATGTGCTATAGGAAAAGCGTCTGTCTTGAGACAGTCCTCTGCATTGTCGCGGCAGTATATTGAGGTAGACGGTTTTGCCCCGCGTAAAGAAAAGGATGGTCAGATCATCCACGACTTCAGTACGTTTCACGGTGCGTGTACTGATGCATTTCCGGGCATTTTCCACAATCACCTCATCTGCCAGTGACGACACAACGGCAAACAAGTTGACCAGGCAGGTCAGTAACATCAGCGTGTAAATTTGCTTAGTCATGGCAAGTTCAATCCCGCTGATGTTACGCCGATTGGCATGCCCTCAGACTCATTTCCGTATACGAATGCAACTGCACTGGAGATTTTGATCGACTCATGAAGGTCTGCTTTAAGGACCTGCCCGGGTTTGGGTACACTGACATTCGAGCAGTAAGTGTCCGCTGCTGGCTGCAATTAACGGTTACTTTTCGTGAATGATATTCCACATGTAATCGACATGTGGTCCGCAGATGTCTGAAAATTCCGCACCAGCCTCGTTCTTCTCCCCGTAAATGGCCTCGATGGCCTCACCACGCGCCTTGAGCAGCGACTTGTGATCGACGGCCGTCATCGTCTGAAGTTTACGGAATTGCCCGCCAACGACATGCGAAGACCAGGCCCAGGACGATAATTTGCCATCCTCGACCAATTGATCGAGGATTGGCGCAACGTGTTCGTCGAAGATTTCGTCGGCGCGATCCTCGCGGTCGATATCGCAGATGTGATACACGGAAAATCCAGCCGCGCCACGATCAGCTCCGATCGTGCCACTCTCAACCTGCCAGATGTAGTCATCGTGGCGAGTACAAATCTCATTAAACGACATAGCATCGTCGGTGTTCGCATCATTTTCCTGGCTATCGCGGCCACCCAGAACCGCGGCGCCTGCGTCAAGCAACTCATCGATGGAATCAGCCTGATAATAGAAAATTCTTTGCCATTGGCCACCGGTGTGATGCGCGAGCCAGCCCCAGCCTGAGATCGTACCGTCGTCGACAAGTTGGTGCATACGCCCTGCGTCGCTCGCAATGATTGCGTCGACGCGAGTGAGGGACGCTGCAGCACAGTAAAAATACGATGCATAGGTGTAGACGTCGGGGCCTTCGTCTTCTTGCGCCGCACACGCAAGAGCCAGCAATGTCAGTCCCGTGGCTAACGAAATGGAGCGACACTGATTCAAGGACTATTCCTGTTCCGCGGCTAACGCCTCAAGACGAACCGCCTCAAACTCGTCACCCTCGTTCCACGTTGGCATTTCGTCTGCATTCGCTATTGCGAGTCCGGTCCAGAAACCGACCAATGCATCCTGGATCATGCCATCCAAATTCCAGTTCGGATCATACTCATCGGACGGTTGGTGATAGTCGTTGTCGGTGTATACATCCGACTGTTCCTTGCCCCACCCCGGTGGACGATCGACGAAGTCCGTACCCGGCTCGAGGTAAGCTGCCGGAACGCCGATTTTGGCAAAGCTGAATTGGTCCGACCGATAGAAGTAGCCACGATCGGCAAACTGGTCGGGTTTTACGATTCGATCCTGCTCGCCGGCGTATAACTCAACGATCTCATCAATCGACGTCTTGCCAAAACCAATGTAAGTGAGGTCGTGCGTAATGCCCCAGATATTGCCGCCATCATAGTTGAGATTGGCCGCGATTTTTCCTGGCCGAAACGTTGGATTGGCAGCGAACCATTGCGAGCCCAACAAACCCTGCTCTTCCGCACCAACCAGGCAAATCATAATCGTGCGCCGTGGCGCTTTCGGCAATGCTTTGAACGCTCGTGCCATCGCGATAACCTGAGCAACGCCGGCAGCATTGTCCATTGCGCCGTTATAAATGGTGTCACCGTCATCATTTGGCGGACCGATACCGAGATGGTCATGATGTGCAGAATAGATCACGACTTCGTCTTTCAACACCGGGTCGCTGCCCGGAATCAGGCCAATGACGTTTGCCGTCCGCACGCTCTCGATTTCTACGTCCATGTCGACTGATGTCGTAACGCCCAACGGTACAGGTTCAAAATCGCGGCTGTAGGCAGACTCTCGCAATTCGTCGAGATCCAGCCCTGCCATCGCGACCAACTCCCTGGCAGCGTCTTCAATCATCCATGCCGAGAACTGGTTACGCGGCTCGTCGCCTGCCGGCAATTCAAATTGCACACCGGTATTGGACGTCTGCAGCACCTGAAACGGATAGCCGGCCGATGGCGTCGTATGAATGATGATCGCGCCTGCAGCGCCGTTGCGGGCGGCATTAAAGTATTTATAGTCCCAGCGCCCATACCAGAGTCGCGTTTTACCGGCGAAGAGATCGGCATCCCAGTCGGGATCGTTATTCATCATCAGTACGATCTTGCCGCTGACATCCACATCCTTGTAATCATCCCATTCGAATTCAGGCGCCTGTATGCCGTAACCGACGAACACGACCTCGGCGTCGGTCACCGCGGCATGTGCTTCTTGCACATTGCTGTTGATCATGAACTGGTCCCACTGCTTGAACGTCACTTCCTTGTCATGACCGGCAAAGGTCCAGGTATCGGGTGGTACCGTGTTGACGCCGACCAGATCAAACGGTTGTTCCCAACCGCCGTCAGGCCCGCCGGGCTCGAGCCCCAGATCGGCCATGCGCCCGGCAAGGTAAATGCGTGCCGCTACATCGCCGGCGCTGGCCGGTCCGCGACCTTCGTATTTGTCGGCAGAAAGCTCTGCAATGATGTCGCGAATAAACTCTTCATCAATCAGCTTTGACGCTTCTTCTGCAGTGACGTTTTCGTCGCCCTCGCCGTTTGCGGCAGCATCCATCGCTTCCCGGCTAGCCGTCGTCGACTCATCTGCGGTACATCCGATAATGCCAACTGCCATGGCCGACAAAATAACTATTAATATTCGTGTCACGTGTAATCTCCCAAGAACTCAGGCAAACAATTCCGCAAGGAAATACTGTGTCGCCGCCCATGAGCGTCGATCAGCCTGTTCACTGTAGACAGTACCGAAGTCCGGATCGTTCGCTTCCGGTTTCGTAAAAGCATGCACTGTGTTCCCATACGCATGCATCTGCCAGTCGGCACCCATGCCGGTCAGCTCCGCGGTGAGCGCAACGAAACTATCGGGTGGTGCCATCGGGTCGTCCCAGCCGTGAAGTACCAGAACCTTCGCAGTAATGGTGTTGCCCTCCGTATTGCCGGGAGGAGTCAAAATACCGTGAAAACTGGCAACACCGGCAAGGTCTTCACCCGTGCGGGCGATGTCGAGCGCACTGAGCCCGCCAAAACAATAACCGATCGCTGCAACGTTCGACGCATCGACTTCCGATTGCTCGCGCATTGTATTGAGCGACAATAACAGCCGCCGCTGCAACATCGCACGATCATCAAGAAAGGGTTGCATGAGTGCTGCGTTTTCATCGGTATTACTGCCGCGAACTCCCTTACTGTAGAGATCCAGCGAAAACCCGACATAACCAAGCTCTGCAAGTTTTACGGCTTTGCTGTCCTCAAAATCGCTTCGGCCAGCCCATGCGTGTGACACCATGACGCCGGGGCGCGGATCTTTGACCGCATCGTCCCAGGCCAGCAGCCCTTCGAGAACAAGGTCTCCGTCGGCATACTCAAGCTGACGAGTTTGAATAGTCAAAGTGTGACTCCAGTGTTATTAGTTTTAATAACAAAGCCGCGCTCGGCGCGCAGCCGACTTAATCCCGACGTATGACCAGAATTTCGACTCGTCCATTCGGCCCGATGTACCACGATGAAATTGTATTGGTAATACTGACGATCAATGCACCGAATATCGCGGACCCGAGTCCTGCGATCGAAAAGTCATCGAGCATCGCAGCGACGAGTCCGAACATGGCCGCATTCAGGACCAGCAGGAACAGACCCAGCGTTACGATAGTAATCGGCAAGGTCAGCAACAAAGCGACTGGCCGGACAAACGCATTGACGATGCCAAGCAGCACAGCGGCCAGGATGAAGCTGCCCGTGCCCGTAATGTGCACGCCTGGCACAAGCACGGAAGCGAGATACAGCCCCAACATGGAAATAAGGGTACGAACAACAAAACCTTGCATATGCCAATTATGCGTTGAAGCCCGGCACTTTGCTAGAATCGGCGCCTGCGTGCCCCGGTAGCTCAGTAGGATAGAGCACCAGATTCCTAATCTGGGGGTCCCATGTTCGAATCATGGTCGGGGCGCCAGTCTTGATTGACGGGCCAAAGGTCCGTTCATCAAGACTGGTGGTCTGACCTGGTGATGAGAACATTGTTCGACACAAATCGGCAGGACAGCCGATTTGGACCGCGCATCGACCCGAGCAAAGCGAGGGCGAGGACCAGGGATGGTCCGAGTCAAATCGAGGCAGCGTTTGGGACGCACGCAGTGCGCCCGCAGGGTGAGGAGCGCAGCGACGAATCAATCATGGTCGGAGCGCCATATTATTCAACAGGATATCGCTTTATGTTGCAGCCGTTGTCGATGTAAAAACGTTCGATGTAATCGAACACATCGGCTCTGGCGTCCCCTCTGATCCGATGAAATGGGGGAAGACAGACGACCTGACGTGGACGACTGCGTAAAACCCGCGGACCAATATGATCATTGATCGGTCTCAGCCATAGGATTTGCGGATCATGCGCCAGGCAATCCATGCCGTCGGCAACACGACGACCGGACCGGCCAACACCAGCAGCGACTCGCCGGTCAGCCAATTGATTCCACCACTCGCGCTCAGGGTGCCGGTGGCTTCCTGGTACGGACGCACATAAATCGTGAACAAGACGATGCACAAGACGACCTGGTAAACGGCCAGGCTCAGCGGTGCGAAGCGTGTAAACCGTAACTTGGCGACGCTGATCTCGCCGGGTGGCGTTCGGTGCAACTGCAAACGGTAGTCGCGTTCCTCACGCGTAACGTGACCGAAGTGCGACACCACCAGCACCACCACCAGGCTCACGCACCCCCCGAGCAGGATCGGATCGAGCCAGAACGGCAAGCTGATCAACTCAAAGTACTCCAGGGCTTTGGGCACCGCATTGAAAGCGAAGCCACTGACGATGCTCCAGAATGCGGCATCAGCCGTGATGTTTTTGCTCCATACGCTCATCAGCGCCACGGCTCCCCAAGATGACGCGAACAGCGTGCCGACGAAATAGGTTAGCCAGAAAATATCGATCGGTGAAACAAAGGCGATCCCCAGCGTTACCACACCAACCCCAAGCATGATCCAACGGCTGAGCTTCAGCATTTTCTTGTCATCGACAACATCGCGGCGAAACAGGTCGTGACTGACACTAAAACCCACCAGCGACAGAAAGGTTGAGGCCGAGGACAGGCCCGCGGCCACAATGCCGGCCAGTAGCAAGGCGCCCAGCAATTCCGGCAGCAGGTTCAAGGCGGCATAAATCATCACCTCTTCCGAAGGCTCGATGCCGGTATCGCTGAGGTTGATGACGGCACCGGCGGCATACAGGACCAACTCCATAAGAATCAGGAAAATGGCAGCGATGCAGGCCGCGCGCATCACCACGTGTTCGTCACGGGCGATCAGGTAACGGCTGGACTGCCAGGGACTGACCGCATAGACCAGGCCCCAGGCCACGGCCAGCGTAATATTCCACAGCGTGAAATCCAGCACGGACGTGAATGGCGTGTCGCTACCCACGATACCGTGCCAGGCCATCAGGTCCGGCTTATCCGGCAGTGTGGACAGTTCCCGCACCGCCGTTGCCCACCCTCCGGCATCCTCCACCAGGTAGACCAGGGCCAGTATGGCCACCGACGTGAACAGCAGAAACATCAGCGTGTCGGTCAGGATCACTCCGCGCGTTCCCGAATACATCGTGAACGCCGTATAGCTGACCCAGCTGATAATCAATGCTTGCGTGAAGTTGAAATCGGTGACGTAGGTGAGCAGAAAGGCCACGCCCTGGGTGACCGCCAGCAGGTAGCCGCCCAGGCCGAAAATAATGGTAATGCCCGCGGCCGTCTGCACGCGTTGTGAGTTGAATCGTCGCCCGAAATAATCCGCCACGGTCAGGGCGCGACTGCGCCGCAGGTAGCGGCCGAACAACAGGGCACCGAATATATAGCCCATCGCACCGATGGGCGGCCATAGCAGGTACGGACCCGCCTGACCCTCGTACACGAAACCGGTTTCGCCCAGGAAAATATTGGTGCTGAGCACACTGGCCACCAGCGTACCGACAATCAGCAGCGTGGGCGCACGCCGTCCGGCGACGAAATAGTCATCGAGTTTCTTGACCCGGCGACCTGCGTAACTGCCGACCGCAATGTAAACGATGAGGCTAATCAGTATTGCGCTGGAATAGATGTCCATTCTTATTCGTCTTTTTTATTCCGTTACATCTTGTGAACAATGGAGATTATGTGGGAGATTACTGTTGCCGACAATAAACGAACCGTAAGGGGCACGCATCTTGACGCGATCTGATTTCTGTGATGACGCCTGAGAACGGCTCGAAGAAGTCGGCCCGTGCATGCGCGACATCATATTGTCGCAGACCACTAACGAACGGGTTTCGCCTCGACCAGAATCGGCGACCTGAGCAGAAATCGCACCGTCGGATTGACTATTACAAATAATGGCTCGGGAATCTTCATCGCTAACTATTCAGTCGCCTAAGCAATAATCACAATTCACGAAAACTTATTTCTCGCCCGTTGCCAGCCAGTGAGCACAGTCTCTCCCAAGTTCTTGCACAGCCCGTGCCTCGTATTGTGAAATTTCGTCTTCGCCCAAGATGTCGCGCCAGCGACCGTTCGTGCCTTTGTGAATGAATGTCTTTGCGCCACCATCCCAGAAGGCACCGCCCAGCGGCACGCTCCTGGTTGCGTTTTCTTTCATATAGTCAAAGCTGCAGTGGAGCAATATATCGTCCCATTTTTCTTCATTTATGGAAATGTCCAGAAACTCCGCCAGGCGGCGAATTTCTTTTGGCATGTCACTTTTTAGATTGGCAAAATGCAGAAAATAGACATTCGGCAGATCTCTGATGGTCCACCAGGAACGAACATTGTCCCAAAACGGCCACCAGGGATAGCCATTTTTATCAAACCAGTCGTGATAGTACTGCGTTATCGTATCGGGCGGTTTACCTATAGGTGGCCCTACTCTGCCCGGCGTATCATTCAATGCCTCGTACCAGGTGCTGTTGGCATTTGCATGATGGTTGTACAAGCTCCATAAGACATCGCGACCGTCCCTGCCGATATACACGTACTTCGCCTGCCCGGAAAAAACCAGCGCATCGACGGGTAAGTGCGTCTTGAGGAATCGGCGGTGTGTCTGTGCCGCAACCGAGGACAGCTTGATGTCCTTCGGCGGAACGCGCAGGTCCATCCATGGCGACATTTCGGCCGTCTCAAGGCCGTCCGCCCCGTCAAACAGCAGCTGAGCAATAATTTGTTGCACCCACGTCGTCCCGGACTTGGCATAAGTAGCAATAATGATGTCGTCGTCCCGGAACTCGAAATCATTCCATATCGTGGAATCGAAATGATGACTGTGAATTTCACGCGTTTTTTGAGGCACAGCGTGGCTACTCATTGCAAACCCCCTTGTGGCAGGACACTCAGCGCGATCTGCATGCCGATCCGCCGAAAACGATGAATACCGGGAACATTATATACAAATGACCTCTTTGGATTGGTAACTTCAAGACCCTTCAAACGTACCGGGTGAGGTGAGCCGCTGTCGGAGTGGTAGAGTACTGAACGACACACCATCGAATTGAAACCGCAAATATGATCAAGCGCATCTTCGAAACGGTCGTCACAGCAATCACAACACCGAGCTCAGGCGAATCTGAGGCGCCAGACCGGGACGGGGCATTGCGACTTGCGACTGCGATCCTAATGGTCGAGATAGCTCGCGCCGATCACGTTTTTGAAGAGTCCGAATTTGAACGGCTGCTCGAGCTTATCGCGTCACATTTCGAGCTTTCATCCGGAGACGCGGCCGACCTTGTCGTTACCGCTAGCGAGGCCACCAAGGACGTCGTGCATTTGCACGAATTCACGCAGCTCTTGCGAAAAAACCTTACCGACGCCGAGAAAGGGCGAATTGTCGGCTTGCTGTGGCAGATTGCGTACGCTGACGGCCGGCTCGACAAATACGAAGATGCGCTCGTGCTGAAAATCAGCGACTTGTTGTATGTGAGTCGAGGCCGCGTCATGCAACTCAAACACCACGCTAAAATGGCTGCGCAATCCTAGATTGAAAACGTGCTGCCGTTAAGGTGCCAGTGCAAGCGCAGATAGTCCTGTTAGAAACGTGCGCAGCCCTTCAATGTAGGTGCTCTCATCGCGGAGAAACGCATCGTTATGGGTACCACGAAGCGCCAGTAAGGTCCGCGGTTCATTGGCTGATGCAAAGATCGCTTCGCCGTGATGAAACGGGATGATGTCGTCATCGCGACTGTGAACGACCAGTAACGGGCTATGAACGTCGCGCACGTAATCACGTGTCGCGTGACTATAGCGGCTCATCCAGCGGGCCGGGAGCCACGGATAGAGTTCCTGGGCAATGTCGGGGATGGACGAAAAGGACGACTCCACGATAAGTGCCAAAGGTCGATGCTGTGCGGCCAGCCGTGCCGCCACAGAAGCACCCAGTGAACGCCCAAATAGTATGACATCGCTTGCGGATAGGCCGCGATCCTCAACGAGGTGACGCCATGCCGCATCGGCATCGCGATATAGGCCGCTTTCCGTGGTTTTGCCGCCACTTTGACCGTAGCCGCGATAGTCGATAATCAAAACGGACAAGCCCAGGTTTCGGAATTGTCGTATCGAGTCGAGCCGGTGTGAGATGTTGCCTGCGTTGCCATGAAAAAAGAGCAGCACACGCGAGGATTGCCCCGCAATGAACCAGCCATGCAGAGTTACTCCATCGGTAGTCTCAATAGAGACATCCTCAAAGTCCATGCCCACATCAATGGGTGTCATGGTCAGCGTTCGCCCGGGCATGTTTGGCAGGTAAAGCATGCGACCCTGCATCAAATACACGAACACGACAAGCAGACCGTAACCGGCAACAACGACATAGATAAATTTCAGCATGGCCTAGTGAGAAAAAGCCATGCGCGAAGTGACCAGGATGAATAATTTCGATTTGCGATGATAAGTTTGTACATATTGGTCCACTGATAGACTATCGCAGAATCAGTATACGCAAATGCGCCAACGAGGAGACAGTGATGCTTAAAGCTGGAGACCGCGCACCGGATTTCGTGCTGCAAAGCGATCAGGGCAGTGATACATCATTATCTGGGCTGTTGCACCGCGGCCCACTGGTGCTCTATTTCTATCCGGCTGATTTCACGCCGGGCTGTACGCGCGAGGCCTGCACGATTCGAGACATCCATCAGGATCTTGTCGCCGCTGGCTTGCAGGTCGCCGGAATCAGCCCGCAAGACGCCGACAGCCACGCCCGCTTTCGAGCGCAACATGACCTGCCGTTCTTGCTTCTCAGTGATCCCGACAAGGTCGCAGTCGAACTGTACGATGTCGACGGACCCATGGGCATAGGCGTGCGTCGGGCGACCTTTCTCATCGATCAGGACGGGATGATTCGCGATGCGTTGCTGGCCGACATTCGTATCAGCCGGCACGAAGCGTTCATCAAAAAGGCAATCGAGCTTCACGAATAGTTGCTGGAGCAAACTGAATCAGACGGTCAATTCACCCTTGAGATAGAACACGGCGTGGCCACGCAACAAAACACGATCGTCGCGCAGCTCACATCCAAGCTCACCGCCACGATGCGATATCTGCCTTGCCTGCAATATTTTCTTGCCCAGGCGTTTGGACCAGTACGGGGTCAGGACACAATGCGCCGCCCCGGTAACAGGGTCTTCGTCGATACCGATACCGGGTGCGAAAAACCGCGAGACAAAATCGACGGACTGGCCGGGTGCCGTCACGATAATGTTGTCCTTCGTTATCGACACAATCCTGGCGAAGTCCGGACTCAGCGTCTGTACAGCGGTCTCATCCGGCAAAATCATCAAATAGAAACCCTGAGTGACAAGACATTCCTCAACTTCGGTGCCCAATGCTTCGGACAATCCCTCAGGTATGCCGTCAGGCACTGCCTCGTTGGCGGGAAAATCGAGTATGAAGGCATCGCCGTCGACATCGATACTGAGCTGACCACTGGCCGATTCGAGTTTGATCGGCCATGACGAAGGGGAAAACTCCCGGCGAATGACCGCGGCAGTGGCAAGCGTCGCGTGTCCGCAAAGAGGCACTTCAACGGCAGGCGTAAACCAACGAATGTGCCAATGATTGCCGGTAGCATCGACGGGCACGAAAAAGGCGGTTTCGGCTAAATTGTTTTCGGCAGCGATCTGCTGCATCAACTCGTCGTCGATCCATTCGGTCAGCGGCACAACCGCTGCCGGATTACCGGCAAACATCTGCGTCGTAAATGCATCAACCTGATAGATCTGCAATACCACTAGTTGACGATTCCTCCGGAACTCCTTACTACTCGCCGCTAATCGTCAGCGTGACCTTGCGCTGGTGCGGCGCGTGGCGATGCTCCCAAAGGTAGATGCCCTGCCAGGTGCCGAGATCGCATCGCCCATCGCGAACCGGCAGATTCAGATCCGATTGCGTGAGAACACTGCGGACGTGAGCAGGCATATCATCGGGGCCTTCGGCCGTGTGTGTAAACATAGGGTCACCGTCGGGAACCAGACGCGACATGAATGACTCGAGGTCATGCCTCACCGCCGGATCCGCGTTCTCGCAGAGCATGAGTGACGCGCTGGTGTGACGGATAAAGACATTGCACATTCCAATCGCTACACCCGACTCCTTGATAGCCGCCTGCACTTGCGCGGTCACGTCATAGGTGCCGCGGCCGCTCGTGGCAATGTGAAGTTCAAGCTGGCTGATCATTGGCAAGATACCCTGCTGTACAGAACGCACTTTACGTCATTGGAGCAAATTCTTCCGCACTACCCGTGAATGGCTCACCGAATCTCAAGCGAATGGTTTTTGTCTTGCCAAACCACGGTATTGAGATGATATAGATATTGTCGTACTCATCTTCAGCAATTGGCGGAACGTTCTTGCTGGCGCCGAGATTAGCGATCAATTCGGGCAAAGTATTGCTGTGTCCGACAACGAGGATGATCTCGCCCTTGTGAGTCTTGAGTATCGCCTCGAGGACGGCTTCGGTATCAGCCGGGTCGTAGCTGTTGATCGGCAGATCAAGCTGATCGGCTAATAGCCTGACGGTCTCTTGTGTGCGTCGAAACGGCGTCGAATATATCGCGTCGATGCCCGCGACTACATCTGCATCAACGAGCTGCCGCGTTAATTCTTCTGCCCGACGCCTGCCAGCATCACTCAAGCCCGGATCGGATGCCGACGGCCCTGCCTTTTCGGCATGGCGGACGAATATGATCGTGGTCGTAGCCTGAGATTCGAAAAACCAGGCGAGACCGATCGCGATCGCCGTATAAATAACGACAATCTGAATGCGGCGACGATGCCGTCGGCGACGACGTTCCTGATCATTAATGGTGCGCATGAATTGCGACTTTAATAGGTTTTCGGGGCTTTGACTACGCTTCGTCGTTGTCCTTGTGGATTACCTTGAATTCACCTTCGATGACACCGCCCGTTGACCTTTGTCTGGCAGTGGCATCATTAGCACCTGCATTGTTCCGCATTACTCGCTGCAACCACCACATGCGCGCACCAACGAACGTTGTCGCGACGAGTATCACGGCGCCCAGGGCGAGGAATGCAAAAAAACCGAGCACGATCGAAATGCCGATAACCAACGCACCCACTATGACCACAAGCGCATTGGCGATCGGATTGCCCGGCGACAGGGGCTTCTTTACAAACGTGTATCGCAATTCAGGTTCCTCTAAGGCACTCAATTTTCAGAAGTGCGAGTATAAAATCCTTCGAACCATGGTACCCAAGTTTCGCCACCATCATTCGATTGTTCAAAAAACTGACGCACGCGGCCATCATCGAGCAACGTCCATAGTCCTCGAAAATCCGCGGTGGTGGAGCTCGCCACATAGTGAATTTTGCCGACGAGCAGCATCCCTTCGTCCGTGAGCCCACCGCGAATATTGATCTGGGTGCCTGACGAGGAGTTCCAGATCTGTACCCATTCGCCGTTGGAATGATCGAGATAATTGATGCTCATACCGGTGCTGCCACCCGTGCCCGTCCACTGCTCTAACAACACGCAGCCGTGTTCGGCCCGAACAATACTGTTCGTGCCGGCGAGTTTGCCCTGGGTTCCATGGACATCCCACTGGCCGATCCAGTAATCGAACTCGGCAAATCGTTGCTCGTCCTCACAAGGGAATTGTGGCGCTGGCGTCTGCGCGTCGCCGCTTACGGTCGCGAGTAATACGAGTATTATTATTAATAATATCAATTGTTTCACGGTAATATATCCAATTAACATTAAGTATATTTGAGCTGATATTGTAGTGTCAGACCCGTGTATCGCCGACGGGTTCGATCCCTTTGCGGAGCGAGTTCCCCGCGAAAATAGTGCCGATCTCGCGCCATTTCAATGCGCCAGCAATACCGCAGTTGAAACCGCGGCCAACTGCAAGCACAATTCGCGGCGCAAAACCGCACACCGGAGAGGTGGCAGAGTGGTCGAATGCACTGGTCTTGAAAACCAGCAAGGGTTTGTAGCCCTTCGTGGGTTCGAATCCCACCCTCTCCGCCAGTAAATTCAAATCGGGCCCAAAGGGCCCGGTTTTGATTTACCTGCCGAGTGAGGTATGGGCATTCGGATCCTGTTCGACTAACGCAGCAGCGAAGCTGCCAGTTGACGAGGAACTCGCGAAGCGAGTGACTCAATCCCACCCTCTCCGCCAGACAACCAAAAATGGGCCCATCGGGCCCTTTTTTGGTTTGTCTCGCCGAGTGAGGTTGAGGATGAGAACCCTGTTCGACTCAAGCACCGGCGAAGCCGGAATTGAGGACGCGCAGCGTCCATCCCACCCTCTCCGCCAGATTTGCAGTTAAGTTGTTGACTTATAAGAAATAAAAACTGC
>JACZSM010000014.1 GCA_022574185.1 Pseudomonadota bacterium
CGGCGGTTTCCAGCGCTTCTGACTCCGACATCGGCGGAAGAATACCCGGCAGCCGCCGCGCCAACATGCTCTTGCCCGTTCCAGGTGGCCCAATGAACAGAATGTTGTGGCCGCCGGCTGCCGCAATCTCGAGCGCGCGCTTCGCATGATTCTGCCCTTTTACTTCGGACAGGTCGGGCTCCGACACGTGCGCAATATCGAGGTGCACTTGCGCCAGCGGTTGCAGCGTCTTGCTGGCCGCGAGATGCGCTGTGACTTCAAGCAGGGTTGTGGCCACCCGCGTTTCGGCTTTTGCCAGCGCCGCCTCTGCGCCGTTGGCATCCGCCACTAAGACAGAATGACCGGCCGCAGCCGCTTTGAGCGCAGCCGGTAATATTCCAGGGACCGGACGAATTTCGCCATTCAGTGCCAACTCACCAAAAAATTCGACGTCGCTGACTGCCTCCACAGAAATCTGCTCACCAGCGGCAAGAATTCCCAGCGCAATAGCCAGATCGAATCGACCACCCGTCTTGCGCATGTCGGCTGGACCAAGATTGACTATTATTCGTTCCTGCGGGAATTTGAAACCGGAGCTGAGAATCGCGCCGCGCACCCTGTCCTTGCTTTCACGAACCGCTGTTTCAGGCATGCCGACGATCGAAAATACCGGCAACCCGCCGGACAGGAACACTTCAATCGTAACGGGTGGCGCATCGGTACCGCGCTGCGCACGACTCATTAATATGGCAAGGCTCACAGCCGGCCCTCCTTGGCTTACGGTCGTCAGGTTAGGTCAGACTTCAGGATTGTTTCTTTTCGTAGTCCTTCAGCCGCTCTTCAAGTGCTTCGAGTTTTTCCCGGGTCCGTGCGAGCACCGCTTCCTGAACCTCGAATTCCTCGCGCGTCACAAGATCCAGCTTGCCAAGTCCTGTCTGCAAGACCGAGCGAAAGTTCTCCTCCAAGTCTCTGCGCATCGAACGCAATCCCTGCGGAACGGCCTCGGCCAGCTTTTTGACGAGATCTTCAAATGAATTGTCACTCATGACCCTTTAGATACCGCAGCGCACATGAAAAAACCAGCGCCAAATTGGGGCGAACGTTCTGATTGAGCGCACCAACACAGTGCGGCTGCGATAGCCTGAATTCTCTAACTGCTTGTTTCTATGCCGCTTGCTCAAGTTGGCACGAATGCTGCTCTTAGAAAGGTGACCACATTTCACCCGTTTACCCGGAGCATTGAAAATGAAGACCTTTGTTATAATAGCCTTGGTTTGCGCACTAGTCCCTCTGAGTAGCGCCGCGCAAGCCGATTGGTCCGCCAACCTCGGCTTCGCGAGCGAATACTATTACCGCGGTATCTTTCAGGAGAGCACATCTGCGAGCGCAGGCCTCGATTTTGAAAACAACGGCTTCTTTGTTGGCACCTGGGCCGGTGATGTTGGCGATGGACTGGAGGTCGACGGTTATTTTGGCTACGGCACGGATGTCGGTGAGATCCGCTTTAGCATTGGTTACACCGGCTACTTCTACACCGGCGACTTTGACGATAGGTACCAGGAGATAAACCTGGGTGCCGGATTCGGCATCGTTTCTTTGGCTATCGCTATCGGCAAGTACGACAACTTTGCGGGTCCGACGCAGAACTACACGTACACCTCACTGACCGTTGAGAAGGGCGATTTCCACGGCAAATTAGCTGGCTTTTCTCAGGACTTCGATGGCGAGTATTTCGAGCTGGGCTACGCAACAACGATTGGCGAAATCGACGTTGGGCTGATACTGATTTTGTCCAACGAAGATCTCGTGGGTAGCAACGACGAAGCGATTATCTTCACGATCGGCAAGTCATTCGACTTTTAACATAGGGGCATCGCCATGAAATTGATCACCGCGATTATCAAGCCGTTCAAACTCGATGACGTCCGTCAGTCCGTCGCCGACATCGGCGTCCAGGGTATTACGGTCACCGAGGTCAAGGGTTTCGGTCGTCAACGCGGCCATACCGAGCTCTATCGAGGCGCCGAATACGTCGTGGACTTTCTGCCGAAGTCCAAGATCGAGCTCGCGGTCGCAGACGATATGGCCGACCAGGTCATCGAAGCCATTGCCAACAGTGCACGCACGGGAAAGATCGGCGACGGCAAGATCTTCGTCACTGAACTCGTCGAAGCTATTCGTATTCGTACCGGTGAGACCGGTGCCGAAGCTGTTTAAGAACAGCCATACAAACGGAGGAACTTCATATGGATGAAGTAACGCAGATTTCGGCGCGTGTCACTGAATTGGCTTACGCCCTGGACACTTTTTACTTTCTCGTCATGGGCGCACTGGTCATGTGGATGGCCGCCGGGTTCACGATGCTCGAAGCGGGGCTTGTCCGCGCCAAGAATACGGCCGAAATTCTGACCAAGAACGTCGGCCTTTATTCAATTGCCTGCATCATGTACATGTTGTGCGGCTACGCAATCATGTACCCGGGCGCCTATGCAGGCGGCGTTTTTCAGAGCCTGTTGACCTTCGGCAGCGGCATGTTGTCCGCAGTTGACAATACCGCCGCTGACGTGATCGCCAGTGGCGGTGAAACCTACTACTCCGGGCTGTCTGACTTTTTCTTTCAGGTCGTTTTCGTCGCCACGGCGATGTCGATCGTATCCGGCGCTGTCGCAGAGCGCATGAAGCTCTGGTCATTTTTCCTGTTCGCCGTGCTCCTGACAGGCTTTATTTATCCTGTGCAAGGGTTCTGGAAATGGGGCGGTGGTTTCCTCGAGGTCAACGGGTTCCTGGACTTCGCGGGCTCGGGTGTCGTGCATCTCTGTGGCGGTGCTGCAGCCCTGGCTGGTGTGCTGTTGCTTGGAGCCCGAAAAGGCAAGTACGGGCCCCGGGGCCAGATCAATGCAATTCCGGGCTGTAACCTGCCTCTCGCCGCGCTAGGCACATTGATACTCTGGCTCGGCTGGTTCGGATTCAACGGTGGCTCGGTGCTCAAAGTGTCCGCTGTGGGAGAAGCCAACGCCGTCGCGCTTGTATTCGTCAACACCAACATGGCCGCGGCGGGTGGGCTCGTATTTGCGCTAATCCTGTCGCGCTTCTGGTTTGGCAAGGCCGACCTGACGATGGCACTCAACGGGGCACTGGCAGGGCTCGTCGCGATCACGGCCGAACCACTGACACCTGAGCCGATTCAAGCAACGCTGATTGGCGCCGTTGGCGGCCTGCTCGTCGTTAGCTCCATCGTGCTACTGGACAAGATCAGGATCGACGATCCCGTCGGCGCTATTTCTGTTCATGGTGTCGTCGGCATGTGGGGGCTACTGGCGGTCTGCTTAACCAACGATGCGGCCACAATTGGGGCACAGCTGCTCGGACTCGTTTCGATTTTCGGCTGGGTATTCGCGACCAGCTTTATCTTCTGGTTCCTGATCAAGAAGACGGTCGGCATCCGCGTTTCCGCAGAAGAAGAGTACGAAGGCGTCGATATCTCAGAATGCGGCCTTGAAGCTTATCCTGAGTTTTCAGCTGTCGAGTGAGTACCGGGCACTCGCCCGCAGATTTGACATAGGCCGACTCAGTCCAGGGTCGGCGGCAAGGACAATTTTCTTCTGGCACAATGACTTAGCGGGCCTTTGGGTCCGTTTTTCTTGTGTCATAATGACGCTACTAGCGCACAGTTTTGCCTGTGATCATATTCGCATCAATGTTGAATTTCGCATGCTCTAATGCTGCCAAGCTCATGTCCTCATACAGGAAGGTGCCCAATGTCACGTATCGCACTCGCACTAATCGCAGCGGCAGCCCTCACGGCAAGTGGCGGCTCTATCGCTGGCGAGATCTACAAGTGGACCGACGAAGACGGTAACTTGCATTACATGGACCGTCCGACCGGACAGCCCTCCGAACAGCGACTTGCTTTCAACTTCACCTCGACGGATAACGCCGCGGTACGAGACCGTGTTCAGGCACGCCACGAACACGAGGCTGCGCGCCAGGAGTCCAGGGCCGCCGCCGCAGAGCGGCAGCAGAGCGAGGCTGAAACACTGGCCCAAAACGAAAGACGTCATCAACAATGCCAGATGTACCGAAGTCGGCTGCAGAATTTCCTGCGATCACGCCGCCTGTATCAAGAAGACGATGCCGGTGAGCGCACCTACCTGGATGACGATCAAATCCTGGAAGCACGCGAAAAAGTTCAGGATATGATTACCGAAACCTGCAGCTAGAAAACCGGGGACAGTCTACAATGGCGCTTCCGATCTCCAGGAGCGCCCGGCTTGGCCGCAAAACCGGATACCGAGAACAGCGAGACTCAAGCATACCTGCCTGATTTCTGTGCCGCCGGCACAGTGTTTATCGTGGTCTTGATCGCAGAACTCGTGGCAATCCTGCTCACTCTGGCCGCACACGACACGCCCGGTATGTTCATGACCGAGCTTGCCAAGACATCAATGCTTATCCTCTGGATCGCACTTCTCGGGGCAGGGATCATGTGCCTGGCCCGCGACAGGCTGCAAAGCGCCGGCAAGACCCGCGCCTTTGTTATCAGCTTCATAATGCTTGAACTGCTGTGCCTCGCACTCGCCGAAATCGCGTACCAGATAACGCGAATATTCGCCCAATTGACCATCATTGATGACTCGCACTCCGGATACATTCTGCGAACGATTGCCATCAGCTCCATCGTAATCGCCCTGGCGATGCGATACCTGTATATCTCCAGCGAATGGCGTCGCAGTATCGAACTCGAGACGCAAGCTCGCATCAGCGCGCTACAGGCGGTGATTCGGCCGCATTTTCTGTTTAACAGCATGAATACGATTGCATCGTTGACGCGCACCAACCCCCGTCAGGCCGAGGAAGCAGTCGAGGATCTGTCTGACCTGTTGCGAGCGAATCTCGGCGGCTCGGGTGACCGTACTTCACTCAAAGAAGAACTCGAGGTCGCGGCGATTTATCAGCGCATCGAAAAACTTCGACTTGGCGATCGTCTCAATGTCCGTTGGGACATTGCCGACCTGCCCATGCGCGCATTGATACCGAGTCTGACCATTCAGCCGCTGCTCGAAAACGCCATCTATCATGGCATCGAGTTGCTGCCTGACGGCGGTGAGGTAACCGTCACCGGAATTCGTGACGGCGAGTTCCTCGTCATCACGATCTCAAATCCGGTCGCGCCCGGCATAAAACGCTCCAAAGATGGCAACAAGATGGCGATGTCGAATATTCGGCAACGCTTCGAATTGGCCTATGACAATCGCGCCTCCGTCGACGTTGTAGACACTGACACGAAATTTACAGTCACCTTGAGGTTCCCGTACGACGAGATAAGCGCGTGAAAGTTTTGATCGTCGACGACGAAAAACCTGCACGGGACCGCCTGCGACAGCTCATCGACGATTGCGGCGCGCACGAGGTGGTCGGCGAAGCGGCAAACGGTGCGCAGGCCATTGCATTGGCGACAACGCTACATCCCGACATCGTGCTGCTGGACATTCGTATGCCCGGTATTGACGGTATCGAGACCGCTCACCACTTGAATGCGATGGATGCACCGCCCGCCGTCGTTTTCACAACCGCGTATAACGAGTACGCAATTGACGCATTCGAGGCTCGAGCCATTGGTTACGTGCTGAAACCGGTGCGGCGTGAGCGACTCGAACGTGCGCTTGAACACGCCGGCCGTATATCGGGCAAGATGCTTGGCCAGCTCACCACGGCGGCTCATTTAAAAAACCGCCGCAATCACGTGTGTGCTCTGGTCCACGGTGAACTACGGCTAATTCCCATCAACGATGTCGCCTACTTCAATGCCGATCAGAAATATGTATGCGTGCACCACGAGCGCGGTCTGGATCTGATCGATGATTCCCTGAAATCACTGGAACTAGAGTTCGCCGACGAATTCGTTCGCATTCATCGTAGCGTACTCGTTGCCATCGACAAGATCGACAGATTGGAGAAGACCCCCGATGGCAAAACCCGCGCTATCCTGAGGCACGCCTCTGAGACCGATAACGGCGATCTAGTGATTAGCCGGCGGCATCTAGCCAATGTCCGCCGCCGCCTGAAGGGAGGCTAGGCCAGAGTTGAACATTCGTATCGCAACGCGCAAGAGTGCGCTCGCACTTTGGCAGGCCAATCATGTTGTCGAAGCGCTCGCCGCGTTGCCCGAGGTCGATACGATCGAACTCATACCATTGACGACACTCGGCGACGAAATGCTCGACCGCAGCCTGCAGAAAATTGGTGGCAAGGGATTGTTCATTAAGGAGCTCGAAGTTGCGATACAGGCAGGCGAAGCCGATATTGCCGTGCACTCGATGAAGGATGTCCCGGCGGAAATACCTGACGGTTTTTGTATCGCAGCGGTCCTGCCGCGCGCGAACTGTGCCGATGTGCTTGTCGGACAAACGCTCGATGACCTTGCCCAGGGGGCCTGTGTTGGCAGCTCTAGTCTGCGCCGTGCCGCACAACTTAGAATGCTGCGTCCGGACTTAAGAATCGAGCCGCTGCGTGGCAACATCAACACGCGACTGGCCAAACTCGAAAACGGCGACTATGACGCGATCATCCTCGCCGCAGCTGGCCTCGAGCGCCTCGGACTGCAACGACACATTAGCCAGCAGTTCTCAACCGAGGAGATGCTGCCGGCCGCAGCACAGGGTGTAATTGGTATCGAGTGTCTCGTTGCGAACGAGCGGCTGCGCGACGTTTTGGCACAGCTCAATCACGAAACCACGGCCAGGTCGACCGCTGCGGAGCGGGCCATCGCAAAAACCTTGCAAGCGAACTGCCAATCGCCTGTCGCCGCGCACGCGGTAATCGCTGATAACCGCATGATCGTCACGGCGCTGGTCATAATGCCCGACGGTAGTCGTTCGGTTCGCGATAGCGTCAGTGGTTCGCCCGACGATGCTGAATCGCTTGGCGAGCAGCTCGCAAACCTCCTGCTGGAGCGCGGCGCCCGTGAAATCCTTGCCAGCATAGGTGGCGCGCATGGCTGAAGCGGCCCTTGCGGGAATCGGCGTACTCGTTACCCGGCCATGGCACCAGGCCAGCGATCTTATGTCTGCAATCGAATCGGAGGGCGGCACGGCATACGCTTTCCCCACGATCGAAATCGTGCCGCGGGCGTCTGAGATTGTACGCACTGAGGTGCGCTCGCTGCAGCCGCCGGACATTGCAATATTCGTCAGCCCTAATGCCGTACAGCATGGTCTTAGCCATGCGGACTCCGCCGCAATTGCTGCCGTTGGCCCGACGACGGCGGCCGCCATCGAGTCTGCCGGGAAGACCGTCGACATTCGTTCGGCAACCGGTTACGACAGTGAGCACCTGCTGCTGGAATCCGGCCTTGCGAATGTTGCCGGCATGACGATTCGAATTATTCGCGGCGGTACGGGTAGGGAGTTGCTTGCGGATACCCTTAAGGAACGCGGCGCAACTGTGGAATACCTGTCTGTTTATGACCGGGTAGCCCCGGATTATTCGGCAGATGAACTCAGCACACTCGAAATTCAATGGCGCTCGGGCGCTATCAACGTCGTGACGATTATGAGTGTCGAGTCGCTGACGAATCTCATTGCCATTTTGCCGCAATGGTGCAGCGACCAACTCCGACAAACACCACTGGTGACGCCAGCTGCTCGTGTGATAAAAGAAGCGGTGGATCGATTTCACAATGCCCCAACAGCACTGGCAAGAGGACCGCAGGCAAGCGAAATGGTCCGCGCAATTACTGACCTGGGTCCTATAGCAACTGGACAACCCTGATGAGCAAAAAAGACAAGTCCGACCAAGTGTCGCACCCGGATGATGCAGACAACAGCGTCGAGGACGTGACGTCGAAACCAGAACCAAGGACCGAGCCTGATGCAGCAGCAAAACGAGGCGCCAGCGCGCCTGTCGCCTGGCTCGCACTGCTGTTGTCGTTCGTGGCGCTGGCGACCATCGGCTATGGAGTCGTTGACGATTGGCGCGTACAGCGACGCGGCGAACAAAGCGCAGCTTCGCTCGCCAGTTCGGTCGTCGTCCTGCAAAGCCGCATCGATGCATCGATTGAGAGACTCGCAAAACTCGAACCCACGCTCGCTAACTTTGCCGCGGCTGACAGCCGCACTGCTGCCGACCTTGAGGCATTGCAGCATGATCTCGACAATCGCATGCGCTTACTTGACTCGCTGCCGTCGCGCATGTCGAACCTCGAGCGTTCAATGGCATCATTGCAGGGTGTTTCAGCAGGTGCGCACGATACCTGGTTGCTCGCCGAAGCTCAAAATTACATGCACATTGCGAACGCACAGTTGCAGCTGGCCGGCAATCCGCAACTCGCAGCGCTCGCGCTCGGCATGGCTGATGAACGCATCGTGCAACTTGCAAATCCTGCGCTGATCGATGTTCGACGCGCGATCGCCGATGAACTCGCGGCGCTCGAGGTCATGGATAAACCGGACATCGAGGGTATTACACTGACACTCTCGAGTCTGGCCCGGGTCATTGACTCGTTACCGTTGCGTGGCGTTAAGGGGTCTGCGCCCGAATCAGCACAGCGCGCAGACGAAGATCTCAGTGGCGTGGATCGCGCCTGGAATTCGGTGAAAGGGGCGGTATCCGGGCTCATCAAAGTGACTCCGCCCGATCAAGCCACTATGCCGCTGATTGCACCTGACTCCGCGTACTTCCTGCGCACCAATCTTTCATTACAATTGCAAATTGCAAGGCTCGCGTTGCTGCGCGGTGAGACAGCTGTGTTTGAGCAAAGCCTCGATGATGCGACGGCCTGGCTCGAACTGTACTTCGATACGGAGAGCGCTCAGGTTTCGGCAGCGCAACAGACGATTGATGAAATTCGTGACGGTCTGTTCAGCGTAGCGTCACCGGATATTTCGAAATCACTGCGCTTGCTGCGCCAGTTCAAATCGCTTTCTGAGCCCATCCCGTGAAATTTGCGGTCATTGTCGTCTTCGTCACGGTGCTAGGCGCATTTGCCGCGCACTTCCTGCTGGACGATCCGGGTTACGTGGTCATCAATTTCCGCGGCTATCTCATTGAGATGTCCTTGCTCGTGCTCGTCGGCCTCGTCATCCTGCTCGTCGTCTCGATCTGGCTGATTCGTCGGCTCATTCAGATACCGCGCCGAATCGGAGAATCCGCAGGGCGTTACCGAGCGGGCCGTGCTGGTCAGCAAATGACACGCGGCATGATCGAAGTCGCTGAAGGCAACTTTGCTCGCGGCGAAAAATTACTGGCACGGGCGGCAAGTATCAGCGATACACCATTGTTTAATTATCTACAAGCAGCACGCGCAGCGCATCTGCAAGGCCAAGACCAGCGCCGCGACGAGTGGCTCAAGCTCGCGTATGAACATACACCCGAGGCCGCCAATGCCGTTTTGTTAACGCAGGCCGAGCTACAGCTCGATCGTGAGCAATACGAGCAGGCGCTCGCAACCTTACGGCGCCTGGATGAAAATTCCCGTAACCACAGTTATGCGCTCGGGCTCCTCGGACAACTGTATTACCGCCTGCATGACTGGACCAATCTCGCCCTGATTCTGCCGCGGCTGCGAAAGCACAGTCGCGTCGAGCAGAGCACTATCGACAAGTGGAGCGTGCGCGTTCATAGCGAAAATATTGAGCGCGCCGCGGACGGTGAAGCCGTTCTCGCCGAGTGGAAGGGCGTCCCAAAGCGTCTCAAATTGGAGCCGGAATTGCTCGAGGCTTATTACACGAACCTGATGCGTTGCGACATGCACGCCAAGGCCGAGAAGGACCTCGCAGCAGCACTCAAATCCGACTGGCGTGGCCCACTGGTGCGTCTGTTTGGTCTCGTCGAGGGCCCGGATGCTTCGAAACAACTCAAGCGCGTCGAGAACTGGCTCGCCAGTCACGGCGATGATCCGGACCTGTTGCTTGCGGCTGCACGCCTTTGCCTGCGCAACGAATTATGGGGCAAAGCGCGCAGTTATCTCGAGACGGTTATCAGTCTCAGGCCAACACCAGAGGCCTTCCATGTGTATGGGCGTCTGCTCAATCAGTTGGGTGAAGGCGACGCCGCCGCAGAAGCCTATCGTTCAGGACTCAGCATGGTTACCGACGACCCGTTACCTGCGATTCCGCACCTCGCACCAGATAGCGAGTAAATCGCTGCCTGATCGTGCCGCATGAGCGTTTTTCAACTGCCTGCTAAGGCTGGCTTCGTTTACTGCGCAGCCAGGCAGTCAATGGCTCCCACTCTTCCCAGTCAGGCCACGCAAGATACTCCGGCAACTCGAAAATCCCGAGGCCGCGTGTGTAGGCGCGGATGTAGTTCTGCGCCTCTCGAAGCGCCGCGATATAAGGCACCCTGACGCGCGTCAGATATTCATCGAGTTCGTCGAAAATCAGCGTATTGTCCCGCACACGATTGGCGATCACGCCAATCCTGATCTCTTTGCGCTGCACCTTGCCTATGGCCTGGAGTTCCTTCAAGAATGTCGCTGTCGCCTGCATATCGATAGTTGACGCTAACACCGGCACAACAACGGTTTCCGCGTGTCTGACAAGATCTGTCAGCTCGGACCCATGAGAACGCGCTGGCGCGTCACTGACGACGATATCAACACTGCGCGGTACGTGCCGGAGCCCGTTTTCGAAGGCCGCCACGCCGACAATTTCCGGCCGGCTGGCTGGACGTCGATCCAGCCAATCGAGGCTGGAACGTTGTGGATCGTAATCAGCCAGAGCGACGCTTGCGCCTTCGCTCGCAAAATAGGAAGCAATGTTGGTTGCGAGCGTGCTTTTGCCGCAACCGCCCTTTGCATTCAAAACCATTATGTGCCGCATGACTTTCCCCAAGGGCAATGTTGTTAGACTGGTTTACAACTTATGTAAACTACAGAGGCCAACATCAAAAGTCCATGTAGAACGATGCAGCTTACATATTTCAAAATGCAGGGCACTGGCAATCAGATTGTTCTCGTCGATCAGCGTCACCAGGCAACGTTGCCGCCTTCGTCGGCGGTGCTCCGAGCTTTGGCCAACAGCGATACCGGCCCCGGTTTTGACCAGCTGCTGTGGCTCGGCCCGTCACAAGATGCGTCGGTCGCCGCCTCCTACCGGGTCTTCAACGCCGATGGGTCAGAAGTCGAACAGTGTGGCAACGGAGTTCGCTGTATCGCATTGATGTTGGCAAGAGAAAACGATGCCGTCCGGCACTTTGTGCTTGAGAGCCCGGCCGGGCCGGTGGAGGCAAGAGTGCTCGACGACGATCGTGTGGCCGTAAACATGGGTGCTCCCCAGTTTGATCCGGCGCGTGTGCCGTTTGTCGCCTCCTCACAAGCGGACCGTTACCAGCTCGAAGTCGCGGGGACCACTTTCACTGTTGATGTTTTGTCCATGGGCAATCCACACTGCATACTCGAAGTTGACGACGTCGCCGCCGCCGACGTCGCGCATCTCGGCCCGCTCATCGAACTTCATCACCAGTTTCCGGCACATACTAATGTTGGCTTCATGCATATTATTGACAGCACTACTATCGAACTGCGAGTACATGAGCGTGGGGTCGGAGAAACGCTGGCGTGCGGCACTGGCGCCTGCGCCGCGGTTGTTGCCGGACAGCGGCGAAACCGCCTCGATGACGAAGTTTCGGTGCAGCTGCCCGGGGGTGAACTCGTGGTAAGCTGGCGCGGTGACGCCGAACCAGTGTGGCTGAGCGGAGATGCCGAATTTATTAGCGAGGGAATAATCGATTTATGAGCACACAACGCAAGCCAGATTTCCTGCCAGAACAAATTTCGGCACAGGCCGTGCAGGTCTACCTGGAAGCAAATCCGGACTTCTTCGAACACCACAGCACGTTGCTCAGCTCACTCAGCGTACCACACGGCAGCGGCGAGGCAGTATCGCTCGTCGAGCGCCAGGTATCGATGCTCCGGCAAAAGGAAATCAAGCTCGACCGCCGGCTCAAGGACCTCGTTGAGATCGCTCGCGCCAACGACCTCCTCATGGCCAAGATTCACGAGCTGTCGCTGCAGTTGCTCGCCGCACGAGGGCTTGCCCCAACCATCGCTGCAATCGAAGAAGCTATGCGCAGCGGCTTCGGTGCGGATGAATTTATCCTCGTCCTGTTTGGCGATCCGGCGCTCTTTGATGATATCGACGAAAGTCGATTTTTTCGCGTAATCGCACGCGCTGACGACAAGTTAAAACCTTTCGAGACATTTCTCGAAGCTAATGGCCCCCGCTGTGGCCAGGTTCGTGACTCGCAGCGCGACTTTCTGTTTCCATCGGACGCCAATGAGATTGGGTCGGTCGCATTGGTACCACTAGGCGATAAAATTCAAATTGGTTTTCTTGCGATTGGCAGCGCCGACGCAGACCACTTTCATCCGGGCATGAGCGTCGACTATCTTGCACGAATCGGGGATCTCGTTGGGGGAGCCCTCGCTCGCTATTGATTCGCGGGGGTTCAATCGGTGGACAGGACTGAGAAGGACTGGATCGACACGTTTATTGGCCACCTCAAATACGAGCGCCGGTTATCCGATCTAACCTGCAAGCACTATTGTCGTGATCTTTACGCACTGCTCGCCTATTGCGATGAAGTTGGCATTGGAAAATGGGCGGACATCGACAGCGAGCATATCCGTGCCTACTCAGGCACGATTTTTCGCCGCGGTTTGTCTGCACGCAGCATCCAGCGCCGCCTGTCGGCCACACGTACCTTTTACCGGTACCTGATCCGCGAAAAACACGTTACGCGCAATCCGGTTGCGGGAGTTTCGGCGCCGAAATCGGGCAAACGTCTGCCAGGCAATCTTGATGCAGACCGCATGGCCCGACTGCTCGATATCACAGGAGACGGACCGATCGTGGATCGCGACAGGGCAATCCTGGAGCTCTTGTACTCGTCAGGGCTCCGACTCGCCGAACTCGTCGGTCTGGATTGTGGCGATATTGACGCACAGGATGCGACGGTGCGGGTCACTGGCAAGGGCCGCAAGGAGCGCATTGTTCCGGTCGGCAGAAAGGCGCTCGAGGCGCTGGGAAGGTGGTCCAAGACGCGGTCCGTGTTTGCATCAGTAGACGAGAGTGCGTTATTTGTCAGTAATCGCGGCATGCGCCTGAGCCCTCGATCAGTGCAGGCGCGTGTATCGTACTGGGGCCGACATCAGGGCATCGATACCAAAGTGTATCCGCACCTGTTTCGCCACTCATTCGCGACTCATTTGCTCGAGTCGAGCCATGATCTGCGAGGCGTTCAAGAACTGCTGGGGCACGCGAATATCTCGACGACGCAGATTTATACACACCTCGACTTTCAGCATCTCGCCCAGATATACGATGAAACCCATCCCAGGGCACGAAGAAAAGATTAAGCCGCGATGCAAGGAATTTTAAGGTCTTACCCATCCGCACTGTGGCCCGGCCTTGTCTTCGTACTGTTACTTTCGACCGCCCTGATGCTCGATGTCCGGGTTTTTCTATGGTCTCAGACACTGACCATCAATATCATCGATTCCTTTCAGCTGATTACGCAGCTCGGGCATGCAACCTGGATGCTTGCATTAATAACATCTGTCACGTTGTTGTTCTTTCAGCTCGCCAGGCGTTATCGAAACCGCAGGCATGGCGACACATTCAGCAGGCTCGCCCAGCAGTGCGTGTTTGTATTGGTATCTTTATCCGGCGCAGGACTGTTCGCTGTTTGTCTCAAGTACCTGATCGGCCGTGTGCGTCCATCGCAATTCGCAGAATTCGGCGCCTATTACCTGTCTCCACTGACGATCAATTCTGAATTCGCCTCGTTTCCCTCGGGCCACTCCACCAATCTTTTCGCACTGGCGTTTTCTCTATGCGTTTTTCTGCCTCGACTGCGAATACCCTTGTTGTTTCTGGCGTCTGGAATCGCGTTCAGCCGCGTGATTATCGGGGAACATTTTCTAAGCGATTTTGCTGGCGGAGCACTCCTTTCATTCCTGTTCGTGAGCTGGTGGAGACATCAGGCCGTAGCGCGAAATTATATCGCAGAAATTCCGCTGCAGGCAGCGTGAAGACTTATTCAATGGTCTCGATATGATGTGGGTCCACACTTTCCTTGACTTTCGGCACCTAGCCCAGATATACGACAAGATCCATCCCGGGGACAGAAAAAACCAGCCCGCTTGAGGTACAGCATCATGCAACAGTTTCGAGGAACAACCATTGTCTCCGTCCGTCGCAATGGCACGGTCGCTATCGCTGGCGACGGCCAGGTCAGCATGGGTAATACCATCATGAAGGGCAACGCCCGTAAGGTCCGGCGCCTGGCTGAAGGTCGTGTGATTGCCGGATTCGCCGGTGGCACCGCGGATGCCTTCACTCTCTTTGAGCTCTTTGAAACTAAACTCGAGCAATTTGGTAATCTCACTCGCGCTGCGATCGAACTCGCCAAGGACTGGCGCATGGATCGGCGTCTCAGACGACTGGAGGCCTTGCTGTGTATCGCTGACGAGGAGAGTTCATTCATCATCTCGGGAAACGGTGACGTCATCGAACCCGAGCATGATCTGATGGCCATCGGCTCGGGAGGACCATTTGCGCAAGCAGCAGCGCTGGCCTTGTTACAGAACACTGACCTCGATGCGCGGGAAATCGTTGAGAAAGCACTTAATATTGCCGGCAACATCTGCGTGTATACAAACCAGAACATCGTGGTCGAACAACTGCCGGCCAAGTAAGGAATTTGGAAAGCCCTATGTCACAGATGACCCCCAGAGAAATCGTCCAGGAACTCGACAAGCACATCGTCGGCCAGGATGAAGCGAAACGCGCCGTTGCGATCGCGTTGCGTAATCGTTGGCGACGAGTGCAGGTCGATGAACCGCTGCGCAGCGAAATCACGCCAAAGAACATATTGATGATCGGACCGACCGGTGTCGGCAAGACAGAAATTTCGCGTCGTCTCGCCAAGCTGGCCAAAGCGCCGTTTATCAAAGTTGAAGCAACCAAATTTACGGAGGTCGGCTACGTCGGCCGCGAAGTAGACAGTATTATCCGCGATCTCATGGATATCTCTATCAAGATGGTCCGCGAAAGCGCGATGTCGAAAGTACGCCACCGGGCTGAGGAGGAGGCTGAGGATCGTGTGCTAGACGCGTTGTTGCCGTCGCCGGCACAGACGATCGGATTCAAGAATGATGCCGAACCCACGCGGGATAATCGCGATACTCGCCAAAAATTCCGCAAGATGCTGCGCGAAGGCAAGCTTGATGATAAAGATATTGAAATCGAAATCCAGGCCATGCCGGTCGGAATCGAAATCATGGCGCCGCCAGGTATGGAGGAAATGACCAGCCAGTTACAGGGCATGTTCCAGAACCTTGGCGGTAACCGTCGTACGACACGCAAGCTCAAGGTCAAAGAGGCATTGAAGCAACTGGCTGACGAAGAAGCCGCCAGCATGGTCGATGGAGAAGAGCTGAAAGCGCAGGCACTCGAGGCCGTCGAACAGCAGGGCATCGTATTCCTCGATGAGCTCGACAAGGTTGCCCGCCGCACCGAAACACCGGGAGCGGATATATCCCGCGAAGGCGTGCAGCGCGACTTGTTACCGCTTGTCGAAGGATCGACAATCAATACCAAGTACGGCATGGTGCGCACCGACCACATTTTATTTATCGCGTCTGGCGCCTTTCATGTATGCAAGCCATCCGACCTGATTCCAGAACTGCAGGGCCGCTTCCCGATTCGTGTCGAGTTGAAATCGCTGACAACCGATGACTTTGTAAGAATTCTGACCGAGCCGGATGCATCACTGACCTTGCAGTACCAGGCATTACTTAAAACTGAGAACGTCGCGGTCGAATTCACCGAATGCGGCGTTCGGCGCATCGCCGAGGTTGCGTTTCAGGTTAACGAAAATACCGAAAACATCGGTGCGCGACGTTTACACACAGTGATGGAGAGGCTGCTCGAGTCCGTCTCATTCGAGGCTGCAGATAAAAGTGGCAGCCATGTTAAAGTCGACGCCGCCTACGTCGATGACCATCTCGCCGAGTTATCAAAGGATGAGGATTTGAGTCGGTATATTCTGTAGGAGTCCGCGATGCGGGCGATGAGCACTGCGGACGGGGTGTTCTTCGACCGAAGTAAAGCGCAGCGAGCCATGAGGGAGAGGAATATGCCGTCCGCGGTGCTTATCTAGTTTGTCTCGCCCGGTCCGATCGTTACTTTTCACCAAACGGTTAGCCCACTATGTCTATTGGTACGGCGGGCTCCAACAGGTGCATTATTCAGGTATGACATCAACACCTACAGAAATCCGGCTGCGAAAGAAGTCCAGGCTGCTCGCCGTGACATTCGACGATGGCAGCGAGTTTGAGTACTCGTTCGAGTACCTCCGTGTGCACTCGCCGAGCGCAGAGGTCAAAGGGCATGGCCCGGGGCAGGAGTTCCTGCAGACGGGCAAGGAAAATGTGGCCATTACGGCGGTCGAGCCGATCGGCCATTACGCGGTCCGCCTCGTGTTCGATGACGGCCATGATACTGGCCTGTACACGTGGACCTATCTGCATGAGCTCGGCAGCAACATGGAAGCGAACTGGAAAAGCTACCTCGACCGCCTCGCGGTGGCGGGGTATGCTCGCGAAAAGCCCGAATAAAAAACCATCATGTCCATATCCGACACATCGACCGGGACGACGCATTTCGGTTACAAGACCGTGCCGGCCGATGAAAAAGCCGATCTTGTAAAAGGCGTCTTCGACTCTGTCGCAACACGCTATGACATCATGAATGACCTGATGTCGGCTGGTCTGCATCGCCTGTGGAAACGGCTCACGATTGATCAGGCCGGCGTACGTCCGGGTCATAGCGTGCTTGATCTCGCCGGTGGCACGGGAGACCTGGCTCGGGAATTTACGCGGCGCGTAGGTGTGAGCGGCCACGTAGTGCTGGCCGACATCAATGCAGCGATGCTCGAACGGGGGAGAAGAAAGCTCGTCGACGCAGGCGTGGCCGGCAATCTGTCTCTCGCACAGGTGGACGCCGAAAACCTGCCATTTTCTGACGCATCGTTTGACCGCATCGCAATCGCTTTCGGACTGCGCAACGTTACCGATCAGGATGCTGCGCTTCGATCGATGTATCGAGTCCTCAAACCTGCAGGAAGGCTTCTCATTCTCGAGTTCTCGAAGCCCGCAGAGTTGATCAGACCAGCCTACGATCTGTACTCATTCAAGGTGCTGCCGCTTATCGGCAAGTTGGTTGCCGGCGACGAGGAAAGTTATAAGTACCTGGCCGAATCTATCCGCATGCACCCCGACCAGGAGACATTGCTTACCATGATGCGCGACGCGGGCTTTGAACGCTGTCGCTATCGAAACCTGGCTGGCGGCATCGTTGCGCTGCACAGCGGCTATCGTATCTAGGCAACCTCTGATGACGGATCCTCTTGATGCCTTGCTGCGCCCTGTTGCGAACCTGCTTAATCGCAATATCGCTGCGACAACACCTGCGCGTGAATTGTGTCTGGAACTCGACGGAAAAACGATCGCGATTCGTGTTCGAGACACGGCGCTCGCAATGTACTTCGCCTTCCAGGACACGGTGGTCGCGCTTACAGCCGACACAGAAGCCGAACCTGATGTAGTAATTACCGGATCACTGCTGACTCTTGCCAAGATGGCGAGCACGGGCAGCGAGCGCGCAATTCGTACGGGCGAGCTCGACCTGAGCGGCGATGCCGCGACCGCCAGGGCATTTCAGGACTTGCTCGCTTACGCGAAGCCCGATATTGAAGAGGAGCTGTCGACGCTGATCGGTGATGTTGCCGCGCACCAGCTTGGCGAGGTAGCACGAGGAGTCAGCGACTGGGCGCGTGAGGCACGTTCGACTATGGGCACGAACATTCGTGAGTACCTGCAAGAAGAAAGTCGCGATCTGCCCAGCCGTTACGAAGTTGATCGCTTTGCGAACCAGGTCAATACGCTGCGCAATGACGTCGCGCGTCTCGATGCCCGTCTCGGCCGACTAGAGAAAGACATCTGACCATGCCCCGCTGGCGAACAATCCGAAGAATGATCGGCATTCAGCGTGTACTCATCAGGTTCGGCCTGGATGACGTCATCAGGAAAAAACATTTTCTGCGATCACTGCGCTTACTTTTTTTATTGCTGCCACGACGTCAGGATACAACTGCACCGCTCGGTGAAAGAATTCGACTGGCCCTGGAGGAATTGGGGCCGATCTTCGTGAAATTTGGCCAGGTTATATCGACGCGCCGTGACCTGCTGCCAGCCGATATTGCCGACGAACTCGCAAAATTGCAGGATGCGGTGCCACCGTTTCCGGCAGCGCAGGCGATCCAGATGCTCAATGATGCTTACGGCGAATCAGTGGACAAGGTATTCAAACGATTTGACGTCGAGCCGTTTGCGGCAGCTTCCATCGCACAGATACACACCGCACAACTACCGAACGGCACTGAGGTCATCGTCAAAATACTGCGGCCAGGCGTACAGGAACTGATCGAACGCGATCTCGAAGTCATGCGCGTGATTGCAAGTCTCGCCGAGAGATATTGGGAGCATGGCAAGCGCCTGCGACCGCTGGAAATCGTTGCCGAATACGAACGTACAATCATTGATGAACTCGACCTCATGCGTGAAGCGGCCAATGCGGCCCAGCTCAGGCGGAACTTTGCCGGCTCGGACAAACTGTACGTACCCGACATCTACTGGGATTTCTGCCGCCCCAACGTGCTTGTTCAGGAGCGCATCTACGGCATACCCATCAGTGACATGGACGCGTTGGTCGAGGCCGGAACCAATATAAAAGTACTCGCCGAAAACGGCGTCGAGATTTTCTTCACGCAGGTATTCCGCCACAACTTTTTTCATGCAGACATGCACCCAGGCAACATATTCGTTATCGCGACCGACCCCGAGCGACCAAAATACGCCGCCGTTGATTTCGGCATCATTGGTACGTTGAGCCCCAGCGATCAGCGATACCTCGCTGAGAATTTTCTGGCCTTCTTCGATCACGACTACCATCGAATTGCCAAGCTGCACATTGACTCCGGCTGGGTGCCTGAAGGGACTCGCATCGATCAGCTCGAGACCGCGGTCCGCACCGTGTGTGAACCGATATTCAACAAACCGCTCTCTGAAATATCGTTTGCGCAGGTATTAACGCGCCTGTTCCGTGTAGCGCAGCGCTTCGACGTTGAGATTCAGCCACAGATGATCCTGCTGCACAAAACGCTCTTCAATATTGAAGGGCTCGGCCGCGATCTGTATCCGCAACTGGATCTGTGGAAGACTGCACGTCCGGTGCTGAAACGTTGGATGAATGAGCAAGTCGGGCCACGAGCGATGCTCGATGATCTTCGCGAAAATCTCCCTCAGCTTCGCGAGACCTTACGCGAACTGCCCGCCGTGCTTCGATACCTCGCCGGTCAGGCCGCGTCCAACGAGCAGCAGAAAAATACACAGGCTGCGGAGTTGCGAAAAATACGACATGAACTCCGATCTTTGCCGCGCTACCGTTTTTGGCTGGTCGGAATCATCGCTGCTGTTTTTGGCGGCGCGCTGGTCGCAATTATGATGCTATTGGCAAGAGGCAGCTGACTTGTTCCTGCCTTACATTGCCAGATTCCTTTTGCTGCTTGGCGGCTGGACGCTGGTCGGCGGCGTGCCCGATATTCATAAGGCCGTCGTTATCGTGGGACCACACACTTCGAACTGGGATGGCTACTGGGGGCTCGTCTACAAGGTTGCCATCGGACTGAATGTAACGTTCTTTGCCAAGCGATCATTATTCTGGTTTCCGTTGAGCCTGCTCCTGAAAGCTCTCGGTGGCATTCCACTGAACCGCGGCAGAGCCCGATCCGCGGTGGATCAGGCCGTTGCTGCATTCAATAATAACGAGCGCTTCCTGTTCGCGCTCGCACCGGAGGGAACGCGCCGCAAGACTCGAGGTTGGAAGACCGGTTTCTACCGCATCGCAGAAGCCGCCGGCGTTCCTGTGGTTTGCGGTTTTTTCGATTATGCGAACAAGCGTGTCGGCCTGGGCCCAACAGTGACGCTTACGGGAAACATGCAGGCTGACCTCGATATATTCCGCTCGTTCTACACGACGATGGAAGGTCGATGGCCCGAGAAGACCAGCCCGGTGATATTCGCATCATCCAGACAACACAAGTAACGCCCAAAGAAAAAGCGCAATCGCGGGCAGCGTGATGCTCTTAACGCAATAAGCCACCCGCCAAACGATTCAGCGGGTGGCTCAAACAAGTCTAGCGGACGGTACTGAACTAGAAGCGGAAAATCGCCTGGGCGGTCAGCGTCCTGCCCGCACCGTAAAACGCGTAGTTTGATTTCGAGAGAAAACTACTCCCGGACAGTGGCGTGTCGCCACCAAAGCTCAGGACAATCTCGTCCGTGATGTTCTTGGCAAGTAACGCAACCTGCCATTTTCCCGTTGCCGATCCCAGTGCCAATCTAATATTGACGAGCGAATAATCGTCTTGCACCAGCCCAGGATCATAGGTCGCGGAGGCATCGTACTCACTGGTAAAGAATACATCGAGCACTGCGCTGAGCTCGAGGCCATTAAACACCGGTCGGCGATAGTCGAATGTCAGGTTACCCTGCATGTCCGAGACCATCTGGTTCGAGTTACCCGTGTAACTGCAATGTGTCAGGGTGCCGTCACCGTTAAGATCAGAGTCAGGCGCTTTGCCAAAATAGCATTGGCCGTTTTCAAAATCGGTAAACTCGAAATCGGTGAAAGCGAGGCCGCCCCTTATTGTCAGGTTATCGGTTGCGGCCCAGCGGAAGTCGAGCTCGAGGCCGTTGATTTCCGCAGACGCGGCGTTACCGACATTGAAGCCGAGTCCCCCATCGAAAATCGAAATTTGCAGATTATCGAACTCGGTGAAAAATGCCGCTGCGTTCAGCTCAAACGCGCCACCCGCCAGAACGAACTTTCCGCCCAATTCGATATTGGTAGCCTCCTCGTCGTCGAATTCGAACGATGACAGCATGTCCGGAGCGATACCCTTATTGTTCGCGCGAAAATCGAAGCTGCCGGACTTGAACCCTTCCGACCAACTCAGATACAAAAGCGAGTTCTCGCTGGCGTCCCAAACAAATTTCACTTCGGGCGAAAACTTCGTCGTGTCACGCGAATCCTCAACCGGAAGGGCGCCTAACAGGTCGACTATGACGGCACCGCCGAATGGCACGTAGGCGGGGTCGCTGAGGTTGGTCGAGGTAATATCCAGAAGGCCTGCCCAGACGAGCGGTGCGAAAAATTGTGCGGCAGGCAAGGGCGAGCCGTCGTCCTTCACGATCGTCAAGGTGCGAAAGCCATCGCGGTCGTCTTGTGTAATCCGTCCACCTGCTTGTATCGTGAACGTATCACTAACATGAAAATTGAATTGCGCGAACGCTGATAGTACGTCCGCGTCCACAGTCGCAATTCGGTCGGCCATGGTACCGGAAATTTGGTCGCCGGCCGCCGGTGGTCCCGGGTTAAGTGCGTTGCCAATGGGCACGATTGCGGAAGTGTCGGAAAAGATTATCTGATCGGCGTAATCGTGATCGCTGGTCTGGTAGTAAAGACCGGCGATATAGTCGACCGATCCTCCGAGCGGTGATGACAGGCGGAACTCCTGGCTGAACTGGTCGTAAAATTCCTGCAAAGCAGCACCAAATAATTCGGTGCCCGTAAAGTCGCAATCACAAAATTCGTCGTATTCGAACGAGGAAAACGCCGTGATCGATTTGAGATCATGCTCGCCGATGGCCCAATCGAGTGTGAGCACAAAATTAGTGGATTCGTTATTACTGAAGTCGCCGTTCGACGAACGCACTTCGTCCTGCACGACGTTTCCGGTGCTTGGGTCGCCACCGAATATCTGCAGGATCTGGTTGTAAAACAGTCCCGTGAAAGCAGGATGAATAGAAGGTTGTTCATTGATGATCTCGATATTGCGACCGGTCACGTCGAACTCGCTGACTTCGGCCTTGAATGTCGCAAGCAGATTGTCCGAGAGATCGAACTCGAACGTGCCGCGCACGGTCCAGTCTTCCCGATTCGGTTCATCGGTTCCCAATGTGGCATTGGTCATGTGACCGTCAAGTTCTCGTGAGCGCACGGCCAGCCGGCCGCGCACCGTATCGGAAAATGGTCCTGAGATCATTCCCTCGATAATTGTCTCGTCAAATTCGAACTCATTGGAGACCAGAATGCGGCCCTCGAGTTCGTCGGTCGGTTTTGCGGTCGTAATATTGACAGCGCCAGCCACCGAGTTTTTGCCGAACAGGATCGACTGCGGCCCACGGAGTACTTCAACGCGTTCGAGGTCGAGAAACGGTGAGCGCCATTGCTGTGCGCGACCGTAGTGAACGCCATCGATGTAGGTTCCAACGGACTGCTCAAACGCCTGGTTGATGCCCGATCCGATGCCCCGAATGAAGGCGTTCGTGCCGATGCCAGTTTCGGTCAAAGTAAAATTTGGAATGAGGAACTGGATATCTTCGGCCTTCTGAAGTGCCGTTTCCGACAAGACATCGCCGGTAACTGCGGAAATGGAGACAGGAACATCCTGTAAACCCTGCTCGCGATACGCCGCGGTCACGATGATTTCCTCAAGGACTCGCTGTGCTTCCTGTCCCTGCGCAGAATTCGGTAGCGAAAACGCAACAAATGCGGCGCCGAGCGCGAGCGTCATTCCTCCGATGCTACACAATCGATTTACTAATGTTTTGTTTTTTAAATAATTATTCATTGTTTCTTCCCCTCAATTCCGAGGTGCGATTGAGCAATAGTATGTTGCACGCAAGCTTCACACAAGCCGTATTCTAAGGCAGACCGCGCTTTTCAACCTTCGTTTCGACCTGGCCGTATCGACCAGCCGAATCAGGCCCATCGCGACTACAATATCGCCCATGCCAACCCACGCCAGCCACTCCAGACCACCACGCCAGATTCGCAGTTTCGTGCGACGGTCCGGACGTCTGACGCCATCGCAACGGCGCGCCCTCGACGAATTGTGGCCAACCTACGGGATCGAATTCAAACCACAAATACTCGACTTCGATTCCGTTTTCAGCCGCGCAGGATCACGAATTCTTGAGATCGGTTTCGGCAATGGCGATACGCTCGTACAACAGGCCGGCGAAGATCCGAGCCGTGATTTTCTGGGAATCGAGGTGCACGATCCGGGTATCGGACACTGTCTGATCGCGGCTCAAAAAGCGGCGATCACAAATCTGAGACTGATTGCTCACGATGCGATTGAGGTGCTCGAATCTCAGATTCCATCGGCCTCAATTCACCGCATCAACGTGTATTTTCCCGACCCATGGCCAAAGAAGCGGCATCACAAGCGGCGTATTATTCAACCAGCGTTTCTCGAACTCTGTGCCGATCGTCTCGAGTCACGCGGTTCGCTACGGATTGCAACGGACTGGGCAGACTACGCCAGGCACATTAATGAAGTGCTTGCGCAATCAGATCGATTTACCTGCATCGAACAACGTGAACACGACGGCGACAAGCCCCTGGATCGACCGATGACGAAATTCGAGAGTCGCGGACTCCGCCATGGGCACCGAATCTGGGACTGGCGCTTTGACCCAGTCCGCTAGTGCCAAACCAGGTCTTGCAGAATTCGGCCAATGATCTATAACTAGGGGAGAGGCTTTATTCGCGAGACAAATGAGGACACACGACATGGCCGTCGCATACCCGGTAATTGGTCAGTGGTTTCGTCGCCCAAACGGCACAATGCTTGAAGTCGTCGCTATCGACGAGCAAGACGGCACGATAGAAATACAATTCTTCGATGGCACGATTGATGAAGTCGATCTCGAGGCATGGCCCGAATTGTTACTACTCGCGGTCAGCGCCCCCGAAGATTGGTCCGGGTCGGTCGACATGGACCCCGAAGACTACGTCGTTCGAGATGAGGGTGATATGCCCGCCGGATTCCACGACGCGCTCGAGTTTCTCGGCGGACCCAAGTAAGGCCCCGCCATGCGGGCGAGTGCCACCTGACATCGTGGTAATCGCGGGCATGGCCCGCTCCTACATCGAACTCGGTCCCGACACGTAGATGACGCCGTCGCGCACGTCAACTCGCACAGTCCGTAACGCCTTGCCCAGACACGGACCCGCGAAACACAGGCCACTGTCGATCTCGTAAAGCGCCCCGTGCGATGCACACATGATCGCCGCATCATCCTTGGTCAGAAATCCGTTCGGCTTCCAGTTCAACGGATGCCCCAGGTGCGCACAAAAGTTCTCATAGGCAAAAATATTTTCGCCCTGACGCACGACGAAGCCCCTGAATGGCCAGTCACCATCGCCGATCTGAAACTCGCGACAGCCCGGATCTGTCAATTCATCGAATCGCCCAACCTCGACTTCGACTGTTTTCATTGGCTGGCTGCATCGGTTGTCGTTTGTCGCCCCAGACCTGCATTCCATGGAGCAACCTTGAAGAGCAGTAGCATCCCAGGCATCGCAAGCACGGTACAAAGCAAAAAGAAGGTCGTCCAGCCAATCTGCTCGACGATGATCCCGGTTACCGAGTTGGCGAAGGTTCTGGGCACCGCGGCCAATGCAGTGAAAAGGGCGAATTGCGTTGCCGCAAATACAGGATTTGTCGTTCGAGCAATAAATGCTGTAAATGCCGCCGTACCCAATCCCACACCGAGATACTCAAAAGCGACGACGCCACCTAGCACCCACGGGTTGGCCCCTACTGTCGACAGCAGAGCGAAACCCAAAATGCTGATCACCTGGACGACACCGAACAGCCACAGCGCACGGTTGATTCCCAGTTTGATCATGATGATGCCGCCGCCAAGCCCACCGACCGTGACCGCAACCAAAGCCGCAACTTTCGAAATGGCGCCAATTTGGGTAAGTGTGAAACCGACGTCCAGGAAGAATGGCGACTGCAATGCAGTCGCCATATTGTCACCGAGTTTGTATAAGAACATGAACGCGAGGATTATCGCAGCGCCACCCAGGCCTTTGCGATCGATAAACTCCCGAAACGGCTCCACAACCGCTTCGCGCAGGGTCTGCGGCAGACTCGGGTTGGCGATCGCCTCCTGAATTATCAGTGTCAGCACCAAGCCGACACCCATGAACAACGCCACCACCGCAAATACGATATGCCAGGGCAGAAAATCGGCGAGAATCAGCGCCAGCGCACCAGGCACCAGTCCCGCCAGACGGTAGGCCTGGACGTGGATGGCGTTGCCAATACCCAATTCGATGTCAGGCAGCAGTTCGCGGCGGTAGGCATCCAGCACGATATCCTGGCTGGCACTGAAGAAAGCAACGGCTCCGGCCAGATAGGCCACAGTCCAGATCGACAGCTCTGGCCGGACGAAACCCAGGGCTGCAATCGAGATTAATAACGCTACCTGCGTCACCAGCATCCACCCGCGGCGACGCCCGAGAAGGGGCAGCGCGTAGCGGTCCATGATGGGAGACCAGAAAAACTTCCAGGTGTAGGGAAAACCAACCAGCGCAAATAATCCGATCTCCGCCAGACCAACTCCCTCTACGCGTAACCAGGCAGGAACCAGCTGAATAAGAACATAGAGAGGCAGGCCGGAGGTGAAGCCGGTGAAAACGCAGATCAACATGCGCCGATTGAGAATGGCTTCCTTGAAGGACTGTCGATACATTGGCTGCAAGTGGTCCGATCAGTTGCGATATGCCGAGGCTGTAATCAATGGATGCTCCAATCGTAATCCATGATCAGCGGTGCGTGATCGGAAAAGCGCTCTTCCTTATAAATATCTGCACTCAGAATCCGCTCCTGAAGTCTTTCCGTGACCACCTGGTAATCAAGACGCCACCCGACGTTGTTATCCCATGCATTGCCGCGACTCGACCACCACGTGTATTGATCGGCCTCGGGCTGCACGACGCGAAATGCGTCGACATAGCGATACTCGCCGAACACCTTATCCATCCATGCACGTTCTTCGGGAGTGAAACCGGAGTTCTTGCGGTTGGCTCTCCAGTTCCTGAGGTCGATTTCCTTGTGCGCAATATTCCAGTCACCACAGATGACGGTCTCGGAATGTCGCCTGCGTAGTTTGTGCAGATGATCGGTGAACGTATCGAGGCAGCGAAACTTGGCCTCCTGACGTGCGTCGCTCGATGAACCCGAGGGCAGATACAACGACACGATAGATATTCCCTCAAGCTGCACCTCCAGATATCGACCTTCAGCATCGAATTCCGCGTCCCCATATCCCCGCATGACTTTCTTAGGCTTGTGTTTCGAGTAAATTGCGACACCGCTATAACCTTTCTTAATCGCATCCTCGTAGTAGCAGTGGTAGCCATCCGGCCAGAAGCATGCGTCGACCAATTGGTGCGCTTGCGCCTTGGTTTCCTGAATGCAGATGACGTCCGCATCCTGATCCCGCAACCACTCGAAGAGCCCTTTGCGCGCCGCCGCGCGGATGCCGTTTGCATTCAGGCTGATTACTCGAAACAATCTGTCTCTCCACGGGGTGTATGTCATACTTCGATGCCGAATCGAAGGCGGCCATCATACAGAAGCCGCGGCGCGGACCCATAGCATGCAGGCCTATAAGAAAGAATTTATCGCGCTCTGTCTCGAACTCGATGTCTTGCGCTTCGGCGAATTCAGACTCAAGTCCGGTCGCGTCAGCCCTTATTTTTTCGATGCTGGCCTTCTCAATACCGGTTACGCAGCCGCCAAACTTGGCCGTCACTATGCCGCCGCGATCGCTTCGGCTGACCTCAAATTCGACATGTTATTCGGTCCCGCTTACAAAGGCATACCCCTGGTGACACTTGCAGCCGCATCGCTGGCCGAACATCAGGATATCGATGTGCCGTTCGCCTTCAATCGCAAGGAGGCAAAAGCCCATGGCGAAGGCGGCAACATCGTCGGTGCGGCGCTCGCAGGCCGCGTATTGATTGTCGACGATGTAATTACGGCCGGAACTGCCGTCCGCGAGGCATACCAGGTCATCTCCGCGGCGGGTGCCCAAGTTGTGGGTCTGGTTATTTTGCTCGACCGCCAGGAACGCGGACAAAATTCATTGTCGACCGTCCAGGAACTCAAACAAGCGCTTGGAATTCCCGTCATTAATATCATTACATTGGCAGACCTGATTACTACTCTTGAAGAATCAAATAAATATGACGACTTCCTTGAGCCAATTCTAAATTACCGCAGGAAATACGGAGTTATTGTATAAGCCAATGACACTATTGAGTTTTTTCCTTGTTTACAGAATACGATCGACGCTTTAAGCTGTAAAATCGCGAACCAGTCACGCTTATCAAGATGCCGTTTGTGGCATAGTTCGTCCATGCGGAAACAAGTGATTGCCATCGCGCTATGTCTCCTGGTACCTCTGGGGGCCGACGCACAACAGACCAGGACCTACCGTTGGGTCGACGCCGACGGTCTTGTGTACTATGGCGACAGCATTCCGGCCAAATACGCAGAGCTGCCAAAGCAAGTACTCAATGAGCACGCGGTTACGGTCGAATACCTCGAAGGCAAGAAGACGCCCGAGCAGATCGAAGCAGAGCGTGTCGCTGAAATCCTTAGAGTAGTCCACGAATTGCGCCTGCGAGCGGACCAGACACTGCTCGCAACCTATATCGACGTCGGTGAAATTGAGTTGCACCGCGACCGACGTGTCGAGTTGTTCCAGGCACAGGCCCGCGTGACTCAGCTTTACCTGCGCAATTTGCAACACCGTCTAACAGATCTGCAACGAGAGACGACTCGATACAAGCCCTACAGCGTGAATCCCAGCGCGCCCATAGTCGATCCTGGTCTTGTTCAGGACATCCAGAAAACCAAGGAAACGATCGACCGCCACGAGCTCAATTTGTTGAAGTTTGAATCTGACGAACAACAAATAATTGAACGCTTCGACGGCGACATCAGTCGTTTCATGGTGCTCAAAGGAATCAGTTGAATCGGCTGCTCATGCCGTGCCTGAGTGACCGAACCCTCCCGCTCCTCGCTTGCTGACGTCGAACTCATCGACAATGCGAAACTGCACCTGTTCGACCGAAATAAATACCATCTGCGCGATCCGCTCACCCGGTTGCACATCGTAGCTTTTTGAGCCGCGGTTCCAGCACGATATATACACCTGGCCCTGGTAATCGGAATCAATGAGTCCGGTCAGGTTACCCAGCACGAGTCCATGCTTATGCCCAAGCCCGGAGCGTGGCAAGAGAACGGCGGCAAGAGATGCATCACCAATGTGAATCGCAAGACCCGTCGGCATCAGTACCGTATCGCCCGGCTTAACGGTCACCACCGTATCGATGCAGGCTCGCATATCGAGGCCGGCGGAACCGTCAGTCGCATAGTGGGGCAGTGGTATCGAGTCCCCGAGCCGCGGATCCAAAATCTTCAGTTCAATGGAGCGCAAAGCATTAACTCTTGGTTTTGTTCGACGAGATTAACGATAACCTGGGTTGCGCACCTGCGGCGGATGTCGATGCATAACGCTCGGCGATGAGCATTACGACTTGCCGCGCAAGTTCAGTTTTGGATGTTTTCCCGAACACCTGTTCACCGCCATTCCAAAACACTGCAACGGCATTGTCATCGTAGCCAAATCCGCAGTCTTCTCCGACTCGATTCGCCACGATCATGTCAAGTTTCTTCTTATCGAGCTTGCCGAGCGCGTACTCCCGTACTTTCTCTGTCTCAGCGGCGAAGCCGACCGTGAACGGTGCGCCCTCGAGCTGCGCGACCGATGCCAGGATGTCGGGCGACCGGACGAAATCGATGCGCATCGAGTCGTCGTCCTTCTTAATCTTTTGGGCTCGCATCCTGACCGGACGATAGTCAGAGACAGCGGCGGCAGCAATGAAAATATCCACACCATCGATATGGTCGTGCGTTTCACGATACATCTCTTGCGCCGTCCGTACGCTGTGTATGTCGACACCGCGTGGGGCAGCAATTGACACAGGACCACTCACGACAATGACTTTCGCTCCCTGCTCGAGCGCCGCCGCCGCAATCGCGTAGCCCATTTTTCCTGAGCTGCGATTCGTAATGTAGCGTACCGGATCGATTGGTTCGTGCGTCGGTCCGACCGTAACCAGCACCGTTTTACCCTGCAAGGCCTGGCCGCCGAAAATCGCTGCATCCTGGGTATCACAGACGATCTCTGCAATATCATCAGGATCGAGCATGCGTCCTGCACCGGTCTCACCGCATGCCTGCGAGCCATCCCCGGGCCCCAGTATTCTGACGCCGCGCTCTTCGAGCGTCTTGCGATTTGCCTGCACGGCAGGATTGCTCCACATCACACGATTCATCGCCGGCGCGATCGCAAGCGGCGCCTCGGTAGCCAGGCAAAGTGTTGTCAGCAGATCAGACGCCGCACCGCCTGCGAGGCGTGCCATGATCTCAGCGGTTGCCGGCGCAATCAGAACGATGTCGGCCCAGCGCGCCAGCTCAATATGGCTCATTGACGCCTCCGCCTCCTTGTCCCAGAGATTGGCTCGTATCGGCCTTCCAGACACGGCCTGCAATGCCGTCGGCGTAACGAATTCCTCGGCAGAGGCCGTCATGACGATTTGCACATCGGCGCCACGCTCGCGCAGGCGCCGCACCAGTTCAGGTGTCTTGTACGCGGCAATGCCGCCCGTGATGCCAAGAACAATGTTCATCCAGGTTCGATCCTTTCGTCTTGCTTTGCACTGACTGCGTGAGCTTAGCCCGTAGCTCGGCCAAATTTCCACCAAATCCGGACAACAATCCCCGATTGATGTATTGCCACGCGGCGCGTCATTGGCAGAATAGCTTGCTTATGCAAGAACGATCCGACCATTCTTCAATTTGCGATGCTGAACTTCTGGCGAAGCTGCTGCCGGGCGGCAGACGACCAGCGCTGGATCTTGCGCGCAGCCTGTTGACGCGTTTCGGCGGTCTGCGGGGCCTTCTGCAGGCAGACCCGCAGCTAATCCTTACAGAAAAGGGCATCGGTAATACCGGGGCTGCGGCCCTGTGCGCGATACCTGAACTTGCGCGGCGCTACTTTGCGGAATCGTTGCCCGTGGGCAAGACCATCCGCTGCCCGTCCGATACCCGGGAATTCATGCACGCGAAGATCCAGCACCTCGGACACGAGGTCTTTTGCTGCCTGTACCTCGACAACCGCCACCGTGTGCTCCGTTTTGATGAGCTTTTCCGGGGCACCATCGACGGCACCAGTGTCTATCCGCGAGAAGTCGTCAAGGAAGCGCTGGCCATCAATGCGGCCGCCGTCATCCTCGCTCACAATCACCCGTCAGGCGTCGCCGAGCCCAGTCAGGCTGACGAGCACATCACAAGGCGGCTCAAAGCGGCCCTGGAGCTCGTCGATATCCGCCTGCTGGATCACCTCATCATCGGTGACGGTGAAACGACGTCCCTGGCGGACCGCGGATTGCTGTAGCCGCGCCCCTGCCGCCCCTTGTAATGCGCCGATCAGGCTGGTATAAAGTTCCGCTCTCTGCCCGCTGGGCGCGGGCGACTTTTCGTAAAATCAGAGACTTAACGCCGATGTCCAAGGTCTGTCAGGTAACCGGGAAGCGCCCGCAAAGCGGCAATAACGTTTCTCATGCCAACAATAGAACTCGCCGCCGATTTTTACCGAATTTGCAGCACAAGCGCTTCTGGCTCGAATCCGAGAAACGTTTTGTGCGCCTGCGTATCTCCCACAAGGGCATGCGCATCATCGACAAGCACGGCATTGATAAGGTTGTTGCGGATCTGCGCGCACAGGGGCAACGCGTTTAGCGCGGGAGTATTAATTCATGGCCAAAAGTAATCGCGAAAAAATTCGCCTCGTATCGAGCGCCGGAACAGGGCACTTTTATACGACAGAGAAAAACAAGAGGCTCCATCCCGAGAAGATGGAAACCCGGAAATACGATCCGACGATTCGCAAGCACGTGATCTACAAGGAAGCAAAAATCAGGTAAAGGCCCGCGTCATGCGTAAACACCTGCATGCCTGAGCTTCCGGAAGTTGAAACCAGTCGACGCGGAATTGCACCGTATATTGTCGGCCAGCGTATAGACGAGATAGTCATTCGTGACCGGCGACTGCGGTGGCCGGTAAGTCTGGACATCGATCAGCGCCTGCCCGGGCAGACCGTGACCGCGATTGACCGGCGCGCCAAATACTTGCTCATGCATACGACCGACGGTACTGCAATCATTCATCTTGGAATGTCAGGCAGCATTCATATCGTCAGGCACGATACGCCGGCAGGGATCCATGATCACTTCGACTTTGTATTCGGGTCCGGCAATTCGCTTCGCTATCACGACCCGCGTCGATTTGGGTCGCTGCACTGGACCGACGATGTCGCCGAGCATTGGCTAATCAGAAACCTGGGGCCTGAACCTCTGGGCGATACATTTTCAGGCAAGTACCTGTGGACCAAGTCACGCGGCCGTCGAGTGTCCATCAAGCAATTCATCATGAACGCAGAAATCGTCGTCGGCGTCGGCAACATTTACTCCAGCGAGGCCCTGTTCCTTGCCGGTATTCATCCGCGCCGCGCCGCGGGTCGTATAGCTACGCACCGATACGACGCGCTTATCGCTGCCATCAAGCTCGTGCTGCATAACGCGATTGCCGCTGGCGGAACAACTTTGCGAGACTATTACGGCGGTGATGGACAGCCCGGTTATTTTCAACAGCAACTCGAAGTATATGGTCGCGATGGACAGCCCTGCCTGCGTTGCAAGCGTCCTGTGTCTGTCATGGTGATAGGCCAACGATCGACATTTTATTGCAAGAGATGTCAAACCTGATAACGGCTATCGCCCGTAGCGCTTGAGCAGTGCCTGTTCGACTTTGGGCGATACGAATTTCGATACATCGCCGCCAAGCTCCGCCACCTCACGAACAAGGCTCGATGATATGAACGTGTAATTCTCCGTGGGCGTCAGAAATGCCGTCTCCACCTCGTCGGTCAGATGCCGGTTCATGTTGGCCAGCTGAAATTCGTATTCGAAGTCGGACACGGCCCGCAGTCCCCGAATGATGACCCGTAAACCATTATCTCGCGCGAAATCCACAGTCAGCCCTTCGTACCCCGTCACCTCAACATTGTCGATATCGGCAAGCGCGCTCGCCGCCATCGCAACGCGTTCTTCGGTCGTAAACAAGGTTTCCTTGCTCGCTGGATGGGCCGCAATAGCAACAACCACCCTATCGAATAACACGCTCGCGCGGCGAACGAGGTCTTCATGGCCTAAGGTGATCGGATCGAAGGTACCCGGATACATCGCGGCTACTGTCATCGGCAGGCTCCTCTAGGAAATGATTCCGACTCGTACGAGCGAATATCGCACATTGCCGGCGTTTCCTGTCTTCAGTGTCCGCCATCCGTCGGGCAGTTCAAGTACAGGCCTGGACCGGTCCTCTTCAATATAGACAGACGCATCTGCGGCGAGAATCGATTGCTTTTGCAGCAGTCTACACAAGTCGCCGAGCCTTTCATCTGCGAATGGCGGGTCCAGAAACACAAGGTCAAACTCGCCGCAATCCACGTTCGTCAGAAATCCAAAGGCATCTGTCTCAAAGACCGTTGCTGCGTCGGTATTCAACGCCGCAATACTCTTGCGTAATGTGTTTGCCGCCAGGGCAGACTTTTCGACGAATACGGCGCTGGTAGCACCGCGTGACAAGGCCTCCAATCCCAGCGCACCCGTTCCGGCAAACAGATCGAGGCATCGTGCCCCTGCAATGCGCGGTGTCAACCAGTTGAATAAGGTCTCGCGAATTCGCTCCGATGTTGGACGCAAGCCTGGGACATCGGCGATATCCAACAGACGGCTGCGCCAGTTTCCCGCTACAATACGCAGCCGTCCCCGCTGGGATTTTTTATCGGCCTTCGCGCTTCGCTTTGCCATATTCTTCTACTTGGCATTCGTGTTGATGCACCGTGGTATGCAAACAGTGTAGGTGATTCGGCGCCCACAGGGGACTTTGAATAACGATGTTCGCAAATGAAGAAAAGTTTGTCCTGAAGCAGAGTTTTTTCACACGACTGCGCACACGATTGAACAGTGGTGGCGGTTGGCTGACCTACGACCTCGCCAACCTCGCGCCTGGCGGCGCGATAGACGAGGGCGTTCTTGATAAACTCGAATCCCTGCTTGTGATGGCCGACGTCGGCATTGACACTACTGGACGCATCATTGGGGATCTGCAGAAGAGTCTCGCGCGCAATGAGCTTAATGACGCGGATGCCCTGCGCGCGGGTCTGCGGCGCTCGCTGCTGGCGATACTTGAACCAGTGTCTCAACCGCTCGAGATCACGACGCTCGACAACCCATTCGTTGTACTCATGGTGGGTGTCAATGGCGCGGGCAAGACAACGACCATCGGTAAGCTCGCGAAGCGATTCACGAATCAGGGTTTGTCTGTCATGCTCGCTGCCGGCGATACCTTTCGTGCTGCGGCCGTCGAACAGTTGCAATCATGGGGGGCGCGCAACGATGTACCGGTCATCGCCCAGCAACCCGGCGCCGATCCCGCCGCTGTAATATTTGACGCCTGGGAGGCGGCCAGTGCGCGCAATATTGATGTGCTGCTCGCTGACACGGCAGGACGCCTGCAGAATCAACAGGGACTCATGGATGAGTTGGTCAAGATCAAGCGAGTCATCTCACGTCGCGACGAAACTGCGCCGCACGAGACCATGCTCGTACTGGATGCGAGCCAGGGACAAAATGCACTCGTTCAAGCACAGAAATTCCACGAGGCGCTGGGCTTGAGTGGAATTTCGATTACGAAGTTGGACGGCAGCGCGAAGGGTGGCATTCTGCTTGCGATTGCCGATCAGATTGGTGTGCCCATTCGATTCATCGGCATCGGCGAATCGGCCGATGATTTGCAGCCGTTTGCCGCGGATGAATTTACAGATGCATTGCTCTCCGGCAGCGAGCCAAGATGATACGACTTGAAGATGTGACGAAGCGTTTCCCTGGCGGACAGGAGGCTCTATCCGGCCTGAGTTTTTCAATTGACAAGGGCGAGATGGTATTTGTGACCGGACATTCGGGCGCCGGCAAGAGCACTCTGTTGCGTTTGATCGCGCTGATTGACCGTCCGACGAGTGGTCAGGTCATCGTCGACGGGCAGAACACTCGGCGCGTCACGCGCCGCATGATTCCGGCTTACCGCCGGCAGATCGGCATGGTTTTTCAGGATCATAAGCTGCTGTATGACCGCCCGGTCTTTGACAACGTCGCTCTGCCACTGATCATCGCCGGGATGGGCTACCGGGAGGCGGGTCGTCGCGTACGCCCAGCACTGGAACAGGTCGGACTGCTGCATAAGGAAAAGCAAAGACCCGAAACTTTATCAGCCGGCGAACAACAACGCGTTGGCATCGCCAGGGCAATCGTGACGCGCCCGAAACTGCTGATCGCCGACGAACCAACCGGCAACCTCGATCCGGATTTATCGCTGGAGGTCATGCGAATTTTTCGCCGCTTCAACGAGGTTGGTGTGACGTTGCTGATAGCAAGTCACGATATCTCGCTGATTGATCGCCTGGGGTGTCGCCGCATCGCGCTTGAGGAGGGTCGACTCACCCGGACAACTGACGACGACATCGATGCCGGCTACAGTTCATCCGAAGCCGGTCTGGATCCTGAAGCATGGCGATGACTCGCCACTCGGACGCTGTTGCGCCGGTCCGCTCGTCGGGCCCGATGACGACATGGCTAACGCGACATATCAGTACCGCGATCGGCTCGGCTGGACGCCTCTTCAGGCAGCCGTTCGCAAGTCTGATGATCATTCTTGTCATTGCCGTCACGCTCGCGATTCCAGCGGCAGCAAATCTCCTTATCAAGAATGCACTATCGATCAGCTCCGGTTGGGACAACGCTCTCGATTTCTCGATCTACCTTCGCCGCGGCATATCCGAAAGTGATGCTTTGGACCTCGCGCAACTCATCGCACAACGTGCGGATGTCGCCGCCGTCGATTTCGTATCTGCAGGCGATGCGTTAAAGCAATTCAAGCAGCAGTCGGGTTTCGGCGAGGCGCTGGACCACCTGAGCGAGAATCCCCTGCCGCATACGCTGATTGTGCGCCCCGGCCCATCAAACTCGGTGCAGTCCATGATTTTGTTGCAGGAAGAGCTTGGCAATCTTCCCGAGGCGGATATTGTGCAGGTCGACACCGAATGGGTGCAGCGATTTCATGCGATTCTCGATATCGTCAGACAGGCAATAGTGATTGGTGCAGCGCTTCTCGGTGTCGCCATCATCGTCATTATTGGCAATACGATTCGACTCGACATTCAGAATCGCCACGAGGAAATCGAGGTTACCAAGCTTATCGGCGCCAGCAATGCGTTCGTGCGCCGACCCTTTCTTTGGTCCGGATTCTGGTATGGCCTCTTTGGCAGCTTGCTGGCACTGGCGCTCGTCCAGTATGGGCTGTTTCTGCTCGAACAGCCCATCGCCCGACTGGCCGGCCTGTATCAAAGCAGCATCACCGTTTTGACGCTGACCGGCGGGGAAATCCTGTCCCTGCTCGGTATCGGCGTCGCGCTGGGGCTGATTGGCTCCTGGTTCGCGGCGACACGCCATATGCGGCGAATTGAGCCTCGTTGATGTGATAATTTAACATAATACGAAGGGCTTCTTGAACCTCAACTTACTGTTTTAAAAAGAATAATCATTATGACACTGCGGAACTTTCGAGATTGTTAGCACTCTAACGCCTTGAGTGCTAAAATCGACAATCACAACGGAGGGTTTCAATGACAACAGCGATCGCAGCAATGAACCGTGATATTGCGCTGGCCGGACCAGTCGGTAGTATCAATGTCTACATCCATGCCGTCGGCGCCATTGATGTACTGAGCCGGGAGGACGAGCACACGCTCGCAACCCGCTTCCACGAGAAAGAGGATCTCGATGCCGCGCGCGATCTGGTCATGGCGCACCTGCGTTTCGTCGTGCATATTGCCAAGGGTTACACGGGCTATGGCCTGCCGCTGAGCGACCTGATCCAAGAGGGCAACGTCGGGCTGATGAAGGCGGTCAAGCGATTTGATCCTGACTACGGTGTGCGTCTCGTGTCATTTGCCGTGCATTGGATCCGCGCTGAAATTCACGAATTCGTTCTCAAAAACTGGCGCATCGTCAAAGTTGCGACAACCAAGGCGCAGCGTAAATTGTTCTTCAATCTGCGTAAATCCAAAAAGAGTCTTGCCTGGTTATCCCATGCGGAGACAAAAGCGGTCGCGAAAGACCTGGGTGTCACGCCGAAGGAAGTGACTGAAATGGAACGACGCCTGAGTGCCCGCGACGCGATCTTCGATCCGGCACCGAGTGCTGACGATGACCACAATTTCACACCGGCAGCGTATCTTCCCAGCCCTGATGCCGACCCGGCCACGCTCGTCGAAAAGACGGACTGGACCGAAGATGCGACCGGGCGTATGACTGCAGCTATGACGGAACTTGACGATCGTAGTCGCGATATTCTCGAGAATCGCTGGCTAAGCGAAAACAAGATGACCTTGCATGAGCTGGCCGACAGATACGGCATCTCGGCTGAACGAATTCGTCAGGTTGAGGCAAACGCAATCAAGAAACTTCGCACAGCGATGGCCGTCTGAATGACGCCGGGCAGGGCAGGGAGCTATTTGTAAGTCTTGCGTCGGTAGCGAATCCAGCCGCCATCCTCAACATTCATCGGATCGTCGTGGGTCCAGTGCACGAGCCCGCCGAGCTCGTTCCACTCGTACATGCCACGAAAATACAATCGGTCGCCGACGCTAACCGGCACTCGATCGGCCAGATCAATGTTATGGGCGATTAGCAGCGATTGACGATTCTTGAGCTTTAGAATGATTCGCTGGTGGCGCAAACCGTCATTGTCGTCAGATAGCAGACGCTTGACGAACCCCGAGTCCTCTATCCAGTGTCCTGTATCGCTCTTTTGATAGAAGTCTTTGATAGAAACCCTACCCTGAAGTCACCGGAACCAGCGTAATTTCGACACGGCGATTTACCTGACGGCCCAGGTCCGAGCTGTTACTAGCCATCGGCCGCATCTCCCCCATGCCGACAGTAATCAGGCGTTGGTTCGAAATGCCTCGCGACTTGAAGTACTGCGACACAGATGACGCCCGACGCACCGACAATTCCTGATTGTAGGACTGCGAGCCCGTGCTGTCGGTGTGGCCGGCCACCTCGACGACCGTCTGGTCAAAATTCTTGAGAACCTTGCCTACCGCATTGAGGACGTCAAAAAATGCAGGGTTCAAGTCCGAGCTGTTCGTGGCAAATGTGACGTTACCGGGCATGTTCAATGTGATGTTATCGCCGATGCGTGTCACGCTGACACCGGACCCTTCAAGCTCGGCTCGCAACTCCGCTTCTTGTCGATCCATATAGTAGCCGACAGCTCCACCAGCCAGTGCTCCAAGGCCTGCGCCAATGAGCGCGCGCTGCCGTCGTTCAACCGCATCATCGCCCGAAATAAGTCCGGCGACAGCACCGGCTGCTGCGCCAATAAGCGCGCCTTTCGTTGCATTGCTGGTCTGCGATTCGCGAGTATAAGCATCCAGTGTTTCGCAACCTGACACGGCGACTGCCGCGCAAATGATCGCGACATTTATGATTCTGCTGTCCATGATCGTTCCTTCAGTAATTCGAACCGGTTCGGTTCGCCTGCTTGCAGTATGGTCAAGTACATAGTAAGGGCCGACTACCTGAACAGGCACTTAATATCGTGGTTTATATAAAATGCATCGGGCACGATGTGTAAAACTGAGCACTGCGTCTCACTTGGACTCATATGGCTGGACAGCGTGTAGAATGGCCAGCCCGGAATTCGAGATTTACCATGACGGAAGTGGACGGCTGGTTAGCGCGCTACGAGGAAACACACAACGACCTCAGCTACCCGTTTGTATATTGGGCCGCCGTGCCGATCATCGTGCTCGGCACCGTCGGACTTCTGTGGGTACTACCGGTGCCGGGCGAGTTCTATGACATATCCCCTTTGTTGAATTGGGGCAGTGCATTTCTGATGGTTGCCGTTGTGTACTACTTCATTATTTCAGTGTCGCTCGCGATCGGCATGCTGCCATTCGTTATCGGCATCGCGTCATTACAGATATGGCTCGCTCAGTCTGACTATTCGGCGCCTCGCGTCAGCGCCGGCTTGCTCACGGCCGGAATCATTGGCTTGTGGCTCGGCTACAGGAACCAGCGCAGTATTCGTCCCGTCTTACAGGATTTGCAAATGATGATCATCGGACCGCTCTGGCTGTTATCGGTTCTGTATCGACGTGTTGGCATACCTCTCTAGCCGGCAGATATCCGCGTACAAGGAAAACATCGTGACCGCAAGCACATCCAATCTCAATCCCCTTGATCTCTTTGACGTTCGCTCTGAGCTCAGTGAAGAAGAGCGCATGGTTCAAGACTCGGTTGCTCGTTTCGTCGATGAGCAGGCGATACCCGTCATGCGCGAGGCCTTCGAGCAGCATCGATTTCCTGATGAGCTGATATCGGGAGTTGCCGAACTTGGGTTGCTCGGTTGTTCGATAGACGGATATGACTGCGCAGGTCTCAACAGCATTTGTTATGGCCTTATCTGTCAGGAACTCGAGCGCGGCGACAGCGGTCTGCGGAGTTTCGTGTCGGTGCAAAGCAGCCTCGTCATGTATCCAATTCACGAGTACGGATCGGAAGAACAAAAACAACGCTGGTTGCCGGCTATGGCAAAAGGCGAAGCTATCGGCTGTTTCGGCCTCACCGAGACGCAAGGTGGATCCGACCCGAGCAACATGAAAACACATGCAACACGCGACGGCAGCGATTGGCTGATTAACGGCTCGAAGATGTGGATCACCAACGGCAGCATCGCGGATATCGCCCTCGTCTGGGCGATGACCGATGATGGTCTCAAGGGTTTCATCGTTGAGAAGGACATGCCTGGCTTTACTGCAAAAGAGATTGAGAACAAGTTCTCGCTACGGGCGTCGATAACCTCCGCACTGTTCTTCGACAACGTACGGGTGCCTGAAGCCAACGTCCTGCCCGGCGTAAGCAGTCTCAAGGGTCCTTTGAGCTGCCTGACACAGGCTCGTTACGGAATATCCTGGGGCGTCATAGGCGCAGCACAGGCTTGCCTCGACGAAGTTATTCGGTACACGGGCGACCGCGTGCTGTTTGACCGCCCACTCTCGCATACGCAGGCCATTCAGATTCGTCTCGCGGACATGAGTCGACGCATAACGACTGCGCAACTGCTGTCATTGCAACTCGGCCGATTGAAAGATCGAGGTACGCTCAGCCCCACGCAGGTGTCTCTCGCGAAATGGAACAACTGCCGCGCGGCACTCGATATCGCCAGGGACGCTCGTGACATTCTCGGTGCCAGCGGCATAAGTGCTGAGTACGTGCCCATTCGGCATATGCTCAATCTTGAGAGTGTCATCACCTACGAAGGCACCGAGACCGTACATCAACTCATCATCGGCAAGGCGCTCACTGGCATCAACGCATTTGGATGATCCGCGCCTGACCGAAGAGCGCCTGCCGGGGAATCGTGACGTCTGGCGCATCGCGGCGCCGTTGATTTTATCCAATGTTTCCGTGCCGCTGCTCGGCATGGTCGATACGGGCGTAACCGGACACCTTGAGAACCCCATATACCTCGGTGCCGTTGCGATCGGCAGCATCATCTTCGGCTTTCTCTACACGGGAATGAATTTCCTGCGCATGGGCACGACCGGCATCGCCGCCCAGTGTTTCGGCGCGAACGATAATGACGGCTTGCGCGTGGTGCTCGGACAGGCACTCATTGTTGCGCTCCTGATCGGTCTGTGTTTGATCAGCTTACAAACCGCGATCGGTACATTGGCAATGCAGTTGATCGGCGCTGAGTCCGATGTCGAGTCGTTTGCCTTGCAGTACTTTTCGATACGCGTATGGAGCGCGCCGGGTACGCTCGGCAATTTTGTGATAATCGGATGGTTTATCGGATTGCAGAATGCACGAGTTCCGTTGCTGCTTTTTTTGACAATTAACATTACAAATATTGTGCTCGACTTGTTATTCGTGCTCGTCTTTGGCATGAAGGTCGACGGCGTGGCTCTGGCCTCGGTTATCGCAGAATACACGGGCCTACTTGTTGGACTCGGCTTTGCCGCACATGCATTGCGCAACCGCGCTGGTCACTGGCCATTCGCTCAGCTATTCAACGTGCGCGCCTATGCGGCATTTTTCTCCATCAATGCCCACTTGTTCATTCGCACGATGGCGCTGGTATTCACGTTTGCTTTCGTCACGGCACAGGGAGCAAGATTTGGCGGCGTGGTGCTCGCCGCGAACGCCATCCTGATGAACCTGCAAAACCTGACGGCCTTTGCGCTCGACGGCATTGCTCACGCTGCGGAGGCACTCGTTGGCAAGGCCGTCGGGGAAGGTCGCCGTGATGCGTTGCAGCAATCGGTTCAACTGACATTGAAGTGGTCGTTGCTTTTCGCTGCAGGTTTCTGTGCGGCCTATGTTGTCGTCGGCCCTTTGTTAATTAGAACGTTGACCGACATACCGGAAGTTCGTGAAACCGCGATGCGCTACCTGCCATGGCTCATCATATTGCCATTGATATCAGTCTGGTCGTTCCTCTACGACGGCGTCTATGTGGGTGCAACACGCGCGAGAATGATGCGTGACATCATGCTGATGTCGACGCTCGTCATCTTTTTGCCGGCCTGGTACTTGTTGCAGGGGCTGGGCAACCACGGTCTCTGGCTCGCCTTCACACTGTTCATGGCGAGTCGAGGCATCGGCATGCACCTCGGTTACCGCTATAAATTACTGCCGTCCATACAATAGACATAAACCGATCACCGCTGTCGCAAAATCGATCATCATGTGAACTGGGTCACACTTCTTTCTCAACTGAATTTCGCGAGTCGCTACTTGTGACTGAAATCCCGTCACCGAGTTTGCTTCAAGCGCATTTTGTATGTCGCTGCCAGCGACATTTTTCCATGAGGCAAAAACCATGTGGCTACCCACACCTATTTACGAACGAATTCCACAGTTCTGGCTCCTCCTCGGACTTCTCTTTATGTCCTCGGGGGCCTACATAGGCTTTGATTACAGCGTATCTTTCCTGTATTTCGGCGTCGGCCTTTTCAGCTGCGTGTGGAGTCTATACGTCTACGTACTGCGCTTGCGCAATCCGCAGAACTCGCAGCCTGAGCCAGGCCCGCAAGACGAGCAATCAGAACAGACTGCGCCTGACGTTCATCAATCGACTGAGCAAACAAGCCCGGGATCGTAACGTTTTTACGGCGTCTTCAACCCACGTGCCCTGGCCTGGCTTGTAGCTCCCGACGCAGGCGCACCTCACGAATCTAGTTGCTGGTGAAAGCCAATGATTGGCATTGCTCGCGAACTGTCTTCCTTGCCCAGTTGTAAGCCACGACGCCCGTAATGATATTGGCCGCAGCATAGGCCGTGAAAACACCGGCCATACCAAACCAGTTTCTCCCGATAAACGCTAACGGCACATACAAGACGATTGTTCGCAACAGGCTCACGGCAACACCGGGCATGGGCTTACCCAGACCGTTAAACGATGCGTTCATCACCATGACCATACCGTAAGTACCATAGCCAATTGGCGCGATCCAAAGAAATAATTTCGTGACGCTGATGACGTCGGCATTGTCGCTAAACAGCGTCGACAAGAAGTCGGCTGATAGCGCGAGCAAACCGGCTATCAACAAGCCGCTGCCAAGACAAAACACCGCGCACAGCCGCAACGCCTGCAAAATGCGCGCTTCCTTGCCGGCGGACAGGTTCTGCCCGACAAATGGCCCGATGATCGCTGACAGAGCATAGTAGAGGACGAGCATCAGTGATTCAATGCGACTGGCAACGCCGAAACCTGCCACGGCATTTACGCCATAACCCGCAATCATCGCCGTAATAATCGCTGTCGCAATCGGCACGATCGCGTTGGTCGCGGCTGCTGGTATTCCAACATGCAAGATGTCGGCCCACGACTTTTTGAGCTCGGCAGGATGCGGTCGATTGAGGCTGACCATATTGAACCTGCGGCGTAGAAAATACAGCGAGCCGACCAAAATGGCGGCGCGGGCAATCAACGCCGCCATCGCTGCACCATTGAGCCCCATCGCCGGTATCGGCCCAACGCCGAATATTAGAATCGGGTCCAGCGCAATGTTGAGAAGAGATCCGACGATCATCAGTTTACTGGGTAGCCGAGTGTCCCCGGTCGCACGCATGCTCGCCAAACCCACCATGCCGACGACAATAAAAGGAACTCCCGAATACAAAATGATCATGAAGCCGCGAATCAAAGGAATCAGGTCTTCAGGCGCACCGAGAATTCGGAACAATGGGTCAATAGTTAACACACCGACAATGGCAACGGCGGCCGTAACCAGGAATGACAACAACAGGCTGTCCGTCGCCAGACGGCGTGCGCGACGATGATCCCCGGCGCCGATCGCGCGCGCGACAACTGACGATGTGCCCGCACTCATGCCGATTGCAACGCTCGTGACAATCATCAGGATAGGGTATGCAAAAGCATGCGCGGCCAACGCGTGATCACCGACGCGGCCCAGGAACCACGCGTCAATGAACGCCTGCCCCATCATTGTTGCAATGCCGAACAGCACCGGTACCGTCATACTGACAAGGTGACCGCTCACCGAGCCCTCGGTGAGATTGACTGTCTGTGATTCCATGACGACTCGGAGATGGCAACTGCGCCGGTCGCGCGGTTCAGTCAACTATGACGCAGGCGATGCGATGGCGCAAACCGGGGCAAATGCAAATGAGAAATCAAATAACCTAGAACAACATCTTCGCCGTCACGACAAAACGTAATGATCCGCCAATGTCACTCCCGTCGAACGGGTAGCACGTTACCAGGCTCAGCATTGGTACTTCTGTATCCAGCAGCAAGCTGCCGCGACGTGAGTCAACAACGTCGATGCCGATTACCTTGTAGAGATGTTTGCGTCCGCCAGCCGTCTCAATGAACAGCGACTCACCTACCTCGATGTTCGCCAAGAAACTGAAATGCGTGTCCCTGTGCCCGGCAATAACGCTGTTGCCTATCTCGCCGGGCAAGACGCTCACACTCAGGTGACCCGGGCCGAAAGCCAGGGTGCGACCTGATCCTCCCGCAAGCACGATCAGGTCTACATCACCCGACTTCGCCGTGAGGCGTGCAACTGGCCAGGTGTCCGCCCATGGCCAGGGAACCGGACGGTCACTGCCACGGGTCGCCTGAATCCACGCGCGCTGCATGAGTTCCTGTGCAAGCCACGCCTTTGCCGGAATGTACGCCCCCTGGCCAAGTTGCCAGAATCCAAAACACAGCAGACAAGCCACAATGCAGCCCCGTGCCGAATTAATGCGCAGGACCACCGGATGCCCTCCTTCGCAGCAGCGGCGCTCCAAAAAGCAATAACGCCGCCAACAGGGCCGCCAATCCTGTTACCTGCAGATTGGCCGCATTTGTCGCAGTCGCGGGAAAGGCGAAGATCGCAGAACCGCTCTGGCCAAAGGCGATCAGGCTGGCTACTTGTTCGTTTGTCAGCGGTTCGCCGGCAGGTCGAACCGGTGTTTTGTCGACGGCGACCAGACTCGTGTATTTGCTGACCAGATGATGAGTCAACGCGGTTGCCACGATCGCGGAGCGCGTTGCATCTGCGTCGGCGCCACGACGTGCATCATCGAGCAAATCGGCTATGCGCGCTCGCGCCCAAAGCGCCGCAACACCCGAACTCTGCGCTTCGATCGCGAGCACCAGGTCACGCGACCATGAGCCACCGACAGAATCCCCGCTTATGCGAACAACATCACCGCGCCGAAACGAACCCGACGCCCTGGCTTTCACAGTAACCGGTTCGCCGAGATAAAGATCGGGGACTACGGTCGGGTAACTGTCTATAACATTACCGCTCGGCCACTGAATGTTGATATTGGTGATCTGTGGATGTTTAAGTTTGCGAAACAGTCGATCCATTTTTTTGCCGACCTCGTGCAACGCGCTGATGAGCGTAAACGTACCGCGGCCCGCCGCGGCGGCTTTGCGCATGAACCAACTGTTGGGTGCCGACCCGATGCCAACGGTGAACAGCCGTGCATTATTGAGTTCAGCTTCGATGAGACTGAACAGGCCTTCTTCGTTGCCGACCGCACCATCGGTAATAAATATGACCTGCCGAAGATAAGACTCCGGCGCCGGCATACGCAAAGCAAATTTGAGCGCCGCGTACATTTCGGTGCCGCCGTTCGCCTGCAATTGTTTTACGAACTTTCGCGCAATACCGATGTTTGCGGCATCGGCCGGCACACTGGCCCCGAAAAGTGCATGTGTGTATGAATTGAATTCGATGACATTGAACCGGTCTCCCGGACGCAGACCGTCGATTGCGCGTCGCAACGCCTGTTTCGCATGCTGCATCGATACACCGTGCATCGAACCTGAGGTATCGATAATAAATATCATCTCGCGCGGCAGTTGCGCACCTGGCACATCGCCGAGGTCGGGCGGCACGATCATGAGCAGGTAATACGGTTCGCCATCGATAGTTTCGGTGAATGCCATCGCTCGTGGCGACGACGACGGAACGGGTCGCCACAGAAGTTCAAAGTCGTGATCCATCGCTGCCCGGCGGCCGGCCATCGTGACGATGTAGCGGCCGTCGGTTTCGCGAACATTGACCGGGTGATAACGGCTCGCAATGATCTCGAGCGGCATGCCCGCATTGACGCTGGCACGTAATGAAATCCTATGGCCCCCGGAGGCAAAAACCATCGGCGGTGAAATAAGCGATGCGTCATCGACAAGTGACGTGTCTGGAGACCATCCGCTTCCCTGTCGGTCCGCTAGCGCCTGGCCCGGAATGTAACGCGGCGTCAGCGTCATCGGGAATCTGAGACTGAATGTACCCTCGTCATACTGCAGATCTTCGAGGTACTCGATTTCGACGATGACAGTCTCGCCAGGCGCGATATTGGCTACAGACGTCGTGAACAGATTTGCGCGTTGCTGTTCGACAAGGCTGGTCTTCTTGCCGGCTTGCTTCGCCTGCTCGTACTCTTTTCTTGCCTGATCTTTTTCGCGAATCTCACCTTCGATGAAACGGTCGCCGATATAGAGACGCATGTAATCGACTACAGCCTTGTCCGGCAATGGGAAAACGTACACGCCTTCCACCCACTCGCTGCCCGTGTTCTTGAACTCCTGCATGACCGACACGCGTGCGACGAGGCCGTTGACCGTTATGTTGACGTCGGTGTTGAGCAGCGTCGCGATGACATATCCCTGCTGCATGCGCATGAGAAGACTGCCCGCCTGCATTTCCCCGGGCGCTGGGCCGTTTGTAGCAGCCATAACGGGTCGAGCCGTGAGTATTGTCAAGAGCAATAGATGCCAGACCCAGACAGACCGACGTTGCAAAAGAGTCGCGACTTGGTGCCGCCCCGATGCCTGTTTTACTCCTGGATGCCAGCAGCTGCGCCGGTATTGCGGTTGCAGTTGCCTGCGAATCATTCGCGGTTTCGGTTGCTGCATCACGGGACTCCTTGTGGCTTGTGACCCATTGCAACAAACCAAAACGCCCGGCCGTGGACAACGGCATGGCAATGCACCGGCGTAATGTGGCAAATTATGGCGATATTCAAAGGAGCAGGCCGTGGCCAAACGCATTGCGATCGTCGAGGACGAAATTGCCATTCGAGACAACTACGTGGCCGCGTTTCAGCGCGAAGGCTATGTTGTCGATGCATACGCCGATCGTGACTCGGCGATGCAGGCCTTCGACGCTCGGCTTCCAGACCTCGTTGTGATCGACATCAATCTCAGGGACGACGTAGAAGGCGGCTTCGAACTGTGCCGGGTGCTGCGATCGAAAGCGGCTGAGTTGCCAATTATTTTCCTGACAGCCAGAGATAGTGAATTCGATGCCGTTTCGGGATTGCGTCTCGGTGCCGATGATTACCTGACGAAAGACATCAGCCTGCCGCACTTGATGGCGCGAGTTGCCGCGCTGTTTCGGCGCCTCGACGCGCTACAAAGACCACCGGCGCGCGAGAACCGGATGCTGCGAGGAGATCTCGAGATCGATACGGATCGGATGACCGTGCTCTGGCAAGAACAATCTGTAGGCCTCACGCTAACCGAGTTCTGGCTCGTGCATGCAATGGCGCGTTACCCGGGTCACGTGAAGAATCGACAACAGTTGATGGACGCGGCGCAGGCTGTGCTCGACGACAACACGATTACATCGCATATCAAACGCATTCGCCGCAAGTTTGTCAGCATCGATCCAGCCTTCGATTCAATCGAAACTGTATACGGCATGGGTTATCGCTGGCTGAGCGGCTAGCGGCTGTCTCTCCACGATGAATCTCAAGCGGCAGTTGTTCCTCGTCAGCCTGATGACCCTCGTGCTGCCGTGGGCCGGATGTCAGTTCATTCGCGAAACCGAGTCGGCATTACGGGAAGGCCAACAGCATTTGCTCTCGGGTACAGCACGTGCAATCGCCGATGCTCTCGCCCAATACCCGGAGGAATTCCCCCCCATCCACATTGCCAATCATCTCTACGGCAACCAACTCTATGGCCATCACCTTAAGACGCGACCCGAAATCGATGGATACTTTGACGACTGGGCGTTAGGGCGCGATTCGTTGCGTTATATGCGCGGTGTCGACGGTCCTGTTCGTTTCGTAATTGGTCTCTATGATCAGACCGTGTACCTGTATGTTGATGTAGTTGACAAAAATGTCGTGTACGCAAGTGCAGCAACCATCGCGGTGGATGACGGCACTCGATTTGCCGATCGCGTCGGTCTGATTAATACCAGCCCGCCGTTTCTCGAAGAGACGCTGATGTTTGCAGCTGAAGCGCCTGGCCCGATTGTCACTTACATCAAGACCGCCTACGGATTTGCGCCCGAACCGACGATTCATGCGTACTGGCAGGACGGACCGCGTGGCTATCATGTTGAAGCCAGCATTCCTGCGCGTTTGCTCGGTACGCATCTCGGCATCGTCGTCAACAACACCGCTGACGAAGTCCAGGCCTCTGTTCGCAGCGCCAGTTTTGCCGCCCGTACACCGGGGGCATTCGTCAGCATTTCTCCGGAGCTGACGCGAATAGCTGCAAGTCTTGCGCAACCCGGCATGCGGCTGTTCGTCACTGACGCGTCAGGCTGGAGAATCGCCACAGTCGGTGACGTTTCGGTTGCGTCCACCGAACGCCTGGGATTGGGGACGACCTGGCTGCGAATTGCGTATGACGCCCTCGTCGAATCCGGCCAGGATGCAGAACTGGCCGGTCCCGCCGCCAGTGGTCGCGAGCAACAGGGATACATCGTGCAGGCTCTCGACGGCCGCGCATCTGTGAGCTGGTTTCGCAGTGCCGACAGCGGCAGGGCCGTGGTCGCTGTTGCCCAGCCTGTAACTGTCGACAACATAACCATAGGCGCTGTTGTCTTGCAGCAGGGCACGGACGCGATCCTCAGCCTGACAAATCAGGGCCTTGCTCGATTAATGAATGTAACAGTGATCGCCACGCTACTCGTGGCGGCAGCACTACTTGGTTATGCGACATGGCTGTCGCGACGCATTCGACACTTAAGTCTCGCGGCAGAGCACGCACTCGAAAGTGACGACTTACGCAAGGCATTACCGAGTGCGTTGTCGAGCGACGAAATAGGTGACCTGTCGCGAAGTTTTTCGCACGTGCTGCATCAGCTTGGTGACTACAATGAATACCTGCGATCGTTGGCGTCAAAACTGTCTCATGAATTGCGCACGCCATTGGCGATCGTCACGTCGTCACTTGAAAATCTCGAGCATGAAGATCTAGGTGAAGCGTCCGCAACCTACGCGGCCAGGGCTAAAGGTGGCGCCGACCGATTGCGTCGAATCCTGACCGCGATGAGCGAGGCAAGCCGGGTTGAAGAACTTATGCAGCACGCCGACGCCGAAGACTTCGATCTTTGTGCAGTGCTGGAGTCTACGGTTGCCGCCTATCGCGATGTCTATCCCAATCGACAGTTCGTGTTTGAAACAGATCTTGACACGGGCCCGACTCAAGGGTCACCGGAGTTGCTGATTCAAATGCTCGACAAACTCGTCGACAATGCCGTGGACTTCAGCGATGAGGGTGACACTGTCGCCATAGGCCTGCACTCCGACCAGGATATGCTGCAACTGACGATTACAAATCCCGGGCCGGCACTACCCGAACGCATGCGCTCGCAATTGTTCGACTCGTTGGTCTCTGTGCGTTCGGGCGACAATAAGCACCTCGGCCTTGGACTGTATATCGCCAAACTGATTGCCGAAGGTCACGGCGGCACTATCAATGCGACAAACACCGATGACGGCGTTACGTTATTAGTGTCGTTGCCTCGCAAGCATGTCAACTGAATATAATGGTCAACTAATCTACTCCTGGTCAAGATCGCCGATATTCTTCTTGATATCTTCCTCTCATCCCTATGGGAATTGCAGATGATCGTAATTGTCCTTGCCTTCGGCATGCCGAATGTTCCTGTTCTCGCTTAGAACTGTGAGACTTCGCTCCAGGGTGTAGTACACACTGTGTAGATTTCCGAGGGCGACCCAATCTCGAAATAGTCCGGAGCGCGATACTTGCCTCCCTGATGTTGCAAGATCCTTGTTCTGTGGCGGTTGTTAACGCCTGTGGGAGATCTTGACCCAGTCACGAGGCAATCGCGTTGGCGTTACGGCCCTGTAGCATCTAAGCTTAGGAAAACGAAGGAAAAAAGGGGACGAGCACACTGTCCGTACCTCTACACAAACAGAACCCGCATGAGATTACTCGTGAGTCGCTGGTGCAGATCCTCGAGATCATGTACCGGCTGGCAGCACCCGAATCGCTGCCGATGCTCTTACGGGAGATTATTGAAGTCGGCAAGATTGCGATCGTTGCCGAAGGCGGTGTCCTTTGGCTGCTCGATCGGCCAACGGGCGATCTCGTTAAGGTAATTCCGTCCTCCGACGAGCCCGAGCGAACGAAAACGGGAGAGGGTCTCGCCGGTCATTGTGCTACTGCCATGCAAATCACCGATATTTACGATTGCCGCGAAGACGACCGTTTCGCTGCGACACCCATCCATGTGGCCGAAATCGAAACCCGGTCACTGCTCAGTGTGCCTATCATTGGCCAGGACGATCAGTTGCTTGGCGTCATGCAGTGGCTTGGCGAACACCCAGGGCAATTCGATCAGCATGATCAGTGGATAGCACCCGCCCTTGCGGCTGAAGCCGCCATTGCGATCCAACACTCGGAGATGACCAGCGAACTCCTCGCAAATGCGGTTTTGACACGTGAAGTCGCCGTCGCTCGAGAAATACAGCTGAGCACATTGCCCGATACCATGCCTGAAGTTCCGGGCTACGATGTGCATGGGCAATTTTTGCCGACGGATCACACGGGGGGCGACCTCTATGACCTGGTGATGCTGGATGGGCGGCTTTTCGTATTGCTGGGCGACGCTACCGGACACGGCTTTGGGCCTGCACTTTCTGCAACGCAGATGCAGGCCATGTTGCGAGTCGCGTTTCGTCTCGGCGCCGATCTCGATGCGGCCTACACCCAGGTCAATAACCAGCTGAACGAAGACCTACCGGATGATCGTTTCATTACTGCGTTCATCGGCTTCCTGGATCCGGCTACGCACGAAGTGCAATTCCACTCGGGTGGTCAGGGACCGATCCTTTTTTATCGGGCTGCCAGCGGTAAATGCGAGTGGCACAAGCCGACGAACTATCCGATCGGCATCATGGAACTTGACGGCACCGCGGAAGCCAGGACGGTGGCGCTGGAGCCGGGTGACATTCTCGCAGTGATCTCGGACGGCATCTACGAGTTTGCGACTGCCGACGGCGCCGAGTTCGGCGAAGACGGTGTCGCGAACGTGATGCGCCTCGGCCATGAGCTGACGATGGCCGAATTGAGTCAGAGCTTAATTGATGCGGCTTTTGAATTTGGCGGTGACGTACCACAGGCCGACGACATTACACTGGTAATGATCCGGCGGTTGCCAGAGTAAATCCCCGGCTTTTCGTGAGCGAGACTATGCGACAGAAATTTGGACGAAGCCTCGACAACTTGCAGACTATTGTCAGCTTCACCGATCAATTTTTTGCTCAGAACGATATCGATGACTCTGTTCGCTACATCGTTGACCTCTGTGTCGAGGAACTGTTCGTCAACATGGTGACCTACGACACCGAGACTGATGCAGACATCCTTATCGAGATGAAGCCCCACGCGCACGGTGTCGAAGTGACGTTGACCGACTTCGACGTCGTACGATTCGATCCCCGTGACGTGAAGCCCGTCGATGTAGATGCGCCGCTCGAGCAGCGCACACCGGGAGGACTGGGTCTCTATCTCGTGTCGAAAATGGTGAGTTCGATCCACTACGAGTATCGAAATCGCACCAGCAAAATCACATTCATTGCGGACCGGTGAGACTTATGTTTCAGATTGGATTTGGTGATGCAGGCACGATTATCGTTGCAGGGCGACTGGATGCCGCACAGGCCCCAAAGGCACAGGAGTTTCTTGATGCGATCACCGACGAGTGCATCCTCGACCTGGGCCAGCTGGAGTACATTTCCAGCGCCGGGCTCGGCGTACTGCTGCGCACTCACAAGCGTCTGATGAGTGACGAGCGCGGCCTTAAGCTCATCAATGTCAATCGCCATATCAATGACATATTCATGTATTCGGGCTTCGACAAGCTATTCGAGATCGAGGCGGCGGTTTGACGGTTTTTTTCAGCAATGCACCAACTTTTCCCGGTCCGCGGAGTATTTATGAATAGAGACCAGGAATTCGCGATGGTGAAGGACTGCCAACGAGGCGACAAGAAGGCTTTGGATACTTTAGTGAGACAACTGCAAACACCTGTCTACAACGCCGCATACCGGATACTCGGTAGCGCCGATGAGGCCGCAGATGTTACGCAGACCACGTTTTTGAAGGTTTTCGAGAATATTCATCGCTTCGATCCAAAGTACAGGTTATTCAGCTGGACCTATCGCATCGCGGTCAATGAAGCCGTTGATCAGCTCAGACGGCGCAAACGCGTCGAAACACTCAAGGACGCGCCCAAATCTGATACAGACCAGCCACAGGAGATGGCCGCTACTTCGCAGCTCAGTCGCGAAGTGCAAGCAACGCTGATGGAGCTCACCGAAGACCAGCGGGCCGTGATCGTGCTGCATTATTTCAGCGACTGCAGTTACAAGGATATCGGACACATACTCGAGTTACCCGAGAAGACCGTGAAATCGCGGCTATTTTCGGCGCGACAACAACTGAAAAGCAAGCTGCAACAACGCGGTGTATTTTCGTCATGACAGATGATCGCGAACTGGAGTTGATTAGTGCCGCTGTCGATGGTGAGCTTGCCGCCGGCGACCAGGCCAAGTTGGATGCATTGCTCGAATCATCCGCAGAGGCCCTCGCGTTTAAATCCGAACTGGAGCAGCTTGACTCACTTATGCGTGGCATTCCGGACCTCGAGCCACCCGCATTCCTGCACGCTTCGATAATGGCCCGGACCAAGGTGGCACGACCTAACCCGTCATTTTTGGAGTTCCTGAGCGCACTGCGACCCGGCGCCGGATTGCGTTATGCCCTGGCCGCCGCCGCGGGTGCTTTGGTCGTCGTCATTATGTTCCAGAACCGGACGATGCTTTCAGACGGTAGCTACATCTCTGATCTTGTCGGCACCATGGCCCCAGGTAACGCCTCGACCGAAGCAGACATCATCGATTCTTTTTCATTCCGCCAGGATGGGCTCGAAAGCCTCGTCCAGCTCCAGCGTAGCCAGGGTTTCATGATTCTTGTCGTCCGGGTCGACGCTACGACGCCCGTGGATATTTCAGTGGATCTCACCGGTGCAGGCCTGGAACCGGATGCTCTCGAGCAGATAAACAGCGATTTCGAATCCATAGCGATCGCTGGCCAGACCCTGCATTTGCGAGCCGTTGGCGAGCAGAGAATGACCATATTGTTACGCCGTGTCGATGACGCGGCTTTCGCCGGCGAGGCGACAATTGTGCTTGAGTTTTCAAGCGACGGTAAATTGTTGCAGCGTGGTGCGCTGACAGCAAATTTGACAGGAGTAAAACAATGAGCAGCGAAAAGAAATCTCAAAAGACAACGATGATCGTCGCTTTCGCAGTAGTAATCGCGGTGGTCGCTTACGTCGGCGTCAAGTACCCGATGCAGGATGAGAACGCGGTCGGTACGGTTGCACCGGCAGAGCGTTATCGGGGTGACCAGCCGACCGAAGACGACATCACGCTCGGTGATGAAACCGTGGCACAGGTCATGTAAACTGACGTGTATCAAATGATCATCACCGATGAAGAGTTCGCCGAAGCCATGCAAAGCGACGCTTTTCGATTGATGTTGAGCAGTGACGCGTTTCTGAACGCAATAGGCAATGACGCGTTTCGCGCTGCGTTGAGGATGGGTGGTGACGTATTCATCAATGCTTTAAACAGCGACGCGCTTCGTGGCGCAGTCGGCAACGACGCGTTTATGGCTGCGCTGCGCGCTGACACGTTTCGCAACGCAGTGCGTGACGATGCATCTCTAGCCGTATTGCGCAGCGATGATCTTATGAGATCGGTTCGTGACGATGCGTTCCTGATCGCCATGGGCAACGATGCATTTCTCAGCGCAATACGTGGCGATGCGTTTCGAAATATCGCGGGGAATGATGCGTTCCTCCATATGCTGAGAAACTCCACGTTCCGCGCCGCACTCCTTAATGATGCGACTCGCGCATCCCTGGGTGGCGATGCAGCGCTCTACGACGTCTTAATGGCTGATGTTTCACTGAAGGACGCGCTCGCAGCCGACCTCGAGTTAGCGGACACGTTCAGGAAAGACATGTTTCGTAGTGCTTTGTCGAACGATGCGTTTCGCGTCGCCTTGCGCAGCAATGATTCGTTTCGTGGCGCGCTTGAGTCCGATGCGTTTCGCGCCTTACTACGAAAAGATGCGTTCCTTCTCGCCATGCGTAGCGATGATCTGATGCGTGCAATACGCAGTGACGCGTTCATCAGCGCTGTGCGGGACGACGCTTTTCTAATCGTCCTGCGTAGCGATGATCTGATGAGAGCGGTTCGTAACGACGCGTTTCTTCTCGCTATGCGTAACGATGACCTGATGCGCGCGATACGCAGTGACGCGTTCCGCGGTGCCATAGGCAATGATGCGTTCCGCAGCGCGATGGGCAATGATGCATTTCTGAGCGCCATGCGCAAGGACGCTTTTATAAGCGCCTTGAGTAATGATGCGTTTCGCGCCGCCTTGCGTAACAGCGACGCGTTCCGTCAATCGCTGCGCGCCGATGCACAACGAGGCATGCGACGCAGCGAATTGGGCAACTAGTCGCTGCCGATAGCATCAACACGACAACGGTCCTCTTGCCCAACGGCGGAGGACCCGCGTCGTTGCCCAGG
>JACZSM010000106.1 GCA_022574185.1 Pseudomonadota bacterium
ACATCGAGGCGAATTGCCTGTGATTGTTCCATCCTGAGCATCAAAGAGGCCGCAAACGGCGAACCGTTATCCATTGGACGCAAAACACGCTCCATTCCACCGGCATTGCACCGTGCTTTACGCTTTCGCGACAAGGGATGCCGTTTTCCGGGCTGCACGAACGACAGATTCGTCGATGGACATCACATCGAGCACTGGGCCGATGGCGGTGACACGAGTCTCGACAATCTCGTGTTGCTGTGTCGACATCACCATCACCTCGTGCACGAAGGCGGTTTCGCGTGCGAGAAATCCAAAGACGGCGAGATCATTTTCAGAGATCAGCGACAAAAGCCGCTGCCAACCTGGTCCGCACTGCCCACAATCGACGATGTCGACCTCAAAGCATGGATGGATCGCGAGTTCTTCGAACAGAACATCAACTCTGATACCCCTGCCGCGCAGTGGTATGCCGGCGATCGCATGGATTGGGATCTCGCGGTCGCTAGTCTTTTTAATTAACAACGGGAAAGTCAGAGTACGGTCGCACGTCCCTGGCGATGCGGCGCCCAATTCGACGCTCCGTTACTCGCAGATTGTATTCATCCTGCAAATTGAGCCAAAACTGAGCGCTGTTGCCGAAGAAGCGAGCAAAGCGCAAAGCCGACTCCGCTGTGATAGCTCGTTCACCATTGATGATATCGCTGACACCACTGCGGTTCATGCCGATGGCTTTCGAAAACGCATAGGCTGTCAAGCCAAGCTCGTCAAGAAATTCACGTTTAAGAATCTCGCCTGGATGTATTGCAGCAAACTTGGCCATAAACTCCTCCGCGTCAGTGGTAATCCACGATCTCTACCTGAAACGCGTCTGCGTCGATTCCGTAGCGTCGAATCATCGTGGGTTCAATTGGTCCTGTCAAGGAGAACGTCCTGTGATAGAGGACGTTTGTGCCGCTTTCCGACGGTACCCACAAAATGAAGTCCGGTGTAGAAGCGTTGACTATCGCCCCTTACAGCGTATATCGCCCGCATGTCTCGATCCCGCTTGACGGGAGCAGGCTTGTACAGGCGACTCAGATTCGGTATAAAACCGCGAGGAACGCCTGTGGCTTGCCGTCGTGTTGCCAAGAGATGCTGTTCGCATGCTTCGCACCTTACATTTCTCAATTGAATCGATTGCTTGTTTGTATCCTATTGGCTACAATCAGAAGTGGCGCTCATGATCGTTCGGACAGCCGTTTTTGGTCGATGGTTGACCAAATTAAAGGACTTGCGCGGCAAAGGTCGAATCATTGAGCGAATTCGCTCTGCTGAGCGCGGCAACTTCGGAGATTGCGAATCGGTCGGTAACGGCGTATCAGAAATGCGGATCCATTTTGGGCCGGGCTACAGAATCTACTTCTGTCGCACAGGTGATGCGGTGGTCGTGTTGCTCTGCGGTGGTACGAAACGGACGCAGCGTCGCGACATTGCCAAGGCTCATGCGATAGCCAGAAATTTGATGAAGGACTGAGACTTGAGTAAACACGAAGCCATAGGTCTGGCCCCTTTCGACGCCAGTGATTATCTCGACAATGACGAGACTATCGCTGAGTATCTTGCTGCCGCGCTTGAAAACCCGGATCAAAACGCATTTTTAACTGCGGTTCGCGACGTTGCAATGGCACGAGGTATCGCCGATGTTGCGGCGAGAGCCGGACTGGGCAGAGAGAGCCTGTACAAGACGCTGAAACCGGGTGCCAAACCGCGATTCGATACCGTGCGTCGATTGCTGTCTGCGCTTGGTGTGAAACTGGAAGTCTCGTCATCAAGAGAGCGGGTTGGGTAGCGGCATTTGAGATCGCCCGCATGTCTCGATCCCGCTTGACGGGAGCGGGCTCCTACAGACGGCTTAACAAGAATCGGGTGGACGGATTCGAGCTCTTCTTGATGCCATCCACGAGTTTCTTGCCCAGCTCGACGCCCCATTGGTCGAACGAGTCGATGCCCCAGATGACGCCCTCGACAAAGACCTTGTGCTCGTAGAGGGCGATCAGCTGGCCGAGTGCCTCGGGTGTGAGTTTTTCAAAGACGATCGTGTTGCTGGGGTGGTCACCCTCCATGAGCGCCTCGGATTGTGCCAGGCAGTTGGCGACGGCCAGGCTGTGTTGTACTTGCGTGTCGCCTGACGATCTGGACGGCAACAGAAAATCGACCGGCACCAATCGCGTGCCCTGGTGCAGTAACTGGTAGAACGAGTGTTGTGCATTGCTGCCGCTTTCGCCCCAGATAACCATGCCGGTATCGCAGCTGACGGGCTTGCCGTCCATGCGGACACTCTTACCGCTCGATTCCATCTGCAGTTGCTGCAGATACGCCGGGAAGCGCTCGAGACGATTGTCGTAGGGCAATATCGCCTGTGTTTGCGCGCCGCAGAAATTGTTGGTCCAGACGCCGAGCAGTGCCAGCGTCACGGGCATGTTTGCGTCCATGGGTGCCTGGCGAAAATGCTGGTCCATGACGCGCCCGCCCGCCAGCAGCCCGCGAAATGTGTCCATGCCCGTGACCAGTGCCAGTGACAAACCGACCGCGGACCAGATCGAGTAGCGGCCGCCCACCCAGTCCCAGAAACGGAAGCGCCGCTCGGCGCCGATACCGAAATCGTCCATCGCCTCGTGATTGGTCGATGCGGCCGCAAAATGCGACTCGACAGCGCCATCGCCCAATGCTTGTACGATCCACTGACGTGCCGCATTCGCGTTGCTCATCGTCTCGAGCGTCGTAAATGTTTTTGAACAAATGACAAACAGTGTCGTCGCAGGATCGAGTTCGGCTTTGAGATCGGCCAGTTGCGTGCCATCGATATTGGACACGCTGTGAAAGCGCAAGCCATCGCGCCAGTACGGCCGCAGCGCCGTGCTCGCCATGACCGGGCCGAGATCCGAACCGCCGATACCAATATTCACGATGTCGACCAGCCGTTTACCCGTGTGACCGTGTATGGATCCGGCGTGCACGGCATCGACATAGTCTTCCATTTGCGCGAGCACTTCCCAGACTTCGCGAACGCCCGGTGTGTCGAGCGCCACGGCGTCCGAGATTTTTGCGCGCAGCGCGACATGCAATACCGAGCGGTCTTCGGTCGCGTTGATTTTCTCGCCCGCAAACATCGCCTCGATTGCGGCAGGCACATCCGCTTCGCTCGCGAGCTGCGTGAGCAACTCGCAGGTCTTGTCGTCGAGATGATGCTTCGAATAGTCGAGCAGCAAATCACCGCTCTCGATCGAGTATTTCCCGGCACGATCCTTATCCGCTGCAAACAATTCGTGCAGCGACTTGCCCTGCATCGCCTCACGATGGTGTTCCTGCAACGCCTGCCAGGCCTTCAGGTCAGTTGGGTATGCTGCCGTGAGTTTTCGGTTCGTGTAGCTGTGGGCCACGTTGCTGGTCGCTCTTACGCGCTGTGCTTGAGTTCGTCTTGGTAATACTCAAGATACCAGTCGATGAAGTTCCTGACACCCACTTCAATCGTCGTGCTCGGCGCATAGCCAACGTCCGTCGACAACGCATCGGTGTCGGCCCAGGTGTCGGGCACGTCGCCGGGCTGCAATGGCAGCATGTTCATCTCGGCTTTCTTGCCGAGGCACTCCTCGATCACTTCGATGTAGCGCATGAGTTCGACGGGTTGCTGATTGCCGATGTTGTACAGGCGATAGGGCGCCATGCTCGTGCCCGGATCAGGATTCGCCGCA
>JACZSM010000107.1 GCA_022574185.1 Pseudomonadota bacterium
TCGATGCCGTACTCTGCCATGGCTTCCTCCGCATTAACCCAGGGATCGTGCACATCCACGCTGGCGCCGTAGGAATCGAGCTCATCGACGATATCGACAACCTTGGTATTGCGCACGTCGGGGCAGTTTTCCTTGAACGCCAGGCCCAGGATGAGCACGCGTGACTCGCGTGGCGCCACACCGGCGGATAACATGCGTTTGACGATCTGTGACGCGATATAAATCGGCATGTCGTCGTTGATGCGTCGTCCCGCGAGGATCATCTGCGGGTGATAGCCGAGTTGCTGCGCTTTGTAAGTAAGATAGTAGGGATCGATGCCGATGCAATGGCCGCCGACCAGTCCCGGGCGAAACGGCAGGAAATTCCATTTCGTGCCGGCCGCCTCGAGCACTTCCTCGGTGTCGATACCGACACGCTCGAAAATCATCGCCAGTTCATTGACCAATGCGATATTGACGTCGCGTTGCGTGTTTTCGATCACTTTGGCCGCCTCGGCAACCTTGATACTCGAGGCCTTGTGCGTGCCGGCCGTAATGATCGACTGATACACGGCATCGATGAAGTCAGCCGCTTCGGGCGTCGACCCCGACGTCACCTTGAGAATCGACGGCAAGCGATGTTGCTTGTCGCCCGGGTTGACGCGCTCGGGGCTGTAGCCAACGTAAAAGTCATCGTTCATCTGCAACCCAGAAGTTTTTTCGAGGATTGGCACGCAGATTTCTTCGGTCGCACCCGGATACACGGTTGATTCGTAGACGACAATGTCGCCTTTTTTCAGCAGGCCACCAAGTGTTGCACTGGCATGTCGCAACGGTGTCAGCAATGGCCGGTTGCCGTCGCCGAGCGGCGTCGGTACCGTCACGACGTAGAAATTGCAATTGGCAAGCGCCGCAGGATCTGTCGTAAACGTCAGTTTGCTGGTTGCTCGTAGCTCGTCCGCGGAGACCTCGAGCGTCGCATCGTTACCGGCTTCAAGCTCTTCGATTCGCGCGGCTTTGATATCGAAGCCCAGCGTCGGGTAATGCTTTGAAAATTCAACCGCGAGCGGCAAGCCGACATAGCCGAGACCGATCACGCCGATGCGCAATTCTTTTAGATCAAAAGACATGGCGCCCTAGATAACACATGTAAGTGTGGAAATCGCCGGCATGGTCGGCTCCTACAGGGCTCGATACGAAATCTGTAGGAGCCCGCCACGCGGGCGAAACGGGATTAGCCCAGGAACCAGAGTGCGGCCAGGCCCGTAGTGCTCATCGTGACTGTGTAGGGCAACGCCATGTACACCATGCGCCCGTAGGACAGACGAATCAGCGGCGCCAGTGCCGAGGTCAGCAGGAACAGGAATGCGGCCTGGCCGTTCGGCGTCGCAACACTCGGGATATTGGTGCCCGTGTTGATCGCGACCGCAAGTGCGTCGAACTGCTCACGTGTGATCTCGCCGTTCAGGAACAGCTCGTGCACCTCCTTGATGTACACGGTGGCGACGAACACATTGTCACTGATCATCGACAGCACACCGTTGGCCATATAGAACAGCGCTTGTTGCTCCTTGCCCTCGTAAGTTCTGACCCAGTCGATCACGGGCGTGAACAGGCCCTGATTGTCGATCACGGCCACGATCGAGAAAAACACGACCAGCAGGGCCGTAAAGGGCAGCGCCTCTTCGAATGCCTGGCCAATGCGGTGCTCTTCGGTGATGCCGTTGAATGCGGTCGCCAGCACGATCACGAGCAGACCCACGACGCCGGGTTCGGCGAGATGAAAACCCAACACGATGACCAATATCAACGCGACCACACCTTGCACGACGATGGCCGATTTCTCCGCATGGGTGCGCTTCTCGGTCATGATCCTGTCGTGATCTTCGAGTACCTCGCGAACCTTGGGCGACAGCTGCGCACCATAGCCAAACACCTTGAAGGTCTCGAGCAACATGCAGGTAATCAGACCGACGATCAGCACGGGCATCGATATGTGCGCCATGATCATGAAGAACTCGGCGAAGTTCCAACCCATGATCTTGGCGATCAACAGGTTTTGCGGCTCACCGACGAGCGTCGTCACACCACCGAGCGCCGTGCCGATGGCACCGTGCATCATCAGGCTGCGCAGAAACGCCCGGAATTGCACGAGGTCTTCGCGATGCAGCGAGGCGACCTCGTCGTCCGAGCCATGATCGTGACTCTGGCCGTGTTTCTTGCCCGACGCAACCTTGTGGTAGACGCCGTAAAAGCCCACGGCCACCGTGATAATCACGGCCGTCACGGTCAGGGCATCGAGAAACGCCGACAGGAACGCCGAGACGAACGAAAACATCAGCGACAACATGACTTTCGAGCGCACGCCCAGCAGAATCTTCGTGAACACGTAGAGCAGCATCTCGCGCAGGAAGTAGATGCCCGCAACCATGAACATCAAAAGCATGATGACCGGGAAATTGGCCTCGGTCTCGTGGAACACCATCGCGGGAGTCGCCATACCCAGGAGAATCGCCTCCGCCGCCAGCAGGCCACCGGGCTGCAATGGATAACACTTGAGCGCCATCGCCAGTGTGAAAATGAACTCAATCACCAACGCCCACCCGGCGAGGAATGGATTGATCGTCACCAGGATCGGGTTAAGGATCAGGAAGCCGATAATCGTCAGCTTGTACCAGATCGGCGAATTGCCGAGGAAATTATCTCGCGCGGCTCCTGCCATCGTGTGCGCCATTCATTATTCCTTATTCGGGGCGATCGAACGATTCTAGCAGACTGTTCGGGCGACTTTTTGCAGACCTTATGCCGACTCTTCGGCGCGATCCCAGACGCAGGCGCCTGCTTCACGGAGTTTCTCGAGCATGGCCTCGTGGGCCGCGGCCTCCTCGTCACTGGCTTTGATGACGACGAGATTGAGCTCGCCGGCCTGGCTAACGTCGGCAGAGCTTTGCCCGAGTCGAACTGCAGTTTCGACCTCGGCATCAAGAGACAGCGCTGTCTGGCCGCCCGTCATCGCCAGGTACACGAGTGCGAGCAGCTCAGCGTCTATGAGCGCGCCATGCACATTGCGCTTCGAGGCATCGACGTCGTAGCGCTTGCACAATGCATCGAGGCTGTTGCGTTGTCCCGGATGGACCTTGCGCGCCAGTGCCAGCGTATCGAGCACACTCGCGTGCTCGGTGATCTTCGGTTGCGCGTGTTGCATGAGCTTGAGCTCATTCTCGATGAAGCCAACATCGAATTCAGCATTGTGAATGACGAGTTCGGCGTCTTTGATGAATGCGAGGAACTCGTCAGCGATGTCGGTAAATCGTGGTGCCGTCTGCAGGTCTTCGTCGCTGATGCCGTGGACGCGCTCGGCGCCCTCTTCGATGTTGCGATCCGGGTTGAGGAAGCAGTGAAACTCGCGGCCCGTCAGACGACGATTGACGAGTTCAATGCAGCCGATTTCGATGATGCGGTGGCCCTTGCTGACGGCGAGGCCCGTGGTTTCGGTGTCGAGGACGATTTGACGCATTGCGTATTTGAACACAGGTGGTGATCGCCCGTATGTCTCGATCCCGCTTGACGGGAGCG
>JACZSM010000054.1 GCA_022574185.1 Pseudomonadota bacterium
GCAGCGATGTATTTATCAACGCCCTGCGCAGCGACGCATTTATCTCCGCGTTACGCAGCGATGCGTTTATCGCGGCAATGCGTAGCGACATGTTCATGAGTGTACTTCGCAACGACGCGTTGCTTAGTGCGTTACGCAGCGATGCGTTCCTGGAGGCTCTGCGCAGCGACGCGTTTCTCACGATAATGCGCAGCGATGCGTTCCTGAGCATTGCACGGAACGATGCATTTCTGAGTATTTTTAGAAATGAGGCGTTTCGCGCTGCCTTGCTGAGCGATGCTGCTCGCGGCGCTTTGGACGGTGATGTCCTTCTGGCGGATGCATTGAGAAACAATGTCGCACTGGCAGATGTGCTTGCTGCAGACCTCGAGTTCGCCGAACTCTTCGCCAGTGACGCGTTTCGTAGTTTGTTGCTGAGTGACGCATTCCGTAGCGCACTAAGCAATGATGCTTTTCGTGACGCGCTGGCCAACGATGTATTTCGCGGTATGCTTCGCAGCGACGTTTTCCTGAATGCCATGCGCAATGACGCTTTCATCAGCGCTCTTCGCAGTGACGCGTTCCGTGATGCGCTTCGTAGCGATGCATTCATGAGCGTCATGCGCAATGACGCACTTTTGAGCGTCATGCGCAATGACGCGTTTCTAAATGCCATGCGCAGCGACGCGTTTCTAAATGCCATGCGTAACGATACGTTTCGTGCCGCCTTGCGTAACAGCGACTCGTTCCGTCAATCTCTGCGTGCGGATGCACAACGAAGCCTGCAACGCGGCGATATGAAATAGTCGCTGTCATTTGCATCAACACGACAAGGGTCCTCTTGCCCAACGGCGGAGGACCCGCGTCGTTGCCCAGGCAGATATGGCTCCGCAACAAATACAAGAAAGAGGATGTTGTTATCCGTAGCGCAATCCTGATCGGACTATCCACTTTACTCCTGTTCGCCGATAAGGCGAACGCGGCAGCCTTCGAAATGGATGTCGTCGAAACGGACGAAGTACGGCTGCTCTACTTCGATCCGTTTCAGACCCACCTCGTGCCGCACGTTTTGCGCAATTTCCATAATTCATTGGACTTCCAACGCCAGATGTTCGAATGGGAGCCGCACGAGAAGTCGACCATCGTGCTGACCGACCTGAGTGACTACGGTAATGCTGGAGCCAGCGCCTCACCGTATAACGGAATTTCGGTTTATATCGCTCCGGCCAGCCGGACGCTCGAGACCATGCCGAGCAGTGAACGAATCTTCATGATCATGAATCATGAGCTCGTGCATATCGCCAACATGGACGTCGCGAACTCACAGGACCGTCGCTGGCGACGTTTCTTCGGCGGCAAGCCCCGGCATACGGACCGGCATCCGGAGTCGATACTCTACAACTACCTTACGGTGCCCCGCCTCAGCTCGCCTCGCTGGTATCTCGAGGGCGCGGTCGTTTTCATGGAAACGTGGATGTCCGGTGGCGTTGGTCGCGCCCAGGGCGCTTACGACGAAATGGTGTTTCGCTCCATGGTTCGCGACGACGCGTACTTCTACAGCAACTTAGGCATCGTATCGGCAGGCGTCAGTGTCGACTTCCAGGCTGGCGTCAACGCCTATTTGTACGGCACGCGATTTATCAGCTATCTCGCCTACGAATACACGCCGCAGCATCTGATTGACTGGCTGCGGCGTGGTGAAGACAGCGAGCGCTACTACTCGAAACAATTCACACGTGTTTTTGGCTTGCCCCTCAAGGACGCCTGGAATGATTGGATCGCCTTCGAGCACGAATTCCAGAATGCCAATCTTCGGGTTCTCCGCGAATACCCGATCACTGCAACAACCCCTTTGACGACGCAGACGCTCGGTTCAATTTCGCGTTCGTTTATCGACGAAGAACGCGGCGAGATGATCGGCGCATTTCGCTACCCGGGTGTCGTCGCTCACGTGGGCAAGATGTCACTGCAGACCGGTGAGGTCGAGCACGTGGTCGATATCAAGGGTCCGATGACCTATCGCGTGACGTCATCCGCATACGATCCTGCGAGTCGGACGTTTTTTTACACCGCCGACAATCTTGCTTTCCGCGATCTGATGGCCGTCAACGTCGATACGGGTGAGGCACGCATGTTGTTGAAAGATGCGCGCATAGGCGATCTCGCTTTTAACGCCACCGATCGCTCGTTGTGGGGGCTTCGACATCTGAACGGTTACGTGTCGCTGGTACGTATACCGTACCCGTACACCGAGTGGAGCCTCGTGTATGCCTGGCCCTACGGTCACGTGGCCTATGAAATGGATATTTCCGCGGACGGCGAGATGCTCTCGGCATCAGTCGGTGAGATAGACGGCCGGCAATATCTCAGGGTGTTCAGGATTGCGGACCTGTTAGAGGAAAAAGTCGATCCGATCCGGGAGTTCGAGTTCACACCGGCGGCACCAGAGGGATTCGTGTTTTCGTCAGACTCGAAGACCCTGTATGGCAGTTCTTTTTACACAGGCGTGTCAAACATTTTCTACTTCGATTTAGAAACCGACATTATGGAGGCGGTCAGCAACACCGAAACGGGGTTGTTTCGCCCGATACCGATGCAGGACGGCTCATTAACCGTTTTTGAATACACGGGCCAGGGATTCGTCCCAAAGAAATTAGATCCCGTGATTCTTGAGGACTTCAGTTCAATCACGTTTCTCGGCAAAGAGATTGCCGAAAAACATGCGATCGTCACCGACTGGAACGTCATTAAGACGCTCGAGAAATACGATCCCGAAGAATTAATACGCGCTCGCGGCAAATACCGCCCGTATCGTGAGCTGGGCTACGATTCGGGGTACCCGATTATCGAGGGCTATCGTGATACCGAGGCGCTGGGCTGGACATTTCAATGGAGCGATCCCGCACAGCTACATCGACTGGGCTTGACGACGAGTTTCTCCTGGGACGATGAATTACCGTCATCTGAACAGGTGCACGTCAATCTCGAATACGAAGCCCTCAACTGGTACGTCCAGTATTGGCACAATGGCGCTGATTTTTATGACCTGGCCGGACCTACTAAGCGTAGCCGCAAGGGCGACGCCTACATCATCGGCTATGAGCGTGCCTTGATCTTCGATCGGCCCAGGAAACTGGATTTTTTCGCCGCGGTCGCGTACTTCACGGGTCTCGACACATTGCCCGGCAACCAGAATGTTCCCACGCTGGTTATTGAAGACATTCTCTCTGCCAGCATAGGCCTGAGTTACTCGAACACACGAAGCTCGATTGGCGCCGTCGATCACGAGAAAGGCTATCGCTGGGAAGTCGATGTGACGTCTGACGAGTCCGACTTCAGCACGGTGGTAAAATCGCATGTCGGCCTGGATTTCGGCTTCGCCCTGCCATGGAAGCACTCTTCAATCTGGCTTTACAACGCCGCGGGCGAGAGCGACGGCGATCCGACGGATCCACTCGGCAATTTCTATTTTGGCGGATTCGGCAATAACTACGTCGATAATCGTGACGAAAAACGCTACCGCGAGTACTACAGCATGCCGGCGTTTGACATTGACGAGATCAGCGGCACCAACTTCGTAAAATCGACGCTGGAGTGGAATCTGCCGCCGATTCGATTCCGCGAAGTGGGTTCCCCGAGCTTTTTTCTCAAGCATATTCGGCCTGCCGTGTTCCTCAGCGGGCTGCGTACCGATGTCGGAAAAGCCACAGAGCGTACAGTTTCGACGCTCGGCGCACAGCTCGACCTCGAATTCACGTTGGCGCACCGCCTGCCAATGACGTTATCAGTAGGTTATGCGACTGGCTACGAGCACGGTGAACGACTTAGCGACGAATGGATGATATCGCTTAAAATACTGTGACATGTTCACAGATATCCTGATCCGCGCACCGGTCGGACTTTTCCCTGTCCTGATCTTCCTCGTTGTCCTGCTCTACCTGGACAGCTACAAACTGATTCGCTTCAAAACGATCCTGTGGGTCATCGCCTGCGGTGCGCTCATGACGGTGCTGGCGTATTTCGTCAACGGCTTTCTGAGCGAACAACTGCAGATCCAAGTCAGTAACCCTAGCTTTCCGCAATACGTGTCGCCGATCAGCGAGGAAGTGTTGAAGGCGCTGGTCATCGTGTTGTTGTTCCGCCTGAATCGAATAGGTTTTCTCGTTGACAGTGCGATCATGGGATTCGCTGTCGGTGCCGGGTTCGCGTTCGTCGAAAACCTTTACTACCTGCAGTCCCACGGCGACGCGCATATTGCCTTATGGATCGTACGTGGCTTTGGTACTGCAATGATGCACGGCGCAGTCACGGCTATCTTTTCCATCATCTCGCAAACGCTGACCGAGCGACATATGAAGATCAACCCAATCTTGTACATACCGGGACTCGTGGGCGCGATAGTGCTGCACTCCGCTTTCAATCACTTCCTGCTACCGCCGATATTAACGACTCTTTGCATTATGGTGTTTTTTCCGCTCGTGCTAACCATCGTTTTCAGAAGAAGCGCGGCGCATATGCACGAGTGGCTCGAACTGGACTTCGACGCCGATGCGCGCCTGCTCTATCAAATTAATTCGGGTGAGTTTGCCGAGTCAAAAATCGGACTCTTCCTGCACGATTTGCGCGATAAGTTCGACGGTCCCGTCGTCGTCGATATGCTCTGTTATCTGCGTTTGTACACCGAACTCGCGTTGCGCGCCAAAGGTGTATTGATGATGCGCGAAAACGGACTTGATGTGCCCGTTGGCGATCGCACTCGCGAAAAATTCACCGAAATGGAATACCTGGAAAACAGCATCGGCAAGACCGGCCTGTTGGCGCTGCGCCCGTTTCTGCACATGACGCGCAAAGACCTGTGGCAATTATACGTGCTTGAGGATAGTGACTAGTCGGGAAACTCGATGCCGAGTTCGGCCGCGAATTGCTGCGTGCGCGGATCATCATGCATCGATTTCGTTTGCGGGAACCACGTCACCAGCCACGGGAACCAAGGTATTTTCTCGTCTCTGGCGGACTGCATCCATTTCATCGTCTCTTCACGATCCTCGAGTCCGCCGTAGATAAGGGATAACGTGAAAGGGTTGTTTTCTTTTTTATTAATGAAATCGAGCACAGCCGCTGCATCTTCGTCGCGATCGGCAGTGGCGAGCGTCGCAGCGAAGGCGAATCCCCAGAAGCGATTGTTGCGCAGGTGTTCGTGCGCCTCAATCGCCTCGTCGACCCGGCCCATGTCCAGGTAAGTTTGTCCAAGCGCAAGCCAGGCGACAGGATAGTTCGGATTCAGGCCGAGCGTGATCTGCGCTTCTTCAATCGCTTTTTCATACATACCCGCATCGCGATACTGATCTGCGAGCCAGGCCGTGTAGAAAGGGGACAGCGGGTTGAGTTCAAGGGCGCGCAAGAAGGCCTCTTCACCGCCCGCAAAATCCCACTCGTAATAGATCTTGTACATGCCGACAGCAAGGTATGCCTCCGCGAGATCGGAATCGTATTCAAGCGCGCGCTGTGCTGCTTCTTTCGCGCGCGGATAAGCGCCGGCGACCGGGTACGGGCTATGACCAAGCTGCGAGTAGCCGATCGCAAGACCTGCGTAGGCCAGTGCGCTCGTGGGATCGTTCTCGACCGCTTCCGTAAATATCTCGATCGCACGCCGGTAAGCTCGCGGCGAGCCCTTGTGCAGCTGAAACATGCCTTTCAGGTAGGCCTCATAGGTGGCCGAATCAGGTCCATCGGTCACAGCAAGCTGCCGCTCTTCATCGACCGTCAGCTGCACCTTCACTTCGCGAGCGACGGCGCTGGCAACCTCATTCTGCATTGATATCAAGCCGTCGAACTCGCGAGTGAAGCTCTCGGTCCACAATAGTTGCTCGGTCTGAGCGTCAACGAGCGTCACGTTGACACGAACCTGGTCGCCTTCTCGCATGACCGAGCCCGAGAGTATCTTGTCGACGCCCAGCATCTCGCCAATATCCGCAAGCGACATATCCCCAGTGACACGTCGCGACGAAAAACGCGAGGTGACCCTGAACCGGGTGATTCGCGACAACGTCGTTATCAACGCGGCATGAAGACCAGCAGACAGGAATTCCTGGTCGGTGTCTCCTGACAGATTCTCGAGCGGCAGCACGGCTATTGTCGTAGCAAGATCGGCCGCCACATACCAGGGTCCGGCGCCTCGCAGCGGTCCCTGTCGAATCTCGTTGATGCTGCTGCCTGCGAAGATCACGGCGACCAGGGCGAGCGTAATCAGGATGATGTAGTCAGAAATTGCGAAGACTGAGATCTGTCGTGTCGGCGCCGTCTGCTGGCGGCGTGCGCACAATGCCTGCCGCCGTGAAGTCGTATCGCCAGCCAAATATGAGGGCGAGCGGAAAACCGGCTATACCTGCCAGCCATATGTACTGCAACGCAGTGTCCGGTATGCCGAAAGACTGGAATGCCAACGCAATGACTTCCAGCAGGACCCACACGCCGACGATGTAGATCGCGGCGGTTCTGAATACGCGGCGGCGCCGCAATTCTCGTACGATTTCTCCCAGTCCAGGCATAAAAGAACCTCCAGCTTATTATTTTAGCTGAAAATCCGCTCGCCGCATCAGACACCGAGATACGCGGCGATACCCTTGGCCGCTTCACGGCCTTCGAAGACGGCCGTGACGACGAGGTCCGAGCCACGCACCATGTCGCCGCCCGCAAAAACGTCTGGGTTCGTCGTCTGAAACTTGTATTCGCCAAGTGCCGCGACACGCACCTTGCCGCTAGGCAATGTTTCTATGGAGTAGTCACCAAACCACGCTGGCGGATTGGGCCGGAATCCAAATGCAATGACCACGGCCTCGGCCGGAAGAATTTCCTCAGTCCCGGGCACTGGTTCAGCTTGCCTGCGGCCATCCGCACCCAATTTGCCCAGGCGAGTCTCTATCACCCGGACGCCCGTGACCTCGTCCGTGCCAATAATTTCGACTGGCTGGCGGTTAAACAGAAATTCGACGCCTTCTTCTTTGCTGTTGGCAACCTCGCGTCTAGATCCCGGCATGTTTTTCTCATCCCTGCGATATACGCAGCGCACGCTGGCCGCGCCCTGCCTGATTGCCGTGCGATTGCAATCCATGCCCGTGTCGCCACCACCGAGAACGACAACGTTTAACCCGTCCAGATCCACGTAGGGGATGGAGTCATCATCGCAGTCGAGTTCACGGTAGACGTTTGCGACCAGGTACGGCAATGCCGCGTACACGCCGGCTAGATTCTCGCCCGGAAATTCACCGCGCACATAAGTGTAGGTTCCCATGCCCAGAAACACGGCATCGTACTCGTGCGTGAGTTCGTCAAACGATTTATCCTCACCTATGCGTGTATTCAGTACGAACTCCACTCCCATGCGCTCAAGAATTTCGCGGCGCTGATCGACGATTCGTTTTTCGAGCTTGAATGGCGGAATGCCGTACGTCAGCAACCCACCGATTTCCGGATAGGAATCGTAGACGACCGACCGAATACCCTGCCGGGCGAGAACGTCGGCTGCCGCGAGCCCCGCCGGTCCGGCACCGACGATGCCGACACGCTTGCCCGTGTCAACGACATGCGACATGTCGGGCCGCCATCCTTGTTTGATAGCTTCATCGGTGATGTACTTTTCGATGCTGCCTATCGAGACCGCGCCGATACCATCATTGAGCGTGCATGCGCCTTCGCATAAGCGGTCTTGCGGACAGATGCGGCCGCAAATTTCGGGCAGTGAATTTGTCTGGTGCGAGAGTTCGGCGGCCTCGAACAATTTGCCTTGCTCAATGAGATCCAGCCAATTCGGAATGTAGTTGTGTACCGGGCATTTCCACTCGCAGTAGGGATTGCCACAGTCGATGCAGCGGCCCGCCTGCGCCGCCGCGTTTGCGCCATCATAGTGGCCGTAAATTTCACCAAAGTGGAGAATGCGTTCCTCGGCCACTTCTTTGCCCGGATTGCGCCGTGGAATTTCCAGAAACTGTAAGGGATGTTTTGGCATCGTTTGCTTATGCCGCCTGACGCAAGGATTCGATCAGCAGGCTGAGCTCGGCCGCTTTCGGTTTCACGACCCAGAATTTCGGCAGGAACGTACGATAATCATCAAGGATCATGTTACCCCACTCGCTACCGGTCGCCTCGACATGCTGCATGATCAGGGATCGCAGGTGGTGCAGATGCGCCTCCATGTTCTCTGGCGTCACGCGATGAATATCAATGAGTTCATGGTTGTAGCGATCGACGTAATTGCGATCGATATCGAGCACATAGGCGAACCCCCCTGTCATGCCCGCTCCGAAATTGACGCCTGTCCGACCGAGTACCACAACGACACCGTCGGTCATGTATTCGCAACAATGATCGCCTGCACCTTCAATAACGGCCGTCGCACCCGAATTTCGAACGGCGAATCGCTCACCGGCCGTACCCGCGGCGAACAGTACGCCGCCGGTTGCTCCGTACAGGCAAGTGTTGCCGATAATGGGAGTTTCCCGAGCAATGTAGGCCACGTCCTCCGGCGGCCGAATGACAATACGACCACCGGCCATGCCCTTGCCCACATAGTCGTTGGCGTCGCCGATCAGCGTAAGATTGAGCCCCGCAACATTCCAGACACCAAGACTTTGTCCCGCCGTTCCGCGTAGCAGAACATCAATCGGCGCCTCGGACATGCCGTTGTTACCATGCCGTCGCGCAATTTCACCCGCAAGTCGAGCGCCGATGGAACGGTTGAAATTGCGCACTTCGAAACCAAAGCGGCCACCGGATTTTGACTCGATCGCAGGCATTGCAGCTGTCAGCATCTCCTCGGCGAGTTCACCTTTATCGAAAGGATCGTTGCGTAAATCCGTGCAAAACTGCGGTGCATCTTTCGCCAGACCGCCGTTCGACACGATCGGCGTCAGATCGAGCCGCGCCTGGCGCTTCGTCGCACCTGGCTGCAGTTCGAAGAGATCGACTCTGCCGATGAGTTCATCGAGACTGCGGACACCAAGCTCGGCCATGAGTTCGCGCATCTCCTGCGCGACAAAGCGGAAGAAATTGATGACCATGTCAGGCAAGCCAGTGAAGTACTCGCTGCGCAGGATATTGTTTTGCGTCGCGACGCCGGTCGCGCAGTTATTCAGATGGCAGATTCGCAAGTACTTGCAGCCGAGTGCAACCAGCGGTGCCGTGCCAAAACCGAAGCTCTCGGCACCCAGCATCGCAGCTTTGATGACATCGAGGCCGGTTTTCAGGCCGCCATCTGTTTGCAAGCGAACCTTGTGCCGCAAATCGTTGCCGCGAAGCACCTGGTGTACCTCGGACAGACCCAGCTCCCACGGGCTACCCGCGTACTTGACCGAACTCAGAGGACTTGCTCCAGTGCCGCCGTCATAACCCGAAATTGTGATCAGGTCGGCATAGGCTTTTACGACACCTGCAGCGATCGTACCAACACCGGGCTCGGCGACAAGCTTTACCGACACAAGCGCTTCGGGATTGACCTGTTTGAGATCGAATATCAACTGCGCGAGATCCTCGATCGAGTAAATGTCGTGATGCGGCGGCGGTGAAATAAGGCCTACCCCAGGCTTTGCATAGCGCAGCCGCGCAATCATCTCGTTGACCTTGTGTCCAGGAAGTTGCCCACCTTCGCCGGGCTTGGCCCCCTGCGCAATCTTGATTTGGATCACTTCAGCATTGACGAGATACTCGGCCGTAACGCCGAATCGACCTGATGCCACCTGTTTGATCTTCGATACGCGCTCCGTGCCGAATCGCGAGGGATCCTCTCCACCCTCCCCCGAATTTGATCGCGCGCCGATGCGATTCATCGCAATCGCAAGGGCTTCGTGCGCTTCCGGAGATAGCGCCCCCAACGACATGCCGGCACTATCGAAACGCGGCATAATTTCGTCAGCACTCTCAACCTCGGCCAGCGGCACGGGCGCGCCTAGCGGCCGCACCGCCATGAGGTCGCGCAAGGTCGCGACAGGCCGGTCGTTCACAAGCCTCGCATACTCCATGTAACGCTCGAAGTCTCCAGTGCGAACGGCGGACTGCAGCGTCGCCACAACATCCGGGTTGAAACAATGATATTCACCGTCATGCATGTACTTGAGAAGACCGCCTTGAGACACTGGCACGCGAGGATCCCACGCCGCGGCCGCGAGTTGCTCTTGATCTTCTCGCAAGTCGTTGAAATTGGCGCCTTGAATTCGTGAAACCGTGCCCTTGAAACAACGCTCCACAATCTCCTCGTGGAATCCAACGATCTCGAACAGCTGTGCACCACGATAACTGGACACCGACGAAATGCCCATCTTCGACATCACCTTGAGCAATCCTTTGCGAATACCGCGGCGAAAGCTGCGACCCAGTTGTTTTTGTTTGTCGAGATTGCCGCGCTGTGCAATATCGTGCAGCGACTGATACACAAGATACGGATAAACGGCCGTCGCGCCATAACCAATCAGGCACGCGAAGTGGTGTGCGTCGCGTGCGACACCGGTTTCAACGATGATGTTTGCATCGCAACGTAATTCCTTGCGCACAAGATGGTGATGCACCGCCCCCGTCGCAAGCAACGCATGTACGGGCAACTTGCCGCGATCGAGGTATCGGTCGCTAAGCATCAATATCAAGCTGCCGTTGCGTACAGCTTCTTCCGCCTGTGCACAAATCTGATCGAGTGCGTCGGGCAAAGACAGCGATGCATCGACATTGAGATCAATGAACATGTGCTTGTCGCCAAACATGTCATCGCTCAATAACTGGCGCAGCTTTCGCTGTGACAAGACTGGCGAATTCATGATGACCTGCTTCGCATGTTCGGGCCCAATGTCGAACAAACTGAACTCGCGTCCAATGTTGGTCCGCAAAGACATCACGATGCTTTCGCGCAATGAATCGATCGGCGGATTTGTCACCTGTGCAAACTGCTGTCGAAAATAGTCAAACGGTGAGCGTACCTGCTCCGACAACACGGCCATTGGTGTGTCATCTCCCATCGACCCGACGGCTTCCAGTTCCTGCTCCGCCAGCACCGCGACGATGTCGTGCAACTCTTCCCGGCTCAGGTTGAACATCTTCTGATAACTGGCCAGCGTCGCTGGATCCATCGGTTCCGCAGCGATGTGCGTGTCGATGAGTTCCGAGTCGAGATAGCGGACACCTTGCTTCAGCCATTTCTTGTAGGGAGCGCGCGTCTTCAGGATGTCATGGATGTCGTCGTTTTCGAGCAAGACGCCATTGACCAGATCGACCGCTAGCATCTCTCCCGGACCAAGACGCCCTTTTCTGACTACGTCTTTTTCATCGTAGTCGTATATGCCGATCTCGGAGGCAACCGTAAAGTGGCGATCTTTGGTAATGACGTAGCGCGCCGGACGCAATCCATTTCGATCCAGGCAACAGGCCGCGTAACGACCATCTGTCAGCACGATTGCCGCCGGACCATCCCAGGGTTCCATCTGGCAGTCAAAAAATTCATAGAACGCACGCACATCCGGATCGAGGTCATCGATGGACTGCCAAGCCGGCGGCATCAGGATACGCATGCCCTGCAATACATCCATACCACCCGCGCGCAGGACTTCGAGCATGTTATCAAGAGTGGAAGAGTCCGAGCCGACCAGCGATATCAGCGGATCAAGATCGGAAATATCGTCAAGCTTGTCCGAGATAAAATTCTTTGTACGTGCAATCGCCCAGTTGCGGTTGCCCTGAATCGTATTGATCTCGCCGTTATGCGCAAGGAATCGAAACGGTTGCGCAAGCCGCCACTGCGGCGTCGTATTCGTCGAAAAACGCTGATGAAATATGCACACCGACGATTCGATATGTGGGTCCCGCAGATCCGGATAGAATTCCGACAGCACGCTGGGCATGACCATGCCCTTGTAGCCAATCGTGATCGACGACAGGCTCACGATGTAAGTGTCGCCATCTCCAATCTTTTTCTCGACACGGCGCCGCGCAAGAAACAAGCGGCGATTGAAGGGTCCTCGTGGCATGCCCTGTGGTGCATTGACATAGACCTGCTCGATTCGCGGCATTGATCTTAACGCCTGCTCACCACACACGGTCGGATCCGTCGGTACTTTGCGCCAGCCCGCGACCTCGAGTCCGAAATCTGCGATGGCTGTATCAATTGTTTCGCGAGCCGCGTCCGCGCGTTCCTCGTCCTGATTCAGAAAAACCATCCCGACCGCAAATCGATCGCCCAGTTGCAGGCCAAGCTCCTCTGCAACGGCCCGCAAGAACGACTGCGGGAACTTGATCAACAAGCCACAACCATCTCCAGTTTTGCCATCCGCGGCGACGGCGCCGCGGTGTGTCAGGCGCGCGAGGGCGGAGATCGCTGTTTCAACGACCCAGTGACTCGGCATGTCATCGAGATTTGCAATCAGGCCAAAACCGCAGCTGTCGCGCTCGAATGCCGGGTCATATAGACCTCTCGCGATTTGCTCGGTCATAAGAACCCTGAAGGATGCGCGTCCTGCGCGCCCTGAATAATTTCTTATTGAGGTGGCGCCGAAGCGCCGAATTGGACTGCGCACATGAAAGCACTGGCGTGGGAAATTGCGTAAATTTCCGCTCGATGGTGCCGATGTTGCTGTGGCTGCCCGATCAATCGAGTATATGCGACGAATCCCGCGCGCCGCTACTGCACGGCCACAAACGCAGTTTTTGCGGTCAAAATCGCGGCTTTGGAGCCTGTTTCGCGGTGATTCGAGGCGGTTGGAATTTGGTTGCGCGCGTAACCATACCTACGCCAGGCAGTTGCTGAGTTCCTGAATGCCCAAAATTACCGCGCGCTCAGCCGAATCTCACCCGTCCTTTTGAATGTCAGGGGCTTTGCAAATGGGATATCGACGCCAAGTTGGCCTTTGAGCTCATAGGGAATATCCCGGGTGGCGCCGTCGCGCACTATATAGAGCAGCTGCGGTGCTGTTCGCAATAAATCGAGCTCCACGCTGATTACGATTTCCCCGTCGCCCTGCGCCGCTATAACGACTGCACATTCCACATTACCGCTCGCGAATTGCTGGCCGTCAAGTTCAACTCCGTACGAAACTTTATTGATCGGCAACGGAAACGAATTCGGATTGGTGATATCGAACGACAGCAGGAATGTCTGCCCTGAAAAACCAAAATCCGTTAACTGCACGTTTCTGAGGCTGACTCCCGGCGCACTGACGAACGTGTCCATGCTTGCGCACGATGACAGAATACACGCAGCCAGAATCAGGCTTGTTTTGTGTGCCAGGATTCGCTTGTACATTCTCCGATCCTCCGCGCAGACCAGTACGCCGTCAATGCTATTGATGGAATGTTAGTGCACGTCTCCGCCAATCTCACCCCAACGAGCCGCGATAAGCAGCCATTCGTCGCCGTCGAATTCCAGCTCCATTTCGAATCGGTACGCATCAGCGCTAAAGCCAAATACGCCATCGTTCGTCCCTGCCATAGCTACCACGAGCACGAGCTCCGCGGCCGAATCACCGATAACGTGGAGCTCCTCTATGCGCGTTAGCAAACCGATATTGTGTTGGCGCAAGAAATAGAGGCGAAACAGATTCTCAATGTTATCGCGACTGTTGCCACGTGCATCAGTGTAGGCCGGCGAGATCATCTTGACGAGTGTTCGTCGTTCCTTTTGCTCCACGGCCTCGTGCCCCTGCTGCACCCATAAGCGTACCGCTTCTTCCGGAGCTGTTGCTGGCCCGCCGCAGGCCGCCAGACAGGTGAAAAATACCGCGATATTGAGCATGCGCATGGCCCAGTCCGATTGGGCACGACCAGTATCGCGTGCGTTACGGGACGGATTTCGGGTAGCATCAGTCATCATCTGCTAAAGTTTAAGGCAATCAGGATCGGAAATTGGCCGCCAGCGTCAATTTCGTGACCTGGTTCGCACTCATAAATAAGAATGAGAGTATCGACATGTCGGTCAAACTGCTTAGTGAGAGCATGGATGCGACGATTACGGATGACGATCAGATTCGCATCGACGCAATTCTGGAATTCTGGTTCAGGGAAAAGGAACTTACAGCGCCACAAATAGACCGGCGCATGGATGTCTGGTTCGGCACGGACGAGGTATTCGATCAGGAATGCAAGAGTGAGTTTGCCGACGATGTCGATAAGGCGTCAGAAGGGCAACTTGACCACTGGGCACACGAACCCACCGGTCGACTGGCGCTGATTCTCTTGCTGGATCAGTTTCGCCGTAACATATATCGCAACACGGCTGCAGCTTTTGCCAAAGACAAGGCAGCATTGAAGCTTTGTGTTGAAGGCGCGATGGAAGGCAAGGACAAGGGGCTCGCACCTATTCAACGAGTATTCTTTTACATGCCATTGCAACACGCGGAATCTCGCAAAGTACAAGCAAAATCCGTGGAGCTTTACAACCGCCTGTCTGAGATCGTGTCCTTGACGCATCGCGAGACCTTCGAAACCATCGCCCAGTTCGCCGAATTGCACCATGACATTATCGACCAGTTCGGCCGTTTTCCTCATCGCAACAAGCTGCTGAATCGCGAAAACACAGCGCAAGAAAATGAATATTTATCCGATGACAGCCCCGACTTCGGTCAGGGCGGCTAAACTGAAAGAACAATAGATTAGCATCAGACCAGGGGGTTATCATGCGCAGACGCACATTCTGTAAGACAGCTTTAAGCGCGGCAGTGGCCGCCACATTGCCAGGCTGTGGCTCCGGCTCAAAATCTCCTGCTGCCGATGTTGGCAGCTTCATTCCCGCCGTAACCGGCGCCGGTGACGAGATTTCAATTGAGTCCGCGGCTATTGCCGAACTCGCCGATAGCCTGCAAGGCCACCTGTACCTGCAGGCTGACGCCGGCTACGACACCGCCAAACTGGTCTGGAACGGCATGTTCGACCACAAGCAGCCGGCGATGGTGGTGCAGTGCGCGTCGACTGACGATGTTGTCAGCGCCGTGACGTTCGCCCGCGAGCGCAAGCTGCTCTTGTCCGTCAAATGTGGCGGCCACAGCCTTCCGGGCAAATCGACGTCAGATGGCGGCATGATGATCGATCTGTCGCAGATGCATACAGTCGACGTTGATGTCGATGCCAAAACCGCACGCGTCGACGGTGGCGCACTGCTCGCGCATCTCGATACTGCAACGATGGCACACGATCTGCTGACAACCACTGGCATCGTATCTCACACCGGTGTTGGAGGATTCACGCTGGGCGGCGGCTTGGGCCGCACAGATCGCAAGATGGGCCTTACGATCGACAACTTATTGGCCGCAACCGTCGTCACGGCCAGCGGCGATGTTGTGCATGCCAGTGAAGACGAGAACGCCGATTTATTCTGGGGCCTGCGTGGTGGCGGTGGCAACTTCGGCGTCGTAACTGAGTTTGTTTACCGGCTGCATCCTTTCAATCCGACCGTATACGGCGGCAATCTCGTTTACGACATCGACAAGGACTTTCTGGAATTCTACGCCGAACTTCACGAAACACTGCCTGACGAGGCCAATATCGAACCAGATCTCGGCCCGAACGAAGACGGCCAGATGGTTGCGGTCGTTGGCGTCACCTGGTGTGGTGATCATGCCACCGGCAAGAAGGCGCTGGCGCCGATGCTTGAATTTGCAGGCCTCAAGAGCGGAGAACTCGGCCCGCGGTCTTATCACGACCTACAGACCGGCGGCGATGGTTTTATGGGCCATGGCCGTCAGTATTACCTCAAGTCGGGCTTTCTGCGGGAACTCACGCCGGCAGCCATCGAGGTCATCGTCGAATTTGCGAACCGCGGCGCTGTTGGTTCATGGTTCCAGCACCTCGGCGGGGCGACATCGAGGGTCGCGTCCGGCGCAACAGCATATGTGCATCGAGACGTAGCCTTCAACTTCGGCATGATGTATTTTGGCGACGACCCGGCGCAAAACGACGCGGGCATCGCCGCAGTTCGTGAGTATTACAACGCCATGCAACCGCACATGGCCGGGTTTTATACCAACCTCAACGAAGATAGCGAGCAAAATACCTGGGGTAACTACGGCCCGAACTACCCGCGCCTGGTCGGGGTAAAGAATAAGTACGACCCGGGCAACCTGTTCCGCCTGAATGCAAACATCAAGCCGAGTGTATAAATCGTACGACTAGATTTCTGCGAGGCGCGCGCGCGACAGGCGCACGTATCGCCAGGCTAATAGTACAGCGGCCACAGACAGGCCGACGATGAACGCGCCCCA
>JACZSM010000055.1 GCA_022574185.1 Pseudomonadota bacterium
AGCACGCGCTCGGGCGTGAACGGCACGCGATACAGGCGCACGCCCGTGGCGTCGAAAAACGCGTTCCCGATCGCGGCCGGAACGATACGCGTCGTCGGCTCGCCGGCGCCACGGGCGCCAAGTTCGGGGCGATTGATCTGTTTGATCTTGATCTCGAGGGGCGCGTCCGCCACTTCAAGTATCGGGTAGGACAACCAGTCGTCAGTTGTGACCATGTTGCGATCGAACTTCACTTCTTCAAACAACGTGCGGCTTGTGGCTTGCAGCAAGTTGCCTTCGATCGTGCGATCGAGCGTAAACGGATTGATGATGAGCCCGTAATCGGCGCCGACGTACATGCGCCGCACCCAGATGCGTCCCGTTTCGGGATTTACTTCGACCTCAGCGACAACCGCGTTGACCGAGCCGTTGCGTTGCGCGTAAGCGATACCCTGGCCGACCATTACACCGTTTGCCTCGCGACGCTTAAGCGGCGTGCTGTGCGCCTCCCAGCCTGAAAGTTCGGCCGCCGCCTTGAGTACCGCTGCATCGCGCTCGTCGGTAACGTGCGCCAATCGAAACGCGAGTGGATCCTTGCCGCTTGCATAAGCAAGCTCATCGATGAATGACTCGGAAGCGAAATGTACTTCCGGGCCGTAGGGATCGCGGAAGTGAGCCGTGCGTAATGGCGAGGCCTGCTTCCTGAGTGGTGGCAGTGCTTCCCAACTATAACGTTTGTTGTCGAAGCGATATGACTCTGCAGGTGTCTGCATGCGCCAGGCCGGTGTGCTCGCGTGACCCAGCAAGTGTCCGGCCAGAACCTCACTCGGGTCGTTCTCGCGAGAATTCATATCGGCTCGCGAGAATCCCTTCACGTTGAAGTGATAGCCGATCACGTCGCCGGTGTCATCGAGGCCGGCGCGGCAAGTAATGACCGAAGCGGGACCTTTCGGATCCCAGACGTGACCTTCGTGACGCATCCACTGTACGCGGACGGGCGCGCCCACTGCCTCGGATAGGACCACGGCATCCATCGCGCCATCGCCCGCGTCGGAGCGACCGTACGAACCTGGACCCGGCTTCCAAATACTGCGTACCGTGTATTTTGTCCCACTACGGCGGCGGTTGCCGATTGGCGTCTCGAGCAGTTTTTTCGCGCCTTTGCCCGTGTCGTACGGTTTTTGCGAATCGGTCCAGACAATGGCTTCGCCGTCGCGCACGTCGGCGATCGCCGCGGCCCCGGCCATACGTGCGTGGCTTTGGAATGGCCACTCGAATTCGGCCGTTATGGTTTTCGCAGAACCTGCGATCGCCGCATCGACATCACCAATATCTTCATCAATCTCCGACTTGCCCGGTGTGGCCGCACGTATCCAGTCGAACAGTTCATCCGAGGTCGTCGGGAAGCCGACATCGCTGTCATCCCATTTTACTTCGAGCTTTTTCGCAGCCAGGATTGCGTTCCATTCCTTCGTTGCTACTACGCCGACGAAATCATTTTCGACGATAACCTGCACATTCGGGATGCCACTGATCGATGTTCTGTCGACGCTCACGACGCTTGCGCCCGCGACAGAGGGTCGCACAATCCGGCCGTGCAGCATTCCTGGTACCCGCACGTCATGCAGGAACTCGGTTGTCGCCAGAATCTTGCCTGCGATGTCTTTGCGCCGTACCGACGTGCCGACGACTGTGTAGTCTTTCGGATCTTTGAACTTCGCGCGCGATGTAAGAGCAAGACTATTGCCATACTCGCCATTCCAGGCAATCGGCGAGTCGAACATGCGGTCGGCGACGAGCTCGGCGTAACTGACCGACCGCGACGCATCTCCTGTCACTCGCACGACACCGTCGGCGACCTCAAGCTTGTCCATAGGGACTGCAAATTCTGCCGATGCTTTTTCGCAGAGGACGAGCCGGGCTTCGGCGGCCGCAGCGCGAAACGCGGCACCGGAGCGGTTGACACCACTTGAGCCGCTTGCTCCTCCCTGGTCGGCGCAATATGCCGAGTCGCCGGCGATGATGTTCACATTGTCGACGTCGACGTCGAGTTCCTCAGCAATGATCTGCGCAATTGCCGTATCGACGCCCTGGCCCATATCCATCTTGCCCCAGTAACCGGTGATCGTGCCGTTGGCGGCGATAGCGAGCCAGGTGTCGAGTTGCGCCGGATTGAGGGTGCGCGCGACGAGGCTTGCCTCGGCCTTAGCAGTTGTCAGCGGCGAGATTGGCGGCACGGCAACGGCGATAACGAGTGCGGCTGCGCCTTTGAGCAGATCGCGGCGCGCGATCGTCGGCTGGTTCATGACGCCATCTCATCGGCCGCACGCCTGATCGCCCGCAGGATCGACATGTGCGTGCCGCAGCGACACTTGAGACCGGCGAGCGCCTCACGAATTTCTTTATCGCTCCGATTCGGGTCTTTCTCGAGGAACGCCGTTGCAGTCATGATCCAGCCGCTGATGCAGTATTCGCACTGCCCTGCTTCTTCGTCGATAAACGCCTGCTGCACGGGGTGTGGCCTGCCGTCCTCGCTCAATCCATCGAGTGTGCGCACCTTGCCGTTGACGGCCGCGACGGGCATGACGCAGGAGCGAATCGCGACACCATCGAGGATGACGGTACAGGCACCGCACTGCGCCAGGCCACAACCGAATTTCGGCCCTTTCTTGCCGAGGTCGTTACGTAGCGCATAGAGGAGCGGCATCCTCGGGTCGGCCGTGATCATATGATCACGGCCGTCGACGTTAATCGTAAAATTCCTGTCCATGTCAATTTTATCCTGGAGGTTTTTTAACTCAGCAACCATTCGACGATGAGGCCCTTAAACAGAGGTAACTGCATGACCTGCTCGAAGAAACCAAACAGCACCGCCCATGTGCCCGCGGCGCCGATCAATGCAACGAGCAGCGACTCCTTCTTGCCGGCGTACATGAACGCAAATACGACGATTGGCGCTGCATAAGTGAAGCCAAAACCGAGCAACCCGAAGAAGAAAATGAATATCCACAGAAACATGTTGCGCTCAGCCTTGCTCAACGCATCGCTGTCCGCTTCGTCAGCCGATCGCCGCGCCGATTGCCGTATCTCGCTGGTGAGCTGCACGATCCCGAGCAGTATTCCAGGTATGCCGACCAGCAGCGGCATCAGGCGGGCCTTATCTGTGAAGCCGAGCGCCATCAGGCTCATCGACAGGAAGATCAGCAGCATGACGAGCGCTGTGCCGACGCGGCCGTTTAGTAACGCCTTAATGGTCATCTTCACTCAGCCATATCGATTTATTCCGATTCGTTACCTGTCGGTACACATAGAAACCTATGCTCAGCACGATCAGGCCGATCATGATCAGTGCCCCGGGACGCAACAGGAACGCCGGGCCCCAAAGCGCCATCGCCTTGTGGTACGAGTCTTCGGCGATCGGCCCGAGAATCAGGCCGATGACGAATGGTGGCCGCGGCCAGTCGTATTTCTTCAGGAAATAGCCGATCGTACCGAGTGCGGCGAGCAATACCATGTTCTCCCAGGCTCGGACGGCCAGGAACGCGCCGAGAAAGGTGAGGATCAGCACGAACGGTATCAGCAGGTTCCCGCGTACGTAACTCAGGTAGCCGAGCGCGGGCGCAACGATGATAAACATGATCACGGCGAGGATATTGGCGAGCATCAGACCCCAGATCAGGATCCAGACAATTTCCATACCCGCCAATGCGATTGCCGGCCCCGGCTGGATGCCGAGCATCACGAACGCACCGAGCAGAATTGCCATGCCCGAGGAGCCGGGCACCGCAAAAAACAGTGTCGGCAGCAGCGAGCCGCCTTCCTTGGAGTTGTTCGCGGTTTCGGGGGCGATGACGCCTTCTACGGCGCCTTTGCCGAATCGCTCGGGGGTCTTCGACGACTGCACGGCGTGGCCGTAACAGATCCACGAGGCCGCATCGCCACCCAGGCCCGGGATCATGCCGATGAAGGCGCCGATCAATGACGTACGGATACTTAAGCGCCAGTGGCGGAACACATCACCAATGCCACGCAAGACGTCGGCGCGGCCATGACGCGCAGTCGCTTTGTCGATCTTTGCCATGGCGCCGCCGGCTGCTCCGAGCGCAATCATCTCGGGAATTGCGAATATGCCGAGCACGGCGGCGATAATGTCGATACCGTCCCAAAGGAATAGCAGGTCGAAGGTATAACGCTGGGTGCCGGTCTGCGGGTCGAGATTGACGAAGGCCATCATCAAGCCGAAGAAACCGACCATCAGACCCTTCACGAGGGATTCCCCAGAGAGCATTGCGATCAGTGTGATGCCGAACAAAGCGAGCAGAAAGAACTCGGCCGGACTGAACTGCAATACGATCGGCCTCAGCAGTGGTAGTAGCGCCAGAATGAACAGGCCACCGATCACACCGCCGAAACCTGATGCGCCGAATGCAGCGCCGAGTGCGCGACCGGCTTCGCCTTTGCGTGTCATTGGCAGTCCGTCGACGATCGTTGCCGCGTCAGGTCCGGTGCCGGGTACGCCAAACAGGATGCTTGGTACAGAGCCACCCGTGTGCACCACCGCGTGCATCGCGATCAGGAACAGGGCGCCAGCGGTCGCGTCCATGCCGAACACGAATGGGATGACAAGCACGACGCCGAGTTTGCCCCCGAGCCCCGGGATAGCGCCAAAGAACATGCCGATCGGCACGGCGAGCAGCAGTAAGGACATGTGGTAGGGCGAACCGACGATCGTCAGTAACGCGCCGAAGATTCCGGATAGGTCCAAATCGCCCCCTGCAGTTGTTTACTGTGCGCCGTCGATTGCTTTCTTTATCATTGCAACAATTTCGGGGGTCTGATCGAGCGCGCTGACCACGAGCTGATAAACCTCCTCGCCGTAGGCCGGCTCGATGGGTCGCGCCATCCTATTTGCTTCTGCTACTAAGTCGGGATCTTCGAGCGATGCCTTGTACGCCGCGCGCAGCGATTCGACTCGATCTTTCGGTGTGCCCGGGGGCGCCGCGGTGACTCGGCCGAGTTGTGCCAGCGTTTCAATGATCGCTACGAGGCGCCGGGCTTGCTCCGTCTCGACGAAGTCCATCGCGTTCGGTATGCCGTCAATGTTTCCGCCAATGGTCAGAATCAGCGAACCATAGCCCGATTCAATAAATTGCGTAAACGAACTCGTCGAGCCGAGGATGGCACAGATCTCGCCGCGCATCATCGACATCTCGCCTTCGGTCCCTTCGAAACCCGGAATGACGTCGACATTGAGGTCGAGCGCAGTGGCCAACAGCATCGTATCGCTGAACGATGCTGACCCGAGTCCGGCGGAACCAAATTTGACGGGCTCTTCGGCGGCCATCAGGTCCTCCATGTTCTTGATCGCGCAATTGTTCGATACGACGATCGAACGCGGCTCGCCGGACGCCTTACCGATCCACTCGAATTCGCGCAGGTCAAAGGTATGTACGGGCTTGCCGACGATCTGCCCATAGATCAGGCCCATATTGAATGTGCCGATCGTCAGCCCGTCTGGTTTTGAGCGAAACAACGTAATTGCACCGATCAGGTGCCCTGCACCCGGAGTATTGCGAATAATGACGTTGTCCGCTCCGAGGTTTTTCTTCAGGTATTTACCGATAAGTCGTGCGTAGGCGTCGAAGCCGCCACCTGGATCCGTCGCGACGATATACGAGATGTTTTTGGCGTGGTAAAAGTCTGCGTCGTCCGTCGTTTCCTGTGAGCACGCGACCAGAAGTATCAAAGCCACCGAGCGAATGAGGACGTGTCGCATCAGATATCGACTTCGGCTAGTTATCCGGCGGTACCCAAAGGTCCTCGAAACCTGCGGCAGGTTCGAGTTGATCAAACCAGTCGAAACCGATCGCCTTCATTATGCGGCTGTTGATGACCACAACGCGCGCCTCGCCATCCGATCCGGAATTGAAGCGTTTGTGTGCGCAGTACGGCGGAATGTAAATGAAGTCGCCCGGGCCCCACTCGAATTTCTTTGGTTCGGCATCCCATTCCCAGATGAATTCGTCGGCGCAGTGGAATTGAACGTCCCAGTGCAGATCGTGCCCTTCGCCTTCGATGACGAAGGCCACCTCCTCGGTCAGATGTCGGCTCGTGCCGGTGGCTTTGCCTGCTTCGATGAATTGCATGTAGATATCGATACAACACTCGGTCGTATTCATGCCTTCGTTGATGATGTGCTTGATCAGACCGTCCGCGGTGCGTTCCATCGGCATGTCTTTCGCTTTGATAGCTTTATAACGTTCCTTGTACTCGGTGCGAAATTGCTTGGAGGCTTCCAGCGCTTTGGCATAAAAGTCGGCTGTAACGTCGGTCTTCGCCCGGGAGCGCTCGATGTCGTCGACAAATGGTGCGTCGTTGCTCATTGCATTCCCCTTACAGCGAATCAGGCGGTGAGTAGTTCTCGTGCCCCGGCACGGGTTCCTTGGGCGGGTACTCAACCATCTTCTGGAAGATCAGGTGCATGAACAGGAATAAAGGTTTGGCTTTCATGATTAGTACAATCGATTCACCGTCCGGATCGTCCGAGAAGTGCTGGTGCACGCAGCCGTTCTCGACAATCAACGCATCGCCCGCTTCCCAGTCGATACGTTCGCCATCGTGTACGTCGTGTCCCTTTCCTTTGAGCACAAAAAAGACGGCGCTGTTCATGTGCCCATGTTTTTGGCCGTGGCCGCCGGGGGCGTATGCGTCGACGTGCGCCTCGATGGACTGTGCAATTCGCACGGCCTGCGGATTGATAACTTTCTTACCGAAATTTTGCGGGCCGCCTTTCCACTTCATATCACGCGTGTGATAAATGCGTGGTTGCGTGAACAGCTCTTCTTTCAATTCACCGTAGGTGCCCTCGAGGGCACGCACGAATGTGCGCTTCTTCTGCCACCGCTCCCAGGTAACCTCTTTGGCCTCGGTTTTCGTCTTGTCAGTGTGTGAGTCGTTCAATGTTGGAACTCCGGGTTTTTAATTTGAATTTCGGCGCCAAGTACTTGCTAATTATAGCCTAAGCGTATGCCGAGATTGATTTCCCGTGTAACGGCCACAGTGGGGATTCAAGCACTGGTTGCGAGCATCGCAATCGCGCCAGCAATAAGTGGCAGTGGTATGACCGAGAGCAAACGCAGGCGCACAAATTGTGCGCCGAGCAACGGTAACTCAAAAATGACGACGCGGTGTGCGGCGAAGACGCTCCAACCCGTGAGGAAAGACACGAGCGCTGGTGCCGATGCTCCTTCGAACGCAAACGTGGCCGCGATTGCGAATGCGACAGCCCCCCCCGACGGCACGAGGAGGCTGGTCAGCGAGCCGATCAGGATGCCCTTGATACCGGCTTCAGGGCCGAGATAAGCCACGATAATCTCAGTCGGAATCAGCGTCACAATAAAACTGGCCGCAATCAGCGCGAAGATCATGCGCGGCAAAATAATCACAACCTGATGCACGGCGCGCACAAGGCCAAGGCGGAAACTGTCGTCGCGTCGCGCCAGAGCGATGCCGCCGAGGACAACAGCACCGCTGTAGAGAATGATCGCACCGGCGCTATTCATGGATCGCCGTCATGGGCTGGCGGGCCGCTTTCCGGCGGCACCATGAATGCCAGGCGCCGCGCGACCATGCCGGCGATGATCGGTAGTGGAATGCTGATCAACAGGCGAAACATCGAGAACTCGATGCCCATGAACGGAATGTCCCAGACAATGAGACGCTGTATGCCGAGCAGCGCCCAGCCGCTTATGTAGCTAACGAGGATGCCGCGATCGGCACCGGTGCCCGCGAGGATTAGCAGGAACGGAAACGCCGACGCCGGCCCGCCCGGCGTGACGGCACCGGCCGCTGCTGCGAGTAAGAGGCCGCGTTTGCCACGATTTCGCTGCATAAGTGCTGACATGCGATCGCGTGGCAAAAGCACCCAGACAAAGCCGGCGAGGATCTGCGCAGCGGCGACCCGCGGTAACAAACCTGTAAGCAGTTCGCGGTCACGGGCAATGACGCTCGCGAACGTATCCGGACCCAGCACGATGTAACACAGGGTGGCCGTGCCGGCCGCAACCCCAACAAAAATCCAGAACGACTTGCCGAAACTCTCTTTGATCAGGTCGAGCCAGCGGCTCTGGTCTGCCTGCTGAGCATCTGTCACGAGGACTTGCCGCGTTCAGCGCAGAGTAGCGGGTTCGCTGTGGCCGTCGAAGACCGCACCCGTGACGGTTCGAAATAAATCCACCTCTGGCGGGAACTGTGCGGTCAGAAATCCCGCGAGTCGTGCGAAGACGATTGCCTGGCCGGCGACGGCATCCATGCGCTCACCATTCGGCAAGCTAGCGGCATCGTTTAGACAGCGCGTAAGACCGGCCTTGAAAAGATCGTCCATGTATTTTTTGCGCGCATCCTCGGAGTCGAGTTGCGAGGGCCCACCGTTGGCGTTGGATTCCGCAACGACACCGAAGCGCTGCGTCAGTTCGATGAAACGCTCAAAAAGCTCGTCGTCAATCCATTCCTGTTCGTCAAGATCACCGCACATCGTAACAACACTCCATTACTGTTTCTGTTTCGTATACACGAAGGGTTTGCCGATCAGCATCACGCTCAAAGAACGCTCCAGCTGTGCCCTACCAAATTGCTACCGATGATGATTGCGGCACAGCCAATACTGACGTGGGCGGCTGTATTGACCCAGTTCGCGCAGCGCTCCACTCGGCGCAGTGGGAAAGATACGATGAACGACAGTGCGGCCATACCGATGATCGAGCCTGCGCCGAAGGCGATGACGTACGCTCCGGCCTGCGGTATCGAGTCCGCTGCAGCCGCGAGAATCAGCAGACCGGCGGAACCGGCCGCCCCATGCATCATGCCGACGAGCAGCGCGCGTCCGAGACCCAGATTGTGGTGCCTGTGCTCGTGAGAGCTTTCTTTGTGCGCCACATTTTCCCCGGTATGCGTATGCATGTGCATATGCGGAATACCGTCACGATGATGGTGCATATGGAAATGCGGACGCTTGTGCCACACCTTGTACAGCACGTTGGCGCCTAGCAATATGATCATAGCGCCGACGGCGAGCTCGAGGAACACTTCTGTGCGAGCCGGAATTGATTCGCCGAGCAGTAACAGCACACCGCATATCGTCAACAGGGTGATCGTATGACCCAGGCCCCAGACGCCCCCTCGAAGTATAAGCGCCCGTCTCGAGCTGTGTTTTTCGCTGAGCGCGGCGACGGCGGCAAGGTGATCCGCGTCAAGCGCATGTTGCATGCCGATCAGGCAACCAAACAAAAGTAATGTGAGTAATTCCATCAAGCGACTATTTTAGCAGAGACGTTTGTTTCACGATAAACCAATTCACATGTTATAGAGAGTTTGATTGCAGCGGGTTGTTTGCGCACACTGCGATGCTAAATGGAATGCAGAAGCAACTTAAGCGCAGGGTTGGCAATATTCACGGCCTTCGCAGCACTATGCTGTGCGTCGCCTGCACTGCACGCCCAGGAGTCCGGCGACTTGGACGCGGGCGCACCCGAGGTTGAGAGTTTGCAGGACGTCGTTGCGTACGATGCCGAATTCTTCGCCCTTTATCACCCTGTAACGGCACTCGAAATGGTGCGACGTTTACCGGGATTTCAACTTGACGACGGCGAGGACAAACGCGGGTTCGGCGCGGCATCGGGCAACGTCCTGATCAACGATCGCTATCCGAGCGCCAAGCAAGATACGGCATCAACGATCCTGGAGCGGATCCCGGCGAGCCAGGTCGAACGCATTGACTTGATTCGTGGCCGGGTGCGCGGCATTGACCTGCGTTCTCAGTCGTCGGTCATAAGCGTTATTTTGCGCGAAGATATTCCTGCGACGGTTCGGTGGGACCTGGCTACACGCAAGACCTTTGACCTCAGTCCGTTGACCGTGCGTGGCAGCGTGTCATTGTCGGATACCTGGAAATCGCTCGAATACAATGCTGGCCTCGTTTATCGGCGTTTTCGTTCGAGCGAGTCTGGCGTTGAGGACATCTATGATCCGTCGGGCACGCTGCTTGAAGCGCGCCTCGAAGACGACCTCAGGCGGGGCGATTTGAGTAACGTCAACCTCAACATGCTGACCTGGATTGGCGAGACGCTGATCACGGTCAATACCCGCTTCGGCACCTTCGAATTTGAGGAAAGCCTGAACTCAGTGGTTGCGCCAGAGGCCCCGGATCCGCAGAGCGATGATTTCTTCGTTGATACCGGCGACGAGCAAGAGTTCGAAATTGGTGCTGACGCCGAACGCAACTTTGGTTCAAACCTGCTCGCAAAGGCGATCTTTATTTATACCCGCGAGGAGGAGGATGGGACGTCGACCCAAAATCGAGTCGATAGTGCTGGAGCGCTGGAGTTTATTCGTTTTGCCGACAGCAATATTGTTCAGTCGGAGGGCATTTCGCGTCTGGAATTCGACTGGGCCGGCTGGGAAGATCATGCTATCAATTTTGACATCGAGGTGGCGCGCAATGTCATCGACGCCGAACTCGTGCAAACTCTCGACACGGGATCAGGGCCGGTCATCGTTCCCGTGCCCGGTGCCAATACCCGCGTCGAAGAAAACCGATTCGAGTTTCTGCTGGGCGATACTTGGTATCGTGGTGCTCTTGAGATCGGCTACAGCATAGGTGGTGAATCGTCCACGATCAGCCAATCTGGCGATGCGACGAATAAGCGTAGTTTCACATTCCTCAAACCGAACCTGTCGGTGGCGTACTCACCGACGCAAGAACGGCAGACACGTCTGCGCCTGGGGCGGGAAGTGTCACAGCTGGATTTCTCCGACTTTGTCAGTTCCACAGTGTTCCAGGACGACGACCTCGCGCTCGGCAACCCGGACCTGTCACCAGAATCGACCTGGGTTGCCGAACTCAGCGAAGAACGCCGCCTTGGCGAACTCGGCGTTTTCAAGATCACGCTGTTCTACCACTGGATTACCGACGTCGAAGATTTGCTGCCGGCAAGAATTCCGCCGCCAATAGATGCGCTGTCCGAGGTGCCCGGCAACATCGGTTCCGGTGAACGCTGGGGTGCGCTGCTGGAAACGACCATACCGCTCGATCGTCTGGGCCTGACCGGGGCGCGGCTCGATATCGAGGCTCGCCTGCAGGATTCCAGCGTGACGGACCCCGTCACCGGCGAAGATCGTGTGTTGTCGGGCGAGGGCGATGTTCGCAAGCCGTTGTCGCTAGACAATGAGAATCGTTACGCGTTTGCCGTGGATTTCCGGCAGGACCTCGAGGTGGCGCGCTTCGCGTGGGGCTGGAACCTGCGCAAACGCGGCAACCGTTTCGAATTCAAGGTCGATGAACTGGTTGAGCACGAAGACGGGCTTGAAGTGAATGTGTTTGTGGAAACGACGCGCTGGTGGGGACTCAAAATACGTTTCGATGCCCTGAACCTGGCCGATTTCCATCAATTCAGATATCGCGACATCTATACGGACGAGCGCGAACTATCGCCGCTCGACAGGATTGAGATTCGAGACCGCACTGATGGTGTGCGCGTTCGGTTGACGCTGGCCGGATCCTTCTGAGCATGAATGGATGCGGTTGAAACGGTGTCCAGAGAAACTGATATGCCGCGCTAGAATACGTTAGAGTGGCCGCCGCAAAAAAAATAGCATTTTCTGTACCCGGGGTGAGCAAATGAAAAAAGACGCGATTGTCTCCGAAGACATTGTCAAGAAGTTCGCCAAAGAAATAGAAACCCCCTATACGCGCTGGGTCAAGGCCGAGGGCCTCGATATCATCGACGGCATCTACGTACCTGACCTGAATGATGTAGCGTTGAAGCCATGGCCGCGGCGCAATGGTCACGGTGTCTTCATTAATCACGACGCTTCGCGTACGTCGAACGACTGTTACGTCTGCGAGATTGATAACGGCGACGAGCTAGCGCCGCAGCGACAACTTTACGAAGAAATGATCATGATCCTGAGCGGTCACGGCTCGACGACGGTTTGGAATGACGCCGGGCAGAGAGTTTCCTTCGAATGGCAGGCCGGCGCGCTGTTTGCGATTCCGGTCAATGCCTGGCATCAGCATTTCAATGGTTCGGGCGACGAAAAGGTGCGATTTGTCGCTGTAACCAATCTGCCGCCGATTATGAACGTGTTCGAGGAACCCGAGTTTATTTTCAATACGGGGTATGATTTCAAGACGCGATTCTCCGGCGAGCCCGACTACTTCGCGCCGAGAAATGATGTCAGCGGCTTATTGCTTGAGAGCAACTTCGTGTCGGACGCGGTCAGCCTGCCACTGATTGAAGCCAAAGAGCGCGGAGCCGGTGGGGGCCACATCCGATTTAACTTTGCGAAGAGTTCAATGAACGGCCACATCTCGCAATTTCCCGTGGGCACCTACAAAAAAGCGCACGCGCACGGCCCCGGGGCACACGTAATTGTTCTGGCCGGTAAAGGCTACTCGCTCATGTGGCCGGAGGGTGAGGAGCCGACGCGCTACGAATGGAAGGCCGGCACCATGATTACGCCGCCGAATATGTGGTACCACCAGCACTTCAATACCGGTGATGCACCGGCTCGCTACCTTGCGTTTAAGTACGAGGGTGTCGCGATTCGTAACTCGCAGGGCGTGCCAAAGGCGTGGATCAGTCGACGTATCGGCGGGCACCAGATCGATTATGCCGATGAGAGCAAGGTCGTGCGGACGATGTTTGCCGATGCGCTCGCGGAACATGGACGTGAGTCGCAAATGGCTGAACCTTACGAGCACGAAAAAGAATCGTTGCCGCCGCTGCCAGAGGCACGCCAGATCTAATTCAATGTCGCGCGGCTGGCGCCTTTCACAGATTTGCCCGCGTTAGAGGTGGCTGCTAAAGTCAGAAAAAGCAACTCGAAATTCGATGCAGGAGAATGCTTTGTCACAGAAAGTCGTTGCGGCGGTACGAATCGGCGCGCACAAAACCGAGTTCCGCGAGTACCCGATGCCCGAGATTCCGGTTGACGGCGCGTTGGTTAAAATGGAAGTCGCCGGCATCTGCGGCACGGATGTCAAGTTTTATGCGAATCCTCCCATCGATGATCCGGTCATCATGGGACACGAGAACATCGGTTATATTTACAAGGCTGGAAAACAGTTCCAGGACCGCAAGAAAGTCAAGGAAGGCGACCTGGTCTTCATCGAGCATTATGTGCCGTGTTTTGCATGTGAATGGTGCCACAAGGGCGAATACCGTCTCTGTAACGCCACTGATTGGCGCAAGAACCCGGACGCGTTGCGATACGGTTACACGTCTGCACTGCGTCCGCCGCATCTGTGGGGCGGTTTTGCCCAGTACATGTACCTGCCGTGGAATGCCGTGCTGCACAAGGTGCCCGACACGATTTCGGCGGAACTTGCTGGCGTTGTGACACCGATGGCGAATGGCATTCAGTGGGCCTTGTTCGACTGTGGTGTGGGTTACGGTTCCAGCGTGCTGATCCAAGGTCCCGGGCAACAAGGTATGTCGCAAGTGGTCGCGTGCCGACAGGCCGGGGCCTCTCTGATCATCGTTACTGGCACGACCAAGGACAAGGTGCGGCTCGACGTCGCCAAGCGGCTCGGTGCCGATCACTTGATCAATGTCGACGAAGAGGATGCCCTGGAGCGAGTCATGGATATCACCGGCGGCGAGGGCGTCGACGTTGCACTCGATTGCACGGCCGGCGGCGGAGTTACACCCTTGCTGTTCGGTATCGATGCGCTATGTCGCAAGGGTGGCACGCTTCTCGTGCAAGGCGAGGTGGCCACGTTCCCGGACTTTCCGTTGGGCAAGATCGCGAACAAGTACATCACAGTAAAAGCGGCCCGCGGCCACAATTATGAATCGTGTGAGCTGGCGCTCAAACAGCTGGCCTCGGATCGGTTTCCTCTGGATCTGATTACGACACATCGTATGGGTCTCAAGCACACGGATAAGGCGATCAAGGCCGTCGGCGCCGCGCAGGATGTCATCCACGTTTCGCTGATGCCCTGGGAGTAATCGCCGCTCTGAATCAGCGTCAAGTAAGGAGCGACCCCGATGGGCGTAGTCATTGAAAACATTTCCCGCGTAGATGCCGGGCTCGTCAAACAGTTCGCCGAGCTGGGTGTTGCCACTGTGCACGAAGCGCAAGCGCGAAAGGGATTGCTGGCGTCGTATATGCGGCCGATCTTTGCCGGCAGGCGGGTGGCCGGTACGGCGATAACCGTTTCCGTGCCGGCCGGCGATAACTGGATGATCCACGTCGCCGTTGAACAATGCCAAGAGGGCGACATCATGGTCGTCGCGCCGACGTCACCGTGCAGCGACGGATACTTTGGCGACCTGTTGGCGACGTCTTTCATGGCGCACGGCATCCACGCGCTGATCATCGATGCCGGAATTCGCGATGTGGCTGAATTGACGAGCATGGACTTCCCGGTCTGGTCCAGGTGCATCTCGGCGCAGGGCACAGTCAAAGAAACGCTCGGCAGCGTGAACATTCCGATCGTCTGTGCGTATCAACAGGTCCACCCGGGGGACCTTGTGCTCGCCGATGACGACGGTGTCGTCATTGTGCGCCGTGACGAAGCATCCCGGGTGCTCGAGAAATCGCTTGAGCGTGAGCAACGTGAAACCGAGGTCCGTGTTCGTTACAGCAACGGCGAACTGGGCCTGGACATCAACAACATGCGTCCACGGCTCGCCCAAAAAGGTCTGCAGTACGTGTCCGAATCAGCCGAAGAATAGCCGGCACCATGAACGTGCGCTCGCGGGAGACCTACAGATGATCATCGATTGCCACGGCCATTACACGACGGCGCCGCAGCAGCTCCAGGCCTATCGCGATGCGCAGGTCGCGCACTTCGACGATCCCAACAAGCCGCAGCCCGAGCTACAAGGCATCAGTGATGATGAGATTCGCGAAACGATAGAAAACAATCAGCTGAAAGCAATGCAGGATCGCGGCGCCGACATGACGATCTTCTCGCCGAAGGCGTCGGCGATGGCGCACCACATCGGCGATGAAGCCGTGTCAAAAACATGGACCCGAATCAACAACGACACAATCCACCGCGTCACACAGTTATTTCCCGACCAATTCATCGGCGTCTGCCAGCTGCCGCAGTCCGTCGGCATACCGATCGGCAACAGCGTCGATGAACTCACGCGCTGCGTCAACGAACTCGGGTTTGTCGGCTGTAATCTTAATCCGGACCCGTCCGGTGGTCGATGGACCGGACCGCCACTGATAGACAAAGTGTGGTATCCGTTTTTCGAAGCGATGGTCGAACTCGATGTCCCGGCGATGATCCATGTCTCGAGTTCCTGCAACCCCAATTTCCATGCGACCGGAGCGCACTACATCAACGCAGATACGACGGCGTTCATGCAGTTTCTTCAGGGCGACCTGTTCGGCGACTTCCCCGATTTGCGACTCATCATCCCGCACGGTGGTGGAGCCGTGCCTTATCACTGGGGGCGTTATCGCGGTCTGGCCGACATGCTGGGCAAGCCGCTGTTGACCGAACACATCATGAAGAACGTGTATTTCGATACCTGCGTCTATCATCAGCCCGGCATCGATCTGCTGTTTCGCGTGATCGATATCGACAATATATTGTTCGCGTCGGAAATGTTCGGCGCCGTCAAAGGTGTGGACCGCGAGACGGGTCATAACTTTGATGACACCAAGCGTTACATCGATGCGTTGCAACTTTCCGATGCTGGCCAACACAAGGTGTTCGAAGCCAACGCCAGGCGCGTTTTCCCGCGGCTCGACGCGCAGCTCAAAGCGAAAGGGCGTTAACCGCCGATGAAGAGGATCTGCGCTTGCAACGGTGTTTTCCTGATCGTGCTGGTGAACATGGCGCTGGCCCAGAGCGTCGCAGGCCTGGAGTCCCTGGTCGATCGTCTCGAGCATCCGCTCTGGACCGCGAGGCTTGATGCCGCCCTGGCGATTGCTGCGGGCGGGCCGGCGGCGACCGACGCCATTCCCGCGCTGACGCGGACGCTCGACGACGTCAACATACAGGTTCGGCGCGCCGCCGTGCAGGCGCTCGCCGATGTTGGTGTCGGTTCCGCAGCAGCACTGCCCGGTCTCCTGCACGCACTCAGTGATGATGACTGGGTCGTCCGGCGCA
>JACZSM010000108.1 GCA_022574185.1 Pseudomonadota bacterium
GATAACCTGCACCGGCGAAATCGAAGAGAACTCATCGCGACGGATCTTGGAACCCGTTACGACAATTTCTTCAATTACACCGTCGTCAACGACAGCGTCGTCGGCATCCTGCGAGGACGCAGGCACCGACAGTGTGAGACCGGCCGCGACTAGCGACCAGCCAAAGATAGTGCGCCAACGGCGCATTCGAGTTTTCATGATAATCCCCCATCGTAATGTTGTTGTTAATTTCCAATTAGTCCGTTGGAATAAAGTTACACAGTCCATTGATCTGCAGATTGCCGATGCAAAATAATGGCGCACTGAAAATGTAACCTATTGAAGTATAGACGCTCTGCATGGCAATAGGTGCGATCGCAGGGCAAAAAATTCTGGCTACAGCAAAGTATTCACGGTGTTGTTTTTTTACAACAACGGGTAGCAGATCGGCGGAATCGCAGGAATCTTATGTTATATCAACAGACTGCAGTACCTGTGCGACTCCGTACACACCGGACGGCGTTCACAGCGAAATTGAGTGCTCGCTGCTACGGTGCGACGCATGAAGGGCAAGATCTTCGGTTCGCTGTTTGCACTGCTGTTCTTCGGCGTCGGTGTCTGGATGCTGTGGTCGATCAGCGACGGCTTTATCGAATCCTTTCACATGCAGAGCTGGGTGCAAGTCGAGGCGCAACTCTTGCGCGGCGGTTACGACACTCACAGCGGCGACGACTCGAACACCTACGAGGCGTTCGCGAAATACAGATACACCTATCTAGGCGATAGCTTCGTCGGCACGCGTGTGTCGCTTGGCAGCGGCGCCGACAATATCGGTGACTACCAGGTCGACATCGGTCGTAATCTCAGCAGCGCTCATGCGAGCGGCGAAACAATCCTGGTCTTCGTTGATCCCGACAACCCGGCAGAGGCTGTCATCGATCGCGGTGTGCGCTGGGGCATGGTCGGTTTCAAATCCATTTTCCTGTTCGTATTCGGCGGCTTCGGCCTGGGTCTTCTTGTTGTGATGTGGCGGGCCCGGACGGAGCAGGACAAATCCGGCGCAGAACATGCCGACAGCCCCTGGCTACTGAACGATGCCTGGCAGACCGCGACGATTCGTTCAAGTTCCAGGTCAGCCATGATCGGCGCATGGATATTTGCAGGGATTTGGAATCTTATCTCGGCACCGATGCCGTTTGTCATGTACCGCGAAGTCATCGAGAAAGAGAATTACATCGCACTCGTCGGCTTGTTGTTCACCATTGTCGGCATGGGCCTGCTCGTGTGGGCCATCGTGCGGACGCTCGAATGGCGGCGCTTTGGCGCAGCGCCCGTGTCACTCGATCCGTTTCCGGGATCGATCGGCGGCCACGTAGGTGGCACGATAGATTTGAACTTGCCATTTGACGCCGCGACGCGATTCAAGCTCACGCTCACCCACATCCACAGTTACATTTCTGGCAGCGGTAAAAACCGCAGCCAGAAGCAAAAGGCTTTGTGGCAGGACACCTTGATCGCGCATGCGGAGCCCGCCAGCAGAGGCACGCGGCTCACGTTTCGCTTTGATGCCCCCGAGGGCATGCACGAATCCGATGTCGAACACGATGACAGCTATTACCTGTGGCGGCTCAATCTTACGGCCGAGATGGCGGGTACGGATCTCGACCGCAACTACGACATTCCGGTGTATGCGACGGCCCAACAATCACAACACCTGTCCAGCTATGCCGTAGAAAAATCCCGCGCGGAGCAATCGGTCGCGGCCGATCAATCCATACTCAAGATCGTGCAAATCATTCATGATGCAAGCGGCAGACGCATGGTCTACCCGCCCGGTCGTCACCTCGGCCTGTCGATCGGCGGAGTTGTCTTTGGCGCCATATTCGCAGCCGTTGGCTGGTACCTGATAGTCACCGAAGGTCAGCCGATATTCGGCAGCGTGTTTGGCGGCATCGGCGCACTGGTTGCGAGCTTCGCTCTTTATACGATGATCAACTCGCTCGAAGTTTCACGAAACAACAGCGGCTTCGAGACCATACGTCGCGTTCTGGGCATTCCCATACGCCGTAAGCACATGCTGCGCAGTGCATTCGACCATTTCACAAAGCACAGCTCGTTCCAGTCGCAATCCGGTAACAAGCACGACATTTACTATTCGATAATTGCCGTCGATAGCGAGGGCAACCGACTCGTCGTCGGCGAGGGTTTCAAGGGACAGAGCGAAGCCAACGCAGCCATCAGGCTTATCTCTGAAGAATTAGGCCTCAGGGCCGTCAGCGATGAGCGCAACGACCACCGTGATACCGCGTCGCTGCGCTTTAACGCCCTCGCTCCCGACAACTAAGTGGTGGAAGGCCGGGGAATCGAACCCCGAACCTGCGGATGCGACCCTGTGAAGCCAATGTCTGCCTGTGCTGAAAGCAATCGTTCAGATGCAGTGAAAAACATCAATTTGACCGGCAGCCAAGAGAGGATTTAGTTGACATAATCACCTCGGTCCGATTATTGTTCGGTATTAGGGAATCAATTCAGCAGTGCTGAAAAGGCTTGCATTTCAAGCCTTAATAACAAAACCCTAATGTAACAATTCAGTGAACTTTGTCACGCCAGAATTTTTGGCGTCGTTCATACTTAACTCAAGGACACTCACCAGGCGGTGTGGCATGAAATACAGTCAGCGCAGAGAATCCGCGAATGATCGACCTGCTAGTCAGTTTGAAGACGAGGCTGCAAACGAGAGCCTCAATGAGCCTGACTTGCAGGAGTACGAATCTTCCGCAGGCGTATACGAGCGACGCTGGAGACATAGGATCAGCATTCACGAGAAGTTCCGACAAGAAACTCGGTGGATCTTCATCGCTGTGTATCTGCTTTTAATCAGTGTTGCCCTGGTGGCCCTATAGCACTTCTGTGGCATCTCTGCATTCGCCAGGGAATGCTGATTTTCATTCAATCTATCCAACTTTTGATCAAAAATTAGTGCTGCGTGACTCGTGCGCTAAATGTCCGTATATGGACTCCTCCTCAATGCAAGTACTCTGGTTGATGACCTAAGCACGACTGCATACGACTATCCGGCCTCGAATGTTGGCATACGTTGATGCCGGGACGCTGCTCTATATTGACTGGCCCGGTAATGCTTGAACCCGCTGTTACGGTTCACCTCACGGCTGACTGTCGATGGCGAACGGCCAAGTTTTGTAGCAATGCGAACATTCCGGCAAGGGCTGATAGATCTGTATCAGGTATCGGAGTATCTCCTCGCTGAGATCAGGCGAGGTCGAAACGATCGAGATTCATGACCTTGTCCCACGCCGCCACGAAGTCACGCACAAACGCCTGCTGCGAGTCGTCACTCGCATAGACCTCCGCGATGGCCCGGAGCTGGGAGTTCGAGCCGAAGACGAGGTCGACGGCGGTGCCTTTCCACTTGACATCGCCCGTGCCGCGATCGCATCCCTCGAACACGTGTTCGGATGTTGAGGACGCCTGCCACTCCGTGTTCA
>JACZSM010000056.1 GCA_022574185.1 Pseudomonadota bacterium
ACTTCACACAGCGACGACTGGACACTGTCGGTCCTCTCACCTTTCCTCGGCATGCAGGTGGGGCGCACCCGCCAGTTCCCCCGCGAGTGGCTGACCCCGGACCAGGATCCGGAGGCCTTCCGCCAGCCCGCCTCCGAGAAACTCCCGATCGAACTCCTCATCAACGGCTATACCATAAACGCCGCGTACCAGCTGCGGTTGGAGGACGACATCGGCTCCATTGAGACCGGCAAAGACGCAGATTTCGTGGTACTGGGCGAAGACCTTTTTGCGGCAGATCCGTACACCCTCCACAAGATCTTGCCAGACGCGGTGGTGATGGAGGGCGAGCTTATCAGGGGCGCGCTGCGCTGACGACTTGCGCCGTGCCATCTGAGGACGTCAAAGTCATGCTGCCTTCAAGCAGGTATATAAACTCATCGACGCCCCAAGGCTCGGATATTTGCCACTGAACTTTTCCGGTTTTGTACACGCCGGTACCGAATTTCTCGTCACTGCTCATAAACGTCGAGCGTTGCAGCTCCGTCCTCAGTTGCCTCGACCACAGGACGTTCGAAGATTTTGCCGGAAAAATCGTCTTTACTGATCTTTGCAGGCGTTGTCACACTTTCTTGAGCTAGTGATTGAGAGGAAATGGCCAGACCGGTCGCAACTGCGAGCACAGTAATAGTGGCAAATGTTTTTGTCATGGATTTGACTCCTGGCGAAAATCCAATTTGAATAATAACAACTGGAGGAACATATGGCGGGTGTCGAAGGACGGGTTGCATTGGTGACCGGCGCAGGAAGTGCAGATGGCATAGGGTTCGCAACCGCACGGTTGCTCCGGGCCAAGGGCGCAAAAGTCGCCATCACATCGACGACGGATCGGATCTTCGCACGGCTTGAGGACTTGGGTGGCGGTCACGGCGAGACCTATGCGAATACGGCGGATCTCACGGATTCGGCCATGGTTACGGGCTTATGCGGGGCGATCGAGGATAAGCTTGGGCCGATCGACATCGTCGTAAACAACGCGGGCATGGTACAAGTCGGGCGAGACGAACCCTGGGCGCCGTTCCTGGAAACCTCGGACGAAAGCTGGCGATACCTCATAGACATCAATCTAACGAGTGCATTCCTCGTCACCAAGGCCGTGCTCCCGGGGATGATCGAACGCGGTTACGGCCGAATCGTGCATATGTCATCGGTCACGGGCCCGGTCGTCGGGATTCCGGGAGGCACGGCCTATGGCGCCGCCAAGGCCGGCCTGCTCGGCATGGCCCGGTCTCTCGCCATCGAAGCTGGCCCACACGTAACCGTCAACTGCATCGGGCCGGGATGGATCAAGACCTCGGCCACCGAAGAGGCGGATATCCTCGCCGGTTCCCATACGCCAGCCGGACGCCCCGGAACACCTGAGGAAGTCGGCCATCTCGCCGTGTTCCTGTCTAGCGAGGAGGCAAGTTATATTACGGGCCAACTAATCGTCGTTGATGGCGGCAACACCATTCAAGAATACAAGGTCGCGTTATGACCAGAGCCGGAGCCCAAACAGTCTTCGAAGCACCGGCACCGGCGTTTTCGTGCCCTGAGGCCGAAGCGATCGCCCGGCAGGCGTTCGACATCGAGGCCACCGCTCGCCTGCTGGTAAGCGAGCGGGATCAGAATTTCCAGTTATGCGCCAATGACGGGAGCGAGTGGGTTCTAAAGATCGCGAACCCTGCCGAAAACCCGGCGCTTCTGGACATGCAGACGCAGGCGCTGCTACATATTGCCGATGCCGACCCGAGTCTGACGATTCCCAGAGTCAAGGCAACTCCCGACGGTGCCCTGTTTCATGAAATCGATTCGGACGACGGACGACGCTTCATCGTTCGAGTGCTCAGCTACCTGCCAGGCCAATTGCTCGATGACGCCAAACCGCGCCCGGCTCTGCTACGTGATGTCGGGGCTACGGCTGCGCGCCTGGCACGCGCCCTGCGCGGCTTTGAACATCCGGAGTCTCGGCACGAACTGGTCTGGAACCTCACCCAGGCACCGGCTCTTCGCACGCGAACCCATCACATACAAGAGCCGGATTGCCGGCGCGTCGTCGAGGAAGTTTTCGATCACTTCGATGCGGAGGTGCTGCCGGAACTGAAGAAGCAGCGCTCGCAGGTCATCCACAACGACGTCAGTGAATTAAACACGCTTGTCGACGGAGACCGCGTAGTGGGCGTCATTGACTTCGGCGATCTCATTCATGCGCCGCTAATCTGTGATCTCGCAGTACCGATCGCGGAGTTGATCCGCGAACACCCAGAGCCCATCGATACTGCGGCTGAGATTACGGCGGGCTATCACGCCATCACGGCGTTGGCAGATGAGGAGCTGGGTCTGATTTTCGACCTCGCGTCCACGCGCTGTGCGATGGAGGTCACGATCGCGAGCTGGCGAGTTGGCGATCACCCGGAAAACACCCAATACATTTTGGGCAGCATCAGGGAAACCAGCGCGCAGCTCGTCTGGATGCGGGAGTTTGGGGCGGAGAGTATGACCGCCGCGCTTCGCCGTGCTTGCGGACAAAACTAGGCTACCTGGCCGTGGCCTTTGATTTGAAAACCTTCAGGTGGAGCAATCCAAGAGCGTCTTCGATTTCCAGGTATTGAAAATCGGGTCCCTTCCAGCGGCATGATGAACTCGGCGTCCATGACCATTTCTAGACTTTGATTTCGGGACGGCCATCCACGGGCCAGCCCACGTGAAAGAAGCGGCCACGCTCTTCGTCGGTGCGTTCGTAGGTGTGTGCCCCGAAATAGTCGCGTTGGGCCTGCAACAGATTGGCGGCAACGCCAAGATCCAGGGCGCTGACGCCACTGCCCACAAAATGCAACCCTCGCGCACGGATGTCCTTTTCCCGGCGGATCGTGTCCATCCAGTGGGCATTGCCACCGTCGATGACGATATCGCCCTCCTCCATGTGCGGGAGCAGGCTGTCGATAGTTGCGTCTGTGGCGTGCCCGGCCTACACCAGCAAGATCACTTTGCGTGGCCGTTTGATTGAAGCCACAAAGTTCTCGAGCGTATCGTAACCATGCACTCGCTTGCTGCTGGGCTCTTCACTTCGCACACGATCGACAAAGGCGCTCATCCTGGCTGTGGTGCGGTTGTACACCGACACATGGTAGCCATGGTCGGCCATGTTAAGAACCAGGTTTTGACCCATGACTGCAAGGCCGATCAAGCCGATATCGGAGTTTGCTTCGTTGCTCATGATGAACTCATCGTGATCGCCTGAATGTAGTCGTGGCCACTGATGCATTGCCACTCGCCGGTCTTGACGGCACGCAATGGATGCCCGCCCTGCAGGCGCAGTAGTTCTGCAGATGGACCTGTGTATTCTGGCGACTCTGGATCAACGACCGTGACCCGCATTTCATGCGGACCGGGATGCGATGCAGGAACAGCATAGACATGAACATAAACATGAACATGAACATGGACATGGACATGGACATGGACAGTAAGGATCTTAGAACCTCGTTGCAAGCCACTTGTTGAGGCAAATATTTGCCATTTTGAGTATGGTTATGGTCGTCAAGAACGGTAAGTCAGAAAAACCACAATAATAAGGGTACTGCTATGGCCGATAATTCTACTTCCACTGCAAGCGCTCCCATTATTTTCGATGGCTGGCGTTCGATTTCATACTCTGTGTTCATGGCACTGGTTGGATACTCCGTCATGGTCACTGTTCCGGTGCTGAGTACCAAGCTGGTGGAGGTGTTGAGTTTCACAGAAGAACAGGTGGGAAGAGTTTGGGGAGCAGATCTGGGTGGCTTGTCGATAGGCGCCGTCCTGGCTGCATTATTGCTGGCCCGAGTTAATCGGCGGCACCTCGTTATGGCTGGCGTTGCCTTGTGCATCGGTGCCAATGCGATGTGTATGGTTTTTGTCGAATACGAGCAATTGCTGTGGCTTCGTGTCGCCGCTGGAATCGGTAGCGGAATTTTCACCGGCACCGCAGTGGCAACCATTGGTGGCACGTCGAAACCGGAACGTGCATTTAACATCCTGTTGCTCGGTTTCTCCTTTACCGCGGCTTTCGAGCTAAATCTGTTTCCGCAACTATCGCTCAATGGGATCTTTTTGTTTTTAATTGTTACGGCAGCGGTTTGTGCGTTATTTCTGAGCTGGCTGCCCACCCGGGCCCTAAATGCCGAAGAACTTCAACAACAGGAAAAGATTGAAGATCATCTGGAAAATTGGCACGTACCTCGCGCCCTGCCGATTATGTGCCTTACCGCGGTTTGCTTCACCTACATCAACATAGGCGGCTACTTCACCTATATCGAACTGGCTGCACTTGACGATGGAATTGCCGCAGACCGAATCGGCCCGTTACTGACATGGTCGTCTTTTCTGGCCCTAGCCGGTTGCGTGCTGGCGCTGCTCTGCTCGCGCTTCGGTTTGTTCAGGCCTCTGTTTGCGGCCTTGATCACGATGGCCGTGCTTGTCGGTATGCTCAGTGGCGGCATCACCTATATGAACCTCTTAGTCAGCCTGTTTGCTTTCATGGCTTTGTGGACATTTGTCGACGTATTCCAGTCGGCGATGATGGGGCACATGGACCGAACCGGGTCCATGGTCGCCCTGCTCCCAGCCGTACAGGGTTTCGGACAATTCATTGGTCCGAATATTGCTGCCTCGATAATCGGTGCGGGCCTGGGTTACAGCGTCATGTTTTTGGTCAGCGGCAGCATGGCGCTGGTCGCGATGGTAATTTACGGTGGAATCTTCATCTATATGCACAGACGGAAATCGGCGGCGGCCGAGGCCGTATCTGCCGCCTGACAAATACGCCGGCAGGAAACTCAATTGCAGATAGGAACAATCGAAAGTATCTGGCGCTACCCCGTCAAAGGCATGCGTGGCGAGGAGATTCCGCACACGTACACAGCCTTTACCGGGTTGATGGGTGATCGGATCTATGGCGTCGTTGCAGCCGACGGCGACCCCGGGCACCCATGGCACACCGCGCGCAACCAGGAAGAGTTCTTACTCTATAAACCCAGCTACAAAACGAGTGAGGCACTGCTGCTGCCAGAAAACCTGGATGCAACTTACAGCGAATGGGCACCCGGCATCGATCCCCTCTATCCGGATGCAGATGCATTCAAGGTGAGTGTAGTGACGGCCGACGGTGTGACCTACGACGATATTGAAGATCCCGCCTTTATCGCTGACCTCGAAAAACTCACAGGACGGTCACTGCGGATTCATACAACCCAGAGGGGTATTTTTGACGCCCGACCGGTATCGATTTTCTCACTCTCGGCCGCCGCCAAGCTCGGCGAGGAACTGGGAATGGACATCGACAAACGCCGTTTTCGGGCTAATTTTTACGTCGCGTGGGACAACCAGGACGACCCATTCTACGAAAATACCCTGGTCGGCAAGACAATAAAGATCGGTGAGTGGCTCGAAGTCATGATCGTCGATCGCGATCCACGCTGCGAGATGATCACGCTCGATCCTGATACCGCCGACGACACGCCTAAGATCCTGCAACATCTCGCCCGAAAGCATAGTGGCGATGCCGGTGTGTTCGCTGCGGTCATTCAGAGGGGACGGGTAAATAAAGGCGACCCGATCTTCCTGAAGTGAGTCTTATCGAAAGTTTCCGCCTCACTCTTGATGGTGAGGATCACACCGTACCGATCGCCTCTGGTGAAACCTTGTTAGAAGCGGCGTTGGCAGCTGGAATTGACGCACCCCATAACTGCAAAGAAGGACGATGTGGTACCTGCAAATCTTGGCTGCGAACAGGCGAGGTATCGATGGCCAACGCTCGCGCGTTATCACCGCGCAATAAAGAACGCGGCTACGTCCTCGCCTGCCAGTCAAAACCCGCCTCTTCCGACCCAATCTGGCTAGACTTCGATCTTTAGGAGCACACGCTGATGCAAGATGACATTGAGACTAACGCTGGCGAACAAAGCACCAGTGTCGCCACTGTGTTCCTGACATTCCTTAAATTGGGACTGACCTCATTCGGTGGACCGGTGGCACACATCGGCTATTTCCGCGAAGAATTCGTAAATCGTCGCAAGTGGCTCGACGATCGCGCTTACGCCGATCTCGTAGCGCTGTGCCAATTTTTACCCGGACCTGCGTCGAGCCAGATTGGTATTGGCGTTGGACTGTCGCGGGCGGGATTGCCGGGCGCCCTCGCCGCCTGGATCGCCTTTACGATGCCGTCCGCGATTGCACTGATCTTGTTTGGCTACGGTTACATTGAATTTGGTGACGCCGTAGGGTCTGGCGCTTTGCACGGCTTAAAGGTCGTCGCTGTTGCCGTGGTAGCGCAAGCTGTATGGACGATGGCGAAAAGCCTGTGCCCGGACGCACAGCGGGCAACCCTGGCCGTGGCAACGACCATTGCGGTCCTTGCAGTGCCGTCGCCTTTCGTACAGGTGGGCGCAATTGTTATTGGCGGTCTTATTGGCTGGGCCATGCTGCGTGCCGATGTGCCCACCGACCACGTCGAACTGGGTGTCAAGGTAAAGCGCAGTATTGCAATAGCTGCATTGATTTTGTTTTTCGCCGCCTTGATCGGCTTGCCAATACTAGCGGCGGCATTTCCGTCCCAGACTATGGCGCTGGTCGATTCCTTTTTCCGCTCCGGGTCGCTCGTGTTTGGCGGCGGGCACGTCGTGTTGCCATTGTTGCAGTCAGAAGTCGTCCCTCCGGGTTGGGTGTCGAACGACGCGTTCCTCGCAGGGTATGGCGCCGCGCAGGCCGTGCCGGGGCCGTTGTTCACATTCGCGGCGTTTCTTGGAACCGTGATGACTGACTCGCCAAACGGCATTGCTGGTGGGCTGATTTGCCTCGTCGCCGTATTCGCTTCGTCATTTTTGCTGGTCATCGGAGCCTTGCCGTTTTGGGATGCACTACGCCGCATCGGCGCCGTGCGCAACGCGTTGCTCGGCGTCAATGCAGTCGTGGTTGGTTTGCTACTAGCGGCCCTCTACAACCCGGTCTGGACCAGCGCTATTCTTTCGGCCGCCGATTTCGGTCTGGCCCTGGCCGCGTTCACGCTACTCGTGTTCTGGAAGACCCCGGCCTGGCTGGTCGTGATCCTGACCGCGCTGGGCGGGTGGGCGCTGCATGCAGGGTTGATAGCGTAGACCTTTTGGACGCCGACGGCGCACCTCAGGGTGAGGACCGCCTTAATGAGTTTCAGTCTATGATGCATCGCAACTGACAAAGGCGATTTCGAAATGGAAGCGGAAATTATCTTCGCATCACATCTGCCAATCGCATTACAGCGTGCCCTGTCTTATGCGGGCGAAGATGGTTTCGTTGCATCGATGCCGCAATTGCTGCATGCCAGGACACATGCTGACTACGACAATATCATCTGGAATACCTGGTTCACGTCTTACTCCGAAGAAAGCGTTGTTACGACGCCGCAGGGCAATCATGTCATCGTCGCAATTCATGGTGGCGGCATTTACGCATCGCCAGAAAGATTTGAGAAGATGTATCTGGCCACCTCGGACTACGGCAATACGCATGGATATACCGAACAATATGCCGGCAAGATCAGTGCACAGGAAGCCCGCGACGTATTGGCGGGCAGGTTGCCGGACGGTTCGGAGCTTCCAGTGTATCCGTTCGCAGAATTCAAACAGGGTATCAGCGATCTGCCGATTCGCTACGGTGTCATTCTCGACTATGAGCTAGCCAGAAAATCCCTCCGAGGTTATGAAGAGTTTGAAGTTCTAAAAGACGATCCGAATATGATTGTGCGAGCTGGCGGTGTTGAGGCAAATGCTGCCTATCTCGATAAGTTCCGGGATCGTCACAATACCGATTTGATGGGCCACTGGCATCCCTACAACCGCATCAATCCGGATCAATCACAAACGAGAGTACCGTTCCTGGCGGGCAATCAGGGCGGTTGGGGCACTGAAGATGATGACTTTGGCGAGTATGGATATGACAGCGAGTACGGGTTGGGCGGTGATGCCACTATGGGAGGCATGGCGCGCTTCGTTGCGGTCGCACCGCGGGATGATGCAAGCAATTTGCGACAGTTACCGTTCGGCATGTGAGCAACACTGCTTGCGTAGCCCGACAGGAAATCATGAGAATGCGAGACATTGAAATGGAAGCCGAAATTTTCTTCGCATCACACAGGCCCGTTGCATTACAGCGTGCGCTGTCTTATGCAGGTGAAGATGGTTTCGTCGCATCGATGCCGCAATTAATTCACGCTCGGACCAACGCTGCCTACGATAATATATTGTGGAACACCTGGTTCAATTCGAACTCTGAAGAAAACGTCGTCACGACACCACAGGGCAATCATGTCATCGTTGCGATTCATGGGGGCGGCATTTACGCGTCGCCCGAGAGATTCAAGAAGCTGTATTACGCCAGTACAGATCACCGCAGTGAGCATGGCTATACCGGACAATTTGCTGGCAAGATCAGCGAACAGGAAGCTCGCGATGTATTGGAGGGCAGGCTGCCCGACGGCACCGAGGTTCCAGTTTATCCGTTCGAAGAATTCAAACAGGGCATTGCTGATCTGCCGATTCGATACGGTGTCATTCTTGACTATGAGCTAGCCAGGCAATCTTTGAGCGGTTACATAGAATTTGATGTGCTAAAGGATGATCCGAATATGATTGTCCGGACCGGAGGGGTTGCAGCGAATGCCGCCTATCTCGACAAGTTCCGGGATCGTCACAATACGCAGCTAATGGGCCATTGGCACGCATACAACCGCATCAATCCGGATCAGCCACAAACAAGTACATTGTTCCTGGCTGGCAATCAGGGCGGCCACGGCACCGACGTTGATGACTTCGATCCAGCGTCGCGGACACAAAGAGAGGATGGCTATCACAGCGAAACCGGATTGGGCGGAGGTAGCGATATGGGGGGGCTGGCCCGCTACGTTGCGGTAGCACGGCGAGATGTATCGACGGACGTGCGTTATTTGGACTTCGGCGTTTGAGCGAATCCAGGCCGTTCAGCCGGCGATGCCCCCACCGTCTACGACCAGCGCCTCGCCCGTCACGAAAGACGATTCGTCGCAAGCCAGAAACAATACTGCGTTAGCGATTTCCTCGACCGTGCCGATGCGCCCTAGCGGACGCTCATTGGCGCCGGCAGCGTAATCTTCCCAGGACATGCCGCGCTTGGCCGCGTCATCGTGCAGCATGGGAGTCAGTACATCCCCAGGGCAGACGCAGTTCACGCGAATCCCATCGGCACCATGATCGAGCGCCATGGCCTTGGCCATGACCACCAGTCCGCCCTTGGCGGCGCAGTACGCTGCCGCATCGTTGCCTCCCAGGATTCCCCAGCCGGAGCTGGTGTGGATGATCGAGCCGCTGCCCTGCCTGATCATCGACGGCAGGACGTATTTCGACATCAAGAAGGCGCCCTTTAGGCTGGAATCGATGGTCTCGTCCCACTCTTCTTCCGTGCATTCCGGGATGGTTTTGGGGTGAAACACGCCGGCGTTGTTGAACAGTACGTCGATTCTGCCGAAGCGCTCGAGCGTCTGCTCAACGGCATTACGACACTGGTCCGCAAAGCGCACATCGGCACGGACGAACAGGGCTTCGCCGCCCTTGGCGACAATGGTCTCGACAACCTGCTCGCCACGCTCGGTATTGCGCCCGATGATTGCGACCATCGCTCCCTCGACTGCGAAGCGCTCGGCAGTGGCACTGCCGATCCCGGAGGTGCCACCGGTTATCAGGGCTACCTTGCCTTCCAGCCTCATATCCTTACCCTTTCGCTTTGTCTGCAGGGGATCAGGGTACCGCGACCCGCGTCCGGCATGCTACTCGTGGCTCCACTGGCTGCAAAGACCCCCGGTGGTTTCCGCGCCGTCCATGACATAGACGTGACCCGTGGCAAACGCAGCATCCTCGGACGCCAGGTAGGCGAATAACCCGGCGATCTCCTCGGGTTTTGCGTGTCGTCGCAACGGAATCTTGCGATTCACCGCGTCCAGCATTTCGTCCGAGTACTCGGCGCGCTGCATCGGCGTGAGCACGTAACCCGGAGAGATCGCATTTACACGCACGTGGGGGGCCAGTTCCAGCGCCATCGCATAAGTGAGTGCGATCACGCCGCCCTTGCTGGCGCTGTAGTCAGCGTAGTGTGGGTACCCGGTAGTTCCAGCCGTAGAGGCAGTATTCAGAATCACGCCCGAGCCCTTGTCCATCATGTGCCGCGCGGCGGTTTGTGCGACGTAGAAAGCGCCTTTGAGATTTACGCCGACCACCTCGTCCCACGCTGCGGGCGTAATATCGAGAAAGTCGTGACGGATGCTGATGCCGGCGTTGTTGATCAGCACGTCCACCGAACCCATGCGATCAAGTGCCGCGGCAAATGCCACCTGTACTTGCTCATAGTTGGCTACGTCGGCGTCGAACACGCCAGCCAATCCCGGCAGTTCTTCGGCAACCCGGGTCCGGGCCTCTGCACTGCGATCCAGCACGCAGACGGCGCAGCCTTCTTCCATAAATCGCGATGCGGTGGCCTGGCCTATGCCACTCGCGCCACCGGTTACCAGCACGTTCTTGCCTTTCAAGCCTCGCATTCGGCGCCTCCTGTTACTCACTCGCTTCGACGGTTACGCATTTCCAGTACGATCTCCTCTCACAGCCCGGGTGAACAGGATATGAGAACTTCCTATATTCACCGCAAGCGCTGTGTAAGCGCAACAGTTGCTGGCGCTGCTGCAATTGAGACCGCGACGAAAGCATTGGTGCAAGAACCGCTCGTATGTTGTAGTTCGACTCGAACTGTTTTGGGGAGCCGGACATGAGTCAGGATATAGCTGTAATTATCATCCACGGCATGGGCTCGCAGAAAGCAAAGTTTTCGCATCCCTTACGCGATGAGATTAACAGGCGCGTCGGCGAAGACCATGCGAGGAAAATCGCATGGGGAGAGATTTACTGGGCGGACGTATTGGCTCCGCGGCAAAAGGCGTATCTACGGCGAACAAAAAATAGCAATGACCTTGATTTTCTCAGCCTGCGTGAATTTATTATTGGAGCTTTCGGGGACGCGACGGCGTACCGAAAATCGGATGATCGACGAGATACGGCTTATTCCGAAATACACAAAAGGGTTGACGCTGTCATTGAGAAACTTGACGACTCCGAGCTGCCTAAAAAACCTCTCATCGTCCTGGCGCATTCGCTGGGGGGCCATATCATGTCTAATTACATCTATGACATGCAAAAGCGGCAGCGTCGGCGAGCCAGGACCAGTAATTTCAGACGCATGAAAACCTTGGCTGGTTTTATTACTTTCGGTTGCAATATTCCGTTATTCACTTTTGCATTCAAGAAAGAACATATCAAACCCATCAAGTTTCCAGGCACCGGATTGTCTGTCGCCAATAAAGATCGCGCGCGTTGGTTAAATTTTTACGACGCGGATGACGTCCTGGGCTATCCCTTAAAACCGATAAACGATGCTTACAAAAAGGTTGTAGATAAGGATATAGCCATAAACGTTGGCGGCATCATGACCAGCTGGAATCCGATGTCACATCGAAAATACTGGACCGACGATGACTTTACGGAACCGGTCGCCAGGTTTATTCGCAGTTTTCTCTAACGGACGCCGCACTCGGCGAATAGCACCAGGAAACCTCTGATTTATTCATGAATAGTCCGGCCTGGTTGTGATAATCGGTACTTGATCAGATAGAAGCTGTCAGACGAGCTAATGCCAATAAGCACGTGGCGGCGGCTCCAACACGAAAGTTTTCGCTTTGCTCAACAATCCCCCCGCTGGGGGATTGTTGAGCAGTTCGGAAAACTCTCCAATGTCGTCATCCGTCAATTCCTGCGAGTGATAACCGCAGGCCGGAACAGCCCGCCCGTCCAGGCGCCTGAAGAACCAGCGATTCCGGTAGTCACGCTCGATAGTAAAACCACCCTCGTGCACAAGTTTGTGATGCTGCGAGCACAGCAACATCAGGTTGTCGAGGCTCGTTTCGCCACCAGCGGACCAGTGTTGTATGTGATGCGCATCGACAAAACGTTTGTGGTGGCAACCCGGAAATGCACAGCTTTTGTCCCTGGCCATGAGGGCGCGTTTGATTGCCGTCGGCACGGTACGGGTCTTGCGGCCGATATTCAATGGCTCTCCGCTCTCGCCTTCGCCAATGACGACCGTGTGACCGTCGCAGCACAGTCGCTTGACGCTTTCGATGGGGAGGCTTGAACGACCTTTGCCGGTGGCGAGTGCCGACTGATCGACGTGGATCGTGACCAGGTAGTCATCCGATGCGTTGCGCGAGGAATTGCACGATCGCCCTGCGTCGCCCGACAGGTACGCACTCGCCATCGATACCAGTGCATCGGCCTGTCGTGCAGACCAGGACTCATCGACAAACTCCACCTTTGACGTGGAATCGTCTCGCGCCTTGTCGAGTGCTTTTTCCACCAGCTCGCCGGTCTCTAATGGAAGTTCAATGGAAATTGTCATCGTCCCCCGCTCGGCATTTCGAAAAACGCGCAACGATCGACTGGCGTATGCACGCTGCGCGGCACCGAGAGAATCCACGCTGCCGCAGCGAAGTTCCCGGCAACGTTCTTCGACGCGCGCAGTCGTCGTCTTCAATGCGAACGTCAAAAGCTCATCTGTATTATGGGCGCCGACCACGCGCGTTATCGCACGGACTTTCGAGTATGACAATTTGCCTGTTGCAAACGCCGCTGCAATCTCCGGCAGCGTCTTGAGCGCATGCGCCACGCGGACTTTCTCGCGAGCTGTATTCATGCTCAGATCACAGCGATAGTGCAACCACTCGGCGCAGCCGCCGAGGCCCCACTTCAGCCAGCCGGCGCGTTCGTCGAACTGTCGAATGAGTACCAGCAGTTCATAGGTTTCTGCATTGATGCGAGCCGTAAGATTGACGATGGCCTGGTCGAGTTCATCGATCGATACCAGCTTAGGGAGCGGTTTCATGGCACTTCCTTGTGAGGGGATTGGATAAGAAATGCACCTGTGATTATAACCAGTAATAAGGCAAAAAACAATGGATAATCAATGTCTTATCATGACGTCGCGTAACGCCTGCTCGAGACTGCTTATAATTTGTTCGGCTGGCTCGACGCCGACAGACAGCCTGATCGTAGATGGCTCGTACTCCTCGCCGAAACAAGCCTGAATATGCAGGAAACTGGTCGTCACATCTCCCAGAGATCCGATGTGAGGGATATGAGGGGAAAGATCGTCGACGAAGCGACTACTGCCCTCCTCGCTACACGCCAGATCGAACGTAATCATCGCGCCAAAACCACGTTGTGCAAACATCTCCTGTACCAGCTCGTAATCGGGATGCGATGGCAATCCTGGAAACCGAACTTTTTTTATCGCCGGATGGTTTTCGAGATACTCTGCAATCTTCATGGCCGTTGCATTTTGTTGAGCGAGCCGCAGAGAAAAAGTCTGCAGTTGCGTTTTCAAACGCCCGGCATCGTCGGGACTCAGCACGGATCCAATCGTATTGCGATGCATGAGAAGCCGGGCGTGACTGTCCGGGTCGTTGCCACAGATCGCGCCAGCCAGAATATTATTATGCCCCGCCAGGTATTTAGTGACGCTATGCACAACCAGGTCAGCGCCAACATCCAGCGGATGAAACAGGTAAGGCGTCGCGAAGGTGTTATCCACTACAACGACTGCGCCCTGTCGACGGGCCGCCTCCGCCACCGCCGGTATGTCGATAATATCCAGTAATGGGTTCGATACCGGCTCGATGAATACGAGCGCGGGTGCTTCGTCTTCTATCGCACTAATCAGGTTGGATGTCGTTGAGTTTGGCCCGGCCGGACCGGCAAACTTGACGTTAACTCCACGTTGATTCTGCAATACGTCGGTCGCGTATTGCAGCGTTCCGGTGTAAGCATCTGCCGGGAATAACCAGGGTCGACGATCAGCAGGGTCATTGAAGATGGACAGGGCTATATTGATGGCCGCCATACCGCTCGGCGCCAAAATACACCACTTGGCCATTTCAATTTCGGCAAATGCCCGCTCGCAATTAGCCACGGTCGGGTTTTCACGCCTGGCATACGAATACAGAGCTGACCCAAGCGGCTCAGTGAACGCGGTCTCTGTTTCTTTCACGCCACCGAGCAGGAAACCGATGGTTCTATCTATCAGTGAGTCGGACATCAGCATTCCTATGTGCAATTACGGGGACAGTTTACTCATTAGTAGCCTGTGTCGTACACGGTCAGAGCCCCGCCTGCGGTTGTATTTTCGTGCCGTCGAAAAAGCGGCGCAGTCGAAACCCGGACAAGTCTATGCCGCTGTCCGTGCCGGTCAACATTCCGGCAATGGCTTTGCCCGCGCCGGGTCCAATACCGAAACCATGGCCACTGAATCCCGTCGCGATGTGAAAACCCGGAATCTTTTCCGACTCCTCAATGACCGGAACAATGTCGGGCGTGGTCTCGACGATTCCCGCCCAGGCCTCAACGATTTTGGTATCGGCGAGCTGCGGAAACACGGTGTCGAGGCAGGTGCGGATAGCATTGACTGCCAGCGGGTTCGGCTCCGGATTCAGCACCCGCGTTTTCTCGAACGGTGATTCTGCGTCGAGATCCCATTGCTTTGGCGTTCTCCAGTCGTCAATGAAATCACGACCGATCGACAGGCGTATGCCCTTGTATTCCTGTTTGAGCGCCGGCAGGAACTTGAACGCATGTCGAAATGTCGACGGCGTGATCGAATGGTCGAGATAGGCACCATTCGAAACCGTGTAGCCGCCATCCTGGCGGCGCCGGATTCCAGTTTGACCTTCCCACAAATTGCCGGTTACCACGTCTGGGCCGGGGGCTGTGCGAACAACCGTGCCGCGTACCTGGAGTTGTGGCAAAGAGATTCCCAGCGACCGGCAGAACATCGATGTCCACGCACCGGCAGCACAAAGTACGACGGGTGCTTTAATCGTGCCGTGCTCGGTCACCACACCAGAGACGTGACCGAATTCTTTTTCGAGGCCACGCACGGCACAAGCCGTCAAAATTGTTGCGCCATTACGCATGGCCGCGCGAGCAATCGCAGGCGTCGCCTTATGCGGTTCCGCACAACCGTCGCTGGCAGTGAACAGCGCGCCCTTCCAGGTGACAGTGGCGCCACGGGTGAACTGCGCGACCTCTTCGCCGGACAGGACGCGCGTGTCAACACCAAATTCTTTTGCGATGCTCATCCACGCCGCATAGTGCTCGAGCTGCTCGTCATCCCGGGCCGCATAAAGACAACCGGTCTGCCTGTAGCCGACATCTTCGCCGATCTCTGTAGCCAGGGTGCGCCAGATATTCAGACTCTCGAGGATCATTGGCATCTCGCGCACGTCGCGGCCCTGCTGCCGCACCCAGCCCCAGTTGCGACCCGACTGCTCCCCCGCAATATGACCTTTCTCGCACAACACGACATCGACGCCCTGCCTGGCCAGGAACCATGCCGTAGAAATGCCGACGATACCGCCGCCGATGATCACGACGTCGGCAGAAACCGGGATAGATTCGGGTGGTTCGAAGGATCGCGACCAGGTCTTCGCGACGAGGTCGGCAGGAACAGACTCCTGACTCACTCGGTCAGGCCCAGCCGCTTATGCATGATCGGGCTGGTCGTCGTGTACTGCAGGTGGACTTTCTTGTCTGGCTCGATTCGTTTTTTGATTGCAAACGCCGCCAGCGCGGCTTCGTGAAAACCACACAAGATGAGTTTTTTCTTGCCGGGATAGTGACTGATGTCACCGATCGCATAGATGCCGGGCTCTGACGTTTCAAATTTCTCGGTATCGACATTGATCGTCTTGCGATTGATGTCGAGACCCCATTCTGCGACCGGGCCGAG
>JACZSM010000057.1 GCA_022574185.1 Pseudomonadota bacterium
CCGTGCAGCTCCGCCATGACTTTCGTCAACGCCGCTGTCAGCGTCGTCTTGCCATGATCTACGTGACCAATCGTGCCAACATTTATATGCGGCTTGGTTCTTTCAAACTTCTCTTTAGACATTAGCTCGCCTTCTTCATGACTGTATCGGCCACGTTTCGTGGCACTTCTGCATACTTCTCAAATTCCATTGAGTAAACCGCGCGTCCCTGGCTCATCGATCGCAATGCGGTCGCATAACCGAACATTTCGGCAAGCGGCACTTCGGCGCGGATAATCTTACCTGACGGCGAGTCGTCCATGCCTTGTGTCTTACCACGACGACGATTTAAATCGCCCATCACGTCACCCATATAAACCTCTGGTGTCACGACTTCGACCTTCATAATCGGTTCGAGCAGCACCGGGTCCGCCTTCAAAGCCCCATCTCGGAATGCCATCGAACCGGCTATCTTGAACGCGATTTCACTCGAGTCAACATCGTGATACGAGCCATCGTAAAGAGTGACCTTGCAATCTACAACCGGATAGCCAGCAATGACGCCATTTTCCATCTGCTCTCGAGTGCCCTTGTCGACAGCTGAAATATATTCCCTCGGCACCACGCCGCCAACAATCGCATTTTCAAATTCGTACCCCGAGCCTGGCGGCAGTGGCTCAATACGCAGGAATACGTGACCGTACTGACCTCGTCCACCCGACTGCCGGACAAATTTGCCTTCCTGCTCTACTGACTTTCGAATTGTCTCGCGATAAGCCACCTGTGGTTTGCCGACATTCGCCTCGACCCGAAATTCGCGCCTCATGCGATCGACGATGACATCCAGATGCAGCTCACCCATGCCCGAGATAATTATCTGACCCGATTCCTCATCCGTATGCACGCGGAAAGACGGGTCCTCTTTTGCCAGTTTTTGCAGTGCTATGCCCATTTTTTCCTGATCAGGCTTCGTTTTCGGTTCGACGGCGACCGAGATAACCGGATCCGGAAAATCCATGCGTTCCAGCGTAATGATCCGCTTCAAATCACAAAGCGTGTCACCCGTCGTCACATCTTTCAGCCCAACAGCAGATGCGATATCGCCCGCGCGTACTTCCTTGATCTCTTTGCGATCATTCGCATGCATTTGCAAAATTCGACCAATACGTTCTTTCTTGCATTTGACCGGATTATAAATCGTGTCGCCGGAATTCAAAATGCCCGAGTAGACCCGGAAGAACGTCAGGTTGCCGACGAATGGGTCTGTGGCAATCTTGAACGCGAGCGCAGCGAATGGTTCGTCGTCATCAGCGAGACGCTCGACCTCGGTATCATCTTCGTTCATGCCCTTGATCGGCGGCACATCGACAGGCGACGGCAGGTATTCGATGACTGCGTCGAGCAACGTTTGCACACCCTTGTTCTTGAACGCCGCACCACACACGGTCACAACGATATCCCCGGCAATACTGCGCTTACGCAAGCCAAAACGAATCTCGTCTTCATCGAGTGTACCGGTCTCAAGGAATTTCTCGAGCAACTCATCGTTGGCATCGGCGGCAGCTTCAATCATCTTCTCACGCCAAACCTTGGCCTCCGCTCGCAGGTCCGCCGGAATGTCACGAAACTCATAAGTCGTGCCCATGTCATCGTCCCAGTAGATTGCCTGCATGCGAACCAGATCGATGACACCTTCGAATTTCTCTTCGGCCCCTATCGGCAATTGAATCGGTACTGGTGTCGCGCCAAGGCGCTCATGAACCTGCGCAACAACACGCAGGAACTCAGCCCCTGCACGGTCCATCTTGTTGACGAATATTATGCGCGGCACATTGTATCTATTGCCCTGACGCCATACGGTTTCGGTCTGCGGCTCGACACCTCCTACCGCACACAGCACCGTTACTGCGCCGTCAAGCACACGCAGACTGCGCTCTACTTCAATAGTAAAATCGACGTGTCCAGGCGTATCAATGATATTGATGCGGTGCCGCTCGAACTGCTTATTCATGCCTTGCCAGAAACAGGTCGTCGCCGCGGACGTAATCGTAATGCCGCGCTCCTGCTCCTGTTCCATCCAGTCCATGACAGCCGCGCCATCATGAACCTCGCCTATCTTGTGCGAGACACCGGTGTAGAAGAGCACCCGCTCCGTCGTGGTTGTCTTGCCCGCATCAATATGGGCCATGATGCCAATATTGCGATAATGCTCGATGGGTGTTGTGCGGGCCACGATAAGATCCTGAGATACTCGGCAAGCAAAGGTGCTTACCAGCGGTAGTGCGAGAACGCTTTGTTGGCTTCCGCCATTCGATGAGTGTCTTCTTTCTTCTTTACGGCCGTGCCGCGATTATCTGCAGCATCGATCAATTCGTGTGCAAGGCGATAGGCCATTGATTTTTCGCTGCGCTTGCGAGCAGCATCGATTACCCAACGCATTGCCAATGTCTGACGACGAACAGTACGGACTTCGACCGGCACCTGGTAAGTCGCACCACCAACGCGGCGCGATTTTACTTCAACAACAGGTTTGACGTTTTCGAGTGCCAGTTCGAGCAATTCGAGCGCCTGTTCGTCTGACTGTGATTGCTTCTCCGAAATGCGATCGAGAGCACCATAAATGATGCGCTCGGCAACCGATTTCTTGCCGTCATTCATGATCATATTCATGAATTTTGCCAGCAAGTCACTACCAAACTTCGGGTCGGGCAGAATCGTGCGTTTCGGAGCCTGTGATCTTCTTGACATGGTGTGTCTCTGCTACAGCGCAACGTTAAGTCGCGAGTTCCTTAATATTTATGATTTGGGACGTTTGGTGCCGTACTTCGAGCGACCTTGCCTGCGATCTGATACGCCGGCGCAATCAAGCGTGCCGCGAATAGTGTGATAACGCACACCCGGCAGATCTTTTACCCGACCGCCACGAATCAATACGACTGAGTGTTCTTGAAGATTGTGGCCTTCGCCGCCGATATAGCTGGTCACCTCGAATCCGTTGGTTAATCGCACACGAGCGACCTTGCGCATTGCCGAGTTTGGTTTTTTCGGTGTTGTCGTATATACACGCGTACACACGCCTCGCTTCTGCGGGCAGGCTTCGAGCGCCGGCACGGTGCTCTTGACGCGTTTCGTGACGCGTGGTTTACGTACTAGTTGATTGGTTGTGGCCATGGGCCCTCATCTCTTAATCGTTTATTCCAAAAAATGCGCTGCCACTTAAACGCGCACACCCAGACGCCAAACCCCATTGGGTTCAGACGTCGAGTACCGTCACCAAGGCTTGAGCAAAGATGCATAAGCCTTTTTGTATGCTTATCCCAAGAAATCGAGACCCGCTACAGGCGGGCCCTGAAGTCAAGGGCGGGCATTGTAGAGACGCAAACTCGTCGCTGTCAAGGCAGCCCACTGTCAGCCCGGCAAGGGCTGATAAGTCATTGATTTCAAACGTCCGCCGATGCTTCCTCGACACCCTCCGGAGCCGCATCTTGATCAGCGGCCGCAGCCAACCCGGCAGCCAATGCGTCGGTGGCTGCATCCACGGTCTCGACACCCTCACCAGCAGACTCGGTCTGACCCTCTGCCTCTGCCTTGGCCGCTGCCTGAGCTGCATCGAGTTGCTGCAACTCATCGGCAAGGTCTTGCTCGCGCGCACGCCGGCGCTCGGCATGATGCGCGAACCCGGTACCCGCGGGAATCAGGCGACCAACGATAACGTTCTCCTTGAGTCCACGCAGATCGTCGCGAAGACCGCGCACGGCGGCTTCGGTAAGAACACGTGTTGTCTCCTGGAATGACGCCGCCGAAATGAACGACTCAGTTGCAAGTGATGCCTTGGTGATGCCGAGCAACACGGGTTCGATCGTGAGTAGCTCTTTGCCCTGAATCTCGAGTTGTTCAACAGCTTCAAAGAAACGCGCCTTGTCGATTTGCTCGCCGCGCAGATAGTTGCTCTCGCCGGCTTTCGCAACAATAACCTTCCTCAGCATCTGACGAATGATCACTTCTATGTGCTTGTCATTAATTTTCACGCCTTGCAGTCGGTACACGTCCTGTATCTCGCGAACCAGGTATTCGGCGAGTTCCTCGACACCGCGCAATCGTAGAATATCGTGGGGGTTCGGCTCGCCATCAGCGATGATTTCACCTTTAACAACCTGCTCACCCTCGAATACGTTCAGATGGCGCCATTTAGGAATTAACTCCTCATAGCTCTCACCTGCCTCGTCAGTGATGACGAGGCGGCGTTTGCCCTTCGTTTCTTTGCCGAAACTGACGGTACCCGTGTGTTCAGCCATGATTGCCGGTTCTTTGGGCTTCCTGGCTTCGAACAAATCGGCAACACGCGGCAAGCCACCCGTAATGTCCCTGGTCTTCGAAGATTCCTGGGGAATACGTGCAATGACGTCACCGACCGAGACTTTCGCACCGTCGCTCATGGTGATGATTGCGCCCGCCGGCAACGCATAGACTGCCGGAATCTCGGTATTCGAAAAGCAGATATCGTCGCCGCTGTCATCGACAAGTCGAGCAACAGGTCGCAAGTCCTTGCCCGAACCGCCGCGGCTTTTCGGATCAAGAACGACGATGCTTGTCAGGCCCGTAAATTCATCGACCTGCTCGGACACTGTCACGCCATCGATAAAGTCATCGAACTTGAGCCTGCCCGCAACCTCGGTAACAACCGGGTGAGTATGTGGGTCCCAGTTTGCAACAACCTGTCCCTGCTTGACTTCATCGTCATTGGCAATCGTGATTGTCGCACCATAAGGCACCTTGTAACGCTCGCGTTCGCGACCCTGTTCGTTGATCACCGAAATTTCACCTGAGCGTGACACTGCAACGAGGTATCCCTTGTGATGAGCAACCGTTTTGATGTTCTTGAGCTTGGCGATACCATTCGACTTGATCTCGATATTGTTCGCCGCCGCCGACCGTGACGCCGCACCACCGATGTGAAAGGTGCGCATCGTCAGCTGCGTACCTGGCTCACCGATTGACTGTGCAGCAATAACGCCAACAGCCTCGCCGATGTTGATGCGATTACCACGAGCGAGGTCCCGTCCGTAGCACTGGGAGCAAATGCCGTAGCGAATTTCACAGGTGATAGGCGAACGCACCATAACGTGGTCGATCGACATCTCTTCGAGCTGCGCGACGGTCTCTTCGTCAAGCATGGTACCGGCATCAAACGCAACCTTGTCGGTGCCCGGAAGCAGCACGGGTTCGGCCAATACCCTACCCAGTACGCGCTCTCGCAATGGTTCGACGATATCGCCTCCCTCAACGATCGGAGACATCGCCACGCCGTTGTGGGTCTCGCAGTCCACTTCGGTTACGACGAGATCTTGTGCAACGTCAACGAGTCGACGTGTCAGATACCCGGAGTTAGCTGTTTTGAGCGCTGTATCAGCCAGACCCTTGCGAGCGCCGTGTGTCGAGATAAAATACTGCAATACGTCGAGTCCTTCACGAAAATTTGCGGTGATCGGCGTCTCGATGATCGAGCCGTCAGGCTTGGCCATAAGACCTCGCATTCCGGCCAGCTGCCTTATCTGTGCAGCCGATCCACGAGCACCGGAGTCAGCCATCATGTAAATCGAGTTGAATGACTCCTGTTCCACGCTCTCGCCGCTGGAGTTTGTAACTATTTCCTTTCCAAGCATGTCCATCATGGCTTTCGCGACCTGATCATTGGTACGCGACCAGATATCGACGACCTTGTTATAACGTTCGCCTTCTGTCACCAGCCCCGACGCATACTGGTCCTGTATTTCTTTGACTTCAGCTTCGGCGACATCCAGAATTTCCTGTTTATTCGTCGGCACAACCATGTCATTAATGCCGATCGAGATACCGGAAATCGTCGCGAAACGGAAGCCCATGTACATCAATTGATCCGCGAATATGACAGTTTTCTTAATTCCGAGCTGGCGGTAGCAGGCGTTGATGACTGCCGATATCGCCTTCTTTGTCATTTTCTGATTGACAAGTTGAAAATCGAGTCCTTCCGGTAATATCTCCGACATCAGCGAACGGCCGATCGTCGTATCGACGACCCTGATAACCGATACCGTCGTTCCGTCTTCGTCTGTTTCCAGCACGCGTACACGCACCTTAACTCTCGCGTGCAATTCAGCAGCGCCACTTTCATAAGCACGCCGCGCCTCTTCCACGTCGGTGAGCATCATGCCTTCACCCTTCGCGTTGATACGCTCACGAGTCATATAATAGAGCCCCAGAACGACGTCCTGTGACGGCACGATGATCGGTTCGCCGTTGGCGGGCGACAAAATGTTATTCGTCGACATCATCAACGCACGTGACTCGAGCTGCGCTTCTATCGACAGCGGCACATGTACGGCCATCTGGTCACCATCAAAATCAGCGTTAAATGCTGTACATACGAGCGGATGCAACTGAATAGCCTTGCCTTCTATGAGTACGGGTTCGAATGCCTGGATACCGAGTCGGTGCAGTGTCGGCGCACGATTCAGGAGCACCGGATGCTGACGAATGACCTCTTCGAGAATGTCCCAGACTTCGGCACCCTCACGCTCGACAAGCCGCTTGGCCGCCTTGATTGTTGTTGCCTCACCGCGCAGCTGTAATTTCGAGAAGATGAATGGCTTGAAGAGTTCCAGAGCCATCTTCTTGGGCAAACCACACTGATGCAATTTCAGCGTCGGACCAACCACGATGACCGAGCGACCGGAGTAGTCCACACGCTTGCCGAGCAGATTCTGGCGAAAACGGCCTTGCTTGCCCTTAATCATATCGGCGAGCGATTTCAGCGGACGCTTGTTCGTGCCCGTGATCGCACGACCGCGACGGCCGTTATCAAGCAGCGCGTCAACCGACTCCTGCAACATACGTTTTTCATTGCGCACGATAATATCCGGCGCATTAAGCTCGAGTAATCGCCTTAAACGATTGTTACGATTGATAACGCGGCGATACAGATCGTTGAGATCAGACGTTGCAAAGCGGCCACCGTCCAGCGGTACCAACGGTCGCAGGTCCGGCGGCAGCACTGGCAAGACAGTCAGCACCATCCACTCCGGCTTGTTGCCCGACTCGATAAAAGACTCGAGCAGCTTGAGGCGTTTCGACAGACGTTTGATCTTGGTTTCCGAACGCGTTGCATCGATGTCGTCACGAACCTTCAGAACTTCTCTTTGCAGGTCGATTGTCGTGAGCATTTCGCGTACGGCTTCGGCACCCATACGAGCGTCAAATTCGTCGCCGTACTGCTCCAGTGCATCAAGGTACATTTCATCGGTTAAAAGCTGACCACGCTCGAGTTCGGTCATACCGGGTTCGACGACTACGAAGGCCTCGAAATAAAGCACACGCTCGATCTCGCGGAGCGTCATATCCAGCATTAGGCCGATGCGTGATGGCAACGACTTCAGGAACCATATGTGTGCGACGGGGCTCGCAAGTTCGATATGTGCCATACGCTCACGCCGAACCTTGGTCTGTGTGACCTCCACGCCGCACTTCTCGCAGACAACACCACGATGCTTGAGGCGCTTGTACTTACCGCACAGGCATTCGTAGTCCTTGATCGGTCCAAAAATCTTGGCGCAAAACAAGCCATCACGCTCAGGCTTGAATGTCCGATAGTTGATCGTCTCAGGCTTTTTTACCTCACCGAACGACCACGATCGCACCATGTCGGGCGACGCCAGACCGATGCGAATTGCCTCAAAATCCTCTACCGGGTTCTGGTACTTGAACAATCTCAGCAAATCTTTCATTAGTCTGTCTCCAGCTCAATGTTGATACCCAGAGATCGAATCTCCTTAACCAGAACATTGAACGATTCCGGCATGCCAGCATCCATTTCATGTTCACCATCGACGATGTTCTTGTACATTTTGGTACGCCCCTGCACGTCATCCGACTTGACTGTCAGCATTTCTTGTAATGTGTACGCCGCACCATAGGCTTCGAGCGCCCAGACCTCCATCTCACCGAAGCGCTGGCCACCGAACTGTGCTTTGCCACCGAGTGGCTGCTGCGTAACCAGGCTGTAAGGCCCGGTCGAACGCGCATGCATTTTATCGTCAACAAGATGGTTGAGCTTGAGCATGTACATGTATCCGACCGTGATCTCACGATCAAATTTATCGCCGGTCCGACCATCGAACAGAGTCGACTGGCCCGTATCCGCGAGATCGGCCAGTCTGAGCAGACCCTTGATCTCGTCTTCAGTCGCCCCGTCAAACACGGGCGTCGCCGTCGGCACACCATTTGTCAGGTTGCCGGCCAATTCGATGATTTCTTCGTCGCTGAACGACTTGATATCTTCGGTACGACCTCCCGTCTCGTTATAGACCGCTTCGAGGAACTGACGGATCTTTGCGGTTGGTTCCTGAGCTTTGAGCATTTTGTCAATTTTCTTGCCCAGGCCCTTCGCGGCCCAGCCGAGATGCGTTTCCAGCACCTGACCAACGTTCATGCGCGACGGAACACCCAGAGGATTGAGAACGATATCGATAGGCGTACCGTCTTCGAGGTACGGCATGTCCTCGACGGGCACAATCGTTGAGATCACGCCCTTGTTACCGTGACGGCCGGCCATCTTGTCGCCTGGTTGGATACGCCGCTTAACTGCCAGGAAGACCTTGACCATCTTCAGCACGCCTGGCGCAAGATCGTCACCCGCCGTAATCTTGGTCTTCTTTTCTTCGAAGCGACTGTCGAATTCCTCGCGTTGTGCGTTGAGACGTTCGAATGCACGCTGCAACTGCTCATTCGCATCGTCATTTTTCAGGCGAATTTCGAACCATTGCTCACGCGGCATCTCCTCGAGGTACGCCTTTGTGATCTTTGATCCGGACTTGAGATTATTTGGCCCACCTTGCGCCATCTTGTTTATCAGCATGCGCTCGACACGTTCGTAGATATCCTCTTCGAGGATCCGCAACGTGTCATCCAGATCTTTGCGGACGCTTTCAAGCTCGGCTTTCTCGATTGACAGCGCACGCAGGTCTTTCTCGACGCCATCGCGCGTAAACACGCGAACGTCAATAACCGTACCATCCATTCCTGGCGGCACCCGCAGCGACGTGTCTTTAACATCGGACGCTTTTTCACCGAAAATTGCACGCAGGAGCTTTTCCTCCGGCGTTAGCTGCGTTTCACCCTTCGGCGTAACCTTGCCGACCAGGATGTCGCTCGCCTTAACTTCGGCACCAATGTACGCGATGCCCGACTCGTCGAGCTTCGCCAGTGCGGCGTCACCGACATTCGGGATGTCGGACGTAATGTCCTCCGATCCAAGTTTCGTATCACGTGCAACGCACTGCAATTCCTCGATGTGAATTGTGGTGAAGCGATCCTCAATAACGACACGCTCAGAAATAAGGATCGAGTCTTCAAAGTTGTACCCGTTCCACGGCATGAACGCGACGAGCAGGTTTTGACCCAGCGCCAGTTCACCCATATCCGTCGACGGCCCATCCGCAAGCACATCGGTGCTTGCAATCTTGTCACCCGCTTTTACGAGCGGTCGCTGATTGATGCAGGTATTTTGATTCGATCGTGTGTACTTAGTGAGGTTGTAAATATCGACACCCGGCTCGGCGGCACTCGTCTCATCATCGTTCACGCGCACAACGATTCGCGACGCATCGACCGAATCCACAATACCTCCTCGACGAGCAATAACAGTCACGCCCGAATCGATAGCGACAATACGCTCCATGCCCGTACCGACAAGTGGTGCTTCCGAACGCAGTGTCGGCACCGCCTGACGTTGCATATTCGAGCCCATGAGTGCGCGGTTCGCATCATCGTGCTCGAGAAACGGAATCAATGAGGCAGCAACCGATACGATCTGACGCGGACTAACATCCATGTAATGGATGTCGCCAGGAATCGATAGTGTGAACTCATTATTGTGGCGAACCGAAACGAGATCTTCGACGAACTTGCCGTTCTTATCGAGCTTCGCATTCGCTTGCGCGATGACGAACTGGCTTTCCTCGATCGCGGAAAGGTACTCGATCTCCGCCGTCGCCTTGCTCTTCGTGACCTTTCGATAGGGCGTTTCGAGGAAACCATACTCATTCGTTCTTGCATAGACCGCGAGCGAGTTTATCAGGCCGATGTTTGGGCCTTCGGGCGTCTCAATCGGGCAGACCCGACCGTAGTGAGTTGGATGCACATCGCGCACCTCGAAACCTGCACGCTCTCGGGTGAGGCCACCGGGACCAAGCGCCGAAACGCGGCGTTTGTGTGTAACTTCCGACAACGGATTGTTCTGATCCATAAACTGCGATAGCTGACTTGAACCAAAGAATTCTTTGACCGCTGCGGCAACTGGTTTCGCATTGATCATCTCTTGCGGCATCAAACCTTCAGACTCGGCCTGTGTCAGGCGCTCCTTTACGGCGCGCTCTACACGAACCAGACCCACACGGAATGCGTTTTCAGCCATTTCGCCAACGCTACGAACACGGCGGTTACCGAGATGGTCGATATCGTCAACCGTGCCGAATCCATTGCGAATGTCGACCAGCGTCTTCAGCACCAACAGGATGTCGTCCTTATTGAGTACACCGCTGCCTTCTGACGTATCGCGACCAACACGACGGTTGAATTTCATCCTTCCAACGCCCGACAGGTCGTAGCGATCTGGATTGAAGAACAGGTTCTGGAAAAGGTTCTCTGCCGCATCCTTGGTTGGAGGTTCGCCCGGTCGCATCATGCGATATACCTCGACCAACGCTTCGAGGCGCGTCGTCGATGGATCGATTTTAAGTGTGTTCGATATAAATGGACCGCGATCGAGGTCGTTTACATACAATGTACGAATGTGCTCAATACCAGCGGTAATCAGGGTTTCGATAAGCTCGGCTGTCAACTCCTCGTTCGCGGGAGCCAACAACTCACCAGTCTCTGTATCGACGACATCGTGAGCCAGGATCTTGCCTTCTAGGTACTCGGCCGGCACGATAAGTTTCTTGACCGTAGACTTTTTCATTTCCTGGACATGCTTGGCCGTAATACGTCGGCCCTCCTCGACGATGAGCTTGCGGCCCAGTTTGATATCAAACGTCGCGGTATCACCTCGCAGGCGATCCGGTATCAGGCCCAACTTGATATCTTTTGCAGACAGGTAAAAATCGTTCGTGTCGAAGAACAAGTCGAGCATTTCTTCGTTGTTCATATCCAGCGCACGCAGAATGATCGTCACAGGCAACTTGCGACGGCGATCGATGCGTGCAAAGACCGCGTCCTTCGGATCGAACTCGAAATCGAGCCACGAACCGCGATAGGGAATGATGCGCGCAGAAAACAGCAGTTTGCCCGAGCTATGCGTCTTGCCCTTGTCATGATCGAAGAAGACACCCGGCGAACGGTGCAGCTGAGAAACGATAACGCGCTCGGTGCCATTGATGACAAACGTGCCGTGATCAGTCATCAGCGGCATTTCACCAAGATAGACTTCCTGCTCACGAATGTCCTTGACGGGCTTCGGCGTGCCGCTCGCTTCTCTGTCATAAATGATGAGGCGCACGAGCACGCGAATCGGCGCCGCGTAGGTTAATCCACGCATCTGGCATTCCTTAACGTCGAATACCGGTGTGCCGAGACGGTAGCTCACATACTCGAGCGCCGCGTTGCCCGAATAGCTGACAATCGGGAACACGGACTTGAATGCAGCATGCAGACCGATGTTAGTGCGATCTTCGATCGATTTGTCAGTCTGCAGAAATCTGCGATACGAATTAACCTGAATCGCCAACAGGTACGGTACGTCCAGGATTGTCGGTTGTTTGCCGAAATTCTTGCGGATTCGCTTTTTCTCGGTGAATGAATAAGCCATTCGAGAGATTCCTCGTTAGTTACAGATGCGCGCAAGCAACCAGCCTAATTTCGACTGGCTGCTTGCCCGACTTATGGACCATCGGGTCCTTAACAAAAGAGAACGCAAGAGCGTTACTTGAGCTCTACAGAAGCGCCGGCTTCTTCCAGCTGCTTCTTGATCTCTTCTGCTTCGCTTTGTGATATGCCTTCCTTGATTGTTGAGGGGACGCCTTCAACCGTGTCCTTGGCTTCCTTCAAGCCAAGCCCGGTAATCGTGCGGACGGCTTTGATAACGCCAACTTTGGCCTGACCGAAGCTCGTTAGAACAACGTCGTATTCGTCTTTCTGCGCCTCAGCTTCACCCGCATCGCCGCCTGCGGCAGGACCTGCAGCTACAGCTACGGGCGCGGCCGCGGACACACCCCACTCGTCTTCCAGCATTTTGACGAGCTCAACAACTTCCATAATTGGCTTAACGCTCAACTCTTTGAGCAGATCTTTATTTGACAGTGCCATTTCACTATTCCTCTAAAAAGTTTCCTTAGTCAGGTAAATCTCATCCAGGTTCACGCCGCATCCTGGCTGCCACGCGCAGACAAGGTCCGTGCGAGCATCGCGGAAGGTTCGGCGAGAGTCCGTGCCAATTGGCTCATCGGTGCGATCAGAACACTGAGCAGCATTGCGCGCGCCTGATCCAAGGTTGGCAGATCTGCCAACATCTCGAGATCCGTCGCTGGCAATAATTGCCCGCCGGTTGACAGCGATACCGCCCGCAGAGCGCTGTGCCCCTTGGCGAAATCCCTGATGACCCTGGCAGCGGCACCTGGATCCTCTTTGGCAAAAGCGAGCAGGATCGGACCTTTGAGCGAGTCTTGCATGCACTCAAAGTCAGTACCCTCGACCGCCCGACGTGCAAGCGTGTTTTTCACGACGCGCAAGTACACGCCGGCACTGCGCGCTTCTTTACGCAGCTCCGTCATTTCGGACACAGTCAAGCCTCTGTATTCGACCGCAATGGCCGTTACAGAGTCTCCCGCAATCGCTTTTACCTCTTGGACAAGTGCTTTCTTGTCTTCGAGTCTCAGTGCCATGAAAATCTCCTGGCATACGGTTACACACAACGTTGAAAATTCCTTCACACACGCTGTCTGGAACACCCGTTCCATTCAAGGTGACTGAACTTTCACCGCCCCTTCGGGAACTCCCGTCCCATGTCGGATGGCAGCCATTGCCAGCAACAGCTGACTAAGGTTTCACCATCTGCGTAGGCAGTAAATTAAGATCAGCGGTCAGACTGATCACCTACGGTCTTCGACGATCGCCGAATCCTTTCGGCTACCTGCCGCGTCGTCCGAAAACGGCGCCGCAAATTTCTACTCAGGCATCTATTGACGCCCGATCCACTAACGCGCTCTCATCACCACACCCACTAGGCATCGATTGATGCTCGGTCCACGGATACACCGGGTCCCATCGTTGACGAGACGGTTAATTTCTTAACATACAGACCCTTAGCCGAAGCCGGCTTGGCCTTCTTGAGGTCAGCCAGCAACACCTCGAGATTTTCCTTCAATGCCGGCACTTCGAAATCGGCGCGACCGATCGGGCAATGAATAATGCCCGCTTTGTCGGTGCGGTAACGCACCTGGCCGGATTTGGCATTTTTAACTGCCGTTTCAACATCCGCCGTCACGGTACCCACTTTCGGATTCGGCATCAGGCCGCGCGGGCCGAGAATCTGGCCAAGCAGACCAACAACACGCATCGCATCTGGCGTTGCGATAACGACGTCAAAATTGAGCTCGCCTTTCTTGATCGTCTCGGCGAGGTCTTCGAATCCAACGATGTCGGCGCCGGCAGCTTTTGCCTTGTCAGCATTCTCACCCTGGGCAAATACCGCTACACGAACTGTCTTACCCGTTCCGTTCGGCAGAACCGTTGACCCTCGTACGACCTGATCCGACTTGCGCGGATCCACGCCGAGATTAACCGACACGTCGATACTCTCGAGAAACCTGGCCGTGGCCAGCTCTTTCACGAGGCCCAGAGCGTCATCGATCTGATAAGTCTTATTGGCATCGACCTTTTGGCGAGCCGCTTTTCTGCGCTTGCTTTCAGCGGCCATCAGTTCACTCCCTCAACGTCGATCCCCATGCTCCGAGCCGTGCCCGCCACAGTTCGCACAGCGGCATCCATGTCCGCCGCGGTGAGGTCAGGCATCTTCGTCGTTGCAATCTCCTCGAGCTGTCGACGATTCACTTTGCCAACCTTGTCGGTATTCGGCGTTCCGGAACCTTTCTTGATTCCTGCTGCTTTTCGCAACAGCACGGCCGCCGGCGGCGTTTTGGAAATGAACGTAAAACTGCGATCGGTATAGACCGTAATTATCACTGGAATCGGCATCCCTGGCTCGACACCCTGAGTCTCTGCATTGAATGCCTTGCAGAACTCCATGATGTTGACGCCATGCTGACCCAACGCCGGGCCAACCGGCGGTGACGGATTAGCCTGGCCTGCAGGAACCTGCAGCTTGATATAGCCAGTTACTTTCTTCGCCATTGTCTCTCTCCCGAGTTCAAACGCTATGGCTTTCCCATAGCTCCTCGTCTGTTTCGTATCCTGCAGGAGCCCGCCATGCGGGCGAGTTCCTACAATGTTTTTTCGCAATTCCTGTCATCGCTATCGCCCGGTCCGATCGAAACCGCTTCACCATTCGGTTGGTCCAGCGTTCTCTTAGTACGGCGGGCTCCTACGATGCTTCGTCTTACGACTTCTCTACCTGGCCGAATTCCAATTCCACCGGTGTAGACCGGCCGAGAATCTGCACAGCAACCTGAATTCGACTCTTTTCATAGTTGACCTGCTCAACGACTCCCGAAAAATCATTGAACGGTCCATCAATTACGCGAACGACCTCGCCTGGCTCAAAAAGCACTTTCGGCCGCGGTTTGTCGACACCTTCCTGGACGCGCTGCAAAATTTGATCTGCCTCTTTATCCGAGATTGGTGCCGGCCGCTCACTCGACCCACCGATAAAACCAAGCACCTTAGGCACTTCCTTAACCAGGTGCCAGGTCTCGTCATCCATCTGCATTTGCACAAGCACATAGCCCGGAAAGAATTTTCGCTCGCTGCGCCGCTTCTGTCCTTCTCTCATCTCAACCACTTCTTCGGTCGGCACAAGAATATCGCCAAATTTGTCACTGAGTCCCATGCGCTCAATGCGCTCCTCCAGCGACGATTTCACCTTGTGCTCGAAATTTGAATAGGCGTGGACGATATACCACCGTAAGGCCACTGAAATATTCCCCTAAATCCTTGTTGTATGACCGTTTAGCCGACGAGTCTGCGGGTCAGCCAGAGCAGACCCGAATCCAATATCCAGAAAAACATAGCCATAATAAATGTAAAGACAAACACGGCGATCGCTGTCTGCGTCGTCTCCTGTTTCGTCGGCCAGATGACCTTGCGTATCTCAACGCGAGCACCCTGAATGAAATGCCACAACCTCTGACCTTGCGCGCTCGTCATCGCGATTGCGACACTCGCGCCAGTGCCACCGAGCACCATCAACACTCTGATAGGCAACGCGATCTCGAACTCGTAGTAGTAAAACGCGTAAAGGCCGCCAACGATCGCCGCTGCTGATATCAGCAGCTTTAAAACGTCCAGCATCCCACTCTGACTTGAATCTGTTTGTGTCGTCATTTCGTGCTTGCCAGCACCGTTGTCGCCCGCCAACGGGCAGCTACGATGCTTTCACTTTCCTTTCACCTTGGCTCAAATGGCAGGCCAGGAGGGAATCGAACCCCCAACCTGCGGTTTTGGAGACCGCCGCTCTGCCAATTGAGCTACTGGCCTTTCTCGCTTGAAATACTTCAGCAGATCGGAAAAGTTGACCGCGAGAAACTCTAGGCGGTCATTAGTTCCGGCTACCCCCTTACCTACTCAATAATTTTTGCCACCACACCGGCACCCACGGTACGACCACCTTCGCGAATGGCGAAACGCAGCCCGTCTTCCATGGCGATCGGTGCGATCAATTCCACGACCATCTGCACATTGTCACCCG
>JACZSM010000058.1 GCA_022574185.1 Pseudomonadota bacterium
CTAAAATCGCCGCCAAAGTCACGCTCGCACGAAAACTCGCCAGAATCGTCTTTGCCCTGCTCAACAATCAACAATCGTTCCGAAAACAGGAGTGCATGCCTATACATTCGCCATAGAATCTCCTACATTATCTTAGCCCGGTGGCCAATGCATGGCTCGACCGCCGAGCAGGTGCAAATGCAGGTGAAAGACAGTCTGACCGGCGGCCTCGTTGCAGTTCATCACCACCCGATAACCTTCATCAGTGAGCCCTTCGATTGCCGCTATCTGTTTGGCAGCCATGTGCAAACTGCCCACGATGGATTCGTCTCCGGGCTGCAGGTCATTGAGTGTTGCAATGTGCTGTCGCGGAATGATCAATACGTGTGTGGGCGCCTGCGGATTGATGTCACGAAACGCAATCGCATCGTCCGATTCGTAGATGATGTCCGCCGATATTTCTTCCGCTACTATTTTGCAAAACAGGCAGTCCTGATCCGCCATAATGCCCCCTACTCGACCGCGCGCCGGCCGAAAAATGCATGTGACAACGTTCCACTATCGACGAACTCAAGTTCGCCACCAAGTGGAACTCCGTGTGCTATTCGTGAGGCTTGCACGTCAAGCCGCGTCGCCATTTCGGCCAGGTAATGTGCTGTCGCATCGCCTTCGACTGTCGCGTTGGTCGCAATGATCAGCTCTGCAATCCCATCTTCTCGCAGCCTTTTTTGCAGGGCTGCCAAACCGAGCTCTTCCGGGCCGATACCGTCAAGCGGCGACAGATGCCCCATCAGCACGAAATACAGCCCTTTGAATCCGGTCGCTTCTTCAATCGCCATTACGTCTGCTGGCGATTCGACAACGCACAATTGAGTATTGTCACGGCCGCTCGCAGAGCAGATCGAACACAAGTCGTGTTCCGTATACATGCGGCAGCGACTGCAGTGCCCTATTCCCTCGGCGGCTTCAGCAAGGGCGGACGACAAAATCGTGGCGCCATCGCGATCACGCTCAAGCAAATAAAAGGCGATTCTTTGGGCCGACTTGCGGCCGATGCCGGGCATGCAACGCAAGGCATCTATAAGGCGCAAAAGTAATGGTGAGAATAGCACGGCTCAAAACACCTAAAACGGCAACTTCATTCCCGGCGGCAACCCCATGCCGGCGGTCATTCCCGAGAATTTTTCCTGCACCGTTGCATCAACTTTTCGTAGTGCATCGTTGAAAGCCGCGACAATGACGTCTTCGAGCATGTCCTTGTCATCGCCGATCAGGGCATCGTCAACTTCGAGCGCACGAATCTGATGCTTGCACGTCATCGTGATTTTAACCATTCCGCCACCGGCTTCTCCGATAACCGTTATCTCGGCCATTTCTATTTGCGCCTTCTGCATATCGGCCTGCATCTGTTGTGCCTGCTTCATCAACTGGCCAATGCCACCTTTCATCGTCTACTCCGGGACTAGTCGCTCTGCGACCGGTTGATTAATTCAATGGAATCGTATTTCAACTCAGCGCCAAACATATCCTTGAGCGCCTGGATATTAGGATCGGATTCCAGCGTGACTCGTGCGGCTTCGATGCGTTCGTCGGCCAGGCGGCTTTTCTCCTGCACCGGCGTCTCGATAACTGCCTCACCGATGCTTATGTCGATGCACAGCGGTTGCGCGAAATGCTGTGACAAAGCGTCAGTCAGTACATCCTTGCGTTGCCTCGTAAGCAACGATTCTGAGCGTGGATCGACGCTCAGGTAAAGCGTATTGCCCTCGCGACGCAAGTACGCACAATTACTGGCAAGCATCTTGACCGCGCCGGATAGCCCGAGTTCGGCAATCAACACACTCCAGTCAGGATCCTGCCATGCGGCTGTGGTGCTGGTCTCGCCCTGCGCCGATGTTGCCTGTACGGCCTTGGATGCGCGTTTTGGCGCAGTCACCGGGTTCGCACTCTTGACCTGGCCTGGACCGCCAGCCACAGCTCCTGATGCCGCACTGGCAGGACGAAAAGCAAGCATGCGAAGCAACGTCATCTCAGCCCCGCTGCGGGGATCAGGTGCCAAATGCAGATCGCGCCGCCCGATCAACGCAGTCTGATAGAAAAGCTGCACGTCGGCGGCCGACATACTCTGGGCATGCTCAGCCAACAGCTCATCAGGTAATTCATCATCACTGTCGATTGCACCAACGATCTGGTATACGGCGACTCGTTGCAGGACGCGAGCGAGATCCTCGAGCAATCGAGCGTAGTCGGGAAATTGTGCATCAATCTGCGCGATTGCCGCAATAATTCCCGGCGCATCATCAGCTGCCAGCAATTTGATCAGACGCGACACGTGGTCGCGATCAATCGTGCCGAGCATCGTTGCCACTTGTGCCGCGTCGACCTGCCCACCGCAATAGGCGATAGCCTGATCAAGTAGGCTCAGCGCATCACGCAAGCTGCCATCGGCACCACGCGCCAGCATTGCCAGCGCCGGTGCTTCGGCAGATACCTTTTCAGCCACGCAGATCTCCGTGAGGCGATCCTGCATCAGGCGCGGCGTGAGCCGCATCAAATTAAATTGCAGGCAACGTGACAATACAGTGACCGGTAGTTTTTGCGGTTCGGTGGTCGCAAGCAGAAATTTTACATGCGGTGGCGGCTCTTCCAGCGTCTTCAGGAGTGCATTGAAAGAGCTCTTCGACAACATGTGTACCTCGTCGATCAGATACACCTTGAAGCGACCGCGCGCCGGTGCGTACTGGACGTTATCGAGCAAGTCGCGGGTATCCTCAACTTTGGTCTTCGACGCAGCATCCACTTCGATAAGGTCGACAAATCGACCTTCGTCGATCTCCCGGCAGGCACTGCACTCACCGCAGGGCTTCGATGTAACACCCGTATCGCAGTTGAGCGCCTTGGCCAGAATGCGTGCGATAGTCGTCTTGCCGACGCCACGCGTGCCGGCGAACAAGTAGGCATGATGCAGCCGGCCCGAATCCAGCGCATTGATGAGAGCCTGCAACACATGCTCCTGGCCTACCATCTCGGTAAAATTTTTCGGCCGCCATTTGCGCGCCAGAACGACATAACTCATAGAAATGACCAGCAGTTTTGCACTAACCCGACTTCGAGCGGATTAGTGTATCGCAAGGACGGTGAGGAGCAAGTCCAAAAAGTGGCCCGCGCCAGCGAGACCCCGGCACCCGGTATCACCACTACCGCTGCTCCCTTCCGGGCCTGACGGAGTTCACGGCTGACCGTCGCGGGGAGGCCGACGCGGGCCGTCGGCGATTATCCCTGCTCACATGCGCCGATACAACGGCAGCGTGACATCTTAGAAGAACTAGCCCGGAAATCATGTAAACAGATCGTTGCACGTCTCTCGCAATTTATTTTTCTGCACTTTCGCCATCGAATTCCGTGGCAGTTCATCGACGAAAACGACGCGCTTGGGCACTTTGAAATTCGCGAGTGACTTTTTGACCGATCGAATGACACCCTCAGCATCAATGGCCTCGGCTGCCTCGCGCACGACGACCGCAATCACTGCCTCACCCAAATCGGCATGCGGCACGCCGATAACAGCCGATTCCTCAACACCGCCGAGGGCGTCAATGCATAGCTCGACTTCCCTGGGATAAACGTTCAGTCCTCCGGTGATAATCACGTCCTTGGCTCGCCCAACGATAGATACATAGCCATCCGTATCGATCCGACCCTTGTCGCCCGTATTGAAATAGCCATCAGCCGTGAAGTCTTCGGCTGTTTTTTGGGGCATCTGCCAATAGCCCGCAAAGACATTGGGTCCTCGGACTTGCAGGTCGCCCACCACATTGGCGGGGAGTTCGCTGCCGGACTCGTCCACGATGCGAATTTCAACACCCGGGAGCGCTGGCCCTACCGTGCCAGGCCGGCGCTCGCCCTGCAGTGGATTGGAGGTGTTCATATTGGTTTCTGTCATCCCGTAGCGTTCGAGGATGCGATGCCCGGTACGGGTTTCAAACTCGATGAATGTCTCTTCGAGAAGTGGCGCAGACCCGCAAATGAATACACGCACGTTGGTCGCAACATCTGCGGTGAAATCCGAGTCGTTGAGTAGCCGCACGTAATACGTCGGTACGCCCATCATCACGGTGCATTCCGGCAAGCTGCGGATTACCTCGGGCGCCCTGAATCCGTCAGACCAGCGCATGCTTGCGCCGCTTGACAGCACACAGCCAATAGCGACGAAAAGCCCATGCACGTGAAAAATTGGCAAGGCATGCAACAGGCGATCCTGATCAGTGAAAGCCCACGCTACAACGAGCGACCGGGCATTACTGAGCAAATTCCCGTGCGTCAGCATGATTCCCTTCGGCACCCCGGTGGTGCCTGACGAATACAGCAGCGCGGCAAGATCTTCCTCGGCACGGTCGACGACAATCGGATCGGCCGATGAGTCGCGCGATGCGTCGATCAGGGAACCCTGACGATCGTCATTGAGCGTGTAAACGTGCTTGATGCCGGCGCGTTCGGCCAGCGGCTGCAGCACATCCTTTTTCGCTGCATCGCACACCACGATCGACGGCGACGCATCGCCCAGAAAGTATTCAAGCTCGCCCGACTTGTAACCCGGGTTCAGAGGATGAAAAACAAATCCGCCGCGCAGGCAGGCAAGATAAAGCGACAGAGCAGCCACGGACTTGTCGACCTGTACCGATACGCGATCGCCCGTCTTGATGCCAAGTCCGATCAGATACCGGGTCAGGCGCGCGGATTCACGATCGATGTCCTCATAGCTATAAGACCTGCCAGCATCCGTCAACAAGAGTTCGTCGGCGGAATGCGCCGCGAATTGTTTTGCGAAGTGCGCATAGAGATTGCAGTTCCAGCTCATTACGCTATTTTACTGAACCTCATCTTGCACAAAGTTGATCAACGTGCCGAGGCCATCGACCGTGACTTCAACCGTGTCGCCAGCCTTCATCCAGATCGGTGGCTTGCGCGCAAAACCCACGCCTGCCGGAGTACCGGTCACGATGACGTCACCAGGCTCGAGCGTCATGCATTCGCTGAGGATTGCAACGAGCGAGCGAACCGGAAAGATGAGATCGTCAATTTGACCGTCCTGCATCAGTTGCCCGTTCAGCCTGGTGGTCAATGACAAACCGGTCATGCCCTCTGGCAACTCATCAGCGGTCACGAGCTCCGGCCCGAACGCGCCAGTACTATCGAAATTCTTGCCGATCGTCCACTGCGATGAAAACTTCTGATAATTGCGAATGGTTGCATCGTTAAAAAGCGTGTAACCCGCAACATAATCGAGCGCCTTGCTCTCTGTAGCGTGGCGACAGCTCTTGCCGATGACGAAAGCAAATTCGCCTTCGAAATCGAGCATCTCTGAGCATTGTGGACGCACAATGACGCCCTCGTGAGCAGTCAGGGAAGTCGTGCCCCGAAAAAACACCTCGGGGAAAGTTGGTGCCACTGCGCCACCTTCAGCCGCGTGTGCCGCATAGTTCCGGCCGATGCAGATGACTTTGCCGGGCACGGGAATGAGAGGCCGATAGTCAATGTCCGCTATCGCAATGCTATCGCCAGTGAAGTCCGCGCACTTTCTCGCAAGCTCTCCAAGACAGTCTTCCGCCAGCAATTGCCGGATGCTTCCCGGCAGATCCGAAGACAGGCTCGAAACAGGAATGACACGATCGCCCTGCCGAACCCCAATCTGCTCACGGTCGTCATTGATGAATGTAATCAATCTCATGTTTCGTATTCTCTGGAGATTCGCCGCGGACTATCAGTAGCCCCTCGACGCCGACGTTGCAGCATTATGATAAGGCCAAGCACGAGTAGCGCCGGCACATAGAACCATTGTTTTGCCGCTTGCTGCGCTTGCACCTCGACACTGACGATCTCAAAATCGAAATCGAGCTTCTGTTTTTGCGCCACGCTGCCAAAAACGACGTTGTCGATAATCATTTTGCCGTCAACCTCGACGAGGGCGATGCCGGCCGCAGAGAGCCGCCCTTCACCGCTGCCTGCCGCGCCGAGTGGCAGCATAATCGTTTTGTCAATCAGGCGTCCTTCGATGTCCTCGCCCGTAACCCGGATGCGGACTCTGGAATTCACCGGCATCTTTTCGACAATGTCGAAGATAGCGGCTGCCGGTCTGGATTCGAAGGGTGGATAAATCTGATCCATCCAGAATCCCGGCCGGAATAAAGTGAAGGCGATGACTAGCAGAGCGAGGATTTCCCACAACCGGCATTTGGCGATGAAAAATCCCTGGGTGGCAGCGGCGAACAGCATCATCGCCATGATGGCCGTGACGATCGTGGTCAGCAGGTGATACCAGGTCTCGACACCGATCAGCAGGAGTTCGGTATTGTAAATGAACATGAAAGGCAGGATCGCCGTACGGATGTCATAGGCAAAACCTTGCAAGCCCGTCTTTATCGGATCGCCTTTTGAGATGGCGGCAGCGGCGAACGCCGCCAGGGCGACGGGCGGCGTGTCGTCGGCAAGAATACCGAAATAGAACACGAACATATGCACAGCAATCAGCGGTACGATCAGACCATTTTCTGCTCCCACGGTCACGATAACCGGGGCCAACAGCACCGACACCACGATGTAATTGGCGGTGGTCGGCAACCCCATGCCGAGGATCAGGCTGAGAACGGCCGTGAGCATCAGCATAGCGAGCACGTGACCGCCAGAGACGAGTTCGACCAGTTCGGACATGACGAATCCGATGCCGGTCAGGGAAATGGTGCCAACGATGATCCCGGCGGCAGCCGTGGCTACGCCGATGCCGATCATGTTGCGCGCCCCGCTGACCATTCCCTCCAGCATCTCCGAGAAACCTTTTCTGATGCAGGCAGCAACATCCTCGCCGGAATTGCGCATGACTGCCTTGAGTGGCCGTTGCGTCAGTATCACGACGAGCATGCAAACTGTGGCGTAGAAAGCGGACAGGCTCGGCGATAGTCTTTCGACCGTCAGACACCAGACCAACACGACCACGGGCAAGAGATAATAAAGCCCTGACTTGATGGTTGGCGCCGCATCGGGAAGTTCGCTGATCTCCAGGGAGGTGTCAATGTCGGGGAACTTACAGCCGTAATAGAGCAGCGCAATATAGGCGATCATCAGCAATACCGAGGCGATCCAGAGGGTTGCCTCACCGTAGGCAACCTTCATCCAGCCGAGGCCGAAATAGACGATCGCGGTGAGCACGGCAAGGCCAATGAAGGTGAGCAGAAAGATCATCAGGTTGCGAATGAAGTTCGGCGGGCTGCGGCGCGGCAGCCCCTTTATGTCGGCCTTCAATGCCTCGAGGTGCACGATATAGATCAATGCCACGTAGGCCACAAAGGCCGGCAAGGCAGCGTGCGTAATGACTTCAATATAGGAAATGCCGACATACTCAATCATCAGGAAGGCGGCCGCGCCCATGATCGGTGGAGTGAGTTGACCGTTGGTTGACGATGCCACCTCCACAGCCCCCGCCTTTTCGGCCGAGAAACCGACCTTGCGCATCAATGGGATCGTGAAGGTGCCGGTGGTGACCACATTGGCGATCGCGGAACCGGACACCATCCCGGTGATGGCTGACGACACGACCGCGGCCTTGGCCGGCCCGGCGCGCATGTGACCCATCAGCGCAAAGGCGACGCGGATGAAATAGTTACCGGCCCCGGCTTTCTCCAGCAGCGAACCGAACAGCACGAACAGGAACACCATGCTGGTCGAGACCCCGAGCGCGATGCCGAATACGCCTTCGGTCGTCAGGTAGTAGTGAGACATGGCCTTGTTGAGCGACGCGCCCTGCCACTGGATGACGTCGGGCGCCAGGTGGCCGAAGAACGTGTAGCCCATGAACAGCGTCGCGACGATCATCAACGGCGGACCCAGAACGCGCCGCGTACCCTCAAGGATCAGCGCCAGACCAATGACGGAAACCACGATGTCCGTTGGCGTCGGCAGGCCGGGTCGTTCGATCAGCTGTGTGAAAAAGAGAAACTGGTAGCCGGCACAGAACGCAGCGACAAGGGCAATGATCCAATCCTGCACGGGGATGTGGTCGCGCGGCGAACGCTTGAACGCAGGGAAAGCGAGAAAAGCGAGAAAAATGGCGAATGTCAGATGGACCGAGCGGGCCTCGGTGCTATTGAAGATGCCGATCCGCAACAGGTAGGGCAGCGGCGATGCCAGCCAGAGCTGAAAACCTGCCCAGGCTAAGGGTACATACCACAGGACCTGCGCAGGGATTCCGTCCGGCGACCGCGCACCGGTGTCCACTGCGGCGACCATGGCCTTGGCGTCCTGTTCGCCGCCAACAGACACCTCACTTCCAGCCACGTTCTTTGTAATATTTCATCGCGCCATCATGCAGCGGCGCAGCAAGGCCGTTAGAGATCATTTCGCTTTCCTGCAGGTTGGCGAATGCCGGATGGACTCTCTTGAAGTTTTCGAAGTTCTCGAACACGGCCTTGACCACTTCATACACGGTGTTCTCCGGAGTCGCGGTCGAGGACACGAAGGTAGTGCCGACGGCGAACACGGCAATGTCGTTCGGGTTGCCCCGATACATGCCCCCGGGAATCACTGTCTTGAAGTAGAAGGAATTTTCCGCCACCAGCCTGTCAATGACTGGACCCGAAACCTCGATCAGTACCGCGTCGCACGTCGTGGTCACTTCCTTGGACAAGCCATTGGGATGGCCGAGCATCCAGAAAAAAGCATCGATTTTGTTGTCGCACAGAGCGCCGGGTGTTTCGGCCGATTTCATCCGGGCGACCAGCTTAAGATCGTCATTGCTGTGGCCCAAAGCGTTCCACAGGATGTTCCAGGTAGCTTCCGAGCCCGAACCGGGGCTGCCGATGTTGACTCGCTTATCGACCAGATCATCGACTGTCCTGATGCCAGCGTCGGCACGCGCAATAATCGTTACGGGCTCGGCGTGTACCGAAAAGACCGCGCGAAGTTCCTTGAAAGGGCCAGACTGGATAAAGGATTTCTTGCCACTGCCATGGTAGGAGTGATACTGCCAATCGGAACCGGAGAGACCCATGTCGAGTTCGCCGGCGCGGATCAGGTTGATGTTGTATACGGAACCGCCGGTTGACTCCACTGAACAGCGTAGGCCGTGATCTTTCCGACCCCTGTTCACCAGACGGCAGATTGCGCCACCGGTGGTGTAGTACACGCCCGTGATGCCACCGGTGCCGATCGTAATGAATTGCTGTTCGGCGACAGCCAATCGTATGGGCGAACATAGGTAAGCCGTAACGGCAACCGCCATGAGGGTTTTCGACAAAGTGCAACGATGCATCGTGTATTACCTCTCTGCTGATCACAAAATACGCTAAAATTCGGCCAACCGGGTCGATAACGCCGGTGAAGGATGGACGTTTCCATGATCGAAATCCTGCCCAGCAACAGTGGCGTCGGCGCCGAGGTACGCGGCGTCGATCTTGGTAATGGCGTTGACGACGTCAGTTTTGCCGAGATTCGCGACGCCTGGCACGAACACCTGGTCTTGCTGTTTCGCGAGCAGACCATCGACGATAAGTCCCTGGTGGATCTCGGGCGGCATTTTGGTACGCTCGAGCAATCACCGCGGAGCGAGGTTAGCGGTGAATTCGGCGGCTATGAGCCATCGATGCCGGAAGTCACGATCATTTCCAATATCGAAGTAAACGGTCAGCCGATCGGCAGCCTGGGTGCAGGCGAGGCCGACTGGCATGCCGACATGACCTTTACCGAGCGACCACCCTCGGCCTGCATTCTTTATGCGCTTGAACTGCCGACGTCGGGCGGCAATACCATGTTTACCAGCATGTACCGGGCTTATGAGACTCTAGCCCCGGAACTCAAACAGCGTATCGAGGGCCGCTACGCCATTCATGACTTTTCGATGACCAGCGCCGGCGATCTCAGAAAGGGCATGCAAAAGGTCACGGATGTTCGCGAAACGCCCGGTGCGCACCAACCCCTTGTCATCACCCATCCCGAAACCGGGCGCCGCGCGCTGCTCCTCGGCCGGCGCCGCAACAGCTATATCATCGGTCTCCCGGTGCCCGACAGCGAGGCGCTACTGGATGAACTCTGGGCCCATGCCTGCGGCGGGGAATATTTCGAGTTGGTGTGGCAGCTCGGTGACCTGGTGATCTGGGACAATCGCTGCCTCATGCATCGTCGCGACCCCTTCGATGGCACGCAACGGCGGCTGCTCCATCGCACTCAGGTAGTGGGCGAAATTCCCGCCTGAGGCGCAACTTCACGCCTTGTCAATACCAGCCGCGGCCCGCATGGTATCGACACCCCGGCGAATGAACGTGTTGGCGTGCTCATAAAGCACGCGAAACCCCTCCTCCACGCGGCGCGCCACGGTATCGGGGTTGACCAGGATACCGGCGCATTTATCAGCTCCGAGGATGGCATCGCGGGCGCGCTGGATCTGCGCCTCGACGTCCGGATGGGCAAGTTCACCGGGATGTCCCATGTCCTGCGAGAGATCGCCCGGGCCGATGAAATAGACATCGACACCCTCGACCGCCAACAGCTCCGGCAAATTGTCAATCGCCTTAACCGACTCCACCTGCGCTATAAAGATGACGTCCTCGTAGTCGCGCCAACGCGTATAGCGGATCGATTCGACAACCGCGCGCGCGGTTTCTGCATCGTCCACATGCGGCACCATCAGACCGTCGATTCCCCGTTCCAGGTAACGGGTCAGCAATGCACTGTCCGCTGACATCGGCCGCACGATCGCCGCCATCCCCGTTACTCGGGCAGCTCGCGCCAGTTCTTCCACTCGTTCGAAACCCGCACTACCGTGCTCGCAATCGATGAAGATGGCGTCGACGCCGCTGTGGCCCAGGAATTCGACCAGGCCGGGGCTCGGATAATCCGGGTTAATCAGAACGACGACCGCGCCTGTCGCGATACGCTCCTTGACTCGAGTTCGCATGATGGCTCCCATATTTATCTACAGCGTTGTGCGCCAGCCATGTGGGTCAGGCGCGACCCCTTTGACGAGATCGAAATAGGCGCGCTGCAGTTGTTTCGTAACGGGTCCTATCGTGCCGTTGCCGACAGGAATTCCGTCGAATTCGGTGATGGGCGTGATCTCCCACAAGGTGCCGCAAAAAAACGCCTCTTCGGCATCATACAATTCGCTGCGGTCGATCTCGCGTTCCGCGCAGACCAATCCCAATTCATCGCGCAACAGATCGATCAACGTGGCGCGCGTAATGCTTTCGAGAATACTGCTGGTCACCGACGGCGTCGATGGCACACCGCTGCGAACGATGAAGATGCACATCCCCGGACCTTCGGCCACCTGGCCTCTCGCATTGAGCATCAAAGCCGTATCGTAGCCATCCACTTTCGCCTGAATTGCGGCAAACCGTGAGTTGTTGTAGTTCGCGTTCGCCTTAACCCGGGACGGCATTGCCAGATCTGCCGAGCGTTGCCAGGAACTGACTTGCACACGGCATCCGCTGTGGACGTACTCCGGCGTACCGCGCGGAATGGCGACGATGAATGAGTTGACCGGGCCCTGGGCAGCAGATTCACCTGTGCCGTCAACATACACGGTGGGTCGTATGTGTACCGATTCGCGAAATTTGTTGCGCCGGATCAATTCATTTAACGGCGCGGTAATTTCATCGGCCGTGAAGATGCGGTCGAAACGCATCATTTTTTGCGAATACTCCAGCCGTCGCAGATGGTCGGCGACACGAAACAGGTGCATACGTTCATCGGCATCCGACCAATAGCCGCGAATACCCTCAAAGACGCCGGCGCCGTACTTGACGGCGGGAGAAAAGATATGGATCGTCGCCTCGGCCCACGGTACAAAGTCGCCGTCGAAATATACCAATAAGTCGTTATAGTCGGTTGTAGCCATGTTCAGCCTCTGCGCCTGTAATTCCTGTGTCGCATAACACCTGGTCTGCATGCCATCGACAGCCAATACTGCTCCAGTAGTCACTTAGACCCAAAGCCTGCAATAGCTGCGGAAACTGCTCGTGTTCGCGCAGCTCCCTGAACTCGTCGACGAAGATGATTTCCAGTTCGTATATGTGGCCTTGCTCGGCCGCCTCCTGCAAAGCGATCTCCATGATTCTGTCGCTACTATCATCGATGCGGTCAGCAAACAGTGCCCATAAGGTCATCGTCACATACGCGGGCAGTATTTTGTCCGCCGACAAACTGTCGAGCGTCGATTTTGCCATAGCGAGGCGTTGCGGGTCGTCGGCATACGCAAGCCCATCAATAACTGCGTTAACCCACGAATCGTCGAGCAAAGCGAGCCGCAACCCTTTCCTGACGCTCTCGCGAGCCTCCTCGTGCCGCCCGTCCCTGAGCAGAAACACGGTATAGGCGAAATAATGATCGGGCACCTCGACTTCCATGGATTCGGCAATGTCAAAATATCGCTGCGCGTTGAGCATATCGTTAATCCATAAGTACGAGATTGCCACCCTGCTATTTAGAATCTGAGAGCCTGGCTCCAGCGCGACCGCGCTAAGGGCTTGCCGCAGCGAGTTCTCCATGAAACCAAGATCGCCCAGCAAGCGAGAATGCCAGTGGTATGCAGTCGGGTAGACGGTTGCGCCGCGAAAAGCAGCCTTAAACGCATTGCGAGCCTTCGACCATGCGCCTTGCTGATGATAAACGAATCCATGCACCAGTTGGATTGGATCACTAATGCTGGAATCTGCTTTCGCTCCTGCGCGCGCCAATTCCTGTGCATTTTCGTAACTGTCTGCGCGTTGTGCGGGCAGGTATTCCGACAGTAGCAACAAAGTGATCGCCTGGCGCAGGTAGGCCGGGCCAAATTGCGAGTCGATTTCAATGGTTTCCTGAAATAGTGCCTGAGCGCGTTCAAGTGAATCGAAATCGCGTTTGTCGAGGAAGAACAGGCCCCGCATGTACTTATCATATGCCTCAGAATCAGGAAGTCGGCGGGCCATATGCACTGTCGGTTTTTCTTCGCCAAGAATGATCTTAAGAATTTCGTCAGCCACTCTTTCCTGCAATACAAAAATTTCTTTCGCCGCACCGTCAAATTCAAACGCTTTTAGCTGAAATCCATTCTTGGCAATCACATCGGCGGTAATTTTCACTCTGTTGCCATTGGAACGCAGGCTACCTGTAACGATGACATCCACACCGAGTTGCCGGGCGATTTCGCTGTACGATTGATTTCCCAAATCCTCGGGACCCCGCGCGAATTCCAGATTGGGAACCTGGCCCAGGCTTACCACCAGTTCTTCGCTGAATCCGTACACAAGATGTTGACATGCCGGCTTGTCGGCGCACAGATTCCTGAATTGCAAGACCGCGACCGAATCAATGGGTTCTGCGCGGGGCCACCAGACGATTGCGGCGGCCACGATAGCTGCTAATGTCGTGGCAACTCCAACGAGAATTCTGCGGAGTGGGACTCTATCGCGATTATCCAACGCCTTATCACCCGGCACGACGACGGCCATCCGCAAGCGATAACCTCTTTTTTGAATCGTCTCGATGTATACGGGGTTGCGTCTGTCATCCCCCAGCTTGTTGCGTAATACGGCTATTTTCGTCGCGATAGCGTCGTCGGCCGTAGGTCGACCACCCCAGACAGCATCGACAAGCTGCTGCTTGGTAACGACTTGTCCCTGGGCACAAGCAAGGACCACAAGAACGTTCATCACCATCGGTTCGAGATGCTCTTCAGCATCTCCATTAACCAGCAAGTCCCGTTCGGGATCAACCCGCCACGCTCCGAGTTCGAATCCCTTCTGCAGTTCATCAAAGGTCGGTGGCATGTAGGATCCTCCCCGTTCCTGCGACACTTTTGCGCAGCAATTATATACGCCGGCGCCGGGTTACGGTTACTCGTCGCACAAATTGCGATACGTCAATGCACTTGGGGGTTGGGACGGGTTCTCTAGTTGAGAATCTTTTGCTTTAGCCTTTGAAATTCTTCTTCGGTCAGGATTCCATCATCTTTCAATTGTCCGACCGCCCGTAATTGCTCATAGATATCCGCGTCATCACTCGAGTCGCTTACCTGTGCCCGCGTTGCAATAACTACTGTCTGGGCACGCTGCCATTCCCTCGCCTCTTTCTCCAGCCGCAACTGTGCGAGCTCGTGGCGCTCATTCTCTAGCCGCAATCGCTCATTCTCGAGGCGTAGATTTTCTTGTTCGCGACGTTCTTGCTCTTGCCGCAATTGCTCATTCTCGAGTCGCAATCGTTGTTGTTCGCGGCGTTCTCGCTCTAGCCGCAATCGCTCATTCTCGAGGCGCACTCTTTCCTGCCTGCGCCGTTCATTCTCAAATTGCACCATTTGCTGCCGGCGGCGTTCTGCCTCGAACCGATCGAAGTCTTCTGCAGATACTGCCTGGTCTTGCCCCTCGACATCATCATAGGTCTGTGACAATGCTGCTGTTGACAGGACCATGCATAGCAGTGCAACAGACGCCACCACACCTATCTGCCTCACCGCCGTGTTTTCCAGATATCCCAAATTGTCTGACATCGTCAATACCTGCGCGCTGCATCGCTATTTCGACCCTACAATACATCGACTCCGATGCCAGAATTGCGACTTATGTCTCATGCTAGACAAATTGAATCCGGGCTCTTATCTGGCCCAATATCGGTTCCGTTATGTCACATGCGGCATGGAACCTTTTGACGCAAAAATGCGTCTTAATAGTCAATGGCGCAAATGATTTGCCCCACAGATTCTGTCGGAGAGGCACGCATGAGCAAGGATGCGAATGAAGAAACGGGTACTTGGCACATAGAAAACACCGTTCCGGGAATGAACGTTTTGCTGCCCGATATCTATGCCAAGAAATATGTCGTGGAAGAGATAGAACTCGAAACTGTCGATGAGTCATCGCCCACCATCAATGAATTCACCGGCATCGATAAATCTGCGGGATTCAACCCCTACGACACCGGAACTTTGCACAAGAAGTAATGGTGCTGGCTAGTACTCCGTCAAGGTGATATTGACGGAGTACTAGTATCGGACCTGACGAATAGTCTCCGCTTCGATCAAAACGATTCACTCGACTTTCTAACAAAACACTTTCGAATAAGCATTGAATAGGGACCTTGCTGTGACCTCTGCGTGACAACTGCACGAAATACTCACCGGGTTATTAATTTCGGTATTTATTCGGAGGTTGTCTCAATGAAAGTGTTTCTATGCGCTGCGCTTGCCGCAGCATCGCTGTTTTCCAGTACTCTTGCGAATGCCTCGCAATTCAATGTGCGCATTGTCAATCTGACCAACGGTATCTGGTATACGCCGTTCCTGGTCGTTGCACATCCTGATGGAACCAGTCTCTTCACGATCGGACAGCCGGCTTCTTTAAGTCTGCAGACGATGGCGGAAGGTGGCGACATCAGCGCCCTGATGGCCGATGCTCAGGCCATGGGTGCCACAATCGCTGCGAACCCCGCAGGCGGTTTGTTGGCGCCGGCGATGAGCGCCAATGTGGATCTCGATACTGACGGCACCGCGAACACATTGCTGACAGTCGTCGCGATGCTCCTGCCGACCAATGATGCCTTTGCGGGATTGAACTCAGTCGTTATTCCAACGGAAGCGGGTACCTACGTTTTCTATCTGCCTGCGTACGACGCCGGCACCGAAGCCAATGACGAGATGATCACTGGCGGCGGCGCACCGGGAGTTGCTGGTATTCCTGCTGATCCGGGCGGATATGCTGGCACTGGCGGTACC
>JACZSM010000015.1 GCA_022574185.1 Pseudomonadota bacterium
TACCTGAAGATCATCGGCTGGGGCTGGATGTATCTGTCCACGATACTGGATGACTTCTCACGCTATGTCGTTGCCTGGAAGCTGTGCACTGGCATGACCAGCCGTGATGTCACCGAGACCCTGGAACTTGCTTTGCAGGCCTCGGGTTGCGACCAGGCCGATGTCGTTCGTAAGCCAAGGTTGCTCTCCGACAATGGTGCCAGTTACATCTCGGGTGATCTCGCTGACTGGCTCCGCGACAACGGCATGAGCCACGTTCGCGGCGCACCGTACCATCCGCAAACGCAAGGCAAGATCGAACGCTGGCACCAGACGCTGAAGAATCGGATATTGCTGGAGAACTACTTTTTACCCGGCGATCTTGAAAAGCAAATCGAGGCGTTCGTCGATCACTACAATCACCAGCGATACCATGAGAGCTTGAAAAACTTGACGCCGGCCGATGTTTACTTCGGACGTGGGCAGTCGATTCTGGCAAAACGAGAACGGATTAAGAAAAGGACCATCGCGAAACGTCGATTGCACTATCAACGACACGCCGCGTAATATGTAATTGATGAGCAAAGCTCTCCTTTAGAAAAGCGCTTCGTCTGTTCCATTTGTTTGAAGACGGACAGGGGTGCGGCGCGCGGCATCCAAACCGTCGACGACGAAAAAGGACATAGCCAAGCTCGACCGGCAGATTCAGAACGTCGTCGATAGTCTGACCGCGGCAGGGCAGTCAGATGCGCTAACGGCAAAGTTGCGCGATCTTGAGGAGCGAAAACAAGAGTTAACTCTTGGTATGGAAAAAGGTAGGTCAAGCACCCTTTTGACCGCCGGCGCGCAAGACAAATGGCACGAAATCGTTTCCAATCTCGAGAACATTCACAAATACGCGCAACCCGATGAGGTTGAGATCGCCAGGGAAGCGCTCAAGGGAATCATCGGGGAAGTAACCGTGGTGGAAGAGAAACACCACGTTGTCGCCTATCCTATGCTTGGTGCCAACGTGGTGTATAACTCTGGTGCCCAGAAGAGGACTTGAACCTCCACTACCTTGCGATAACCAGCACCTGAAGCTGGCGCGTCTACCAATTCCGCCACCTGGGCAATTTGCGATGTGCCCGCCAGAACCGCGTACAATCGCTGCTCTCGCGACGGGGCGCACTCTACTCAAACCGGGTGTAGCCTGTCAATAACCTACGATTCCCGGAGCCATCTGGCTTGCCCAGAAAAAAAACCAAGAAAACCGCGAAACGCCGGGGTAAGGCCTACAAGCACCCGATTCCCAGCCGTTCAGAGTTACTGGAGGTGCTGCAGGATGCCGGCAAGCCGCTCAAGGCGGATCAGGTCTTGTCCACACTCGGCCTCAAGGGACAGCGCATGCGGTCGCTGCTCGTTGAGCGTCTCTATAAAATGGTTCGTGCCGGGCAGATCATCGAAAATCGTCGCGGTGAATTTTGCCTGACGGCGAAGCTCGATCTGGTGACGGGCGTCGTTAGCGGCCATCGCGACGGCTACGGTTTCGTCATTCGCGATGATGTGGGTGACGACATTTACCTGTCAGCACGGCAAATGCGTTCGCTGTTTGACGGCGATCGTGTCGCCGTCAAGATCTCGGGCACCGATCGACGCGGCAAACCGGAGGGCTCACTGGTCGAGGTGCTGCAACGGGGTGAGCGCGAATTTGCGGGCAAGTTTATTCGCGAGCGCGGCATCGGCCTTGTCATTCCGAACAACGCGAGAATTTCTCACCGCATCCTGATTGCGAAGGGCGAGGCGGGTGCCGCGAAGCCCGGGCAGATCGTCGTCGCGAGAATTCTCGATTATCCGACGCAGATCGAACAGGCAACGGGCCGCATTGTCAGAATCATCGGCGATCCGGCGCAAAAAGGCATCGCTACCGATATTGCGATTCACTCGCACAGCATTCCAACGTTGTGGCCCAAGGCAGTTCGGGAAGAGATTCGCGATCTTGGCAACACGGTGCCGGCTGCGGCCAAAAAGGGGCGTACCGATTTCCGCGATCTGGACCTTGTGACGATCGACGGTGCCGACGCACGGGACTTCGATGACGCGGTCTATTGTGAGCGCGTCGGTAATGGCTGGCGTTTGCTCGTTGCGATTGCCGACGTGGCTCATTATGTGTCGCTCGGAACCGCACTGGATCAGCAAGCGATATTACGCGGCACGTCGGTGTATTTTCCCGATCGCGTCGTGCCCATGCTGCCAGAGGTCCTGTCGAACGGACTTTGCTCGATCAATCCAAAAGTAGATCGTCTCTGCCTGGTTTGCGATATGCGCATCACCGCGGACGGCAAGGTTTCCCGCGCACAATTTGCTGAAGGCGTCATGCGCTCGTCCGCACGACTGACCTATAGCCAGGTGAGTGAGTTCCTGACGGGTGAGTCGCCTGGCGCGGTGCCCAAGCCATTGCGCAAGGTTGTTCGCGAGCTGCACTCGTTATACGCGGCATTCGCGAAAACCCGGCAGCGGCGAGGCGCGATCGAACTCGATCTGCCGCAGACGCGTTTTGTATTGGGCAGTCAGGGAGAAATCGTGCGCATCGAATCGGTCGCACGCAACGACGCCCACCGACTGATCGAAGAATGCATGATTGCCGCCAATGTCCAGGCCGCAAAATTTCTGCGGCGGCATCGTATTCCAGGCCTGTACCGCGTACACGCCAAACCTGATCCGGATCGCTTTGACGAGCTGCGTCGTTACCTGCTGACGCTGGGTCTCAAGGTGCCGCACCCGGATCATATCGAACCTAAGGCGTTTACGGCGCTGCTCAAACAAATTAGCGGGCGGCCGGACAGTGCTGCCATTTCGATGGCCATGTTGCGATCACTGAAACATGCTGAGTACACGCCGAAAAATATCGGCCATTTCGGCTTGTCGCTTGACGCCTATGCGCACTTCACGTCACCAATTCGCCGCTATCCGGACTTGCTCGTGCATCGTGCTATCCGACATATCGTGCGCGGCGGCAAGCCCGGGCGGTTCCATTACGATATGCAGGCGATGGAGCGACTCGGTGCCATGACGTCGGCGCATGAACGGCGTGCCGAGGAGGCGACGCGCGATGTCGAGGCTGCGCTCAAGTGCGAGTACATGCAGAGCCGGGTTGGCGAGGAATTTGATGGCGTCATCACCGGAGTCACGAATTTTGGCCTGTTTGTGCAACTCAACGAACTGCAAATCGATGGACTGGTGCACGTCACGAGTCTCGCCAATGATTACTATCATTTTGAGTCAGGATCGCAACATCTGGTCGGTGAACGGACGGGCCGTATTTATCGACTCGGCGACGCGATGCGCGTGCAGGTGCAGCGAGTCGATGCCGACACGCGGAAGATCGATTTTCGCCCCGTTGAGGAAGTCGCAATGCGGCGCAAACGACGTCGATGAGCAAGTCAAAATATGTCGCCGGATTAAGGGCCGTGGAGCAACTGCTGTCGAGCCGAAATTCAGATGTGCGCCGCATATTCGCCGAATACCAGACTGTCAATCCGCGCGTCGAGGCTTTGATTTCGCTGGCGAATGCCCGTGGTATTGAAATCCACCAAGCTAATCGCGGCAGATTGCAGCAGATCAGTGGCGAATCGCGGCACCAGGGCATTGTTGCCGAGGTGCGGCGCAGTACGATGCTGGACGAGGCGAATTTGCGATCGCTGGTCGAGGCACGCCTGGAGTCGGCCGACGAGCGTCATTTACTGTTGCTGATGCTCGACGGCGTTCAGGATCCGCACAATCTCGGCGCCTGTTTGCGTACCGCCGATGCGACCGGCGTGGACGCTGTGATTGTCCCGCGCCACGATAGCGCCGGACTCGGATCCACGGTGAGCAAAGTTGCTTCGGGCGCCGCCGAGCAATTGCCGTTTGCACAGGTTGCGAATCTCGGCAGGGTCCTGGGCTGGCTTGCGGGTTACGGTGTCGCGGTGTTAGGCACCAGCGATCAGGGCGACACCGGCCTCTATGAAACGGATCTGGATCGCCCGCTGGTATTCGTCATGGGCCGCGAAGAAAAGGGCCTGAGCAAAGGCGTCGCGGCCCGCTGTGACGAGTTACTGTGTCTGCCTATGCAGGGCGTCGTCTCCAGCCTCAATGTGTCTGTTGCGACCGGTGTGTGCCTGTACGAGGCGCTGCGGCAGCGAGGCTGAGAACCGCCATCAGCGCCTGAAATTCGACACAATCATTGCTTGCGTCGAGGTGGGGCAACAGTTAGCATGCGCCTCCCCACGCACAAGCGTAGGGGCGGTCTCAACACCGCAGCCTCTTGCCACACCGGCGAGCCGGGTGGCTGTAATCGGCAAGGGTACTTTGCCATTGTGACAAGGTATCCGGCGAGATTTCATCCAAAAGGGAAAACAATGAGACATTACGAAATCGTGTTCCTGGTCCACCCGGACCAGAGTGAACAAGTTCCGGCCATGGTAGAGCGTTACGAAGGCATGGTGACCGGTTCTGGTGGTGTGGTGCATCGCACCGAAGACTGGGGTCGTCGTCAGCTGGCCCATCCAATCAACAAGGTCCATAAAGCGCACTATGTTCTATTGAATATAGAGTGCGACCAGCCCGTTCTCGATGAAATCAAGGGCGCATTTCGATTCAATGATGCGGTGCTGCGTAACCTCATTATTTCGCGTAAGGCGGCCGTCACAGAAGCGTCGCCTATGGCCGTCGCCGTTGCCGAGGAAAAGGTCAAGGAAAAAGAAGCGCAGCAGCGTCGTGATGCCAAGGCGGCGGCCGAGGCCGCAATGCGGGCTAAATCCGCTGAGGCCGAAAAAGACAAGCAAGAAACTGTCGATGCGGAACCGGCGGCTGAGGCCGAGAAAGCCGACAGCAGCGAAGCATCAGCTGATGCGGAACCGGCGGCTGAGGCCGAGAAGGCTGACAGCAGCGAAGCATCAACTGATGCGGAACCGGCGGCTGAGGCCGAGAAGGCTGACAGCAGCGAAGCATCAACTGATGCGGAACCGGCGGCTGAGGCCGAGAAGGCTGACAGCAGCGAAGCATCAACTGATGCGGAACCGGACGCTGAGGCCGAGACAGATTCGCGCGCAGACGACACCGAAGAGATATCCAGCGATGACAGCGTGGTCGAGGCGGATGCTGAGGTTGCAGCGGACGTGTCAGACAGTGACAGTGATAGTGGCGAAGATACGGCTGACGAAGCTGTAGATAAGAGCGCCTGAGGAGAATGAAATGAGTCGATATTCACGCAGGCGCAAATATTGCAGGTTCACGGCAGAAGGCATCGAAGAAATTGATTACAAAGATCTCAATCTTCTCAAGGCCTATGTTACAGAGACCGGCAAGATTGTACCGAGCCGCATAACCGGCACCAAGGCTCACTATCAGCGTCAGTTGGCGGTTGCAGTCAAACGCGCACGGTTCCTCGCGTTGTTGCCCTATACCGACCGACACTAACGCGGAGTACGATTCGTGCAGTCGGTAGCCACGTGGCTGGTTGCCCGGCCACAAAATGCCATTTTGGCGCTTGCAGCAACATTGCTGCTGCCGCTGCTGCAGATAGTCAGTGGTGCCATAATGGTATTGCTCGTGTTGCGTCACGGTGTGCGCCTTGCGGTAATCGAGGGTGTTATCGCTGGCCTGTTTCTGGTGGCGGTTGCAATTGTGGTGGGGGCGCCGGTAACGCAGATCGCGGTCAGTATTGTTGCCACATTGTTGCCGGCACTGTTGCTGGCCGTGTTGTTGCACGTGACACGATCGCTCGCATTGACGATGCAGGTGTCTGCGATCCTGGCTGCGCTGGCGATGTTGGTGTTTCAGTTCGCCGTTGATGACATCGTGGCTTTTTGGGAGCCGGTCATGGCGATGCTGGTGGAGTGGACCCGGGACAACAACCTGCAGTTGCAGGCTGAGTTTTTGGTTGCCGATCCGGCGATGACCGCCGAGATGATGACTCTGGCCACTGTGCTGACGCGATGGACGATATTCGCGGTGTATTTGTTGCTTGGCTATCGGTTTTATAGCGGTTTGCCGGGAGCAACCGAAAATTACGGCCGGTTTTGCGATTTGAATTTTGGTCGCGTGATTGCGCTGATCATGGCATTGGCGTCATTGATCGCGTACGCAAGCGATACGGCCTGGTTACAGAATGTTGCAGTCGTGCTGTTCATGAGTTTTTGGCTGCAGGGGCTCGCCATTGTGCACTGGATGCACGTTGACAGGAATCTGCCATTATTCGTGGTGATCGCAACCTATGTTCTCATGCTGATTTTGCATGTGTTTTTGGTTCTGGCGTTGGCGGTACTGGGCTATACGGATGCGTGGTTTCGCTACCGCCGCGCGACACGACAACAGTAGGTGAAGGATTTTAAATGAATATCATTCTTTTGGATAACGTCGAGAACCTTGGCAATATCGGGGACCTCGTAAAAGTTAAAGCAGGTTATGGCCGGAACTTCCTGATTCCTCAGGGAAAAGCAACGCTCGCTACGCCTGAAAGCATGAAGAAAATTGACTCGCGGCGCGCAGAGCTCGAGAAAGCGGCTGCCGAAGACCTTGCCAGTGCAAATCATCGCGCCAAGACGATCAATGGTATGGAGCTCGTCATAACCGCCAATGCGGGGAGCGAAGGCAAACTGTTCGGCTCGGTTGGACCGATCGATATTGTGCAGGCATTTGGCAACGTACAGGTCGAAGTGGAGCGCAGTGAAGTGCGCATGCCGGATGGCCCGATTCACGAGCTCGGCGAATTTGCGATCGGAGTGCATTTGCACACTGATGTCAACGCCGAGGTCACAATAAGAGTCGTCGCTGAAGAATAGGGCGGCGGCATCCTGGGCGCACGTGTGATAAATTGAGCCTCGCGTTTTGTTTGCCTGAGAGAGCCTGAATATGGTTCGAGCGTTGGATGATGGAGTATTAGTCGGGGGTGCAGAGCACCTCAAGTTGCCGCCTAACTCCATTGAAGCCGAACAGTCACTGCTCGGCGGGCTTATGCTCGATCATGAATCCTGGGACAAGATCGCGGATGTCGTCACGGTTCATGACTTTTACCGCAAAGACCACCGCCTGATATTCGCCGCTATTGCGAGTCTGTGCGATGCGGCCAATCCCTGCGATGTCGTGACCGTATCGGAACATCTCGATAACCGCGGCGAACTCGAAGAGTCCGGTGGCCTCGAATACCTCGCCACGCTCGCGAACGAGACCCCGGGGGCGGCAAATGCCAGGGCCTATGCCAAGATCCTGCGCGAGCGCTCGATGCTCAGAGCGCTGATCAGCGCGGGCAATGAGATCAGTGGCAGCGCGTTCTCGACCGAAGGTCGCAGTGCGACAGAGCTTGTCGACGCAGCCGAAAGGCTGGTGTTTGAAATTGCGGAATCGGGGTCGAGAGGCCGGTCTGGTTTCAAGGCGCTGAAACACATTCTGCCCGACGCCGTCGATCGCATCGATGTGTTACATCAGTCTGAAGGCAACATCACCGGAATTCCGACCGGATTTACCGAGTTCGACAAACTCACTGCAGGCCTGCAACCCGGTGACCTGATCATTATCGCAGGCCGGCCGTCGATGGGTAAGACGACGCTTGCCGTGAATATCGCTGAAAATGCAGCAATCGGCTCTAAGATACCGACGGCGCTTTTTTCGATGGAAATGCCGGCGCAGCAGCTCGCATTTCGCATGATTTCGTCGCTCGGACGTGTGGATCAGACACATTTGCGTACCGGCACATTTCCCGACGAAGACTGGTCGCGAATCAATACAGCCGTGCAGCTCATGTCGGAGGCGCCGATTTTCATCGACGACACGCCAGGCTTGTCACCGACCGAAATTCGAGCGCGGTCCAGACGCTTGCAGCGCGAACATGGCCTGGGGCTCATCGTCGTCGACTACTTACAGCTGATGTCTATACCGGGCAGCAATGAAAATCGCGCGACAGAGATCTCGGAGATTTCGAGATCGTTGAAGGCGTTGGCCAGAGAGTTGTCGGTGCCAATCATCGCGTTGTCACAGTTGAATCGCAGCGTCGAACAACGCACCGACAAGCGACCCGTCATGTCCGACCTGCGCGAATCGGGCGCAATCGAGCAGGACGCGGATCTGATCATCTTCATTCATCGCGAGGAGGTCTATAACCAGGACACGCCGCGCAAGGGCATTGCGGATATCGTCATCGCCAAGCAGCGCAACGGTCCAATCGGTGACTTCCCGCTGACATTTGTCGGCCGTTACACCAAATTTGAAAACTGGGTGCCCGATAATTACGCGGACGAGGCATATCCGTGACATTCGGGGCACGAGCAGTTATCCGGCTCGGCGCGCTTAAAAAAAACCTCAGAGTCATTCAAGACGCCGTACCAGGCGCCAAGGTCATGGCCGTGATCAAGGCAAATGCCTATGGACACGGGATGGTTACGGTTGCCAAAAGTCTGCACGATGTCGATGCTTTCGCCGTGGCGCGGTTGTCAGAGGCCCGTCGTTTGCGAGAGTCGGGCATCGACAAGCCGATCGTGCTGCTAGCCGGTGTATTGACGTCGACTGATCTCAGTGAGGCAATGCTGCATGGCTTCGAGATCGTCGTGCACTGTGCCGAACAGATTAAAATGCTCGAAACCGCCGGCACCGGCACCGCCACCGTGTGGCTGAAAATCGATACGGGCATGAACCGTCTCGGTTTCTCTCCCGACGATTGCAGCGGCTTGATCGGCAGGTTGCGCGATTGCGACAGAGTGGAGGAGGTGCGTCTGATGTCCCACCTTGCGAGTGCGGACGAGCTCGACAATTCGACGACCGAGGATCAATTCGCTCTGTTTCGATCTGTTGTCGAGGGGTTTTCCGGGGCGGTGAGCATTGCGAATACTCCCGCGACCCTGGGCTGGCCACAGATCGTCAATGCACGGGAACTCCTGGGTTTCGAAGGCGAGCACTGGATTCGACCCGGTCTTGCATTGTTTGGCATATCGCCGTTCAGTGGTCAGACAGGTGCCGATTTCGGACTGACGTCCGTGATGCAGTTTGAAGCTCGCCTTATTGCGATCAAGACTTTGCGAGCGGGTGCTCGTGTTGGTTACAAGGGCCAGTATCAAAGCCAGAGCGAAAGCGTACTCGGCATCATTGCAGCCGGATACGGCGATGGCTATTCACGGCACTTCAGAAATGGCACACCCGTGCTGATCAACGGCCGCCGTGTGCCGTTGATCGGCAATGTTTCGATGGACCTGATCGCCGTTGACCTGGGTTCCAGCGCAGCCGATAAGGTAGGCGACATGGCCACATTATGGGGTGCAGGGCTTGCTGTCGAAGAGATCGCGCCATGGGCAGATGCGATACCGTATGAACTCGTCTGTGGTGTCATGCACCGCGAGGCGGTTGCGGTCGTGGACTGATTGCTTACGAGACAAAGAATCCCATCTTGACGCCCGCCAGTTGCACGACATCGTTGTCGGCCAGCTTGCGCGCCTGTGCTCCGATCGGCTGACCGTTTACGAGCGGATAGTCATCCTCCTTGCTCGACTCAACATGTACGATGTAATAGCCTTCCGCACGCCGAGTGATGGCAGCGACTTGTACGCCGGGACGACCCAGCGTTGTGAGCGCCTTGGTCAGTTCAAGTTCACGGCCGGCGAAAGCACCACTTAAAACCTGTAATTTCGCAAACGGCAGCGCATTCGGCGCGGTACTCGGGTTGACTCCAACAGCGGTTTCGGTATGCACAGCGGGTTCGGGCGTGCTTGCTGCGGCCGGTGCCGGTACTGGCTTTGCTTGATCGTCCAACGCCGCGGCTTCCTCAGGATCGAGCCGCACAGCCGCGGCGGCGGCAGCAGCGTTGGCAGCAGCAACGGCATCAGCGGTAGCAGCGCCGGCAGCGGCATCAGCGGTAGCCGCAACGTCGGCTGCCTTTTCGGCCAGAGCGAGCTGGGCAGCGTTTTGCTGGCCCGACGGTATGACCATGGTTTTTTCGAATTCGTCCTGGTCAGCGTCCGTGATCTGCTGATCGGCGAAACGCAACTGGTGGTGACCGATCGTGATGACGTCACCATTTTGCAGCGCGTGCTTTTTGATCAACTTGCCGTTGACGTAAGTGCCGTTGGTGCTATTGAGATCTTCGAGAAAAGAATCATTGAGAATGTTGATAATCAGAGAATGGTGACCACTGACGGCGGGATTGTCGACTCGCACATCATTGTCCGGAAGGCGCCCGATCGTATATCGCTCCTTCGTCATGTTGTATTCAGCGAGAACCTGATTGTCCAAGCTTAGAATTAACCGTGCCATGTCACCTAACTCAAAAGAGACCCAGTCTAATCAGGGAGTCATACGTCAAGAGAATTGGGTCAACTGCGCCAAAGTCGCATCGCTCCAACATCCAGCAATTTCCTGACACCCTGCACCATTATGATCGGAACAAGTTGGCAAGCCTGACCAGCAGGCTTTTCTTTGCCGCGAATGGCTCGATGACCTGAGCCAGCATCACCGAAACGTTATCGCGCCCACCGTGGTCATTTGCCAATTCAATCAACTGCTTACCAACCACATCCAGATTAGCATTAAAAGTGCTGATAGTTAAGTGAATATCCTCATCTTCAACCATGTCCGGCAGGCCATCGGAACACAGCAGGTAGACGTCGTCAGGAAGCACTGCGTACTCGTGGACCTCCACCTCGACCGAGGACTCAACTCCAAGTGCCCGGGTTACATAGTTGCGATTGGTGGAACGCTGCGCTTCCTCGGGAGAATAGAAACCACGGTCGACGAGTTCCTGCAACAGCGAATGGTCAAGGGTCATTTGCTCGAACTCACCAGCGCGCAGGCGGTATGCTCTCGAGTCGCCAACGTGGGCAATCGAAACCTTGTTGTCGTAAAACATGCAGGCAACGATCGTGGTGCCCATACCCTCACAGTCGGTCTGGCTCTGTGCGGCCTGGAAAATAATTTTATTGGCTCTGTAGACCGCGTCGCGTAATACGATGGACTGGCGCATCAGGCCACTGTGCGGGTCGATATCGTCACGGTTCTCCCGGTCTGCCCCTTCGGTTGCCAGTTCGGACACAATGCGCACGGCGATGCCACTGGCAACCTCTCCAGCGTTATAGCCGCCCATACCATCCGCCAGAACCATCAGACCAATGTCGGGATCGGTGCCTATCGCGTCTTCATTGTGCTCACGAACACGACCTACATCCGTTATCTCAGTGAAGTCTATTTTTCCACGCAATTTCATCGATTCAATACCAGTCTTAACCTTTCGTTCTATGAGTATCTGGCGCAATTGCGCAGTGCGATTGCCATTTCGGCGCCACAGGAAAAGCGGTCTTTAGGTCGTTTGGCCATTGCTTTAGCCAATACGGCATCCACACTTGGTGGTATACCGGCGCGTCGCTTTGCAATAGGAGCAGCGATCTCTGTCGTAATTTTTGTCATGAGTACTGCGATGTTCGTCGCCTGAAACGGTACTTCTCCTGCCAGCAGCTCGTACAGGGTAACACCTAGAGAAAACAAGTCCGAATGGCCGGTGATTTCCTCTGCGCCGAGTTGCTCGGGCGACATGTACATCGGCGTGCCCAGCACAATTCCGGTTTTGGTATGGTTGTTATCAGTCAGTCGCGCCACGCCAAAATCGGTAATCTTGAGTGAACCCTCCTTAGGGTTGTACATGAGATTGGCGGGCTTGATGTCGCGGTGGATGACCCCCTGATTATGCGCGTAGTCGAGTGCTTCAGCCGTTGCTGCACAAAGCTCAAGGGCACGTTTGGGTGCGAGCAGTCGCTTGGGATCCGTGAATTTTTTCAACGGAATGCCGGGCACATACTCCATTGCGATGTAGGCAAGACCCTTGTCCTCGCCGGCATCGAATACGGTAATGATATTTGGGTGCGTGAGGCGTCCGGCCGATTCTGCTTCACGGTAAAATCTCAATCTGGCTTCCTTGAGTTCCTCATCTTCGAATTCCTTCTCGATCGCAATGACTTTCAAGGCAACAGGCCGGTTGATACGCGGGTCCTGAGCTAAATAGACGGCGCCCATCGCACCCTTGCCGATACGCTTCTCAATGACGTACCTTCCTAGCCGCTGCGGCGTGCCGCCGGATTTTTGCCTACCCAGGGGATTGGTGGCAGGTACGCCCTGTGTACGCTTCATCCAATCGAGTACCGCTTCCGCGCGCTCTGGTTTTGCCTGGCCTTCAAAGGCAAGTGACAACTTGTACATGATCGTAGCGACAGTCTCGGTCGGTGAGCAACGGCGAAATTCTGCAAATGCAGGTTCAAGACGACCTGCCGTGAGAAAATCTGTGCCACGTTTGAACGCGTTCTTGATTTCCTCGGTCTCGTCGCCGACGAGCCAGATACTGAGTATTGTGACACCGATGAAAATCAATATGGGTCGGCCGAGATCCATGCGTACGTGCAGTACATACAACAGCAGGGTCTCGATCAGCAGCAGCATGATTATGGCGCATGCAGCCAACACGGCGATATCTTTTCGGGATCGATCCGGCATGAACAACACGGCGAAGATGGCAAGCAACATGGGTGCAAGCCACTCCATTGCCGATACCCAGGATGGCGCAATGATGCTGCGGTTCCGTTCTACGTCAGCGAGCAAGGTCGAAACGATTTCAGATGCGGTGACGAACTGCCCCGACGGCAGCAACGCTGCCGCGCCAACCAGCGCAGGATCCGAGTCGACAAAGACTGTCGCACCGGCAAGAGAGTTGCGGTCGAAGTCGTCGCGCAGCAAATCGTTAACTTCAATGCGCCGCAGGGACGAGTAATTTGACGTGAAGATCGCGTCTTCGGCGCTCGACATGCGGTGACTAATAGCCGCGTCGGCATTGTCGAATGCGATCGCCAGCGGTAAAGATGGCGACATGACGCCGTCATTGAGCTGCCAGAGTGACGCGCGGCGAAGCACGCCGTCACTATCAGGGCTGAAATCGACAAACCCGTCGCGAGTCGCGAGCTCACCGAAACGATGTCCAGTCGGCGCATAGACAGGAACACCCGAATTCAAGGCGGCCGCCCAGCCGGGTACGTTCTCGTCGTCAGCAATATCGGGCGGTTGCGTCAGGATGATGCGTTTAACGCTGCTCTGTTTAAGTATCGCTACGATCTGTCCATAGCGCGACAGTATTTTGCCCGCGTCCGTCCGCGCAGGATCCAGGCTAATGATCAGGGCATTGTCGAGAGGCTTGTTGGGCAGGTGAGAGGCCAGCACGTCATACAGCACACGATCGGACGCCACGAACCACTGCGCCAGTGGACCGTAAACGAGAACCAGCAAAACGCTAACAAAACTCAGAGCGATCAGGCGATTACGCTTTTGTTTTTGGCCCGGTTTCAACGATCAGATTCCTGTTTCAAGGCCAGAAGTATAGAAAAAGGCAAGCATGCTTAATGAGATAGGGTTGGCATTTTTATGTAATAAGACTCGTGTATCCGGTGCTATCATTGCTATTGAAGATCCTGCGCCATGTGACGTGGGTCGATGTCTTGCCCCTGTCAATATGCGTCCTTGTCAGAAATATTATATAAAACAACGTTTTAAGTATGGCGAAAACAAAAACAGCTTATGTTTGCAGCGAATGCGGTGCGCATAGCGTCAAATGGGCAGGGCAATGTCCGGAATGTTCAACCTGGAACACGTTGAGCGCAACAGCGATCACACCGTCTCGCGCAGTGCGCCGGTCAGCGATGATTCCCACGAGACTCGATGCGCTGCCTGATGATCTCTCGCAACGAAATTCGACGGGATTTGCCGAATTTGACAGGGTCCTTGGCGGCGGACTGGTCCCAGGTGCCGTGGTACTTCTGGGTGGCGATCCCGGTGTCGGCAAGTCGACGCTGTTGCAGCAGGTATCCGCATTTCTCGGCCACGAATTGCAGGTCCTTTATGCCACGGGCGAGGAATCGCTGCGCCAGATCGGACAACGATCACATCGCTTAGGGCTGGCCGCTGCCGATTTGCAATTGCTTGCCGACACGTCAATCGAGAACGTGCTTGAACAGGCGTTGGCTTGCGCGGCTCGAGTTCTGGTCATCGATTCAATTCAGGCAATGAACAGTACGGAGTCGCCATCGGCACCAGGGTCAGTCGCGCAATTACGCGAATGTGTCAGTCGCATTGTGCAATTTGCCAAGCAAACAGAGGTGTCGGTTTTCATCATAGGTCACGTAACAAAGGAAGGTACGATTGCCGGACCGCGAGCCGTGGAGCACATGGTGGATACCGTGTTGTATTTTGAAAATGACCCGGCTAGCCGATATACATTGATTCGTTCAGTCAAGAACCGATTTGGTGCAAGTGGCGAAATGGGTGTCTTCGCGATGACCGAGAAAGGATTTCGTGAGGTCAGCAATCCTTCGGCAATTTTCCTGTCCCGTGACAGCATCACTGAACCCGGCAGTATCGTGTCCGTGGCATGGGAAGGAAGTCGAGCATTACTCGTCGAGATTCAGGCATTGGTCGCAGATGGCAATAGCTCATATTCCAGGCGCCTGGCCACCGGAGTTGACCAGAATCGATTGGCCCTGTTGCTGGCCGTTTTACAGCGACACGGTAATGTTGCTCTTGGAGCCGAAGATATTTTTGTCAATGTTGTTGGCGGACTGAGAATTTCTGAAACTGCTGTCGATCTGCCAGCAATAATTGCCATTGTCTCAAGTTTTCGCGATCGTTCGACCCAGGAACGCCTGGTGAGTTTCGGTGAGGTCGGTCTGGCCGGTGAAATTCGACCGGTGCGGTTTGGGACGGAGCGCATCGTCGCCGCCGCGAAACAGGGCTTCAAACATGCGCTGGTGCCGGCGGCGAACGTGCCGAAAAAAATTCCTGACGGTATTCGGGTAACCGGTGTCCGGCGAATAAGCGAGGCACTGGACGAAGCGTTTTAGCGCTTTGGTAAAACAGCTTGCCGGATGTTTAGTCGGCAGTCTCCATTACCTCGTTTCGCGGCCCGATACGCACTGTTCGAACTCTATTTTCGTCTGCCTGGACTATCTCAATCGGATAGCCACTGATAGTCAGGCGGGTGGCTGGATCCGGAATGGTCTCGAGCATCTCGACAATCAGACCATTAAGCGTCTTTGGACCGTCCGTCGGCAATTGCCAGTCTTGCGAGCGATTCAGCTCACGAATATTTACAGCAGCTTTGACCAGATAGGTATCGTTATTTTCACGCACAACATCATCGCCATTGTCGGCGGGGTCGGTCGTAAATTCCCCGACGATTTCTTCGAGAATATCCTCAAGTGTCACGAGGCCCTGTATGTCTCCGTATTCATCAACAACCAGTGCAATTCGTTGTCGCCGTCGCTGAAACTGTACAAGCTGTGTGCTCAATGGCGTACCTTCAGGTACGAAGTATGGATCTTCCAACAACTTGATCAGGGCGTTCTTGTCGAACGAAAATTGTGCGAGGTTGGCAAGGCGCCGAAGATGCAATACGCCAACGACCTCGTCGATATTGTTCCGGAAAACGGGCAAGCGACTGTGATTACTCGCGTTGATAATTGCCGCAATTTCTTCAGGTTCGTCATTCAGGTCAATGCCGATGATTTCGTTATGCGGAATCATGACGTCATCCACGGTGACCCGTTCGAGGTCGAGTATGCTGATGAGCATGCGCCGATAGCGATTCGAAATCCGGCTGCTGGCGTCGTGCACTATCGTTCGCAGTTCTTCGCGGGTAAGTGCATGCGAGTGCGCGGTGTTATCGCGAACGCCGAGTAACCACAAAACGCCGTTGGCCGCATTGTTAATCAGCCACACAAGCGGATAAGTGATCTTCATCAGCGGGTAGTAGATGAGTGCGGCCGGAAATGCGAGCCGTTCCGGGTGCAGTGCTGCCAGGGTCTTTGGTGCGGCCTCGGCAAAAATCAACACGATAAGTGTGAGAATCAGTGTGCCCAGGGCGACTGCAGGTTGTCCGCCGAGCTTGAAAGCAATAATGGCGACGAGCGATGCGGCGGAGAAGTTGACGAGATTATTGCCGAGCAGAATGAGACTGATCAATCGGTCAGGTCGCTGCAATAAACGTTCAGCAATTTTGGCGCCTCGGTGGCCCTCGCGAGCCTTGTGCCGAAGCTGATAACGGTTCAGGCTCATGAGCGCCGTTTCCGAGCCCGAGAAAAACGCAGAAAGCAGCAGTAACGTGACCAGCAGCCCGACCAGGGCTGCCAGGGGAACTTCAGCGCCCAACGAAAAAGCACCTTTTGAATGACCAGAACATGCTCAGTTCAGCAGGACAGTCTCACGCTGTCAAGAAAGTACGTCGCAGCCTGAAAAGCAGGCAGTCAACCCCAGCTCCGATTGAGCAGTTCCTCCAGAACAAAGCGACTGCCGAAATAGGCGAGGCAGAGCACTGCAAAACCCCACAAATAAAGAAATACAGCGCGTCGGCCGCGCCAGCCGGCAAAGACTCTGCCGCCAAGCAGGACGCCAAACAGCGCCAGGGCCAATAATGACAAAACTGTCTTGTGGACCAGGTGCTGTGCAAACAGATCTTCGACAAACGCAATACCCGATACGACGGCAAGCAGCAAGCTGATGAAGCCCGCGGATGCAACGCCAAACAGCAATTTCTCGGTTGTCTCGACCGGCGCGAACAGCTGCTTGCCGGTAGTCAATCGACCGGAACGTAGCCGGCGATCCTGGACCAACGAAAAGGTAGCGATAATGGCCCCCGCGGTGAGCAGGCCATAGGCGAACATCGATATCAGAATATGCGCCTGCATTTGCCAGGCCAGCGAGGAACCCGTAGCAATTGCAGGATTCATGCCCAGTGGAATTGTTGCAATCGCTGCCAGAGTGAGTAATCCCGCCGTCATACCGCGCAGCTTGGGTTCGAGTGCCCCGAGCAATCCGATCAAAGCCAGCTGCAGTCCAATCAGGGACAAGGCACTGGGAATAGACAGGCTCAAACCGCCGGCCAGGCGGATGTCGAGGTACAGGACCTGTCCGTGCAACATAAGACCAGCGCCGGCCAGAACTGTCGCGGCAATCAGCGCCTGGCGCGCGCGAATAGCATGGCTTGGCAGCCGATTCATAGCGAAAGCCATGGCTGACAACAGATACAGCAAAAGAATTGTGAATTGAGACACAGAAACTGGCCGGTGCTTAACCTAACGTTCCGCTGAACGAATCATCCCATATGGCGAAGATCAATAGAACCCCAACACGATGCATATACGAATTCTGGGTTGCAGTGGTGGCATTGGTGCCGGGTCTCGTACCTCGGCCATGCTCATCGACAATGACGTCCTGATCGACGCAGGTACCGGCATAGGTGACCTGGCGCTTGAGGATCTGGACACGATTCGTCATGTCTTTCTGACCCACGCACATCTCGACCATATTGCCGGATTGCCGCTGCTGGTCGATCGCGTTTTCGATGAGAATTTCGATGTGCCGATCACGGTATATGCGCGCGAGGAAACCCTCAGGGCAATCCAGGAGCATATCTTCAACGGTGTGATCTGGCCCGATTTTGCCAAGCTGCCGTCTCCTCAAAACCCGATGTTGCGCTATCGCGTTTGCAGCCCTGGCGACACGATTACCATCGCACATCGCGACTTCTATGCGATTGATGTGCGGCACAGCGTACCGTCGCTCGGCTACACGGTGAAAAATTCGGGCGGTTCTATTGCCATCAGTGGAGATACCAAAAGTAACGAAACGCTCTGGCCCGTGCTGAATGCCTGTGACGACCTCAAGATATTGGTCATCGAGGTATCGTTTCCCGACGAATTGGAGAAACTCGCAACCGCATCGGGTCACTATTGCCCGAAAACGATGACACGCGACCTCGAAAGGCTGCGCCAGAATCCCGAAATCTGGATCACTGGCATGAAACCCGGTGAAGAGGCTACCATTCTGGAACAGGTGCTTCGCGCTGCGCCTGACAGGAACATCCAGATGCTCTGCTCAGGCGACGTTCTAACCGTGTAATTCTGCTTTTGTTGCCGCCCGTGGTGCTGCATACCTTAGAATCCCCGCATGTTTGATAATCTCAGCAGCAGGCTGGTCGACGCCATACGCAATGTCTCGGGCAAGGGTCGGCTCACGGAAGACAACATCAAGGACACGCTGCGGCAGGTTCGGCTTGCGTTACTCGAAGCCGACGTTGCGTTGGCAGTTGTTAAGGGGTTCATTGATCGTATTCGCGACCGGGCAGTCGGCGCAGAGGTCGGTAAGAGCCTGACACCCGGTCAAGCCCTCATCAAGATCATTCACAGCGAGTTGGTCAGCCTGCTCGGTGAGCAACACTTACCTTTCGATTTCAAAGCGCAGCCGCCAGTGGTCATATTGCTGGCCGGCTTGCAAGGATCCGGCAAGACAACGACTGCGGCGAAACTTGCGAAACGGCTCATCGATAAGGATAAAAAACGCGTGATGCTGGTAAGCGTCGACGTGTATCGACCGGCCGCGATATTGCAATTGCAAGTGCTCGCGACGGAAGTAGGCGCACTGCACTGTCAGAGCAGTATCGACGACCAACCTGTTGCGATCATAGATCGAGCACTGGATGAGGCCCGGCGATCACACGCTGACGTGCTGATTATCGATACGGCAGGCCGATTGCACGTTGACGACGACATGATGCGCGAATTGGCTGCCGTGCATGCGCGCGCAGATCCGCACGAAACCCTGTTTGTGGTTGACAGTATGGCAGGCCAGGATGCCGTCAATGCGGCTACGGTTTTCGACAACACGCTATCGCTGACTGGTGTGGTGCTGACCAAGGCAGACGGCGATGCCAGAGGCGGTGTGGCGTTGTCAGTACGGGAGGTCACGGGCAAGCCAATCCGTTTCCTGGGCGTTGGCGAAAAGCTCGACGCGCTGGAAGCTTTTCACCCAGATCGAATGGCATCGCGGATTCTGGGCATGGGCGATGTGTTGACACTCGTCGAAGAGATCGAGGACAAGGTCAGCAGGGACAAGGCCGAAAAGCTCGCGAGGAAGATCAGGAAAGGGCGGGGTTTTGACATGTCCGATCTCAAAGACCAGTTCGAACAAATGATGAACATGGGTGGTCTCGGCGCAATGCTCGAAAAACTGCCTATGGCGGGGAACATCAATCCGGCAGCTCTCAAAGACAGTGCTCATGAGCATCAACTCAAGCGGCAGGTGGCAATCATCAACTCGATGACCCCCGGCGAGCGACGATTTCCGAAGACGATCAACGGTTCGCGACGAAAACGAATTGCCACGGGCTCAGGACTGCAGGTTCAGGACGTCAATCGACTGCTCAAGCAATTTATGCAGATGGAAAAAATGATGAAAAAGATGTCTCGAGGCGGCGTGAAAAAGATGCTGCGGGGCATGGCAGGAGGAGGGATGCCGCCCGGATTGCACTGATCCAGGCCGTCGATCCAGGCATGCGTTGCTAAGATACCGAAATCCCTAGAGTTATTCGTCGTAAAAACGCTTCACATTTGAATTGAAACCGGTACAATGCGCGCTACTCGGGTCGCTCCGAGTGCAGGCGTATCCGCCTATCACAGGTAAATAATGGAAAAGTAATGGTCAGTATTCGTCTTTCGCGCGCGGGCGCGAAAAAACGTCCTTTTTATCACCTGGTTGTCACCGACAGTCGTAATCGTCGGGACGGCCGGTACATCGAGCGTGTGGGCTTCTTCAATCCGCTGGGTAAGGATCATGAAGAAAATCTTCGCATCGACCTGGAACGGGTTGATTACTGGATGGGCCAGGGTGCCCAGCCATCAGAGCGTGTAGCTTCGCTGTTGAAGATGCATCGCAAGGCTCACGCTAGCAATTAAGAAAGTCGCTTTATCACAGCCCGTATTGATGGGACGGGTCGCGGGTCTCTTTGGCGTCAAGGGCTGGGTTAAAGTGTTTTCTTACACGCAGCCACGCGAAGCAATTCTGAAATACGATCGCTGGTTCCTGATGCGAGACGGGGCGTGGCAAGCGACGGCAGTAGTCGAGGGTAAGCGGCATGGCAAGGGTGTCATCGTTCTGCTGGACGGAGTTGCTGATCGGGACCAGGCCGCAGATTGGCTTGCCTGTGACATAGCGGTCGCTCGCGACGATTTGCCAGAACCCGGAGATGGCACCTACTATTGGCGCGATCTCAAGGGATTGCGAGTGGTTCGTCGCGATGGTACGGAGTTCGGCAAGGTTGCGTACCTGATGGAAACCGGCGCGAATGACGTGTTGGTAATCGATGGGGAGCAGGAACGGTTAATTCCGTTTATTTTGGATAAAGTCATTCTCGATGTGGATTTCGCTGCAGGCGTTATCACCGTCGATTGGGAGTGGGACTGACGTCATGCACATCGCGGTTGTCAGTATCTTCCCGGAAATGGTCGGTCAGGTTGTCGAATATGGGGTTGTCGGGCGCGCAGAGAAACGCGGTCTGTTGTCCTTGCACTACGAGAATCCGCGCGACTATACCGAAGATAGTCACCGCACGGTCGATGATCGTCCGTACGGTGGCGGACCCGGAATGGTTTTGAAATACGAGCCGGGGGCCAAGGCCATTCGCGCGGCAAGAAACAAGCTGCCGGCGGATAGCCTGGTTGTTTGCCTGTCGCCACAAGGTGCGATATTTGATCAGGCGACGGCGCAGCGGTTTGCGAAGCTGCCGGGAATGATTTTGCTGGCTGGTCGGTACGAAGGCATCGACGAGCGGTTGATCGATGCCGAAGTTGACGAGGAATTGTCCTTAGGTGACTTCGTCATGTCGGGTGGCGAGATCGCTGCAATGGCAGTTATCGACGCCGTTGCAAGATTGCTACCTGGGGTTCTCGGTGACGAGGAGTCCGCGGCACAGGATTCGTTCATGCAGGGCTTGCTGGATCATCCTCATTACACGCGTCCCGAAAGTGTGGATGGTCTCAAGGTACCGGCAGTGCTGTTGTCCGGTGATCACGCGCGAATTGCGCGTTGGCGGTACAAACAAGCGTTGGGCAGGAGCTTTTTGCGACGACCGGAGCTTGTAGAGCGATTGAAATTGAGTCAGGAGCAACGAAAGTTGCTTGATGAGTTTTTGCAAGAGCAGGTGCGGGTGTAGAATCCCGACCGGCACGACAAGGTACGGCCGTTGGCCGACAGGTAGAGAGAAATGAGCAAAATAATTGAAGCGATCGAAAAAGAGCAGATGGACAAGGAGATTCCTGAATTTTCTCCCGGTGATACCGTCGTCGTTCAGGTCAAAGTCAAAGAGGGCACCCGCGAGCGATTGCAGGCATTCGAAGGTGTCGTGATTGCGAAGCGCAATCGGGGCCTGAATTCGGCATTCACGGTCCGAAAAATCTCGCACGGGGAAGGCGTTGAACGCGTATTTCAGACCTACAGCCCCATGGTCAGCTCGATCCAGGTCAAGCGCCGCGGTGATGTACGCCGTGCGAAGCTGTACTATCTTCGAGGTCGTACCGGTAAGGCCGCGAGAATTAAGGAAAAAATATAGTTCTCGTATCGGGGTCTCCGGGCAGCAGTCATTCGAAAAACATCAGGTAATCATCAACAAATAGACACGACAGTGGCAACGCTTAGGCGTAGTTTTCTATTCATCAGGCAGGAGATGGGTATGAAAAGCTTAGGCGTGCTGATGCTGCTTAGTGCGAGTCTGCTGAGCAGCGGCTGTGCGACCCTGGCGTCGAATATGGCGACCAGTTTTGGTAACAATCTCACGGGTGCGATCCTCAATCAGGACGACCCCGAGCTTGTACGTGCCGGAATGCCCGCATACATCCTGTTGCTCGATAGTTTTCTCCAGGGCAACCCTGATAGTCCCGCGCTGTTGTCATCTGCTGCGTCGATGTATGCGTCTTACGGCGCCGTATTCGCCGATGATGAGCTGCGGGCGTCACGCCTGACGACCCGCGCGCGAAATTACGGACTCAGGGCGATGTGTCGAATTTACGCCGACGCATGCGGCTGGCGAAGCATGCGCTACAAGGAGTTCGTCGTCAGTCTGCAAGGCGTTACCAAGAAACATTCCGATGTACTTTATGTTTATGGATTTGCGACACTCGCGTTCTTGCGCGCGCACAGTTCCGATCTCAATTCATTGGCCGAAGTGCCGCATGCGGAAGCGCTTTTTGAACACTACTTCAAGATTGTCGGTGAGTCGGCCAACGGTGCCGCACATACTTATTATGCTTCTGTTTTGACACTGCGACCGCCGGCCTTGGGCGGCGATTTTGACAAAGCGCAGTATCATTTTGAGCGAGCTATCGAGATATCGCATGGCCGGGACCTGGGCGCAAAAGTTGCGTACGCGAGGGATTATGCAAGACAGCTTTATATAAGGGACTTGCACGATCGTCTGCTCAACGAGGTCCTGCAGGCGGACCCTTATGCAGACGGCTTGACGCTGACAAACGTCATGGCCCAGGACGAGGCCAAAACTTTGTTAGACGAAGCCGACGACTATTTCTGATGTGCAGTCATATCAATCAGACCTGGCTCTCAAAACGGGACGGCAATGCAATGAAAAAACTCGCACTGTTGATTGTGACGTTGGTCGCAAGCGGGCTGGTAAATGCGGCAGATAAAAAACCAGTAACGCTAAGGATTGCCACGCTTGCGCCCGAAGCGTCCGCGTGGGTGCAGGCAATGCGGCAAGGCGCCAAAGACATCAAGAACCGCACAGCTGGGCGAGTTGTCATCAAACTCTATCCTGGTGGTATCCAGGGCAGCGATCAGCAAGTGCTGCGCAAGTTCAGGACCTCATTGCAGGGCGGTGCGTTTACGCCATCGGCATTCGCTGACCTGTACCCCGACATTAATCTGTACAGCCTGCCACTGACATTTCAGTCTGAAGCGGAGGCAGCCTACGTTCGCAGCCGCATGGATATTCATTTGATTAATGGTTTGAAAGCAAAGGGCTACATTTGTTTTGGCATTGCAGGCACCGGATTCGCGCTCATTATGTCGTCTAAGCCAATTTATAGTGCGGCGGATCTCAAGGGCAAGAAAGTATGGGTACCCGAAGGGGATGGCGTCAGTTACCGATCGATGCAGGCATTAGGCGTGTCCCCGCAGCCTCTGCCTTTGACGGATGTGTTGCTTGGGTTGCGGACGAATCTGATTGATATCGCCCCAGTATCGTCGCTCGGCGCCCTGTTCATGCAATGGCATACTAGCGTGGACTACCTGACGGACATGCCGCTGGTGTACACCTACGGTTTCATGGTGATTAAAGACACGGCATTCAAGAGGATTGACCCAAAGGACAGAGAGATCGTGCGGCAAGTCATGGAGAAAATTTACAGCGATGCAGACGCTGCGATTGCTGTCGAAGATGCGAAGGCCAAACAAGTGCTGCTGGACCACGGTATGCAACGTATCGTACCGAGCGCAGCCGAAGTGGCGAGTATTCGCAAGACCATGGCCGATTCGAATCGAAAACTCGCCCAAGAGGGAGTTATCTCTGAAGCGCTCTACGATGAGATGCTTCGTTATATCGACGAGTATCGCAGTGAACAGGAGAGCGCTGACGAAAACGTCACAAAGGGCGCGGAAGCAGCTTAACGCTGCCGGTCACTTGCCGTGAAGCAATCAATGTTCGCTACGCTCGCCCGGCTCGATCGAATTGGCCGGGAGCTCGAAAACTTCGCATTGGTGACGTTGCTGTGCAGCATGATGTTGCTCGCCGTTGGCCAGATCGTTCTCAGAGAAGTTTTCAATACAGGCATTATCTGGGCCGCTGAGCTCTTGAGGCTCATGGTACTTTGGCTCACGATGATTGCCATGATCACGGCGTGTCGCGATGATCGTCATATACGAATCGACGCCATATCACACCTGTTGCCTGCGTCAGCGATAAAATTCACGCGAGCTATGGTCGATATGTTCGCTGCAATCGTCTGCGCTGTCATCGCGTGGCAGTCCTATCGTTACCTGCAAATTGAAATCGAGTATCAGGACCGGGTGCTCATTGACACGCCCGCATGGATTGCGCACAGCATAGTCCCGACGGCCTTCGCGTTGACGGGCTACCGGTTTATCGTCAGCGCCCTGAAGAAGGCACTGGGTGTCGATGAGATTGAAGATCGGGGCGCGGTGCTGTGATTATATTCAGTATCGTATTGGTCTTGCTCGCCATTCTTGGCGCGCCGCTGTTTGTAGTCATTGCTTCGAGTGCGATGCTTGGATTTACGTCAGACGATACCGATCTGATGAATATGGCGATCGAAATCCTGGGCATTGCCGATATGCCGTTCCTGACCGCGATCCCGTTGTTTACTTTTGCCGGCTATCTGTTAAGCGAAAGTAATGCACCTAAACGGCTGGTCAGAATGACCGGTGCTCTACTGGGCTGGATGCCCGGCGGTCTCGCAGTGATTTCGCTGGCGGCGTGCGCATTTTTTACGGCTTTCACTGGCGCATCCGGCGTGACAATCATCGCGCTTGGTGCGTTATTGTATCCGGCCCTGACCCAAGATGGTTATCCCGAGCGGTTCAGTCTCGGTCTCGTCACGGCGTCGGGCAGCCTCGGATTGCTGTTTGCTCCCTCACTGCCGCTTATTTTGTATGGCGTTATTGCCGAGGTTTCAATCGACGACCTGTTTCTCGCCGGAATCCTGCCTGGCATTTTGATGATTATCATGTTGTCGGGCTGGAGCTTGTGGGTAAATCGCGGCAACCGCCAGATGATCAAGACGTTTTCCTGGAGAGAGCTTGGTGCTGCTGCTCGCGAATCTGTTTGGGAATTGCCGCTGCCGTTCGTGGTTCTGGGTGGCATCTATTCGGGATTTTTCGCGGTCTCAGAGGCTGCGGCAATTACGGCGTTATACGTGCTGATTGTCGAAGTCGTCATCCTTCGTGAGATAAAGATATCGGACCTGCCGAAAGTCATACGCGCATCAATGGTCCTGGTCGGCGGCATCCTGATCATTTTAACCATGTCGCTGGCGTCGACCAACTACATGATTAGTGCCGGCATCCCGCAGATGCTGCTCGAGTTGGTTTCAAATCTCGTCACGAGCCAAACGTCATTCCTGCTGTTACTACTGGTCTTTTTGCTCGTGCTTGGCGCGATTCTGGATATTTTTTCGGCCATCGTGCTGGTGGTGCCCTTGATCCTGCCGATTGCGGCCGGCTACGATATACACCCTGTGCACCTGGGCATCGTCTTCCTCGTGGCGATGCAACTTGGCTATCTGACACCACCGGTCGGCCTGAATCTATTCATTTCCAGCTATCGATTTCAGAAGTCGATTCTGTACGTGTACTCCGCGACGTTCCCATTCCTGATGATTCTGCTGCTATCGGTCGTCGTTATCGCGTTCTGGCCCGGTCTGTCACTGTGGCTGGTGCCGAACCGATAGGGCTGGTAGCAGTCAAACCGATTACGTACACTTTCGATCAAGCAAATTCCTGGCGAGATCTGTCGTGAGATCCACTACCGTTGTTTTTATGCTCCTGTTGATGTTGTCAGCACAGTCCTGCGCTGACGACGATACCGATCTGGCGCAGATTAAGCTGCCGCCGGGTTTTGCGATCGAGGTTTATGCGGAAGTGCCGAAGGCCAGGTCGCTGGCGATTGGCGAAAATGGCACGGTGTTCGTTTCGAATCGTGGTGGTGACTCGGTCTATGCGGTCGTGCCTGTCGACGGCGGCGACCCTGAAGTTCTCGAACTGCTCACTGGTCTCGAAACGCCAAATGGAGTTGCGTTCCATGAGGGTGATCTGTACGTCGCCGAGATCAGTCGAATCCTGCGCTATGCCAACGTCGAGTCACGCCTGCATGACATGCCCGACGCCGAGATACTGGATGTCCGGCTACCGTCAGAGCGTCGTCATGGTCGGCGCTATATCGGTTTCGGGCCGGATGGGAAACTCTATGTAGCTATCGGCGCGCCGTGCAATATCTGCGATCGTGAGGGCTACGCGCGAATAGTGCGTATGAATGCCGACGGTTCCGATATGCAGCCCTATGCCACGGGCGTACGCAACTCGGTCGGTTTTACCTGGCACCCGCAGACTGGCGAGCTTTGGTTTACTGACAATGGTCGCGATATGTTGGGCGACGACCTGCCGCCGGACGAACTGAATCACGCACCGCAAGCAGGGCTGCACTTCGGTTATCCTTACTGTCACGGTGCTGATCTTTCAGACGCCGAGTACGGTGAGGGCCGAAATTGCAACGACTACATCGCGCCGGCGCAGAAGCTTGGTCCACATGTCGCATCATTGGGCATCAGGTTCTACACGGGTTCGACGTTCCCGGCCGAATATCATGGGCAAATCTTTATCGCCGAGCACGGATCCTGGAACCGCTCTGAGAAAATCGGCTATCGCGTGACCCTCGTCAGACTGAAAGATGGCGTGCCCATCGGATATGAAGTATTTGCAGAAGGATGGTTGCAGGGGCAGTCGGTTTCGGGCCGCCCGGTCGATTTGGCAGTGCTGGCTGATGGATCAATGCTCGTGAGCGATGATCATGCTGGCAGGATCTACAGGATTTACTACGAGGAGTAACACAAAAGTGAGCACAAGAAATCCGTTCGTCAGGTTTTTCTCTGCACTGTGGTTTGGCGCCGACGGCGTTCGCAAAATCTTGCACCTGGTGTTGTTGCTGGTCGTGTTCCTGGTGTTTTTCGGCGCGATGTCGGCGACGCCACCGATGATTCCTGACAACGCAGCCTTATTTATTCAGCCGCGTGGTGCGCTGGTCGAGCAGTTACAAGGTGATCCGTACGATCGCGCCATGGAAGAGCTGCTCAATGACGGGCGTCCACAGACTTTGGTGCAGGATATCGTCGATGCATTGCACTACGCGAAACATGACGATCGCATCGAAGTCGTGTATTTCGAGCTCAGCAGGGTGCTGAGCGCCGGGCTCAGCAAATTGCAGCGTATCGCGGTCGCTATCGAGGATTTCAAGACATCCGGCAAACCGGTGATCGCGAGCGCCGATTTCATGAGTCAGCGGGGTTACTACCTGGCCGCTCACGCAGATGAAGTCTACCTGCACCCGAATGGCGTGCTATTGCTGCGTGGCTATGGGCGCTTCCGTAATTATTACAAGGACGCGATCGATTCGTTGCGTGTTGACTGGAACGTTTTTCGTGTCGGCACTCACAAATCCTATGTCGAACCGTTTACGCGCATGAATATGTCCGATGAAGATCGGGAATCGACGATTCGACTTATTGATCAACTTTGGACGTCGTATCAGTCGGATGTTGTCGCAGCGCGTGGTCTGGATGCTGGCGCCATCGACGACTTTGCGGAAAACCTCGTCGACTACGTTCGCGCGACTAACGGTGATATCGCGATTGCTGCCCGGAATCACGGACTTGTCGACGAGTTACTGACGCGCAATGAATTACGCGAGCTGATGATCGCCTATGTTGGCGAGGATCCCGATCACGCTGACATGTTCAATGCAACAGGCATGCAAGAATACCTGACAGTAATGCGCATGCTCGATGGAGGCACGACCGACACTGATAACGTTGCCATTATTGTTGCGGCCGGTGTCATCATGTTCGGCAGCCAGGCCCCGGGAAAAATTGGCGCAGATTCCACGGCTGCACTGCTACGGCGGGCGCGCAATAACGAGTCTGTAAAGGCGGTCGTAATGCATGTCGATAGCCCGGGAGGCAGTGCGTTCGCGGCTGAAGTTATTGCGCATGAAATTGAGGCATTGCGAGAGGCAGGCAAGCCCGTGGTTGCGTCGATGAGTAGTGTTGCGGCATCGGGTGGCTACAGGATATCCATTGCGGCCGACCGAGTGTTTGCGAGTCCGACTACGATCACCGGATCCATCGGTGTGTTTGGAATGTTTCCGACCTACCAAAGAACATTCGATGCAATCGGAATCGCGACCGATGGCGTCGGTTCCACGCCCTGGTCCGGACAGTTTCGGCCGGACCGCGAAATGTCGGAAGGCACGAAGCAGCTCTTTCAACTGTTTGTGGAAGATACCTATGACGATTTTATATCAAGTGTCGCCGAGAGCCGTGGCCTGGCCAAGCACGAGGTCGATCTAATAGGGCAAGGTCAGGTGTGGACCGGTGCCGACGCGCTGGCCAATGGACTTATCGATGAACTCGGCACATTCGAGGATGCGATCGTAGCGGCTGCGGAGCTTGCAGGCCTGGAGGAGGGAGAATATGGGCTCTTGCCCATAGAAGCCGAGCTTTCTGCGACTGAACAGTTCGTCGTCGATCTTCTCGGTGTTGCGGTTCGGGCTGGCCTCGACCTGTCGTCCTGGGTAAGGCAACCCACGATGATCGAAGGCATAGCGCGGGATATAGGGGAAAAAACGGATTTGTTATTGCGATTTAACGATCCCAGGGGCGTTTACTCGCATTGTCTTTGCGATTTTGACCTGTAGAGCCCGCCGGTAAAATCGCCCGTATGACGGGCTCCTACAGATGTCGCACAGAACCCTGTAGGAGCGGGCCGTGCCCGCGATATCCACGATGTCCGGGGCATTGCCACGCGGGCGATTACCATTCGAGAATGACTTTGCCGGACTGACCGGACTCCATTAGCTCGAACGCCGGCTGGAATTCGTCGGCACCGAAGTGATGCGTGATGACGGGCTCGATATCAAGGCCGCTCTGCAACATGCTGGCCATCTTGTACCAGGTCTCAAACATTTCCCGGCCGTAAATTCCTTTCAGGATGAGTCCTTTAAAGATTACCTGGTTCCAGTCGATGCTTATTTCGTCGCTGGGAATGCCGAGCAAGGCTACCTTGCCGCCGTGGTGCATTGTCTTGAGCATGTCGCGGAATGCCTGGGGATTGCCAGACATTTCCATGCCGACGTCGAAGCCTTCCTCCATTCCAAGTTCGTTCATTGCTGTTTCGAGTGACTCGTGCGTCACGTTCAGGGCCATGGATGCGCCCATTGATCTTGCGAGTTCGAGCCGATAGTCGTTAATGTCGGTGATTACGATGTGGCGAGCACCTGCATAGCGAGCGATGGCAACGGCCATTATGCCGATAGGGCCCGCCCCGGTTATCAGTACATCTTCACCGACAAGGTCGAATGACAGCGCGGAGTGCGTCGCATTGCCCAGCGGATCCAGTATCGCGGCGAGGTCGTCGCCGATCGTATCGGGCAACTTGAATACGTTGAATGACGGCACGGACAGGAATTCAGCAAATGCTCCGGGTCGATTGACACCCACGCCGGTGGTGTTCATGCACAGGTGCCTGCGCCCGGCACGGCAATTGCGACAAACGCCGCACGTGATGTGGCCTTCGGCGGACACCCGGTCACCGGTGTTGAAACCCTTGACTTCGCTGCCGTACTCGACAATTTCACCGAAGAATTCGTGGCCGATCGCGAGTGGCACGGAAATCGTGTTCCTCGCCCAGTCATTCCACTGGAAGATGTGAATATCAGTGCCGCAGATGGCGGTTCGAATCACCTTGATCAGCACGTCGTTCGGACCGATTTGTGGCACCTCGATGTCATCCATCCAGATGCCACGCTGCGCTTTTTTCTTGACGAGAGCCCGCATCAGTTGATGACCTTGAGTTCCCGCCCGACATCGGTGAACGCGTCGATCGCGAAGTCCAGTTGTTCGTGCGTCAGACCGGCCGACATCTGCGTACGAATTCGTGCCTGGTCTTTCGGTACGACAGGGAAGGAGAAACCGACGACGTATACGCCGCGTAGCAGCAATTTGTCTGCCATCGTCTTTGCCACCCTTGCGTCGCCAAGCATGACCGGAATGATCGGGTGCTCACCCGGTTTCAGGTCGAAGCCTCGTTCCGTCATCTTATTTCGGAAATAAGATGCGTTGTCATGCAATGTTTCCCGCAGCGTACTGTCGCGTTCAAGCATATCGAAAACAGCAATCGTTGCGGCCACGATAATCGGTGCAACCGAATTTGAGAACAGGTACGGGCGTGATCGCTGTCGCAGCCATGCGACGATTTCCTTGCGTCCCGATGTGAATCCTCCGGATGCGCCGCCCAAGGCTTTACCCAGTGTTCCCGTAATGATGTCTACACGCCCCATCACGTCGCGAAATTCGTGAGTACCGCGACCTGTAGCGCCAAGAAAGCCGGTGGCGTGACAGTCGTCGATCATCGTCAGTGCATCGTTTTTTTCAGCGAGATCACAGATTGCCTGGAGATTGGCAATTGTGCCATCCATCGAAAAAACGCCATCGGAAACGATAAGTCTTGCATTGGCGCCGCTGGCCGCCTCAAGCTGCCTGGCCAGGTCTCGCATGTCGTCATGCTGGTAGCGAAATCTTTGCGCCTTCGATAATCGGATGCCGTCAATGATGCTCGCATGATTGAGCGTGTCACTGATCACGGCATCCTGATCGCCAAGGATTGTCTCGAACAGGCCGCCATTCGCATCAAAGCATGACGGATACAGGATTGTATCCTCGGTGCCGAGAAACACGCTGATGCGCTGCTCGAGATCCTTGTGCAATGTTTGCGTGCCACAGATGAAGCGCACTGACGACATGCCGTAACCGTATTCATCAAGTGCCTTGTGAGCCGCCGCAATGACATCGGGATGATTGGCGAGTCCCAGGTAGTTATTGGCGCAGAGGTTGAGCGCATGTTGCGCACCGCCATTGCTTTTGACCTCTATCTGCGCCTGCTGGGGCCCGGTTATCAGTCTTTCGGTCTTGTAGAGACCCTGAGATTTGAGGGCCTCGGTCTGTGCGGCGAGAGACTCAAGAAAACTGGCTGTCACGGGAACACACCCCTATATTCAACGGCCGCAAAGTATAGCAAGATGCGATTTCGAGAATTGAGTGAACTGATGGTTCTATTGCATGCGTTTTAGCGATCAACCAGCTGCACATCGCAGCACGATTCCCTACATCAACGATCTTTACCTGGCCGATGAAGCAGCCCTCGTTTCGGAACTGGCTGATGCGGCGGATCCGGGTGCGGTGGGCCGTGGAAAAATTCGAGAAACGGCCACGCTGCTCGTCGGGGCAGTACGCCGAGAAACGACCAAAGCCAGTGGCATTGACGCATTTTTACAGCAGTATGATTTGTCCTCGGAGGAGGGCGTATTGCTCATGTGCATCGCCGAGGCGCTGCTGCGCATTCCTGACGCGCACACTGCAGACAAATTGATCGCCGATAAAATCACCTCGGCACGGTGGCAGGATCATCTTGGCGAAAGCGACTCGCTGTTCGTCAATGCGTCGACCTGGGGCCTGATGTTGACTGGGCAACTGCTGCAACTCGATGAAGTCGTCAAGGTCAATCCTGTGCGGTTACTTGGCAAGCTCGCCAGTCGTGCAGGCGAACCCGTCGTCAGAACGGCAATGCGCCAGGCGATGCGAATTATGGGCCACCAATTCGTCATGGGACGGACGATCGATGAGGCGCTCAAGCGCTCCGTGAAAAAGGACAATAAGGCCTATCGTCATTCGTTCGACATGCTGGGTGAGGCCGCATTGACCCATACCGACGCGGAACGTTACTTCGACGCCTATCGCGACGCGATCCGCAGTATCGGTGCAGGCCCACAGGCGCCTGCACCAGACATTTTCTCGGCCGCGAGTATTTCGGTGAAGCTATCCGCGCTGCATCCGCGCTACTCGTATATGCAACAAGAGCGTGTGATGACCGAACTCGTGCCGCGCGTCACCGAGCTTGTCATGCAGGCGAAGGACTCCGGCGTGGGTTTGACCATTGATGCCGAAGAGGCCGACCGTCTGGAGATTTCCCTGCAAATCTTCGCCAGCGTTTATAAAGACAGCGCGATAGGTGACTACGAAGGCCTGGGCCTCGCTGTGCAAACCTATCAGCGGCGCGCTCGGGACGTCATCAGATTCCTGGCCGACCTGGCGAGCGACGTTGGCCGGCGTATCCCCGTGCGTATGGTAAAAGGCGCGTATTGGGACACCGAAATCAAGCACGGGCAGGAGTTGGGACTGTCGAGTTACCCGGTTTTTACGCGCAAGGCGTATACCGACATTTCCTACCTTGCCTGTGCACGGCAATCGCTCGAGGCCGGCGATTCCCTGTATCCGCAGTTTGCAACGCACAATGCTCACACCCTGGCGAGCGTAATGCACTACGCTGGATCGCGACGCGATTACGAATTTCAACGCCTGCATGGCATGGGCAAAGAACTGTATGCGCAAGTCATCGACCCCGAGAGGTTTGCGCGACCCTGTCGCGTCTATGCTCCGGTTGGGAGCCATGAGGACCTGTTGCCCTACCTGGTGCGACGCTTGCTCGAAAATGGCGCTAACACGTCATTCGTAAACCGGATTGTTGATGAGAAGATTGATATTCAGGACATCATTGCCGACCCGATGACCATTGCCCGGAACCTCGATTACCAGCCGCATCCTCGCATCGTGTCTCCACGTGATCTCTTTGGCGATGAGCGCCGCAATTCCAATGGTATCAACCTCCCGGATCGAAATGTCAGGGTTGACTTGCTGGCAGCTATGCAGTCAGCCGCGGCCAAGCCATACACGGCTTGCCCGATCATCGGTGGCGAGTGCAAACAGGGTATTGCGGTTGCGTCGGTCAATCCGGCCGACACAAGCCAGGTCGTCGGTGAGTGCCAGCTGGCAGAAGCGAAACATGTCGACGCAGCGCTGGAGCAGGCTCTTGCCGGGCAGGCCGCGTGGAATAGCACGGTGGCGCAGGATCGTGCGCAGGTCTTAAACCGCGCTGCCGATCTGTTTGAGGACAATAGGGCAGAGTTGCTGACGCTCTGCGTTGCCGAAGCCGGTAAAACGATTCCCGATGCGATCGCCGAACTTCGAGAGGCCGTGGATTTTCTGCGCTATTACGCGGCGCAGGCGAGCAGACAATTCGGTGAGCCAAAAGAATTGCCGGGACCCACGGGTGAACGCAACACGCACGGCTTACGTGGCCGCGGTGTATTTGTGTGTATCAGTCCCTGGAATTTTCCACTGGCAATTTTTACCGGACAGGTTGCAGCTGCGTTAGCTGCGGGCAACGCCGTACTGGCAAAGCCGGCCGAACAAACGCCGCTGGTTGCGTACTGTGCTATCAGGCTGTTGCTCGAGGCTGGTGTGCCACCTTCTGTATTGCATTTTTTGCCTGGAGACGGGGCCGCGATAGGCGGGCGAGCCATCGCAGATCCACGCGTCGCGGGCGTTGCGTTCACGGGCTCGACTGAAACTGCAAGGCTGATCAACAGGGCTCTGGCGGCCAGGGATGGTCAGATCGCGGCCCTGATCGCTGAGACCGGCGGGCAGAACGCGATGTTTGTGGACAGTTCTGCGTTGCCGGAGCAGGTGGTGCTCGATAGCGTGACTTCGTCCTTCCATAGCGCCGGGCAGCGCTGTTCGGCCCTGCGAATCCTGTGCCTGCAGGAGGAAATTGCACCGCGTGTTATCGAAATGCTGATTGGCCATATGCAAGAACTCGATATCGGTGACCCGTCTTTGCTCTCGACCGATGTCGGTCCTACCATTGATGAAGAGGCACGCTCACTATTGTCCTCACATGTTGCAACGATGGGCAGGAAAGCGAAAATATTGCATTGCTGTACGTTGCCGGACGCAACGCAAGCGGGCACGTTTTTTCCGCCGACGCTGATTGAAATCGATAGCATCGATGTGCTTAAACGTGAAGTATTTGGACCGGTTCTGCATATCCTGCGTTTCCGCAGCAAGGATCTTCGGGCGACTGTTGATGCTGTAAATGCGACCGGATATGGTCTGACGATGGGGCTGCACAGTCGTATCGACTCACGAGCAAGAAAGATTGCCGCATTGTCCGGCGCTGGAAATTTCTACATCAATCGCAACATGGTCGGTGCCGTCGTCGGCGTACAACCGTTTGGCGGTCGTGGTTTGTCCGGCACGGGCCCGAAAGCCGGCGGTCCGTACTACCTGCCGAGATTTGGTACCGAGTATTCGATCAGCAACAACATCGCGGCGATCGGCGGCAACGCGACGCTGCTGTCAATGGACTGACAATAGCCATGGCGACGATCAGCATATTCGACATCTTCAAGATCGGTATCGGTCCGTCGAGTTCACACACGACCGGGCCGATGAAGGCCGCGCGTGAATTCGTGACGCAACTCGAATCGGTCGCGGCAGAGGCTACTTCGATCCAGGTCACGCTGTACGGATCGCTCGCGTTTACGGGTAAAGGGCACGGTACGGACTCGGCGATCATGCTCGGACTCATGGGCCTGCAACCCGAGACGATCGATCCTGACGCCGTCGAGGGAATTTTACGCGGCATACATGCCAGCCATGAGCTCGACGTGATGGGCATGGGCTGTATTGAATTTGACCCCGAAAAACACATCTTTTTTGACGTCGGCGAGGAACTGCCACGGCACACGAACGGCATGCGTTTCGTGGCCAGCATCGCATCCGGTGAGAGCATCATCGAAGAGCTGTACTACTCCCTGGGTGGTGGCTTTATCGCACGCGGCGATGAGCCATCGGCACTCGATGCACTGGACTGGGTGAATGCGTACGCCATCGCGGTTAATGAGGAGAGTGCTGTCGGCGGTCGCGTCGTCACGTCGCCAACTAACGGCGCGGCCGAAATCGGCATGGAGCACAACCTGGGCCTGACCTGTGATCCGATCGGGGGACTCGTGCAGATACCCTGTATTGAGCGCAATGCGATGGGCTCGGTGAAGGCCATCAATGCGGCGAGACTCGCGATGCATGGTGACGGTACGCACAAAGTTTCGCCGGACCAGGTCATCGAAACAATGCGCCAAACAGGTCTCGCCATGTCTTCGAGTTTCAAGGAGACGTCAAAGGGCGGCCTTGCTGTCAACGTTCCTGAGTGCTAACTCGGAAGTTGGGCAAGTACTACTAGAGTTCTACGCCCTTTTTTTCGGATAATCGTATACGACCAGTTCGGTCTCGGGTTGCTCATGTAGATTCCAATCGTCGCGCTCGAACCTGACCGACAAAAATCCCGCCGTCGGGATATTACTTGTCAGTCCAGGCGACAGGAAAATTGCAAATGCTGTCAGGCCCGGGTTGTGGCCGACGATCATCAGGTTGTTGAAGCCGGTATCCTGAACGGCAATGACGTCGAGCAGAGTATCGAGTGAGGCGAGATACACATCGTCCTCTCGCTGCAGGAATTCGACGGGATAGCCAATCTCATTGGCGATGGCCTTCGCCGTTGTCCAGGCACGGATGGCCGGGCTGCAGATAATCAGCGATGGGCGAATACCTGCCTCTGCTATCCGCTGGCCCATGACAGGCGCATCGCGTTTACCTCGACCATTGAGTGGGCGCTCGCGATCGCCGAGGCTTACATTTTTCCAGCTGGACTTGGCGTGGCGTACCAGGGTCAGAGTCTTCATCAGTAGGGTAGCGACAATCGGTGTTGCACCGAAGCTTACATGAGGCCAGTCTGCAATCGTGCCTCATCGGACATCATGTCCTGGTTCCAGGGTGGGTCGAAAACAAGTTGCACCACTACATCAGCAACGGTCGGGATGATAGCGATTTTTTCCTGCGCATCCTGCACAAGGATCTCGCCCATGCCGCAGCCGGGTGCTGTTAAAGTCATGTCCACGGTGACAGAACGTTGCCCGTTGCCCAGCGGCGTCACTTCGCATCGATAAACCAGGCCAAGGTCGACAATATTGACGGGAATCTCCGGGTCGTAGCAGGTCTTGAGCTGCTGCCAGATAACAGCTTCGATATCATCATCTGACGCATTGTCCGGAATCTCGGGTGGCGGCACCGGATCTTTGCCGAGTGCGTCGGCATCGGCGCCGGCAATACGAAACAAATTGCCCTCAACGTACACTGTGAAGCTGCCACCCAGAGCCTGGGTGAGGAAGCCGCTGGTCCCTGCCCGCAGAGTGACTTCTTCGCCGTCCGGGATGAGGATGGTCTTGACATCACGTGCAAGTGAGAAAGGTTCATTCGCGTGGCCGAACATAGGTGCTGCTACTCCGTTGATGCCGGTTTGGTCTGATTGTGTATTGCGCAATTCAATGCGTGCCAGGCGAGCGTCGCACACTTGATCCGCGATGGAAATTCATGCACGCCATCGAACGCCATGATCTTGCCGAGATCGAGATTATCACCATGATCCTGCCCTGGATCAGTCAGGCGTCTCGTTACAGCACGAAAGTACTCAAGAGCGACTGACACGTTCAGGCCAATAATGGTATCGGTCATCACGGACGCCGCCGCCACTGATATCGCACACCCGGATCCCTCGAAGGAGGCCGCATCGATCTTATCCTCATCATCCAGACGCAGGTATAAACGCAATTTATCGCCACACAGCGGATTGATGCCCTCGGCAGTGTGCGTCGCGCCGGCGAGCTTGCCGAAATGGCGTGGGCTTTTCGCGTGATCAAGAATCAACTCGCGATACAGTTCACGCAAATCGTCGCGGCTATTGATATCGACGGCGTTCATGCGAATATCTGCTTTGCCTTGTCGAGCCCTGCAACGAGCCGATCGACATCATCGACATTGTTGTAGAGGGCCAAGGACGCCCGTGCAGTGCCTGATATTCCAAAATAATCCATGACCGGCATGGCACAGTGATGCCCGGTACGAATTGCGATGCCCTGATGGTCGAGTATCGTGCCGAGATCGTGCGGATGAATGTCGTCCAGCAAGAATGACTGGACGCTGGCCTTGTCCGCTGCGGTGCCTATCAATCGAATGCCATCGACGCTTGCGAGCTGCTGGGTCAGGTACTCGAGAAGATCGTGTTCATACTTTGCGATATGGGACACGCCGATCGACTGCAGGTAGTCAATAGCTGCACCCATGCCGACCACGCCCGATATATTTGGCGTGCCAGCTTCGAATTTGTAGGGCAGGTCGTTGTAGGTCGTGCCCTCGAAGGAGACTTCGAGAATCATGTCGCCGCCGCCCTGATAGGGAGGCATTTCCTCGAGCAGTGACTCACGGCCGTAAAGAACGCCAACGCCGGTCGGACCAAACATCTTGTGCGCCGAAAATGCGTAGAAGTCACAGCCAAGGTCCTGGACGTCGATTGGCAGGTGCGGCACGCTCTGGGCACCGTCAATGAGAACCGGAATATCAAGCGCGTGCGCTTGCGCGACGATGTCTTTGATCGGATTGATGGTGCCCAGCGCATTGGAAACATGCCCGATCGAGACGATTCGAACCTCGGTGCTCAGGAGTTGCTTGAAGGCCTCGAGATCAAGCTGCCCGACGTCGTCCATTGGTGTCACGACCAGCTCGGCACCGGTCTGCTCGCAGACGAGTTGCCAGGGCACGATGTTCGAATGATGCTCGAGGTGCGATATCAGGATCTTGTCGCCCGGGCCCAGGCGCGGCCGACAGTAACTTTGCGCCACAAGATTGATGGATTCGGTCGTGCCACTTGTCAATACGATCTCGCGCCGGCTTGCGGCATGGATGAACGCCTGGATCTTGTCGCGGGCGCCCTCATAGGCGTCGGTAGCGCGATGGCTCAGTGTATGCACGCCGCGGTGCACGTTGGCGTGGTCATGCCGCTGGTACTCTGCAACAGCGTCGATAACGGCAGTGGGTTGTTGTGCAGAGGCTGCACTATCGAGGAAGACCAGCGGCTGACCATTGATCTCCTGTTGCAGTGCGGGAAAATCCGACCGGCAGTTTTCAATAGCAACCGCGGTGCTGTCATTTGGTTGCGGATGCGACATTACTCGACTCCGTCGATCAGGTTCGCGAGCCGGTCGGCGACGATGCCGCTGATCGTTTCCTGCATCGCGGTAATCGGTGTCATATTCACGATAATCTGTGCGAACGCGCGAGTCAGCAATTGTCGACCCTCTTGGGCGTCCAGGCCCCTGGTGCGCAAGTAGAACAAGGCTGCTTCGTCAAGCGTGCCGATGGTCGTGCCATGTGCACATTTGACATCGTCTGCGTAGATCTCCAGCTCCGGCTTGGCATCGATTTCGGCATTCTCGGACAACAGCAGGTTGTGGTTTGTCTGCTCTGCATCGGTGCCGTCCGCACCAGCGTGCACGATGACTTTACCGTTCCAGACACAACGCGAATACTCGGACAATATGCCGCGATACTCCTGCCGAGAGCGCGCCGGACCGACTCGATGGTCAATTCTCGTGTGGTTATCAATGTGCTGCCCGTCGCCGGCCAGGTACAGGCCATGAAATGAGGCGGATGCCCCCGGTCCTGTCACCTGAATGTTCAGATCGTTGCGGATCAACTTGCCGCCCAGATCGAAAGCGCAGTGACTGAAGCGACTGTCGCGACCGAGGTGGACGCCAAGACGGTTAGTCTGGCTGTGTGCGTGATGCCGATCTTGGATGCGCACATAGCTGACCCTGGCATTGTCGCCCAGATCCAGATTTACCACGGTATTGGCGTAGTGACTCGCAGTACCCGACGATGCATGGTACTCAATAAAGCTTGCCTCACTATGCGCTGCGAGTTCGATTTCGACACGCGCCTGCGTGACGCCAACCGCTGCCGTCGCGTTATCGATAAAAAGAATGCCAATAGGTTTGCTCAATTCAGACTCGGCCTCGATCCGCAGGCACAGTCCGTCGTGCAGCAGGGCAATGTTCAGATCGGCGAGCGGAGCATCGAAATCGAAAGTTGCGATCGAGTCACTTAGCAATGCAACACCGATACCTGCCTCTTGCGCGAGAGCAATGGAATCCAGATCGACCTTGCCGTTCGCAATGATGAGCCAGTTGGCATCGAATCGACTCGTGACGGCGTCAATTGTCGCAGAGTCGCTTCCCGGTGGCGCCGATTCGGCACCATCGGCCAGCCACTGATTGCTGAGATCGATCACGCTGGCCAGGTTGGTGTACTTCCAGTCCTCATGCCGAGTGGTCGGAGTACCCTGGTCATCCAGGTGTTGAAGTGCGGCAAGCCGCGCGTCCGACAGCCGGTCGTTCGGCATTCTTGCAACGGCCTCCCGTAGTGCGTCGATTTTGAGAGCGGACTTCATGCAGTCGCGGCCTCGCGCAACCAGTCGTAGCCTTTTTCCTCGAGCTGCAGAGCGAGCGATTTATCGCCCGAGCGCACGATGCGCCCCTCTGACAGAACATGTACCTGGTCGGGCTCGATGTAATCGAGCATTCTCTGGTAGTGAGTGACGAGTATGATGGCGCGGTCCGGGCTGCGCAGCGAGTTGATGCCTTCGGCAACTGAGCGCAACGCGTCGATATCGAGCCCTGAGTCTGTTTCATCGAGTATCGCGAGCTTGGGTTCGAGTATCGCCAATTGCAGAATCTCATTGCGTTTCTTTTCACCACCCGAGAAACCTTCGTTGACGCCGCGGTTGAGAAATTTCGGATCCATGCCGAGCAGCGCCATCTTTTCCTTTGCGAGCTTCAGAAACTCAAAGGCGTCGATTTCGTCCAGGCCCTGGTGCCTGCGCCGCGCATTCAGTGCGGCTTTCAGCAGGTAGGCATTGTTGACGCCTGGAATCTCAACCGGATACTGAAAGCCCAGAAAGATGCCTTCCCGGGCACGCTCTTCTGGCTCCAGGTCCAGCAGGTTGCGGCCCTGATAAGTGACGGTTCCTGCCGTGACTTCATAGCCATCGTGGCCCGCGATGACCAGGGCCAGGGTGCTCTTGCCGGAGCCATTGGGCCCCATGATCGCGTGCACCTCGCCGGCATTCACGGTCAGGTTGACACCGCGGAGAATTTCGACATCCCCAATGCGGACTTTGAGGTTCTTGATTTCGAGCATCGTAGTTCCTTAGCCAACCGCGCCTTCGAGGCTGACGTTCAACAGAGCTTGTGCCTCAACGGCAAATTCCATGGGTAATTCCTTGAAAACTTCCTTGCAGAAGCCATTGACGATCATGTTGACAGCATCCTCCTCGGAGATGCCGCGCTGCCGGCAGTAGAACAGCTGATCTGCGGAGATCTTGGAGGTTGTTGCCTCATGTTCGATCTTTGCGCTGGGATTCCTGATTTCCATGTAGGGGAACGTATGTGCACCGCAATCTTTGCCGATGAGCAGCGAATCGCATTGAGTGTGATTGCGCGCACCGGTCGCCTGCGGCATCACGCGGACCAATCCGCGGTAGGTATTCTGTGCGTGACCGGCCGATATGCCTTTGGACACGATCGTGCTGCGCGTATTGCGCCCGATGTGGATCATCTTCGTGCCAGTATCGGCCTGCTGGTAGTTGTTGACGACGGCGACGGAGTAGAACTCGCCGACTGAATTGTCACCGCGCAGGATGCAACTCGGATACTTCCACGTGATTGCCGAGCCGGTCTCAACCTGTGTCCAGGAGATTTTCGAATTTGCGCCACGGCAATCGCCGCGCTTGGTGACGAAGTTGTAAATGCCGCCTTTGCCATTTTCGTCACCGGGGTACCAGTTCTGTACCGTCGAATACTTGATCTGCGCATCCTTGAGCGCGATGAGTTCAACGACGGCCGCATGCAATTGGTTCTCGTCGCGCATCGGCGCCGTGCAACCCTCGAGGTAGCTGACATAGCTGCCTTCATCGGCAATGATCAGCGTGCGTTCGAATTGGCCGGTGTTGGCGGCGTTGATTCGAAAATAGGTCGACAACTCCATTGGACAACGCACGCCCTTGGGAATGTAAACAAACGAACCGTCGCTGAAGACCGCTGAATTGAGTGCGGCGAAAAAGTTGTCCCGTTGCGGCACGACGCTGCCCAGGTATTTGCGAATCAGTTCCGGGTGGTCCCGCACGGCCTCGGAAAACGGGCAGAAAATTACTCCAGCCTCGGACAGTTTCTCTTTGAACGTCGTCGCGACTGAAACGCTGTCAAAAACTGCGTCCACGGCAACGCCGGCAAGCCGTGCGCGCTCGTGCAATGGTATGCCGAGTTTTTCATAGGTCTCGAGGAGCTTCGGGTCGACTTCGTCCAGGCTTTTCGGGCCGTCCTTGTCGGACTTCGGCGCCGCGTAGTAGGAAATCGAATCATAGTCGACCGGTGTGTAGCGAACATGAGACCAGGTCGGCTCTTGCATTGTCAGCCAATAGCGATACGCGCGCAGCCGCCACTTGAGCATGAATTCGGGTTCTTTCTTGCGCGCTGAAATTGCACGGATGACATCTTTGTTAAGACCCGGGGGCATGGTGTCGGTTTCGATGTCGGTGACAAAGCCGTGTTCGTAACGGCGATTGACAAGGCTTTCGAGTTTCTCGGAGCTAGTGGACATGTCAGTTCCTTCTCTCGACGACGAGCGGCATGCCGGCGAAGCGGAAGTTCGGTGTCGGGGCATTGGCGCGTTGCAGGTCGATCAGGTTGACTTCTTCGAGTGCACGGCGAATACCGATGTTGATACGTTGCCAGGCACCGCTAACAGTGCAGACACCTTCGAAATCGCAATGCTTGTCGGCTGCGCTGCACTCAGTAATCGATACTGGCCCTTCGAGAGCATCGATGACACTGGCGGCACTAATCTGGCGCGGATCACGCGACAGGCGGTAGCCGCCATTCATGCCTCGCGTTGACGTCACGAGGCCGGCGCGGCCGAGTGTCTTGAACAGCTTGCTGACCGTGGGTAGCCCAAGGCCAGTTGCCGCAGCAACGTCCGCCGCACTGCGCAAGGCGGTTGGGTCGGCGGCCAGGTGGGCGAGCACGACGGTCCCGTAATCGGTGAGTCTGCTGATTTTGAGCACGCTGCATCTCCGCAAAACTACAATAAGGGACCATTTTAGTCCTATTTATGGATTTGCGCTATAGCTCAGGCCGTAAGGACATACTGAATTGTGGTTTTTTGCTATGCTACGCGCGCGCCGGCGGTCGCTGCCGCGCTACCGGCCGACCTGAATTCACCCCGTTACCTGGAGACCACGGCATGGATCTGAATGAATTGCACTCGATCGCCATGGGTATGACGAGCAATGGCAAAGGCATACTGGCGGCGGATGAAAGTTCACCGACGATCAAGAAACGGTTTGACACGATCGACGCGGAGTCGACGGAGGCAAATCGCAGACGCTATCGAGAAATGCTGTTTACGACGTCGGGTGCGGCAGACTATATCGGCGGAGTCATCTTATTTGATGAAACGATTCGACAGACGACCAGTGACGGGGTGCCGTTTCCGAAATATCTGAATGATCTCGGCATGATTGCCGGTATCAAGGTGGATATGGGCGCCAAGGCTCTCGCGGGTTTTCCCGGTGAGACCGTTACAGAAGGGCTTGATGGATTACGCGAACGTCTTGCCGAGTATGTGGAGCTCGGTGCCAGGTTCGCGAAATGGCGTGCCGTGATACACATTGGCGACGCCATTCCGACAGAGTATTGCCTGCACGCCAACGCGCATGCGCTCGCTCGTTACGCGGCGCTATGTCAGGAAGCTGGCGTCGTGCCGATCGTAGAACCCGAAGTGCTCATGGATGGCGCGCACAGCATCAATCGATGTGAAGAGGTCACGATTGCGGCCCTGGATGCTGTTTTCTCCGCACTCGAGGCGCATAAAGTTGCCCTCGAGGGCATCGTGCTCAAGCCAAATATGGTGATATCGGGGTCGGCTGCTGCCGACCGGGCAGGCCCGGCCGAGGTTGCTGCAGCCACATTGCGAGTTCTCAGAGCGCATGTACCCGAGGCAGTTGCGGCAATTGCATTTCTGTCGGGCGGCCAGACCGCGGAAGAGGCGACCGAGCATCTGGGCCTGATGAATGAGGACGGACCATTTCCCTGGGAGCTGTCGTTTTCCTATGGCCGTGCGCTGCAGGCACCTGCCCTGGATGCCTGGCGTGGCAACGAAGATAATTTCGCAGCCGGACAGAATGCGCTCTTCAAGCGCGCAAGATTGAATAGCCTGGCGCACCTTGGCCAGTACCAAACGTCGATGGAGACCGAAGCTGTCTGAGAAATTCATTGAGGTCAGGAACCTCGATTTTTGTCGGGGATCCCGACACATATTCAAGAACCTGAATCTCACGATTGCGCGTGGCAAGATCACCGCGATCATGGGGACGAGTGGCACCGGCAAGACAACGCTGCTGCAACTGATCACACGACAGCTCGTTCCAGATCGAGGCCAGGTATTCATCGATGGCGTCGACATCGGCAAACTCAATCTTCGCGAACTCTACAAGCTGCGCAGGCGCTTCGGTGTGTTGTTTCAAAACGGTGCGCTGCTGACGGACATGAGCGTATTTGAGAATGTCGCCTTTCCATTGCGCGAGCACACGCGCCTGACGAACCGACTGATTCGACACGTCGTGCTGACAAAACTACACGCGGTTGGATTGCGCGGCGCCGCTGACATGATGCCCGGGCAACTGTCGGGAGGGATGGAGCGGCGCGTTGCCCTTGCACGCGCTATGGTCATGGACCCCGATATCCTGATCTACGACGAGCCTTTCGTCGGCCTCGATCCTATCTCGATGGGAGTCATCGTGCGGCTGGTCAAGCGCATGAACAAAGCGCTCGGTATTACGAGCATCCTGGTTAGCCACGACGTCAAAGAAATAATGGAAGTCGCCGATTGCAGCTACCTGATCTCCAATGGCAAGGTTGCGGCGTCAGGAAGCCCGGAGGATATGCGCCAACAATTGTCCGAGACGGTGCGTCAATTCATGCATGGTATGGCGGATGGGCCAGTCCCATTTCATTTCGACGCGCCCGATTACGAGGAACAACTGCTTGGCAGGGATGAGAAGTAGTCGCAATGTTACGTGAAATCTATCAGGCGCTGCTTGAATTCGTGCGTACGTTCGGCGCGCTGCAGTTGTTTTTCCTGCGATTACTGCGACATTCGCCGTTCGTTTTTGTCAAACGATTCAGGCTCGTGGTTTTCCAGGTGTACAACACGGGTGTGTTGTCCATTGTCCTCATCGTGGTCTGTGGCGGATTCATTGGCGCCGTTCTGGGACTGCAGGTATATTCGAACCTGAAACGTTTCAACGCCGAAGATACCGTCGGGCTCTTTACTGCATTTGCATTGGCAAAAGAAATTGGTCCGGTGCTTACCGCGCTGTTGTTCGCGGGCCGGGCAGGCACGGCTCTGGCGTCCGAGATCGGCTTGATGAAAGCAACAGACCAGCTGTCCGCCATGGAGATGATGGCAGTCAACCCGATTCCCCGCGTCGTGGTGCCGCGTTTTCTCGGCGGCATCATTGCCGTGCCCATATTGACGGCAATTTTCACAACGATGGGCATTCTCGGTGCGCATCTTGTGGCCGTGGAACTGCTCGGTGTCGACGTGGGCGCATTCTGGCAACAGATGCAGCAGACGCTGGAACCGTCCGACATCTATGAAGGCATATTTAAAAGTGTGGTATTCGGAATTGTGGCGAGCTTGCTCGCGGTCTGGGAGGGCTATAATGCGTTACCGACGGCTGCAGGCGTCAGTCGGGCGACCACACGCACCGTTGTCGTTACAGCGATTTCGGTTCTAATACTGGATTTTATGATTACTGCGTCGTTACTTTGAGGTAAACCATGCAACAGACACGTACGGTAGAGCTGGGCACGGGCTTGTTTGTCTTACTGGGAATCGGTGCGTTGTTTTTTTTGACAACGCAGACCACCGGCTTTGGTAATTATGCAGGCTCCGATACCTATGAAGTCCAGGCCCGATTCGAAAATATTGGCAGTTTGAAACCAAGATCGCCTGTTTCGATGGCCGGCGTGACGATCGGGCGCGTTATCAAGGTCGAGTTTGACAGTGATTCGCTTGAGGCCGTCGTTACATTTATTCTGGAAAGTCAATACGACCGGATTCCCGATGATTCGGACGCGACAATCCTGACTGCCGGCCTGATGGGCAGTCAGTACATGGCGTTACAGGCCGGTGGTTCCGAGACCTATCTCGAAGATGGCAGCGAAGTCCTGTTTACACAATCTGCGGTTGTGCTCGAGAACCTGATTGGCAAGTACTTGTTCAGTAGTGATTCGGGCGATAAGAAATAGGGAGCGGACGATATTGACCCTGCATCAATCAGGCATTGCTGCCGTCATCGTCGCATGCTCTGCATTGCTGCCGCTTGAGGTAAGCGCCGAGCCGCCAGACCTGGTCGTCCATGAAGCGGCCGAATTGCTATCCGAGGGACTCAATGGTCGGGAGGAGGAACTGGCCCTCGACAAAGACGCGTTGTACGCTCTCATTAACGGCATTCTGCTACCGCGGTTCGATCGCCGCTTCTCTGCTTCTCAGGTGCTCGGCAAACACTGGCGCACGGCAAGCGACGAGCAGCGAATCCGCTTTGTCGAAGTGTTCTATACGATCCTGCTACGGCGATATGCCGATATTCTGCTTGAGTTCGATCTTGGCAGCGTGCAGGTATTGCCATTTCGCGGCGACGCGACCAAGAAACTCGCGCGGGTCAGGACGAATGTACGTCTGCATGACGGCAAAAAAGTCCCGGTCAATTACATGATGGTAAGCCGGGATGATGGGTGGCTGATGTTCGACGTGTCCGTTGAAGGGATTTCCTACGTGCGTAATTTTCGCGTTGAACTTAACTCCGAGATTCGCGCGACGAGTCTGGAACAGGTCATAGTACGACTCGAAGCCGAGACAGGAGGGGCCGATGAGTGACTTCGGTCTCACGGACCTCGGCAACGGTCGATTTGCTTTGAGCGGCGACATGTCCTTTGACACGGCCGAACGCATCCTGCAAACAAGTGAGGAAATGTTTAGCCAATATACGCAGATTGAAGTGGATCTTTCAGCGGTGGAACATTCTGATTCGGCAGGCCTGGCGCTGCTGCTGGAGTGGATCACCTGGGCAAATCATACAGTGCGTGAAATACGTTTCCTGGGTATGCCCGAGCGAGTACTCGCAATTGCGCAGACCACAGAAGTGGATCACCTGTTGAAACGCGGTGAACGCTGGGCCGGTTTCATCGAAGCGCCCGATAATTCGAAATAGGCATCCGCTTACTCGTCGTCAAAAAACTCGTAGAAGTCCTCGTCGAGCGGGGGTTCGCCATCGTAAATCTTGTATTCGCGGTTCTGCAGGTAGGACTCGCGCAATGTGATGTACGGATCTTGTGAATCGTCAAGTAATTTGCCGGCCGCTAACAAGCGCTGCCGGGCGTCGACCAGGCGCAGACCATACAGTTTGTCACGGAGAGACGTATCATCGATGTGAACCAGTAAGTTTGAGTAAATATTTAACGGCAGGAACACTGCATCGAGCAAGGAATGCGGACCGAAAATGGGCAGCATGATGTAGGGGCCCTCCGGGAGTCGCCACACTGCGAATGTCTGTGAAAAATCCTCGTCATAGCGTTCCATGCCGCCGAGTGTGGCAATGTCGATGAGCCCGCCGATACCGATCGTGCTATTGAACAGGAAGCGACCGATCTCATTGAACCCTCGGGCAGGCTTGCCCTGCAGGAAGTTGTTAAGTGCCGAACGTGGTGTCGTGAGGTTATCGAATACATTCGAGACACTGCGACGCGCGAAAGGCGGCATGACCTTTTTATAAGCTTTAGCGATAGGCCTGGTAGAGATCGTGTCTATTGCGACGTTCAGGCCGTACGCTTTTCTGTTCATCGGCTCCCAGGGATCGTATTCAGCCGATGGCGATTCGCCATCGTTTTGAGGATTTGGTGCACAGGCTGCGAGTTGGCCAACGGCCAGTAGCAACGCCAGCAGCCATCGCGTCTTGCACACAGACGATTTCGGCGGGAGGTGAGCCACGGAAATCAGTAGCCGTTGAGGGCTGAGGACTTGACCGATCGACTTCTTTGTAATTGTCTGAGTTGATCTTCGGTCATGAACTCACGGATAAAATCGATACGCGCTTCAAAGCGAATGCGCTGAATCTCCTGAAGTTTGGGCAGTGCGAGAGCCTGCCGCAGAAGTCCAATACCACCAATGAGATCGCCGGTCATTAAGCGATATTCCGACATGTAGTAATACGACTCGGCCACGTCGCCCGCTTCGTTGGCAGCGCGGGCTATCAAACGGACTTGCTCAGGCGTGGGTGGCACATTGTTCATCAGGTCGAGAAGCATTGTATGTGCCTGATCGGCCTTGCCGAGTTGCATAAGCGCTTCGCCATAGTGAATCACAAGCGGCACGTTGCGCGGAAATAGCTCCACTGCTCGATCGAACGTCTGCTGCCCTCTATGGTATTGCTCCAAAGCCAGTTCGGTTTGTGCGAGGCCAATATGATACGCGATGATTTTCTGGTCCTTGGTCGCCAGTTCCTCGAAAATATTATTGGCTTCACGATCGCGGCCCGCACGTTGGTAGGCGACTGCTCGTCCGTAGCGTTCGACATCTGTCTGGTTCTCGTATGGGCGTCTTTCTACGTAGGCAAGCGCCTGCTCGGGTGTATCGTAGCTGGCAACGAGCAAGCGGGCGCGGGCGATGCCGTAATTCACGGAGTCGTGGCTCTGTATTCGCGTGTAGCTGCGGGCACGATTGCGTGCTTCGGCGATGCGCGCCGTCGTGACCGGGTGACTGCGCAGAAATTCCGGAATTCGCATGTCGGGAGCCGAGGTATCCTGACGTGACATCACCTCGAAGAACGACGCCATGCCGTAAGGATCGAATTCGGCATCAGCCAGCGCGCCGATACCGATCCGGTCCGCCTCATACTCGTTGCTGCGTGTAAAGTTAATCTGCTGTTGGGCCGCGGTGCCTTGCGCCACAGCCATGGCTCCTTGCACGGCATCGCCGCTGCCACCGGCCGCGCCAAGTATCATTGCACCGAGCATCAAAGCGGTCGTCAAAATACTTTGGCGCGAATTGGCGTGAATAGCACGAGCAATATGCCGTTGCGTGACGTGGGCGATTTCATGCGCGAGCACTCCGGCCAATTCATCCTCATTTCGGGTTGCTTCAATAAGGCCCGTGTGGACGCCGATGTAGCCACCGGGGAGCGCAAACGCATTGATGCGCCCGTCATCAATGACGAAAAACGTAAATTCATGATCGCCATCATTGGTCTGCGCCGCGATTCGATGCCCGATCTCGTTGATGTACTCGGTAATTTGCGGATCTTCGACGACCTGGCCGCTGCGTCGAATTTCACGCATGATTGCCCGGCCGATCTGAGACTCGGCAGACTTCGACAGGATCGCATCAGCCGGACTACCCATCTCGGGTAACTGCACGTCATCTGCACCCGCACCACTGATGAATACGACGGCGATCATCGTTGCGCAGAGCAGGGCACGTTTCAGAAAAGCATGGATCACGAGGCTGTTCTCAAAAAGGGGCTTACCTTGGTCTAGGACAGGGCCGGTCCGTTGCTGTTCCACATCATAACGGCTCCGGGCATGCAACGGATGACAATGGCACAAGACATTGCGGGTGTTGTTACATAAGTACTTGAAAAAAAAGAATTATCGACCGAGATCGTTCACGCCGGCCAGGACCTCGTCTGCATGGCCTTTAAGCTTGAACCTCTATCAGGCCTTAACGGGTTCGAGGATACCATCGAGGTTCAATCGGTCGCAGAGCTCGAGAAACTCGTCGCGAAGCTGAGCTATATGCACGGATGCGGGAACATTGACGGCCATTTGCACCGAAAACATCGGCGCACCCGTGTGTGCGGCGGCGTATCGTCGGGTTGCGACATCAGCAATTTCAATATCCCGGGATGCGAAGAAATTGGCAAGATTAAAGACAATGCCCTGTTGATCCAGGCTAAAGACATCCACCGCGTAGGGTATTCGATCTTGTTTCAGCCCCTGTGCTTCGGTCTTGCGGATTGCGATCGTGAGGTTGTCGTGATCGCTGAGCTTTTCAAGTTCTTTCTCGAGTCGCGTCAGGGTGTGCCAATTGCCCGAGACCAGCATGAGCATCGCGAACTCCGTGCCAAGTGTCGCCATGCGGCTTTCTTCGATATTTCCACCGCAGGCTAAGATGACTTTGGTGATATCCTGAACAACACCGGTTCTATCCGTTCCAACCGCTGATAAAACAATAAGTTGTGACATATAACTAGAAATATCCTAGGTCAAATAAGGTGCGTGCTGGCCACGATTTTTCGTTCGATCCAGAGAATCGCAGCGACTCGCTGTTGTTTCTTGCCAGCACTGGACATCAACAGTAACATCGCCGCCTTATTTGTGGCGAGGACAACCGGTGTTTAAAGGCTCTCTGGTCGCATTAGTGACGCCCTTCGATGAGCAAAATCGGGTGGATTATGCGGCTCTCAAGCGTCTTATTGAATTTCACATCAGTGAAGGCAGCAATGGACTCGTGATCGCCGGCACGACCGGAGAAGCAGCGACCCTCGTTAGATCGGAGCATGTGGACTTGATTTCGCGAGCCGTGGAATTCGTCGACGGTCGCGTGCCGGTTATTGCTGGCACGGGTTCGAATGCAACGGCGCAGACGATTGATTTATCGCTTGCGGTCGCGGATTCCGGAATCGATGCTTATCTGATTGTTGTGCCGTATTACAACAAACCGGTACAGGAAGGTATGTATCGGCATTTCTCGGCCGTCGCGGACGCGGTATCGAAGCCCGTGGTGGTCTACAACGTACCAGGGCGGACGAGTTCGGATCTGTTGCCCGAGACAGTGGCGCGATTGGCGTTGCATGACAACATTCTGGGCATCAAGGAAGCGACCGGAGACTTGGAGCGCCTGAAGCAGATCCAAGCTGTGGTCGACGAGGATTTCATGCTTTACAGCGGCGATGATTTTACGGTATTGCCATTTATCGAGCAGGGCGGTCATGGGGTTGTGACGGTGAGCGGTAACGTCGTGCCAGCCGCGATGGCCAGGCTGTGTTCGCTGGCCGCCAGCGGTGATCATGCGCAGGCGCAGGCGCTGGACGATTCGTTGCAAGCGCTGAACAAGTCGCTGTTCGTTGAGTCGAACCCAATCCCGGTAAAATGGGCACTCAGTCAGATGGGACTCATGTCGCCAGATCTACGATTACCATTAACGACGTTCAATGAGCGGTACCACAATGAGATGCGAGCAGCGCTGGCGACGGCAGGTGTGCAATTGGAGAATGAGCAATGATATGGATGCGGCTGATAATTCTGGCAGGATTGTTGCTGGGTTTGTCTGCGTGTGGCGGGCCGATCGAGCTAGCCTGCGATGACGTTAGGGCTTATCAATTGGCGGCAGAGGGCAAACGGGTTGAAGCACCGGATGGCCTGAACGATCTTGAGCCACTAAAGGAAATGCCATTGCCGGAGGCATCGCCGCAGCCGCAACGGCCGGCTGGTTCTCCGTGCCTCGATTTGCCGCCGAATATTGTCATTAGCGAGTGACAGGTTATAGGGCTCGCTACAATCTGAATATAGTGGGAGAGGTGGCTGAGAGGCTTAAGGCGCTCGCTTGGAAAGCGAGTGTACGCTTATACCGTACCGCGGGTTCGAATCCCGCCCTCTCCGCCATTATAATTATTTAACTAACTGATAAATATAGTAAGTTAACGTTTATATATACTATTACCCCACAAATTACCCCACATTACTTCTTGCCTTCTTTAGCTAATGACGAAGCGGAAGGCCGGCAGACATGCGACCCGCCGACTCCTAATGTCATTGGTCAATGAATGCCTGGTTGGGCCGACGGCGCTTACTGGATCGGCCTATAGGGCGGGGAGCTGATAAGGCAAGCTCGGCCACCAGGGTCGGCCGTTGCAGCTGTCAGATAGCGTGTTTCGAGATCCTGGCACGAGATGTGCTCTCTTGCCTGAATATGGTGTCGCGTTCCGTACCCGCTGGGGACGAATGTGTCCAGTTTGCAAGAAGATCCAAGATTCGCATTTCAAAAGAGTCTCATCCCTTTCTGAGAGCGGAAACCGCATATCAGGGGGTTAGAGCGATCTGGCGTCCAGTACCTACCCCTTGATCTGGACTTGCCATATTTCTGTTTAGTAAATAGTCGGCCCTGAAAAAGCCGGTTTTCAGGCTGTGCATGGTGAAGATAGTAATGGTTTACGCTTGAAAGCCGGTTGTATTTTGAGCCAAAAAATCCTCAGGTACCTGAGGATCAGTCGCAGGTTCTG
>JACZSM010000003.1 GCA_022574185.1 Pseudomonadota bacterium
TAGCGGAGACAGTTCGGTCAGTAAATGCGAATGCCACCGTGTCGTCGGCGGCTGCGCTGATCAACCCACCACAGGCCGAACAAGAATCCGCCAACCAAGCATACACCGAGCGCACCTGCAACCCACTGCAACGGCAGGCTGTATTTATACTGCGACTGACGACCGCGCAAGCCGGCGTTCTGCGTGTCGAGCTGCGTAATTCGGGCCTGAGCGCCAACGAGGTTTTCTTTCAATTCAGCTGCCTCTTGCTCAAGCGACGCCATTGTCGCCGCTGGCCCCGCAAACTGTTGGCGCAGCGCCTCGAGTTCGCTTCGCAGGCGGTCGCTCTCTGCCTTCGTCTCGGCAACGATAAGCTTGGCTGGTTTGTCGTCAACAAGGTATGCCGCTTTGACATAGCCCTGCGCGCCGTTAGGCAGTTGCACATGTGCGTAATTCAGGTCTCGCGACAGGATTTCGAGTTCCTGGCCGCTTTCCATCGTTCGAATCGCGGGGTCATTCGAGTTTGCGGCCGGGTATAGCCCCAGCCGAAGATTGTCGGTTACATAAACTGTCTCGGCGCCCACCACGAGTGGCCACAACGCTACTACTCCGATTACCCAACGCATTTTCAGTCTCCCGTACCGGACAGGTGAGAGTCTACTACAGCCGACGCAGATATCGCTGTGCCCGGATTCATTGCTCGTATAGCCATTGCAACAGCGCCTCCTGGACTTCTTCGCCGGGGCCCCGGTGGACGTCGTTATGGTTTTGCATGGTGACGACTCCGAATCGTCTGCCCGAGCGTGCTTGCAAGTAACCCGCGATCGCCGTGACATGGTCGAGCGAACCGGTCTTCAGGTGAGCGTTGCCGGACAGGGTGGTATTCACGAAGCGATGGGTCAACGTGCCGTCAAGACCTGCCAGCGAGAGCGACGAGACATACTCAGGCATATACGGCTGCCGCCATGCAAATCGCAGTATTGCGCCCATTTCCTCTGCCGTCATTCGAACCTCGCGTGACAAACCTGCACCATTTTCGAATGCCAGGTTCGACGACGCCAGGCCGTTCTTGTCCAGCCAGTCAATAACGACTTTGCGGCCGCCGTCCTCGGTGCCGGGCTCGCCCAGCACTTCGGCCGATAATGTGTACAGAAGTTGACGTGCCATGACATTGTTGCTGTGCTTGTTCACTCGGGCAATAACATCGGCGAGTGGCATCGATTCGAACTCAATGAGCGGCTCAACACCTTGAGGCGTCGTGACATTTTTCCAGCCACCACTGAACCCGCCACCGGCTTCATGCCAAAGCGACATGAACAGCCCGAATGCGAATTCGTTATGACTCAGGGCAGTCCGATCCATCGCGTAGCGCCTGCAACCGCTCGGAAACACGCCGCTGAACGTTATCCTGTCAACCGCCTCGTTCGCCGATATTGTGATGCCACGCTGATAGCCGCGACATCTTCCCGGAGCTAAGGACAAGCGATTATCTACACTCAGATTTTTCAGTGGCGGATCCAGCCAGACGCGGACACTATTCGTGTCAGGCTCGGCTTCAAACCAGTAGCGAATAACTTTGAAATTCACGAGAAGAGCGTTCGGGGCGACGTTATATGCACGAAGTGGTTGCCGATCGAATGCACCCGGATCGTGGCTCGCAACATCGAAATAGCTGTCATCGATCAGCAGATCGCCGTCGATGTTGAGAATACCGGCCTGACGAACCCTGCGCAGCAACTGCCACATACGTTCGGTAACCAGAAACGGATCGCCTCGACCTTTTATTAGCAGGTCGCCGTGCAATCGACCGTCTTCGATCTCGCCAAGAGCGTAAACATCGGTCTGCCACGAATACGTTGGCCCGAGCACATCAAGCGCCACCAGGGTCGTCACGAGCTTAATCGTCGATCCGGGATTGCGCGGTACCTGGTCATGCCAGCGAAGCACGACCTCACCACTGTCAAGGTCCTCGATATAGATGCTAAGCGTATCGTCTGGCAGCGTTCGAAGATTCAGCACGCTTTGCACGCGCATCGGCAGTGATGTGTCATTGGCTTTAGCCATAGCCATGGCTGCAAATACCAGCAGCACAATAGACAGTTTCGGCATCATGGTCTGCGAATGCCGTAAGACCGGATACGATCCGCGAGCGTCGTTGGCTTGACGCCAAGCACTTCCGCCGCACCGTCGGGACCCGATACGCGCCAACCTGTCTGTTTGAGTGCGGCCACGAGATTTCGCTTTTGCAATCTGCGCATCTCCGTTTCGGTGAGCACCTGGTCCTCTGCCCGCTGCTCTGGCTGAGCCGACATGTTTTCCGCGCCAAGACTGGACATTGACAGGTCAAGACGCAACACATTGCGTGGCGAGAGGATGACGGCGCGCTCAATCACATTCTTGAGTTCCCTGACGTTTCCGGGCCAGTTGTAGTCGCGCAACATGCCACCCTGAGCGCGCGACAGTTGCATCAATGGTCTGCCGAAATCGTTACAGGCTTTTTCGAGAAAATGCTGTGCCAGCTTGATGATATCGTCACCGCGTTTACGCAGTGGCGGTACTTCAATAGGAAAGACGCTTAGCCGATAAAACAAATCCTCGCGAAATTTACCGTCAAAAATAAGTTTTTCGAGGTCCCTGTTTGTCGCTGCTACAACACGTACGTCGACGGACTTCGTAAAATCATCACCAACAGGCTCAAATTCGCCTTCCTGCAGGACCCGGAGCAATTTGCCCTGTTGTTCGAGCGGAATTTCACTCACTTCATCAAGAAAAAGCGTACCACCGTCTGCAAGCTGGAAACGGCCCACGCGGTCACGATGCGCCCCGGTAAATGCACCTTTGACGTGACCAAAAAATTCACTCTCAAATAACTCTTTTGGAATAGAGGCACAATTTACTTTCACGAGTGGGCCCTCGGCGCGCGGGCTGCGCGCGTGAATCGCGTGTGCGACAAGTTCCTTACCGACGCCTGACTCGCCCTGCAGCAAGACACTGGCCGGCGTTTCGGCGACGGCCTCTACCCGCGCCAGCATCTGCATCAGCACAGGACTGGAGCCAACGATGCGGCCAAAGTTCATCGCGACATTCACCTCTTCACGCAAGTAATCGCGTTCCTGTTCCAGCTCTTCGCGCAGTCGTGCATTCTCTGCGAGGGTGTCTCGTAATCTGCGTTCGGTGCGATTGCGCTCGGTAACGTCCTTGGATGCGATCAGCATGCGATCAACGTTACCTTCCGCGTCCCGATGCGATATCGCCGACACGATCAGGTCGAGAACCCGGCCACTCTTGGTAACGACCTGTCGTTCCTCATTGTTAAATTCACCCTGACTGATGATTTCTTGCAGACGGCCTCCGCTTAGAGCCTTACGATCTTTGTCCGTATAAAAATCACTAATCGGACGACCGACCACTTCCTCACGTTCGTAACCCAGCTTCTGCAACCAGTGATCGGTTACCGTAACAACGTTGCCGTTGCCGTCAATCGTATGCAGCATCGCCGGGGTCGAGCGATACAGTTCTCGATACTTGAAGTTGGCGCGGGCCTGGTCCGAAATTTCCGTGTACATTGCAACCGTACGCAGGAATTCCCCATCGGGATCATATTCCACGAGCGAGTTGACCAGGCATTCAACGCTGTCGCCTGACTTCGTTACAAAAGCGACGGGCTTGTTCTCCAGCCTGCCCGTTCGCCGCAATGCTGGCAGAAATTCTTTTTCAATACGGAGTGCCGATTCCGGCGTGACGAAATCGACAGGTCGACGGCCAAGCATCTCGTCGCGAGTGTAGCCGAGCCGTTCGAGCAGGGCATCGTTGACATCGAGGTAGACGCCGTCCTGACCGATCGATGTCGCCATCGTCGGCGCTTTGCGAAAAAGCCATTGGTAATCATCGAGTCGGGACATGTCGTGATTCTACACGGCATTTCGTGAAAACTCTTACGGTTTTTCGTAATTACCGAAATTCCGTAACCCCACGTTATCATTTAACTATTTGTATTTACACGATTTTTACGGTTGGCACGCGTCGTGCAAAAGAAATTAGCATACAAGCACTTTCGCGCTGCGCGCGATCTCTCGAAGGAATTACGATGTTTATCAAAAATTTTCAAAACGCGCTGGCTATGGCTGGCGTACTGCTGGTTCTGGTTGCCTTGTCAGTCGCCACCAGGACGGCCTTTGCGGACGAGGCCGCTGCTGTCAGTTCGACAACCCCAGGTATTCAATCGGCGGTAGTCGTTAGCCGCGCGGCAGCCAAATCGGCGCACCGCAATGCGGCCGACGCAGCCGTTAATAGTGTTGCACTCGACAACCAGCTTGACCTTGACCTTGATTTTAACCCGTTCGGCCGCAAATCACTCTTAGTCGCTCGCAGCCGTCAACCGGCCACGGTGACTAAGCTCCCAGCATCGCGCTGATCAATATGCTCGTCCCCCATGAGCCTGATTGGCACGACCCTGGAACCCTCCGGCTGGAAAGCCGGTGACAACGAACCAGGACGGTTCGGCGGCACCCCCCTGCCGTTAAGTGTTAGGCGCCGGAGACCGCTCCGTGTCGGATCGGCCCGCTGTATCGAGCATCGATTTCAGCTCTCCGGCGCCTTTTTTTATGTCAGTTAATGCCGAATTATGCATGCATCGCCACGATGCGACGCGCAACCTTGAAGGTCCAATCCACTGCTGCCTTGATCAAGGGATACTCCTGGGTGCCCGATAAAATGCAATGAGCCAACACACTACTACTGCCTGCTTCATGACTTGTTTTTGGACAGCCATAGCGTAGTCTTTGTTGCATGCGTGGCACACTTATTTCATTGACGATCATAGTGCTAGTAGCCACATGGCCAGCCTGGGCTGAAAGTGACAGTCGCCCGATCTTGCGTGCAGAGGCCGCCTCAGTGGAGCTTCAGCTGCAGCCTGCTGGTCGTCGCTTGCTACGGTTGCCCAACCTCGACTTTGTACTGCAAATCGAACCCCATTGTGGGGTCGGCATGCACATCGCGTCAGTTTCAATCAGTATTGCCGATACGAGCAGATCCTTTCGCGGCATGGATTTTTTCGAACAACCGACGCTTGAGACAACCATTCGGCTGCCTCGACGCCAAATTGGCCCATTGGCGATAGAGCGATTCTGCACCGGCGAAGACAAAAATTCGAACAATGATGATGTTTTGCTCATACGCGACGCGTTTACCGCTCACATATCGCTGCGATGCACTGACGACGTCAGAGAATTGGTGGTTTATGAGACGCTGGCTCTGGCAATCAGAATGGTCTGCAAGGCGCCTGGGCATGATAAATCTGATGCGATCGCCGATCAGGAATCGTCTGTATCGTCAACGAGATTACGGCCAAAAAATTCCAGGGTGCGCATCCAGGCATCATCTGCGGCTTCGGCGTTGTAATTGTTGCCGCTGGGATTCGCGAACGCATGACCCACTCCCGGATAAATATGTATCTCGTATTTCTTGCGAAGCCGTTCAAGCGCTTCTTCAAATCGCCGCACTGACTGGACACTGATACCCGTATCATCGGCACCAAACAACCCAAGTATCGGCACATTGATCGGGCGCAGTTTTTCCTCATCATCGGTGATCTGACCGTAGTAGATAACGGTCGCATCAAGATCATCGGGAAACAGCATCGCCATGTTCAAAGACCAACCACCACCGAAACACCAACCCAAAGAACCGATACTCGGCGCGCCGGCCGTCTCACTGACAAATGCATAGGCTCTGCGAATATTATGCACAGCGGCTGCCGAATTCTCGACAACCGACAACATCATATGCCTGGCCACTTCAGCGTTAGTGGCCGTCTTGCCAGCATAGAGATCAACGGCCAGAACGATATAACCTTCGCTGGCAAGTCGATCTGCCATTGCCCGAACATTGTCATTCAAACCCCACCATTCATGAATGACAATAATTGCCGGCAACGGTTCAACCATGTCTGAAGGGAATACGAAGTAGCCGTAGACAAGTTTATTATCCACTTCGACGTAAGGCAGACGCTCCGATATGACAGCGTAACGAGGTGCTATGCGGGCACCGTCGCTGGCATTGCTTGTGTCATTCGCGTGTTCCCGTGCCATCGCATCGACGTGGTCACGAGACATCTGCGCATCTGTCTCGGTGGAATCGCAGCCGGCAATTCCAAGTAAAATACATATACATACCAAGCCGGATGCCAGACCACGACGTAGGTGAATGCTTTGGAACATATTTCGGCCCTGCAGTAGTGCGATTATTGGGCACAGCCCGTCTTGATGACGAGATAGTGTAATCGAAAATTCACTGGTGGGTCGATGGATTACTCGTCGATGTCGGGCGCGAGCGTATTTATGAATAATCCGGGCTAAACTTCAATATTGGCGCCTAAAGCGCAAGTGTCCGAGGTACACATGAGCCTGCTGCAGGAATCGGTCGTCTACTTACTTGCTGCCATCATAATGGCACCAATCAGCCGCCGCCTTGGATTCGGTTCCGTCCTCGGTTATCTCGCGGCCGGGATAATTATCGGCCCGTTCGGCATCGCGTTGATCCGCAATCCCGAACATATCCTGCGCTTTGCGGAACTGGGCGTCGTATTCCTGCTTTTCATCGTTGGCCTCGAGCTGCAGCCGTCACGACTTTGGGTTATGCGTAAGATGATCTTTGGCCTGGGCTCCGCCCAGGTCTTTCTGAGTGCCGCACTGATCAGTCTGCTCGCGTTGGCCTTCGGTCTGACCGTGACGCTCGCGATCACCATTGGTTTGATATTGGCCTTGTCGTCGACTGCTTTTGTCCTGCAGATGCTCGCAGAGAAAAAACAACTCATGACATCGCATGGTCGTGCCGCATTTTCAATTCTGCTGTTTCAGGACCTCGCTGCGATACCGTTGATCGCCATCCTGCCAATGCTCAGTGCATCAGGCGCAAATGACGGTGGATTCAACCTCGCGCAGGCCGGCATCATGTTGCTGACTATCGCAGGTATGATTGTTGGTGGCAGGATTCTGTTGCGCCCAGTATTGCGCATTGCGGCGGAGTCAAAAATACCTGAGATTTTCACGGCCACAACTTTACTGGTCGTCATCGGCGCTGCGATATTGATGCGGCTCTCGGGTATGTCCATGGTGCTCGGCGCTTTCATCGCCGGTATGCTGCTCGCGGACTCCGAGTACCGGCACCAGCTCGAAGCAGACATAGCCCCTTTCAAAGGTCTGTTACTTGGGCTGTTTTTCATCGCTGTCGGTATGTCGGTGAATACCAATCTGTTACTTGAGTCTCCGGCCAGAATTCTGCTCATCGTCGCACTGCTCATGCTTGCGAAGGCGATTGTTCTGCTGCCTCTCGCGCGTTCATTCGGGATCTGCAATTCGCGCTCAGCGATGAGTCTCGCCGTCGTCATGTCTCAGGGCGGCGAATTCGCTTTCGTCCTGTTCGGCATCGCGGCCCGCGAGCGACTGATGCCCGCCAACCTCATCGATGAACTCGTGCTCGCCGTCGCCGTATCAATGCTTCTGACGCCGTTCATCTACACGCTGAACGAGCACATCGGACGAAAACTAGCGGTTGCAAGCGAACCGGTATACGACGAAATAGACGACGTCCATCACGACGTGATCATCGCTGGCTTCGGTCGCGTCGGCCAGATAGTTGCGAGATTGTTGAACATAGTTGGCAAGTCGTTTACAGCACTCGAAATCGACTCATCACAGGTTGATGTCGTGCGTCGATATGGCAGCACGGTTCATTACGGCGACGCATCGAGACTGGATATCCTGCGCGCCGCCGGTGCGGAACACGCTAAGTTATTCGTCCTGGCGATTGATGATATTGAAGCGTCAGTGCGCACCGCTGAGGCCATCGTCCGTCATTTTCCACACCTCAAGATCATCGCTCGCGCCCGCAATCGGCGACACGCGCACAAACTGATGGACTTAGGCATTGAACACATTTTCAGAGAAACGCTGCTGTCAAGCATCGCAATGTCCGAGCGAGTTCTTAAAAACATGGGCATTGACGAGAAAGAGACGCAACGAATAGCGTCGTCATTTCGTGAGCATGACTCACGCCTGTTGATGGAACAACACGCGATTCACGACTCAGAAGAAAAATTGATTCAGTCTGCAAAGGATACGGCCGCTGAACTCGAATCACTTCTTCGCGACGATTCGGGACCGTGACTGTGGCATCATTCATCATCGACCCATTCTTTCAGCTTGCTCTTATCCACTTGCTGCCATTGTTTCTCGCTCTCGCGCATATACCGAATCACCTTGGCGATTGCATAGACAATCACGGCGGCGATCATGACAAGAATGGGCCAAAGTCCTTCGGGCATTATTCGATACCTGTCGAATAACAAGTAGTCAGAGTTTACCATCGGCGATCACGAACAGTGACTACGGCTCGGAATGACTGAATTTCTGATTAATCAATCGATCATAGCGCGCAGCATCAGCTTCGTGCGTGAATCGCTCCGCGATAACGACACCGACTTCACAAGAGGACCTATCGGTCGCGCGCTCGGCTTGCTCGCAATTCCGATGATGCTCGAGATGTCGATGGAGGCAATTTTTGCGGTTGTGGATATCGCATTCGTTTCGCGCCTCGGCACTGACGCGATTGCAGCCGTCGGCATCACCGAAGCGGTCGTCACGGTACTCTATGCGGTTGCGGTTGGGCTCGGTATGGGTGTGACCGCGATGGTGGCCCGCCGCATCGGCGCGAAACAGCTTGATGCTGCTGCCAGTGTTACGGGCCAGGCGTTATGGATTGGCGCTGCACTGTCGATCGGCATTGGCATTGCCGGCGTCATTTATGCCGAAGATATACTCACGATGATGGGCGCGACGGACAGCGTCGTGACGATGGGCAAGGGGTTCACAGCCGTATCGCTAGGCGGATCGGCCACGATCATGTACCTGTTTCTGCTCAACGCCGCTTTTCGCGGCGCCGGCGACGCCTCCATCGCATTGCGCTCGCTTTGGCTGGCCAACGGAATCAATATCGTACTCGATCCTTGCCTGATATTTGGTCTCGGCCCATTTCCCGAGATGGGAGTTACCGGTGCGGCGGTCGCGACAACGATCGGTCGGGGTATAGGCGTCTTGTACCAGCTCTGGTACCTGTTTGGCGGGCGCGGGAAACTTGCGTTTCAAATTCGCCATCTGCGAATCGTGCCAGAGCTGATTTCCCGCGTGATGGTTATTTCGATTGGCGGCATTGGTCAGTTTCTGATTTCAATGTCCAGCTGGATTGTCATCATGCGTATTGTTGCTCTTTATGGCAGTACGGCTATCGCGGCGTACACGATCGCATGGCGAATGCTCGAGTTCGTCTGGCTGCCGGCGTGGGGCCTCGGCAATGCTGCAGCAACATTGGTCGGTCAAAACCTCGGCGCCAATAAACCGCAACGCGCCGAGCAATCCGTGTGGCGCGCCGCTCGCTACAACACGATATTTATGACCGGAGCCGGAGTATTCCTGATCGCATTTGCACCTGGCATTGCTGGCCTGTTCTCGAACGACGCAGAGGTTGTGCGCATCGGGACAAGCTGCCTGCGAATTCTAGGTATCGGTTTTCCGATGTATGCAATCGGGATGATTATTACGCAGGCCCTCAATGGCGCCGGTGACACAGTAACGCCATCGATAATAAACCTCGTTTGCTTCTGGTTCTTGCAAATTCCGCTCGCGTACTGGCTCGCGACTGCAGTTTCGCTCGGACCAGATGGTGTATTCATCGCCGTTGTTATTTCAGAATCGCTATTAACGATTCTGAGCGTCATTATATTCAGACGGGGCAACTGGAAATACAAGCAAGCCTGACTCTGTCGGCTTAGGTCCAGTACCATTCGGTCAGACCATCAACTGGAGTATCATCGATGACTGATTTATCGCGACTGGCCGACATGGCCGAAATTCTCGGCGCACTTGTCGTCATTGGCGGTTTGATTTTTGCGGTATTGCAAATGCGAAACATTCGCCAACAGCGCCGCGAGCTCGCCGCAATCGAATTGTTCCGCTTTTTCGGCAATGCCGAATTCAACGGCGCCTATCAGAGAATATTGCATTTGCCCGATGGTCTGAGCGCCGCCGAACTCGAAGCGAAATATCCTGGCCGAGAACTCTGCGCAATGTTGATCTGCACTACAATGGAGAATATCGGCGTCATGACTTATCAGCGAATCGTGCCATTTCGCATCGTCAAGAATTTAATTGGCTCGAGCACGATCGTGCTTTGGCGCAAGCTGGAGGGGTGGGTCAGCGATCTGCGCGAAGAAATCGGCAGCGCCGAGGCGTTTGAATGGTTTCAGTGGCTTGCCGAGAAACTGGAGGAACGCAGCGATGTCGACGATCTGCCGGCCTATGAGGCTCACAAGTCCTGGGTGCCGACAAATTTATCAAGCGATTTTTGAATCGACCGACGATGGCCGAGCCGCTGCTGATCGAGATTCACAATGCGACGATCTGGCGCGGAACGACCTGCGTCTTCGAAAATTTTGATCTTGCGATCGCGCGGCACGAGCGCGTCGCCATTCTCGGGCCGAATGGTTCGGGTAAGACAACACTGCTTAAAACAATAAACGGCGAGTTACATCCCGTAGCACGGGAGAACTCCTGGGTGCGCATCCTGGGGCGCGACGACTGGAATGTCTGGGACCTGCGCAGACGAATAGGAATCGTGTCACACGATTTACACAGCCGCTACACGCCGACAGCAACTGCACTCGAGGTTGTCGTGTCGGGCTTTTTTTCCAGCATCGGTGTACACGGGCTGCTGATCGAGCGCGTCACCGACGAACAACGTAAAAGAGCGAACAATACGCTCAAATTGCTCGGCATCGAGTCGTTGCGCAATACACCACTGCGATCGATGTCAACAGGGCAACAACGCCGCTGTTTGCTGGGTCGCGCATTGGTCCACGAACCGGACACATTAATACTCGATGAGCCCACAGCCGGTCTCGATTTCGCGGCAAGTTTCGACTATCTTGCCCGGATTCGACAGCTTGCAGCGAGTGGCTGCAATATTGTGCTTGTTACACACAACCTGAACGAGATTCCGCCCGAGATCGAACGAGTTGTCATTCTAAAGGCAGGCGCCGTCGTCGCTGACGGGGACAAATCTGCGGTTCTGACAGGTGAAATACTCAGCTCTGTCTATGAGACGGCCATTCTCGTCGCGAGAACAAACGACTATTTTCTTGCTTATCCAGGTTAGTCGCCCACAGGATTGAAAAAACGTGACCTGCTACGATCAAATTTCAGTCCGAACCAATATTCTATTGGCATGATCGTGCTCATCCGACTCGTTGCATCCAGCCTGCCACTCATCGCCCTGCCAGCCCTGGTGACTGAGCCTGCGGTCATTACTGGCATTACCGACGTCGGCCCGGCCACATTCCTGTTTGCCATCGCGGGGGCATTGTTACTGACCCTGGTGTTTCGATCGACGGCAAACCACGTTGTCGGCATCGTAACGAGCAAGATTGGGGTAATGCGCATTCGCCGCGCACTGAACCTACGCAGTCCGGATGTATTGCATGATTTCATACTTCCGGGCGCCTATGGCGGCCTGACTAAGATCGACCATGCGATTCTGACAGCCGGTGGCATTCTTTGCATTCAAACTAAACATTACAACGGCATCATATTCGGCGCAGAGGACGAGCCGCAGTGGACCAATGTTGACGGTACTATTCGTCGCAGATTCCTGAATCCGCTGATCCAGAATTCAGGCCGTACTCGCGCCTTGCAGAACGTCGTACCTGATGTACCGGTTGCCAATGTCGTTGTCTTCACCGGCGCCGTGGATTTTCCGACCGCGCCGTCGAAAAACGTGATTCGTGTTGGCAATCTCGACAGCTATATTGCCAAATTTGTATTCGGCCCCAGCAAGGTTAAAGATTGGGACGCCGCCTGGCTAACCGTCAAGGCCGCCGCGCTGACTGATGAGGCGACGCGCAAAGATCTGCAGGCGCAAATATCCTGACGTAAAGCGGCACGCCGCGCACTCATCATTGCTTTATACTTGGCCGGGTCTTTCGCCTCCGGACAGTCAGCATCGCATGGAGAATTCCGCAGTCCTGATCTCCTCACCGCTTGGTGTGCTCGCCGTTTTAGTTTTTGTCGCGGCCTTTTTTTTCATGCTTGAACAGACGACTCGCGCAAAATTATTCCAGTACATTCCGCCCCTTCTGTTCATCTACGCTACACCGGTTTTCCTCAACAATTTCGGCGTCATTCCAAGCAGTTCAACCGTGTATTCGGGATTGAGTGCCTACGTTTTACCTGCGTTCATCGTTCTGATGTTGATCAAGGTCAATGTGCCCGCCGTCATTCGCGTCATGGGCAAGGGCGTGCTCGTCATGTTGATGGGAACTGTCGGTGTCATGGTTGGCGCCGTCGTTGCCTACCTGATTGTGCACTCATCGCTGTCTGAGGACGCCTGGAAAGGATATGGCGCACTCGCAGGCAGTTGGATTGGCGGCACCGCAAACATGGCTGCCACAGCCGAAATGCTCGGCACGTCCGAGGAACAATTTGGTCTCGCCGTGATTGCCGATAACGTCGTTTACGTCGTCTGGTTACCACTGCTCCTGATGTCGCGCAATTTTGCGGACAAGTTCAACGCCTGGGCGCGGGTACCGGCAGATCGGCTGGCGTCGATGGATGTCGCCGCCGAAGCACACGTCGAAACGAGTCACGCGCCCACAATGCCGCAATATCTGTTCATTGGCGCGATCGCGATCGGCGCTACATGGATCAGCACGTCCCTGGCACCCGGAATCGCTCACTGGATTGCCAGTGTGAGCCCCGGCCTCGAAGCGGTCTTCTCGGTTACGACTGTGCGAATATTGCTCGTCACGACAATCGCACTATCGCTTTCCATCACGCCCGTTGCAGATTTACCCAATACGACAGCGTTGGGCACGGCTCTGATCTACATCTTCGTCGCGGGCATGGGTGCTCGCGCATCGGTCTCGGGTCTCGCGGAAGCACCGATGTTCGTGTTCGGAGCGTTTATCTGGATTTTCATCCACGGCCTGTTTTGCGTCGCCGGGGCATGGATATTTCGCGTGGATATCCACAGTGTCGCTATTGCATCGGCCGCAAATATCGGTGGGGCGGCATCAGCGCCCATCATTGCAGCCCATCATAGGCCAAACCTGGTACCAGCCTCGATTCTAATGGCACTGCTCGGTTATGCGATGGGCAACTATCTCGCGCCGCTGACCGGGCATCTGGCTCGAATCGTTGCCGGGCAGTAGGCACTATCATGGCGGTGCCCACGGTATCCCTAGACGAATTCAGGATCTGGGCAAAGCGAAGCATAATCACGCTCGCCGCCATCGCGGTCATCGGCGCTGGTGCAGTGGCGTGGATCCTTAGTGACCGTCCGTCGCTAGCCGAGATCGAATGGGCGCCGCCGACAATTAATGCAGCAACGAACGATGCCGTCACCGTGACCTGGTTTGGCGTTACGACGCTGCTGTTTGATGACGGTGAAACGCAGATATTGATCGACGGATTCTTCTCACGACCATCGCTTGCCGATATCGTGTTTAGCGTGCCCGTACAGAGCAGCGCTGCGCAAATAAATTACGTGCTCGATAAATTCAGCATGCGGCGACTTGCGGCAATCATCCCCGTACACTCACATTTTGACCACGCTATGGATATCGGAGCGCTCGCTAATCGCAGCAGCGCGTCGATTCTTGGCTCCGCAACAACGGTCCAGATCGCTCGTGGCACAGGAGTACCCGACGATCAAATATTGCTTGCGGTTAGCGGCAATGAATACGCATTTGGAAAATTCACGGTGACGTTGATCGACTCAGTTCACGCGCCGCTTGGGTGGGGTGGATCAGTCCCGTTTGCCGGCACGATCGATACGCCACTCGAAACGCCTGCCCCCGTCAGTGCCTGGCGCGCAGGTAAAAGCTATACGATTGTCGTAGCGCATGAGCAGGGTACGACCCTCGTGCAAGGCAGCGCGGGATTTCTTGTCGGAGCGCTCGATGACGTACAAGCCGATGTTGTCATGCTTGGCGTCTTCGGACTCGACGGACTAGGTCGGAACTACACCGAGCAATATTGGCAAGCACTCGTAACAACGACTGGTGCCCTGCGCGTATTTCCGATTCATTTCGACGACTACACGCGACCGTTCGGTGAGGTGATGTTGGCTCCGCGCGTTCTCGATAACTTTGTTAACACGGCCGGCTGGCTTGAGGAAATCAGGAACATATGGGATACCGATACGCGCTTGCACATTCCCGAATTCGGCAAGCCGATCGTGCTTTACCTGCAGGCGGCGCCCGAGGCCTGATCCGCATCACAGCCTGAATTGGACAATACTTCTCGCAACGTTGCCTGACCGTCAACGAGTGCCTCTTTTTGCGATCTGTCGAGCTGCTTGACGCGGTACTCAACTCGAGACGCAATACTCCGATTGCCAATATGTTGCTCGAACACAAGTCGCAGCGGTCCCTTGCCGCGCAGATATTTGGCGCCGCGCGACCCTTCTTCGTGCTCAGCAATGCGTTTTTTGACATCCACTGCGATGCCAGTATACAAGCTGCCATCGGCGCAGCGCAGCAAGTAAAGACTGTATTCCCGATCACTCATGACGAGTGAGAAATGACGATACGTTTGTCCGCCGCAGGATATCGAAGCAGTGACTTGGGTGGGCGAATGGGTCTTGGTGCGAAATTGCCACCACAATTGGGACAGATGCTGGCAAAAACAGATGCAGCACACTCTTGACAAAATGTGCGTTCGAAGCTGCAGATCATGGCGATGTTCGATTCCGGTGGCAGATCGCGATCGCAGTGTTCGCAATTAGGACGCAACTGCAGCATCAAAGCCTCAGATCAAGCGTTGCCACCTGACAGCGTGTCGCCGAGCACGCGAAACGCGCCACGCTCGATATTCGTACCATTCTCCGGCGTGTCCGCGAACGTCAGAACGATTTCTGAACTGCCACCAAGTTCCTCGGCGGGTTCGTACAACTTCAGTGTCAGAGTATTACCCATCAACGCTGCTTCCCGGATCAGATTGTGCCCTCCAAACTGGTTCTCATTGATTTCGATGTACATGGATTCATCGAAATCGTCGTCAACAGTTCGCATTAAAAGAAGATAATCGTCAATGTCCCCTTCCGGTGTCGTGCGCGCGAAAATCAACATCGTCGCGTTGTCACGAACATCGAAAGCGACTGTGTCGTAATGGCGACTGTCAGACATCGGGGCTCCTGTGCGAACGGCTGCAACTGCCAGTCTACGCCATTGTGCTATCTCGGTCATGTTATGCAACGCCTTGCCGCGTCTCGCCCCATGGAGTACGGTCAAATTCGTGCGGTCATGCTAATCATCAACCAGCGTCATCGCGTAGTGAGCATCTGACACATCCGGGTCCTATTGGAAAACGTGCACAATAATAGCCGTTTATCGGCACGCGCCATTACGACTATCATTGTAGCGGCCATCCTGGTCGTCGTTAGCTTTCTGGGCAGCGCGCCGCTACCGCAGGACCCCGCCTACCACAACTTTGCTGACAGTCGCCGTCTGCTCCAGATCGATAATTTCAGCAATGTCGCATCGAACCTGCCGTTCCTGATCTTCGGCGCCATGGGGCTTGTTTATGTAGTTCGACATGCCCGCACGGTGTGTGTGCCGGGCCTAAAAGCCGCTTATGTTATTTTCTTTCTGGGCGTTTTGCTCACAGCCTTTGGCTCGGGCTATTACCACCTGGTACCAAACAACGAAACTCTGATCTGGGACCGTCTATCGATGACAATCGGGTCTGCCGGGCTGTTCGCAATCATCACCGGAGAATTTGTATCGGTGCGGTTGGCGCGGCGGATGCTTGTGCCTTTGCTCGCTGCAGGGCTGATGTCGGTAGCGTACTGGGCAGTAACTGAAGCCAGCGGCAACGGCGATCTTCGACCCTATGCCGTTATCCAGTTCCTGCCAACGCTGCTGATCCCGATCATGTTGTATTTCTATCAACCAGCGGTCGGCTCCAGCAACGTGTATTGGCTCATGTTCGCTTTCTACGCATTTGCCAAACTGTTCGAGTATTTTGATGCCGCAATCTTCGCTATCGGCCTGCTGGTCAGCGGACATACTCTCAAGCATTTGTTCGCATCATTAATAACCGCCACATTACTGGCAGCATTGTCACGGCGGCGGCAGGATACTGCTCATGCCTCGGATTGAATACGCAGGCCGTTGCCACTGTGGGGCGATCGGCTGCCGTTACACGACAGCGCGAAGCCCCGCAGACTGGTCGGTACACGCATGCCAGTGCCGGTTTTGTCGCAGCCATGATGCTTTAAGCACTTCGGATCCGGATGGACAACTGCAAATTTTCGTCAACGACGCAGTCATGCTGCAGCGCTATCGTTTCGCGCTTATGACTGCCGACTTTTTGCTCTGCCGAAACTGTGGTGTTTATACCGCTGCCGTTATCGAATCCGACGCCGGTCGCTTTGGCCTCATCAATACAAATGTATTGTCGCCAGCGCCAGAAAGAATTGCCGTGGTCGCACCGATCAGCTACGAGGACGAAAATGCAAGCGAGCGCATGATCCGCCGGGAACAGCGCTGGACACCCGTCACAGAGGTTCCGTGGCAATAATCGTACGGCGAGGTTTACCGGCGGCGGCCACGACGGTACCATGCGGCGCCGACCGGTCGGATCGGCACCGGGAGCAGGCTACGAGGCAACAAACACGATGACGCAAGCCAAACGCATTGACGGCAAGGCGATGGCCGCAGAACTGTCAACCAAAATTGTGACCGAGACCGAGACATTGCTCAGCAAGCATGGACTCAAACCTGGACTCGCTGTTGTTATCGTAGGTGACGACCCAGCCAGCCAGGTTTATGTGCGCAACAAAAAACGTACAGCCGAATCCTGTGGATTTTATTCAGTTCAGCACACGCTGGCCGAAAGCACATCGCAGATTGACGTTCTGAAACTGATCGATGAACTCAATAGTGACGTCGCGATTCACGGCATCCTCGTTCAGCTACCGTTGCCCGCACACATTGATGAACAGGCGATAACGCAAGCCGTATCGCCAGGCAAAGATGTCGATGGCTTTCACCTTGTCAATATCGGCAAACTGACAACCGGCGATACGGCCGCTGCCTTCGTCCCCTGCACACCAGCTGGCTGCATGTTGATGATCGAAGCCCAATTGGGCTCGGATCTTTCCGGACTGAGCGCCGTCGTGATCGGCCGATCGAATATCGTTGGCAAACCGATGGCCAGCCTGTTATTACGCGCCAATGCGACCGTAACAATAACTCACAGTCGTACCAGCGACCTCGCTGCCGTCGTCCGTCAGGCCGACATTGTTGTAGCTGCCGTTGGTCGGGCCAGAATGGTCACAGGTGACTGGATCAAGCCCGGCGCCATCGTCATTGATGTCGGCATCAACCGCCTCGAGATCACAGTAGATGGCGAAACAAAAACAAAGCTGACGGGTGACGTCGATTTCGAATCAGTCAGTGCAGTGGCAGCTGCAGTAACGCCGGTGCCTGGCGGAGTCGGACCGATGACCATAGTCATGCTCATGGCCAACACCTTACGCGCAGCACGACTTGCAGCAGGGCTGGATAGCCAGCCTGGAAAATGATTCGGCTATTCGGGTTTTTCGATCGCCACCGGAGTCAGCAGGAAACGAAACGTTCTGCAGGTCTTTATGCCCGACAATTTCTTCCCTTCGCGCAACGGTCGATACGATGAGGCACGTATTGCCAGCGTCGAAGGTTTCTCGAATATTCTATGCGTACTCTTGCGAACCGTGACTCTCGACGTTCGGCCGTCTCGATCTACGTTGAAGCACACCTCAACTTCGCCTTCGAGCCGATCACGACGCGCGCGCTTCGGGTAAATCGGCACAACGGTCTGCAACGGCTGACGTTCGCCACTATCGTCAGTCAGATGATCGATAAGAAGACTTGCGTGCGAGTCGTCTTCGGCATCGCCGACAGATGCGCAGAGTAACATTGTCACCACTACGCCGATTGTCGCGAAGCTATTTCTCATCGACATCAGGCATGGGCGAACGCCGATCGTCAATGACAATAGCCGGCGCCACCGGATTGGTTTGGTCGAGCAACATCATCCGTACGGCTTTTAGCGTCCGTGATTTTGGACTGATCGCCTCTCCTTTTTGCAGATCCTGCTCAGCTTCTTCGTAGCGTTTCTGTTTTACGTAAATGAGCGCTCTGTTGCTGTAGGCGCGCCAGTATCGATCATTTATTTCCAGCACCTGGTCGCAATATAACAGCGCTGTATCGAGCTGATTCAGCAAGAGGTATCCCGCGCACAAATTGGACATTCCTATCTGTCTGTTCCGCGAACTATTCGCGTAGCGGAGCCCCATTAGTGTGAGCCGCACACCTTCCTCGGCGTCGCCGGCCAGGAGTGCATCGGCTCCTTCCTGCAGCGCAGGATTCGTAGGGCCTATGACGGTCTTGTTGGACTGCGCCATCACGTCGGCGCCGGACAAGCACAACAGAGCTGCCATGAACACACAGAGCAATTGTTGCCCGGATGTTTTCTTCATCATTGCCTTGTTTATGCGCTCAATCGATCTCGTTGTTCTTATCAGCATCAGCCACTGATGTAATGTTCGAGTTGCTCTATTTCCTCTTGTTGGTCGGCAATGATCGCCTTGACAAGATCACCGATCGAAATCATGCCAATGACGCGGTTGTCTTCAAGAACCGGCAGGTGGCGAATCTTTTCCTCGGTCATAAGACTCATGCATTCGTTCACCGTCTTGCTGCTCGAGGTCGTAAAGACATTGGCTGTCATGATTTCGGCAACATGGGTGGTCTCGGACGATCGTCCTTTTATGATTACCTTTCGTGCATAATCCCGCTCTGACATGATGCCCAGCATTTCGTCATCCTGCATGACCACAAGCGACCCTATGCCCTTATCCGCCATCAGCTTTATCGCATCCAGTACAGAATCTTCGGGCCCAATGGATATGATGTCTCGACCCTTGCCATCCAGCAGATGTTTGACTAGTTTCATTCTGCCTCCCCTAATGTCGCCTGGCGCGACTGACTGACCACAGGACCCGGCGAGACTTACAGGAATCGCCTGAGTTAGTTTAATTCTAGCAGCCACGGCAAGACAGTGCGCACCGATCTTGTACCCACTGAATCAAATGGTAAAATTTCAATAACTTAGGGACTGAATTCAGTCGTCTCGCCGTACGATCCCGCGAACGTCCGACACTCTCACTGAACCACTGCCAGCGTCGACAATGATCAGATCATGCTCGACGTCATCGATATCGATACCGCCCGATCCGTCGTCAATAGTGACGCTGCCGCCCACGGCCCGAACCGTGATATCGCCGGAGCCGTCTTCAATTGCAACATCGCCAGTAACGCCGGTAACTGTAATCGAACCGGAGCCGTCGTCGATGACGAGGCTACCGACGTTTTTTACGGTAATTGATCCTGACCCATCGTCAATGATGATATGGCTACTGACAGCTTCGACATGTATGGAGCCAGAGCCATCATCGATTACAAGAGCCAGGCCATGCGGCATGCTTATCTCCAGATCGATGCTTCTATCGCCATGGAAACCCCACATTCCATGGTCGAAATAGGCAATGAGCATCGCCCGATCACGCTGCTTCACGAGCGTAAGCTTCAGATCCGACTCAATAATTTCTATTGCTTCCTCGGCGTCAGCATCCGGCAGGCGAATCGTCGCCACAACACGAATAACGGTGGCATCAGGATCGCCCTTGATCTCCAAGCTGCCGGCACCGGCATCGATTTCAAGCGTATTGATACGATCCATCGACAATTCGAGGTCTCGAACTTCTGTGTAACCGTTCCAGGCAGCATTTGACAGGCTAGCTGCAAACATCGCTATCACAATAAAACTACGCATCGCCGTCCTCTCTTCACAAAGTATAGGTTCCAGTTAGATGCACGGCAGTGCTATTGGGTTGCAATGGTGGCCTTCAGTCGTCCTGCCGCCGATAGACTGACAGCCGCTGCTCAAGATCGGAGGATGAATGCCAGCGGCCGCGCAGCATGACGCCGTGGATGCGGCGCGTGTTGCCAATGTCCTTGAGCGGATTGGCGTCAAGCAATACAAGGTCAGCATCGCGGCCAATCGCCACGGTGCCAGTATTGATGTCAAGAAATTGCGCCGCGGCGGCCGTGCCAGTCCGCAACGCCTCGAATGGCGTCAATCCAGCTGCGACCAGCAAACGCAGTTCATGATGCAAGGAGAAGCCTGGTACATTGAACACCTGCGGTGCATCGGATCCGAGCAACAGACCCGCTCCGGCCTCATGCAACGCAAGTATCAACCGACGGCGAATTTCGATTGCCCGCAAAGCAATTTCAGCATTGAACCCACGCTCGCGCTCCTGTGTTTGTTTCGATCTGACCCACTGATTTACGGTCGCCTCCGGCATAAAACGCATCTCCGGGCGGTTGCGCAATTCGGCGACTGACAGCGCGGAAACACGGTGCTCGAAAAGCGACTCGGTCGGTACATTCCAGGTACCCGCTGCGGCGGTCCGCGCTGCTATCTCGGTGATTCTTTCCTCAATCACCTGATCAGCGAGCAATACGTCGAAGAATCCACCGTAGCCACCAGAAGGATCGATATTGGCCGCTAACAACGCTACGAAATAACCGTCAAGATGATCGATCGTCGCGATACCTGCAGCGAGCGCATTGTCAACGCCAACCGCAACGGGCACGTGCCCCGCGAATCGCATGCCGAGTTCGGTAGACACCGTGGCGATCGCCGAAAATTCATCCGGACTCAGCCCCGGATGAATTTTGATGAAGTCGTAGCCGGCCGCATGCTGGGCCCGGACTTTGCGCATTGCGTCAGCCGCGCCATTAACCGACTCGCCGTTCAGCGATGGCCCGGACGTAATCAGGCGTGGACCGAATGCATCACCGTCAATCAGTTGCTGTCTCAGGGTCAGATGTGATCGACGACCAAGCATGCCGCGAATCGTCGTTACACCATTTACGACGAACAACGTCATCACTCTGTCGAGATCTTGCGTTCCCACTTCGGGCACGTGCGCATGCATCTCGGTAAGACCGGGCATCAGGTAGCGATCCGTGCCATCGACGACCCAGGCATCTCCGGGAACCGGTATCGTGTCGACGTCTCCGATTTCCACAATCGATCCGTCTGTGACGATGACAGTTTGTTGAGTGACAATCGTGGCCGACGTCATCGGCACGACATTTACGTTGACAAATGCCGTTGACGATGCTGCGGTAGCATTAGCCGCCAGCAGACAAGAAGCTATCAGGATCAAGCCCTGCATCGCTAATCGTGTTGCGTGTATCAGGATTTTATGCGAATCGATTCGAGTGTCTCCTGGCTCACATTGCCGCCGCAGATGATGACGGCAACTTTTTTGTCGGCAATATACTCGGCACGGGCGAGCATGGCGGCGATCGCGACGCCCGCAGCACCCTCAATGACCTGTTCGTGAGCGTTGATGAACAGGCGCATGGCATTGGCTATCTCCTCCTCACTGACAAGAATGAACTCATCAATAAGTTCCCGGCAGAATTCGAAAGTAATGGCATCGGCCTCGATGCCACCGGCTGTGCCGTCCGACAATGTCGGTTCGCTCGGTAAATCGACAATTCGTCCCGCCTCGATGGAATGCGCCATTATCGCTGACGCCTGCGGCTGACAACCATAGATTTGAATATTGGGATTGTGCGTCCGCAGGACGCTGCCAACACCGCTCGCGAGGCCGCCGCCGCCTATCGCGATGAATACAGCATCGACATCGGGCAGCTGCTCGACGATTTCGATGCCACAGGTCGCCTGACCCGCGATGACTTCAGCATCGTTATAAGGCGACAGGTAAACCATGTTGTTGCGCTCGGCGAACTCGCGAGCATGCTGTTCGGTTTCGAGTCCATCTGAGCCAAAGAACCGAACGTCGCCATCAAAACTACGAATCGCCTCAATTTTGACCGGTGACGTTCGCTCGGGCACGAAGATAACGCCTTGGACCTCAAGTTTCTGCATGGCGCAGGCCACCGCAGCACCGTGATTGCCGCTCGAAGCTGTAACACAACCGTCGCCGCGCTGAGCAGCGGACAGCGTCATCAGACGATTGGTCGCGCCACGCATTTTAAAGGATCCTGTGTGCTGCAGATTCTCGAGCTTCAGGTAGACATCAGCACCCGTTTTACTGCTAAACAGGGGCGCTTGCACCAGTGGCGTCTTGCAGATGAAATCGTCGATGCGGGTGGCTGCGCGCCTGGCTGCCGCCGCCATATGTCCAATTGAATCGCTCACAAACTCAGCTTGCGACAGCCAGGGGTCACTGGCAAGCCGTGATTTGACAATAAAGATGGCGACTTACACCAATTCATTGACACGCTTCTAAACGCTGTGCAACGATGGCTATTCGCATGACAAAGGCACACCTGTCGAAAGGCGGGGTCGCAAAACTTCCGGTCTACGGGCTCGTCCTATGACAGCGGGGTTGCCAACACGATCCGCTCGCCGCCATCGTGGCGATGCATCCTTCGCTGCTGTGTCTTTGCTATTGACCGGAATATATTCTGGAGGCAAGGATGCCCGCAACAACGCGACAGAAGACTGGACACTATCGCAGCCTCGGGCACACAGGTCCAATTGACCTGCGACCGACCGACCTCAACAAACTGAAACGATATCTCGAACCTGATACGAATATCGCTCTGCCGATACGACCGCAAGGCGCAGGTACCGCATCGACCGACTGCAATCGATGCATCAACGGCAGTATTTTGCATACTACCGGTCTCGATCGCATTACAAAGATCGACAGTTACAAGCACACAGTGACAGCACAGGCAGGTGTTCGCATCGGCACTCTCGTCGATGAGCTTGCCAAACAGGGTCTCGAGTTGATCGGTGCCTATGACCTGCAGGGTCGAACGCTCGGGGGAGCAATTGCGGCACCGTGTTTTGGACCCGTAATTGGCAATCAGGGAGCCTATTTCTCCAGCCACGTCATTGCGATGAAACTTGTCACGGCGAGCGGTCAGTTGCTGAACGTTGAATCACAGCAACAGAACCTCCTGAGTGCATTGCGCCTGAGCTTCGGCTTGCTGGGTGTGATTTATGAAGCAACGCTGCGCGTGCGTCCAATCCGCACTTTTTCCGCGAGCCACCGGCGCATTAGCATTGACAAGTTCGCATCAGTGGTCGACACCCTTGCAAATGGCGACGTCGGTTTCAAATTTTACCTGTTGCCGCATCGTGACTGTATTTACCTTGACCTGCGCCGTTACGACGCAGAGCCCGGCAACGCGTTCAGAGTCCCGTGGAAGATCAAGGACTGGGGGGAGAACACAGTATTGCCCAACATCATCAAGTCCCTCAATCGAGTCGTGCCGTTGCCGTCTGTCCGATACCGATTGATCGACACCGTCAGCGAAGCGACGCAGGGACTTGTCAATACCCGGCTCGTCACCGCTGGCACTAATGCGGCAGCACAATCTCAGCCCCACCGGAAAGAGAGGAGATCTGCATCGTACTTTTCGACCTGGTGTTTCCCCGCCGCAAATTTCGCAATGATTGTCAGAGCCTATCGCGATTTCTGCGAATTACTTTACACACAGTCCGGATTTCGCTGCGACATGCCGACGGTCGGGTATCGGCTGTGCCAGGACGCATCATCGTTGCTGTCACCATCGTTTGACGAACCGATGATTGCGTTGACCGCAGCGTCGACGCAGGAAAGTGGCTGGGATAACTTCGTGATCGACCTTGCCGACTTTGCCGAGCACTGGGCCGGTACGCCACTTCTGAGCCAGTCGCGCGCACTACAGGGTGACTACGCCCACCAGGTGTATTCGAGCAGGCTCGACTTTTTCAGCCGCATACGGCGCCAGCTTGACCCGGAAAATCGGCTTCTGAGCCCATTCCTCGCGCAGTTCGTCTCGTAGTTCGCCCGTGCATTCCCCGGCACCCGACGATGATTTCGAAAAAAGCTGGACTCCATATATCGAACTGATATAATATATCAATTCGATATATGAGCGGCTGTGGCCGCCAGTGTGAAATACCATGGACGTAAAGACTGTATGTCTCGGCATGCTGACGGACGGCGAAGCCTCGGGCTATGACCTGAAGAAACATTTCGAATCCTCGTTTGGCCATTTTTTTGCGGCGGGGTACGGATCGATCTACCCGGCGCTCGCTTCTCTGTCCGCGCAAGGCTACGTCAGCTGCAAGGAAATTCCGCAACAAGGCAAACCCGATCGCAAGGTTTACCGCATCACTGAAAATGGACGACGACGGTTGCTCCAGGAACTTGATCACCCGAATCCCAGCCACAAAGTGCGATCAGAATTTTTGGCGACGATGTGCTTTGCGCACCTCATGACGCCCGATCAGGTGCAAACCGTTCTCGATAATCGAATTACCGAAATTGACCGGTATTTGACGATGTTTGATGAATTCGAATGCACCTGCATGGAACAGACGCCGAACGGTATGCATTTTACCGTAGGACTGGGTCGGGCCGTCATGAGCGCGATGAAGAAGTACCTTGAGGAACATGGGCACGTATTGCTGGAGAACCCGCAAATCGGGAAACGGCCGGCGACCGGGTAACCGCCATCAACAGATGCACAGAACGAACGCGTAAAGGTAAACAAGAGATGTTATTGGGCAAATATGAGAAGTACCGATCCTGGCTTTACTCAGCAGCGATCGCAATTTTGATTTCGGCATGGCTGTTATCTGGCCAGGTTGGAAATGACGATGGAACGAATGACCAGCAGCAAACAATGGCCACAGTCACCGCGACAAAGAGCAAAGTTCGCGTACGCACACAAAAAGCTGAAGAGATCATGCGAACGATTGTCTTAAACGGCAAAACCGCGCCTGCACGCGTCGTCGAACTCTCCGCTGAAACAGACGGTCGCGTTGAGTTCATTGGCGCACAACGCGGTGCCAGTATTCTGCGCGGCGAAGTGATCATACGTCTTGATGAACGCGATCGGCAGGCAAGACTTGCACAGGCGCGAGCGACCGTCAGGCAACGCGAAGTCGAATACGAGGGGCGCGTCAGACTCAAATCCAAGAGTTACGTATCGGAGGCGCAATTGCACGAAGCGGTAGCACTTCTCGAGACCGCAAAGACGGAGTTGATCCGAGCCGAACTGGATCTCGAGTATATGACTGTTCGCGCACCGTTCGATGGTGCGCTGCAGTCTCGTGTCGTGGAAATCGGTGACTTCGTCAAGCTTGGCGACCCTGTGGCGATCTATATTGATAACCGAACGATTATCGTCTCGGCAAACCTGTCCGAATTTGATGCACGCTTTGTTCATGTCGGGCAGGCCGCCGAAGCAAGACTTGCGACCGGCGAACGCGTTCGCGGCAATATTCGCTATGTTGCACCCGTCGCCGATGAGGCAACACGAACGTTCGTCGTCGAACTCGAGATCGACAATAGTCTTGGTGCACTACGTGCCGGTGGCACTGCGAAGCTATACATTCCAGCCGAGCTCATTACCGCACACCGAATCTCTCCCTCACTACTGACGCTGGACGACGCAGGCAACGTGGGAATCAAGATTATCAACGATGCTGGCAAGGTTGAGTTTGTCGTTGCCGACATTGCATTGTCCGCGGGCGACGGTGTGTGGATTGCCGGGCTACCCGAGACCGCGACGATTATCACTGTCGGCCAAGGATTCGTCACCAGCGGTTCGGTCGTCGACGCTGTGCCTGAAAATGATATCGAAACTGCTGTCGCGAGAAAAACTGCAGGCGTGAGTAAAAACAATGCAAGCAATTGATGCAGCGATGGCCCGCAGCCGCACGGTCATTCTCGGCCTGGTTATTATTTTCGTTGCGGGCATTTATGCCTACATGACCATTCCGAAAGAAGCGGAACCGGATATCGAGATTCCTGTGATCTACGTACAGATTACGCACGAAGGAATATCGCCGGAGGATGCGGAGCGGCTGCTGGTGCGGCCGATGGAACAGGAAATCCGATCCGTTGAGGGCATCAAAGAAATGATCGCTAAGGCCTATGAAGGCGGCGCCAGCGTGCAGGTCGAATTTGAAGCTGGCGTGGATACCGACAAGGCGCTGCAGGATATTCGGGAGCGGGTTGACAACGCCGCAGCAAAACTACCCAGTGAGACCGAGGATCCGACGATCACCGAAGTCAAAATGACTCGATTCGATCCGATGCTCGTATTGAACCTTGCGGGCAACGTGCCCGAAAGAGCGCTGACGAAAATCGCCAAGGACCTCAAGGAAGAACTTGAAGGCATTAGCGGCATTCTCGAAGTCAATCTCGTCGGTATTCGTGAAGAACTCATGGAGGTCGTTGTCGATCCACTCGCCATGGAGAGCTATGGTCTCGACCAGGCGCAGATCGTCAGTTTCGTCTATCGCAACAATCGCCTCGTTGCCGCTGGCTCCCTGCAATCAGCTGAAGGTCGCTTCCCGATCAAAGTTCCTGGCGTCTTCAAATCTCCTCAGGATGTACTTGACATGCCCATCAAGGCAGTTGGCGAGCGTGTCGTACGCTTCAGGGACATCGCCGAGGTGCGTCGAACTTACAAGGACGCACAAAGTTACGCACGACTGAACGGCAAACCAGCGCTGGCGATCGAGGTCGTGCAACGCGGTGGCGCAAACCTTATAGAAGCCATCGAGCAGGTGATGGCCGTAATTGAAGAGGAAAAACAGTATTGGCCCGATGAGATAGAAATCAGTGTGTCTCGTGACAAGTCAAAAGATGTCAATGACATGCTGACCGAGTTGCAGAACAGCGTGCTCGCTGCCGTACTACTGGTATTCATCGTCATCATTGGAATCCTCGGCATTCGCTCGGCATTGCTTGTTGGCGTTTCCATTCCCGGAAGTTTTCTGCTTGGCATCCTGATAATTGGTGCATTCGGCATTACGATCAACATGATGGTGTTATTCGCGTTGATCATGGCGGTTGGCCTGCTTGTCGACGGCGCGATTGTCGTTACTGAAATGGCAGACAGACGCCTTGCCGAAGGTGCGTCGCGTCACGACGCCTATTCGCGAGCCGCGATTCGCATGTCCTGGCCGATCATTGCGTCGACCTGCACGACTCTCGCCGCGTTCTTGCCGCTGGCGTTCTGGCCAGGCATATCTGGTGAATTCATGAAGTACCTGCCGATCACACTGATGGCCGTATTGGCGGCGTCCTTGCTCATGGCCCTGCTCATCGTACCGACTTTGGGTTCAATATTCGGCAAGACCGGTGCAATTACCGAGTCGGCCCGGCGCAATCTCGCCGCCGCTGAAACTGGCGATCTCGACACGATCGAGGGCTTCACCGGGGCCTATGTACGGATTCTCAAAAGTTCCCTGCATCATCCATGGCGCAACGTTGGGCTGGTTTCAGCGCTATTGCTGATTATCTATGTCGCATTCATTACATTCGGCCGTGGCATCGAATACTTTCCTGACGTAGAGCAGCCTTTCGCCATGGTCGATATTCGGGCGCGCGGAGATCTGTCAATCGACGAGATGGACTTTCTCGTACGCCAGGTCGAGGAGCGGATTATCGGCATGCCCGAAATTGAATTTCTTTATGCAAAAACCGGCAACGTACGCGGCAGCGAAGACCAGATAGGATCTTTGACCCTCAACTACATCGACTGGGACAAGCGACGTCCTTCGGACGAGATACTCGCCGAGATACGCGAAAGAACGTCTGATCTTGCCGGAATTATCATAGAGACGCGCAAGCCCGACTCCGGCCCGCCACAGGGCAAGCCGATTTTCATCGAATTTTCGTCTCGTAACGGGGACCTCGTTGCTGATGCGATCAAGCAGGTTCGAGCGGTTCTGGAACAGCATCGGGCAGTAACGAATATCGAAGACAGTCGACCATTGCCAGGCATTGAATGGCAGATTAAGGTTGATCGCGCTGAAGCCGCCCGATTCGGTGCTGATATAACGCTTGTCGGCGCCATGGTGCAGTTAGTCACAAACGGTATCAAGATCGGTGAGTATCGTCCCGATGACAGTGATGATGAGATCGATATTCGCGTACGCTTTCCCTCCGACAGCCGCAGCCTCACGCAGATCGATGAGCTGCGAATACCAACCCCGAACGGGCTCGTACCGATCAGCACGTTCGTCAAGCGCGTGCCGGCACAAAAAGTCAGCACGATCACGCGCACCGATATGCGGCGAACGATGACGCTTGAAGCCGACGTCGCACAAGGTTACCTGGTATCTGAAGTTATCGCCGAGCTGCGAGAGTTAGTGCCTGCGATCGGCATCGATCCGCGTGTTAGCGCCAAATTTCGTGGCACGATCGAAGATCAGGAAGAAGACGAGGCTTTTCTTGGCAATGCCATGATGATGGCGCTAGCGATCATGGCGATTATTCTCGTAACACAGTTCAATAGCATCTTTCAGGCGTTGCTGATTCTGACCGCAGTCCTGTTCTCCACCGGTGGCGTGTTGCTCGGACATCTGATCATGGACATGCCGTTTGGCGTGATCATGAGCAGTGTCGGAGTCATCACACTTGCGGGCATCGTCGTCAACAACAACATAGTCTTCATCGATACCTACAACGTACTTCGTCACCGCGGTGCCGACGCATTCGATGCGATTTTGAGAACCTGTGCATTACGTCTGCGGCCTGTTCTGCTGACGACAGTCACAACGATCGTCGGCCTGATGCCGATGGTGCTCGGCGTCAATATCAACCTCATCTCACGTGAAGTGTCCATCGGCGCACCGAGCTCACAATGGTGGACTCAACTGGCTTCGTCGGTCGCCGGCGGACTTGCGTTTGCGACTGTATTAACGCTGCTGTTGACGCCGAGCCTGCTCATGATTCAAGCCAACGTCGCGACGCGGTTCGCCCAGTGGCGATCAACAGCACGAGAAGCGTCAACCAGCCCAGCGAGCCGCCACCATGCTCGTTGATGATGATGGCAGTCGCTTGTGGTGTGTCCCTGTTCGCATCTTCGAGCGGCAGGAATGCGAGTTCTGAGGTGTCGATGGGTCCGAAACTCGCGACAAACGAATCGTCAAAAGTATCAAACAACTCAATAAGAATGTCATAACTGCCACTGGGATAACCGGACAATAATTCCGTCACGATGACGTACTCGTCGTCGCCCGATGCGCCGAAGATATCGAAATTCTCAGTCGCCGCGTATTCGTTCCATGGTCCACCTTCGAGGCTTAAATAAACAACTGCATAAACTTCAGCGAATGCATAATAGGTGTCCGCATCGAAGAGCAAGTCGATGCCATAGTAGTAACCGTCCTGGTCATGATCATTGAACAGCACAACATCGGCGGAATAAAACCAGAAATCAGTATTCGGCGACATCGACGACGCCGAGCCCGCTTTCGATTGACCCCGTGAATGCTTGCCGATTGATCGGTCCCCCGCTGTCGCCAGCACCGAAAATTCGTCCGCAGAGACCGTTCCCGAATCACCACGATCCTGCTGAGCTTTTGTAAATTGGGTCGTCAACGACAGACGTTTCCCCTCGTCATCACCCCCGACGAGCGATTGCGCTGAAACGTTCGCCATTCCGGCGATAACAAATGCCAGGACGACGTATCCGGATCGCCTCAGTGTGCTTATAGATCTCACCATAACCTCATCCTCGATTCTCGCGTCTTGTAGTCCATTTAAACCTTGCGACGATGAATCAAAGCTGAACCTGTAGGTACTTTTACGAAGTCATGCGATCATGTTCAGCTGTTGTTAATCTTCGTGTCGCGGTATTCATAAATGAGTCAGGAAGCCGGTCAGGACTCTACAAGTAAGGCGATCGCTTACTTGTTACTTGGCATCGCTGGTGGTCTCGGCCTCGACCTGTGCGCCAAGGAATTGCTTGCGACGTATTCGCTGCAGCAATTCGTACTCCTTCGCAGCCTGATCGGTCTCGCGATTTTGTTGCTGCTGGTGCGACAATTCGGGGGCGCTAATAATCTCGCGACGCGCAGGTGGCGCTGGCATTTGTTGCGTACGCTATTTGCCACCGGTGCAATGTTCGGTTTCTTCTACGGGCTTGCGCGCATGCCGCTCGTGGACGCCCTGACGCTCGGATTTACGGCGCCGCTCATGGTGACGGCACTGTCTGTGCCGATGCTGGGTGAACACGTCGGCTGGCGCCGCTGGACGGCTGTTGTAATAGGCTTCGTCGGTGTACTGATTATATTGCGCCCGGACACGAAGGACATTTCACCGGCCGCACTGGCCATATTGTTCGCGGCGCTCTGTTATGCATTTCTTGCGATTACAGCGCGCAAATTGTCGACGACGGAAAGCAGCTACGCGTTGTCGGTCTATGTCGTTTGTGGCCCGATGCTGGTGTCGATAGTCATGCTAAGAGGTGGTGCGTGGCAGCCGCCCGATATCGATGGCTGGCTGTTGTTTCTGGGCGCGGGAACCTGCTCAGTCATCGCCTGGATTGGAATCATCGGCGGCTACCGCCGCGCGGCCCCCGCCCTGCTGGCGCCGTTCGAATACATAGCAATCATTGGCGGAGCCGTCGCCGGCTACCTGATCTGGGATGAAATTCCGAATCGATGGGTGGTCATCGGCGCGATCATTATCATAGCGTCCGGGCTTTTTGTCGTATATCGCGAAATAGGCAGCGTACTGACGAATCGATACTTGCGCACTTTCACGGCAAGTGGTGCCGCGGCGATAAAGAGGCGCCTGAATCGGCAACAAAAGTCCTAGCGGGCAAGGACTGCTTTGATTCTAGTCGACGTCGCCGGCCACGAGACCAGCAGTCTCCGCCGGAGTCACTTCCAACGCTGCCACAACGCGGTTGAAGAAATCAATTTCAAGAACGCTGATGCTTTTGTCGCTGCGAAACACATCAGCGAGCGCTTCGACAGTTGCTACCCTGTCTTTGTCTGCCATCTTGCGGCGCACACTGCCAAGATATTTACGCAATGTAGATTCCGCGTAGAGTTCCTCCCGGGCCGCCACCCGAACATCCGCGGCGCTGAAATCGTCACCCGTGTGAAATTTGAGAATCTCGCGAATTCTGTCAACCTCGACCGTCTTAATATTGATATCAGCATTGGCCGCCCTGGCCAGGGTCATCAGCAGAACTTCTTTAAACAGCTCGCTCTGCTCCGTTTCGGTGTCACCCGAGCCACCGAAAATACTCAACACGTTCTTTAGATCTGCGATTGCCATTGTGCTCTCACTGTTGTTTGTCGTTATTGCAATGCGGTCGCCGCTACGCAGGCAAGAACCGCAGTATACACGCCAAATGCCGCGATTTTCATCGTATGCCAGCCGATATCTGGCGTCGCATAGGCTGCCGGGTCCAGTAGGGGAGCGAGCGCCACAGCCACTCGACGGGGCCAAATCGATATCGGGCCAGCCACCACGGACTAATCCACATCTGCAGACCGATCACGGCAACCACGAAACCCATTTCCCAGAATCGCGGCACGCGGCCATACAGGCCCAGGTCGTAACCATAGAACACGGTCGTCAGAATAACTGAATGCATCAGGTAATTTGTCAACGCCATGCGCCCAACCGCCGCGAATCGCTGCAGCAGACATGGCACGAAGCCAGTTTTGATCAACAGCATGACAATGCTGACATGCCCCAGTCCAACAATGATGCTGCCGAAATAATTCGCCCGCATCCCGTAACGCGGTAATCTCAGCAACCTCCGAGATGGTTTTTTCCATTTGCCATCCAATGCCGTGGCTCAGTAACAAGGTGACCAACAAAAACAAACACGCCAGGATGATCAAGGTGCGCGGCGTACGGTCGCGAAACAGGTAAGCAAGCATGCCGACTGCCGCATACATGAACAGGATGTCTCCAAACCAGATCAAATAGGCATGTACGGCGCCCAGCAACAACATAAAAAATCGACGCCGGTAAAATATACGCCTGAATCTGACACCTCTGGCTTCTGCCCGGCCGGTCATCTGGATTATTCCCGCGCCAAATAACATCGCAAAAATGCTTAGGAACTTCTGGTCAAAAATATGTGCGTAAAAAACCAGGTGCCAAGATTGAGCGTGTCGGTTCCACCCATGACGAGTGGGTTGGAGTAGGCCGTAAATGGCAGGGCTAAAGCGTAGATGTTCATGCCGAGAATGGCGACACCGCGCAGAATGTCCAGACTGCCGACACGCTCGTTGCCAGGTACAGGCTCCGCGGTGGCCGGCGTACCTGCAGCATCGGCGATGTCGGGATCCTGGTTACTCAATTGCAGGCCATTTTCTTATTGGCGTTAGAGCACTCGGCGCAGAAGGCCGAACTACATATGATATCCCATCTTTTTTACTTATATTCTGTTGTTTCTATGCAATATTTTTCTTGGCAAGCCGGAACATTCGATACATACTGGCGCCGGGTAAACAACATGAAAGGAGGTGATCCATGTCTAGTGAGATATCAAAGGTGTTGCGAAAACCGTTGGGTCTTGTGTGGATAATGGAGCAACCTCTAAAGCTCCGCTGACCCCGGGTTTTGCAGTACTGATCTCACGAAAAGCCGCCCTCGGGCGGCTTTTCTATTAGCATAAGTCGCCGCCCTCGGGCGGCTTTTCTGTGTGAACAAGTCGAGACAATGTCGATCAGTTGAGTATGTCTTCGAGCGCGTTCAGCGTTGTGTCGATTTCACCGCTGGTGTTGTAATGCACTATTCCGATGCGCACTACACCGCCCGACTCAAGCAGCCCCAAAGCTTTGGCCGGCTCCAGACCGTAATTGTGGCCGTTCCAGACAAATATATTGCGCCCGGCCAACGCCTCGGCGATGACCTCGGGCCGCTGACTCGAATGCGTGAAAGACACTGTTGGAACCCGGCGATCGAAAGCGTCCGGAGACGTGATGCCTTGTACAATGATCCCCGGGATATCGTTCAGGCCTGCGATCAATTGGGCTGCAAGAGATTTTTCGTACTCGAACAAATGCTCGAAAGCCGTGACAATTTGCTCGCGCCGGGTGCCGGCTCGGGTACCTGCCAGGGCCGCGCCGATTTCAGCAAAATAATCAACGGCGGCGCCCGTACCGACCAATCCCTCATGACTTTGTGTGCCGGGCTCAAAGCACCACGGAAGCTCTTTGGGTGCCGGCCTGACCTTGTATGGATCAAGCCCCTCGAGTACCTCCCGTCGTCCCCATAGAATGCCCTGGTGCGGGCCGAAGAACTTGTAGGCCGAACAGACCAGGAAGTCGCAGCCCAAATCCTGAACATCTGTTGCGATATGCGGCGCAGATTGCACCGCATCAATGTAACTCCAGGCGCCGACATCACGCGCCTTCGCGCAAATGCTTTTTATATCATTGATTGTGCCGGTCAGGTTACTTGCCCCGCCAACGCAGACCAATCGGGTACGCTCGCTCAGGATTTCGTCGAAGATGCTCAGATCGAATTCGAAGCTGTCCGTATCGAACGGCAGCCACCGAATTTTGAGATTGTGATCACGAGCCAGTAATACCCAGGGCTCGACGTTTGCATCATGATCCATGCGCGATAACACAATCTCGTCGCCGGCCTTGAGATACCGACCGATTGATCTCGACATATGTAAGGTCAGACTGGTCATATTTTGGCCGAAGATGACTTCATCGGTCGATGGCGCATTGAAAAAATCGGCCATCGCGCTGCGTGCGTCGTCGACCAATGCCCCGGCCAGCTCGGAGGTTTTGAAGTAGCCGCCAATATTCGCATTGCCGTGCAACAAACATTCGGACATTCGCTCGACAACCCGCCTCGAGACTTGCGTTCCTGCAGGGTTGTCGAAATAAAGTCGTGGGGAGCCGTTGTCCGTTTCTGCCAATGATGGAAATTGATCACGAATCGCATCGAGATCGAGAAGCGTCTCCGGGAGTTTGTTTGCAGGTAGCATGATGATGGATCTTGTTAATCTTCTTGGGTCAGCCGAAAGGATTATTCTTCCGCCGTGCCGCCCCAATTCTCGCGGTGGGCGTCTTCAGCGCGCTGGCGTATTTTTGAATGTCGCCGCGTCAGCAACAATGAGTTGGGGTCGCAAACCTCCGCTCTGATTATTCCGAGGTCACTTGCCGCGTCGAACAGACTTGGATACCAACGTTCCCAGTCTGGCAGCAATAATTTGACCTGATCGCGAAGAGTCATGCACGCAATGTAACCGAGCCATGCGCTCGTGACAACGCGTTAAGGCCGCCGCTACTCTTCAAGCATACGAGCGCTGAGCATGCCGATAACCAGTACCGTGCCCGCAAAAAGAATGATCGGCAGCTGTGATATCCACGCTGCCGGAGCCACAAACAGTTCCTGGGGAACGGCATTCAGCAGTCTGGATCCAACCAGAACCAGCTGCATCGCAGGCTTGATCGCAACGGCTCCGCCAATGAGCATCGCCGCGGGCAATGTCAATCGCCGAATCCAGATACGACGCCACAAGCGCCAGACGACGCGATCGCTGAACCCGTCATCGGCAATCGGCTCTGACTGAAACATCGACTCAAGCCAGCGATCTTCAGCATCTTTCATTCTATCAACCATATTGATGATCTTTGATATCAAAATTTTTCCTGATCTTTTCCTTACCACGAAATATTACGGACTTAACCGTGCCAACGGGCAACCCTGTTGCATCGCCTATTTCCCGGTGCGAGAGACCGCAGGCATACGACATGACCATGATTGCGCGTTCATCTTCGGTCAAAACGGCCAGGAACTTGTCCAGATCAGAAATCTCATCCTGCCGTGGAGTGTAGCTCCTTGATTCGGTCTGCGCGACATACCCTGCCTCGTCGAGTATTTCCGCATAGCGTTTGGACTTGCGTTTGGATTGCAGAAACGTCGTATAAGCGATCTTGAGTAACCAGCCGATAAACGAGCCACGCCCGGTAAATGTCTGCAGTTTATTCCACGCATGCAAAAAGCAGTCCTGGGCCATATCATCTGCGGCCGACAAGTCGCCAGTCAGCTTGCGCAGGAAGTTACGTACCTGTGACTGGTGGCGCCGGATTAACTCGCCGAATGCGGCCGTGTCCTGTACGGACACGGCCTGCGCGACGAGCAAATGATCCGCAGCACCCAGTTGGGTAGACGTTGACGTTATGACTCACGCCCCGTGAATCGCCACATGATGAAGAACGCGACGCCAAGGAAGAACGGCAATGCAGCAATTCCCATAAACACCTGCGCCACCTCATTCCCGTCTTCGGGCATGAAAAAACCAAATGTTGCGACTGCTCCGCCTAAGGCCGTCCATATTAACGCCAATCGCAAATCCCGATCCTTCGCTTGCACTGGCTTGCCAAGACCCTCGATAATCTCAGGCGTCAGCTCCTGACCTTTGTCAATAGCCGTACGAATCGTCAGTTGCAGGTCATTGCGCATGCGGAATCGAAACCAGAAAAACAGGCACATCACGATGGTCATCCCGGCAAACATTACGATCGGTATCATTTCTCCATCCACTTTTTGTCTCCTTATATAAAGTTATCTGCCAATAAGCAGTTCTCACCGTCTAGATGTCTGCCGGGCACAGATTGGATGCAACTATTTAACTTATTGTTTTTTAAGAATTTATTAACAATTTTCGCCGTTTGAGGCGAAAGCCGGTGCCTGATATTAGTCGAAAAGCCGATCCGTGCGGCTATCGATAGCGATCGAGAATCTTCTTGAGCTCTTCTTTTCCGGGGTGCAATGTATCCAGCGCAAGCTCAGATAGCGGCGTATCGATGTTGCCCATGAGATCGTGCATCTCCTTCCTGGAATTGTCGATGTACAGCAGCCCGGTCGTTATTTCGCCCGCATTGTGCCGATCGCGCAGGTACTTGAACGAAACGGCTCGACTTGTCGGGTCGTAATCTTTTTCGATTTTGCGCAAGACAATTTTGCTGCCACCATGCAACTCGATCGACATTGCAGATCCTTCGTCATACGCAGCTTTGATTTCTTTAGCTGGCGGAACGAAGTCAACGTCGACGACATGATGATAGAACTGTCGTGTATGCGCATAGCTCTTTGTTGAACCCTCGTGATCGTTGAACGTCACGCATGGGCTGATAATATCAACCAGGGCGAAGCCGGAGTGCGTCAGAGCACCCTTGATTAACGGCACGAGCTGATCCTTGTCCCCTGAAAAACTGCGGGCGATGTAGGTCGCACCGAGGCCCAGCGCGATACTCACCGAGTCGATCGGCTCCTGCTGGTTCGGCAGTCCCTTCTTCGGTCTGCTACCGATATCGGCTGACGCCGAAAACTGGCCCTTTGTCAGACCATACACACCATTGTTCTCAATGATGTAACACATATTCAGGTTGCGCCGAATGGCATGAATGAATTGTCCGGCACCGATCGACAACGAATCGCCGTCGCCCGAAACTCCGATATACGTCAACTTGCGATTGGCCGCATAGGCTCCCGTAGTGACCGAAGCCATGCGTCCGTGGACCGCATTAAAACCATGCGCCTGGCTGACAAAGTACGCTGGAGTCTTTGACGAGCAACCAATGCCACTCATTTTCGCAAGCATATGGGGTTCTATATCCAATTCGAATACGGCCTGGATAATGGCAGCGGTTACCGAATCGTGGCCGCATCCGGCGCACAATGTGGATACCGTGCCCTCGTAGTCTCTTGCCGTCAGACCGAGATTGTTCTTCGGCATCTTCGGGTGCGAGATTGCTGGCTTCGAGATATAGGTCATGTGCGTCTTCTCACCGCGGCTTAAGCCGCCTGCCCCCTGGAGATTTGCTCAAGCACCTTGTCAACCACAAAGGCGGCATTCAACGGCATGCCGTCGTAGTGTAGAAATGAGATGAGTTTCGCCGGATCGGCATCGATATCGAGCATCAGGAGTGTGCGCAGTTGCGCGTCCCGATTTTGCTCAACAACGTAGACGACCTCGTGTTTATCAATGAATTCCCGGGTCGAATGGTTGAACGGAAACGCCCGCACACGACAATAGTTCAAGGCGATATTCTGTTCGGTCAGTCGATCGAGCGCCTCTATGCACGCTCCGTGCCCGCTGCCCACTGTCAGGATTGCTGCCTTGTTCAGTTCTGAGTACTGTATTTCCGACTCCGGAAGTATCGATCTGGCCGTCTCCCACTTGATGAGCAGTCGATCGACGACGTCCCGGTATTTGTCAGAATCCTCAGTGTAGTCGCCATACTTGGTATGCCCGGAGCCGCGCGTGAAGTATGCCCCTGTCGGGTGCACGCCCGGCAAGGTCCGATACGGAATTCCGTCGCCGTCAACATCAAGATAGCGATGGAACTCCTCCATGTCGTCGAGCTCGTCCGCTGTCAGGACCTTGCCACGGTCCGGCACATGGTTCTCGTCGAACTCGAACTCCGGAACCATCCAGTCGTTCATACCGATATCGAGATCCGACAACACCATGACAGGAGTCTGCAGGCGTTCGGCGAAATCAAAAGCGGACAGCGCCATGTAAAAGCATTCGTTCGGGTCGGCTGGAAACAACAACACATGTTTGGTGTCCCCATGTGACGCATAGGCACAACACATCAGGTCACTCTGTTGTGTTCTTGTTGGCATTCCGGTTGACGGGCCCGTGCGCTGCACATTGAAAACTACCGCAGGAATCTCCGCATAGTAGGCGTAGCCTAGAAACTCGCTCATCAGCGATATGCCCGGTCCACTGGTCGGCGTAAACGACCGAGCACCGATCCAGCTCGCACCGAGAACCATACCAATAGCAGCAAGTTCGTCTTCGGCCTGAATAATGCAGTAGGTACGCTTGCCCGACTCCGGGTCCACGCGATACTTCATGCAGAATGAGCGAAACGCATCCATCAATGAAGTCGACGGCGTAATGGGATACCACGCACCCACTGTCGCGCCCGCGTACATGCAACCAAGACCAGCGGCTGTATTTCCGTCTATGACAATGTGCCCCTGCGTGCCGTTCATCGGCGACACTCTCCGTGGCAGTGGACAGACGAAATTCTCAATCGCATAGTCGAAGCCCAGCCGGATTGCCTCCATATTGGATTCGATCATGTGCTGCTTGTCGGCGAAGGTCTCTTCAAGCAGAGTTGTGATTGTATCGAGGTCAATATCAAGCAAAGCTGCGACCGTACCCACGTAAGCAATGTTTTTCATGAGAATGCGCGCGCGCACGCCCTCGAATTTCTCATTGCACATTTTTGACAATGGAACACCATGCACCGTGATATCGTCGCGACTCAACATCTTGCTACGCGGCCATGTCGAGTCATAGATCAGCCAACCGCCTGGCGAAACATCCGCGAGATCACGTGCATAGGTCTGCGCATTCATTGCAACCATGACATCGACGCGGTCAGACCGTGACTGGTAGCCATCGCCTGTCACTCTTATTTCATACCACGTTGGCAGGCCCTGGATATTCGATGGGAAGAAATTCTTGCCGACAACCGGGATGCCCATACGAAAAATGGACTTCATCAACAGGCCATTAGCGCTGGCCGATCCGGTACCGTTGACCGTAGCAATCTTGATGACGACGTCATTGATTATCGGCACGAGCGATCCTTAAGAGACAGCGGAATCCTGCGTCATCGACAGCGCCTGGCCACCCGCCGCTTCGTCACTCGCGTACGGGATCAGTACCGTGGATTTTTGCATATCCCAGGCACCCGTAGGACAGCGTTCCGCGCATAAGCTGCAATGCACGCACAGGTCTTCGTCTTTGACCATCACGCGGCCCGTTTGTGGCAGGTCATCGGATACGTAGAGCGCCTGGTCCAGGTTTTCCGCGGGTGCAGAAAGTCTCGTTCTAAGATCTGCCTCGTCCCCAATTTCCGTAATGGTCAGGCAATTCACCGGACATATGTCGATGCATGCATCACACTCGATGCAAAGCTTGGCAACGAACACGGTTTGAATATCGCAATTCAGGCACCGCTCAACTTCGCTGATCGCCTGCTCCGCCGTGAAACCCAGTTCAACTTCGATGTCGAGCTTCTTGAATCGCTCCTTGAGATCCACATGCGGCATTAGTCGACGGGACGTCGGGTCATAATCGTTGGAAAAGCTCCACTCGTGCATACCCATTTTCTGGCTCACGAGATTGATACCCATTGGCAGGCGATCGCTGAGACTCTCACCCTGGCAGTACTTGTGAATCGATATGGCCGCCTCGTGGCCGTGCGCCACCGCCCAGATGATGTTTTTGGGGCCGAACGCGGAATCCCCACCAAAGAAAATACCATCGCGAGAACACATCATCGTCGTCTTATCTATGATCGGGCATTCCCATTCATCGAATTCTATGCCGATATCGCGTTCAACCCACGGGAACGCGTTTTCCTGGCCAATTGCCAGAATGACATCATCACACGGTATGATTTTTTCGCCGATCAATGTGCCACGATCGATACTGCCATCGTCGTCAACCTTATACTCCATCAATTCGAACGTCATGCCAACGAGTTTGCCGTCCTCGATGATGAAGTTCTTCGGCGAATGATTAACGAGTATTTCAACAAATTCTTCTTCAGCATCTTCGAGCTCCCAAGCCGACGCTTTGAAAAAAGCGCGCGGCTTACGCGCAATTACCTTGACGTTTTCAGCCCCGATTCGTAGCGATGTCCGGCAACAATCCATTGCCGTATTGCCGACACCAATGATCAGGACACGCTTGCCGATGCTATCAACATGGTCGAACGCCACGGATTCCAGCCACTCGATGCCGATCACTATGTTGTCACTGTCATACCGACCTGGTATTTCGAGGTTTTTACCGCGCGGCGCACCAGTACCGACAAAAACAGCATCAAAGCCATCATCCAGCAATGCCTTCATGCTATTGATTTTATGATTGAGCTTGAGGACAACGCCCATATCGATGACGTAAGCAATCTCCTCGTCCAGCACTTCCGGTGGCAGCCTGAATTGCGGAATATTGGTGCGCATCAGGCCGCCGGCCGTATTCATTGCCTCGAATATGGTTACTTCGTATCCAAGGGGTCGCAGGTCGTTTGCAACGGTCAACGAAGCACAACCGGCTCCAAGCAACGCAACTTTCTTGCCATTACTTTGGTCAGCGCCTTTAGGCAGGCGATCAGAGATGTCGCCGCGGTGATCGGCCGCGACACGTTTTAGTCGGCAGATTGCAACCGGCTTGTCCTCAATACGAACGCGCCTGCATGCCGATTCACAGGGACGATCGCAAACCCGACCGAGAATACCCGGAAAGACATTCGATTCGCGGTTCAGAATATAAGCATCGTCGAAGCGGCCCTGAGCGATGAGCCGAATATACTGCGGAACGTCAGTGTGTGCGGGACACGCCCACTGACAGTCGACAACCTTGTGAAAGTAATCGGGGTTGGAAGTATCGGTCCGTTTCATTTCCGAGTCATGCCGGCCATTATCCGTGTGCCGACGCACTGTCCGATCCTGTAGGGACGCAAGCATAGCCGGATCGAACGGAAAGTAAACACTTATCGCGGTCTGTCAAACTCGAGGCGCTGACCTTCGATTACACCCGTTAATTTGCCCTCGCGGTAGACTACGTTGCCATTGATGATGGTCGTATCTATCGATGCTGAAAATGTGTGGCCTTCGAACGGCGACCACTGACACTTATAAAGCAGCTGTTCCTTCCCAACCACGTGCGGCTTGTCTGAATCGATGATGACCAGGTCTGCAAACCATCCCTCCCGCACATAGCCTCTTTCTTTGACGCCGAAGACGTCAGCTGGTGCATGGCTGGTTCGCTCCACAAGCACCTCAGCGCTAAGTTCTCCACGTTTGACAAGATCGAAAAGCGCCAACAAGGCGTGTTGCACGAGTGGCAATCCGGACGGTGCCTTGAAGTAGTTTTCGCTTTTATCGACCCAGGTATGCGGCGCGTGATCCGTCGCGATGATGTCCAGGCGGCCATCATTCAGCGCAGCGATCAATGCCTGCCGATCTGCGCTTGTTTTGATCGCCGGATTGCACTTGATCTGCGCACCGAGATCCTCGTAACGAGTATCGTCAAACCATAGATGATGAACACAGACCTCGGCAGTGATTCTCTTTTGCGAGCGGTGCGCATCGGAGAACAGGCCCATTTCGATGGCGGTCGTCAGATGCAGGATATGCAGAAGTGCATCGTGCCGCTGGGCGAGTTCAACCGCGAAGCTTGACGATGTCAGGCAGGCATTTGCGGAGCGAATATGTGGATGCTCCGACATCGGTACATCCTCGCCGAATTCTTTCCTCGCATGCGCTTCGTTGTCCCAGATCGTCGGCGAGTGTTCGCAATGCGTGGCGATCATCAGCGGAGACTGTTCGAATATACTTTCCAGCACCTCCGGGTCATCGACGAGCATGTTCCCCGTCGACGCTCCCATGAAAATTTTGATGCCGCAGGCCTCTCCAGTCTCGAGTCGTCGAATCTCATCGATATTGGAATTTGTGGCTCCCAAATAGAAACCATAATTTGCAGTGCAGCGATTTTCGGCAAGCCGATACTTGTCCGCGAGCGCTTCGCGTGTCGTCGTCTGCGGATCGACGTTCGGCATATCCATGAAACTGGTGATGCCGCCGGCCGCCGCCGCCGCAGACTCAGTCGCCAGATCTCCCTGGCTTGTCAGACCAGGCTCACGAAAATGAACCTGATCATCGATCATTCCAGGAATCAGGTAGCAGCCGCGTGCATCGATGACCTCAACATCACTGGCCGCCGAAATTTCCCCGCCGATCTTCTCGATTCTCTCGCCAAGAATAAGCACGTCGGCATCGCGTACCTCGCCCTCGTTGATCAGACGCGCATTTTTGATCAGCAGCTTGTTCAATACGGCCATCCTTCAGTGACCCGCCGGTATGCGCGAGCCTGCCTGTGCAGTGCGGCAGTATGCGAGGGTAGCAAGGCAAATACCATGCGCCGTGGGACGAATTTTTGCGGGCTGCGTCCCGTTATGCGATAACCGGACCTGCACCGCTATTTCGAGCCGTTTATGAGCGCCTACGTCGAAAAAATCCGCAATGCCCGCGTTTACGATGTAGCCATCGAGTCGCCACTGGAGCCCGCGCGCAACCTGACGTCAAGGCTCAAGAATCGCATCTGGTTCAAACGCGAAGATCTACAGCCGGTCTTCTCATTCAAGCTACGCGGAGCCTATAACAAGCTCGTATCGCTTAGTGACGCTGAGATGTCGAATGGCGTACTTTGCAGCTCTGCCGGCAATCACGCGCAGGGAGTCGCGCTCGCCGCACAGCGCCACGGCGTCCGCGCCGTCATCGTCATGCCGGTTACAACGCCATCTATAAAAGTCAATGCCGTACGGGCGCTCGGTGGTGAAGTCGTTCTTTATGGCGACAACTATGACGAAGCTTACACGCACGCTCGTGAACTTGAGCGCGAGCGAAAGCTTGTCTTCATACACGCGTTCGATGATGCGGAAGTCATCGCCGGACAGGGCACGATCGGTGTTGAAATCTTGCAGCAGGCGGGAGAAGACATCGATGCAATTTTCGTCCCGATTGGCGGCGGCGGACTTATCGCGGGTATTGCCGTGTATGTGAAGTCACAGCGGCCCGGGATTCGCATCGTTGGTGTCGAGCCCGAAGACTCTGCTGCAATGCGCGATTCGATCGCAGCCGGCAAGCCTGTAACTCTGGATCATGTCGGAATATTTGCTGACGGCGTCGCTGTACGACGCGTTGGCGATGAAACGTTTCGCTTGTGCCAGCAATACGTCGACGAAATTATCACAGTCGATACCGACCAGGTATGCGCGGCCATTCGTGACATCTTCGAAGATACTCGTTCGATCGTTGAACCTGCCGGCGCGCTCGCCGTTGCGGGCCTGAAAAAATATCTCGCCGACCACGGCATCGAGAACAAATCATTCGTGACCATCAACTCCGGTGCCAACATTAACTTCGACCGACTGCGACATATCGCCGAGCGAGCGGCTGTTGGCGAGCAGACCGAAATGCTGCTCGCCGCGGAAATTCCCGAAGAGCCGGGCAGTTTTCGCCGTTTTTGCGAGGCGCTTGGGCGCCGCGGCATAACGGAGTTCAATTACCGTTATGACGATACGACGACAGCGCAAGTTTTTGTCGGCATTCAACTCACCAAAGGAATTGCAGAACGCCTCGAACTCGTTGCGACGCTGCGCGATGGCGGCTATGTCGTCGATGATCTGAGTGATAACGAGATGGCGAAACTACATGTACGACACATGGTCGGCGGACGATCACCCAGCGTTGCCAATGAGCGCCTGTATCGATTCGAGTTTCCAGAGCGGCCGGGAGCGCTACTGGACTTTCTCAACGCGATCGGAACCGACTGGAACATCAGTCTCTTCCATTACCGCAATCATGGTTCGGACCACGGACGAATTCTCGCAGGCATCGATGTACCCGAAAACGAAACCGCTGATCTTGAAGCACATCTGGCCGATCTCGGCTATCCGTACTGGGAGGAAAGCGACAATCCTGCGTACAGGATCTTCCTCTCTTAAGCAGCCTCGCAGTTAGTCGCGAAACGACACGTCCGTACGATCAAGCTTACGCAACAACCCTGGCCAGGCGAGCTGGCCTCCAAGCCCCTTCGTTACTTGAACGACTTGCGCCTGGATGCCATCGACAATGGCTTGCGGCACTTGCACTAATTCCTGACCGCTTGACTGCGCGAGAATCTGCGTCTGACAAGCCGTCTCCAGCGCGTACATCATCAAGAAAGCATCGGCAATTGTGGTTCCCGTCGTCAATAAGCCGTGATTGCGCAATATCAGCGCATGATTGTCGCCAAGATCCGCGACGAGCCTCTGCTTCTCATCATCATTGAGCGCAATTCCCTCGTAGGCGTGATAACCCAGTGCGCTGTAGGGAAACAACGATATCTGCGAGATTGGCCGCAATCCGTCCACCTGCGCCGAGACGGCGATACCGGCTTTGGTGTGCGTATGCAAGACACAGCCACAATCAGCGCGAGCCTCGTGTACGGCGCTGTGGATGACGAAGCCTGCCGGATTGATCATGTGCGTCGACTCAAGAATCTTGTTGCCCTTGAGGTCGACCTTGACGAGGCTGCTCGCTGTCATTTCCTCGAAAAGCATGCCGTAGGCATTGATCAGGAAGTGCTCTTCGGGGCCGGGCACTCGCGCCGAAACATGCGTAAAAACGAGGTCGTCCCAGCCATACATCGCGATAATGCGATAGCAGGCCGCCAGGTCAACGCGAACCTGCCATTCCTCATCAGTTACCTGGTCCCGAACTGCGCTGTCGTCAGCCATCCGTACTACCTCGCTGCATTATGAAATTGATTTCAAAAGAAACTCTATTTCTGGCATAAGCGATTTCGTTATTCCAATTATGATGCAACCATTCCGACCCTGGATGCATCAAAGCCATAGAGATTAACGTAACAAACTATAATTCCCTTATGCTGTTTGTTTCGTTTTGATTGGCGGTGGCCTGGTGTCACCGCCTTTTTTTACTACCACATCTCGCGTACGCGCGCCGCAACATCAAGCCGTCTGTCCGTCCGTGGCCGCAGACGCCGCGACTGCGGTTCATCGCGTCCATGGAATCCTCGCTGCATCGTGGCGAGCAAAGTGTCTGTCATGAACCGGCTGCGTGCGCCAAAGACATGTTTATCACCGTCGCGGCGCTGCTGTATCACGTGGTATCGAAGCGGCGCAATCAATGACAACGATTGTTTCGCTCGCGTCATCGCGACATAGAGCAGTCGCCTTTCCTCTTCGATCATCTCAGGTTTGCCCGTCGCAAATTCTGACGGAAAATTACCATCGGCAACATTCAGCACATAGACAGCATCCCACTCCTGCCCTTTCGCAGAATGCACAGTCGACAAAATCAGGTAGTCCTCGTCCAGAAGCGGGTCGCCAGCGAGGTCGCCTGCCGCACTCGGCGGATCGAGTGTCAGCTCTGTCAGAAATCGTTCGCGCGTTGGATATCGCCCGGAAATCTGCTCGAGTTGTTCAAGGTCTGCCTCACGCGTATCGAGGCCGTCGTACAATCGCTCAAGATGCGGTTGATACCAACACCGTACCTGTGTGAGCTGCGTCTGCCAACCAACATCGTCAATTTCGGCTGCTGACAGCGATTCCATCAGTTCGCAAAAATCACCCCAGCCAGCGGCGGTTGCCGCCGGTGGTCGAAAACTACGTATCGCTGAAAAACCGTACTCGCCGTACGCGAGGTGCTGAAAACATCGCGACGCGTATGCCGGGCCCATGCCCGGCAGCAGTTTCAGGACACGAAACGCGGCGATTTCATTCTTTGGGTTTTCTGCCCACTTGAGTATCGACAACACGTCTTTTACATGGCCCGCTTCGAGAAATTTGAGGCCGCCGTATTTGACGTAGGGGATATTCCTTCGCACCAGCTCAAGTTCGAGCCTGTCGCTGTGATGGGCACCACGAAATAGCACCGCCTGATCCATGAGTTGCATGCCCGCTTCACGATTTTCGAGAATAGCAGCTATAACAAAATCCGCCTCCGCATCACCATCCTCGACGGTCACATAAGTCGGATTTGCACCATCTTTACGCTGTGAATACAAGTCCTTACGGTATAGTCGCTCGCTTTCCGCAATCAGGCAGTTTGCGGTATTGAGTATTGCCTGTGTTGACCGGTAATTTTCGGCGAGCGAGATGACCTTTGCAGCCGGCGTGAACTGATCGGCGAAGCCCAGGATATTTTCGACGTCGGCCGCCCTGAATGAGTAGATCGACTGTGCGTCATCGCCGACAACCGTTACACCATCGCCATCGGGTTTGATAGCGCGCAGAATCTGCGCCTGAATGAGGTTGGTGTCTTGATATTCATCCACGAGTACGTGATCGAAGCATGACCCAATTTCACTTGCGAATTCTGCGTCTGCGACAAGATGCCCCCAGTAAAGCAACAGGTCATCGTAATCGAGCGACTGACACTGCTGCTTGCGATCGACATAGTGCAGAAACAACTCACGGAGTTCGGCTTCCCAGTCTGCGCACCATGGATAGAATTCACTGAGTATGTCAGCCAAAGGTTTTTGTGTGTTGACACACCGTGAATAAATCGCGAGGCAGGTGTCTTTCTTCGGAAATCGGCGCATTTTCCGGGACAATGCCAGTTCGTGCCTCGTGATATCGATGCTATCAGCAGCGTCGCCACGATCGAGAACCGAGAAGCCTGGGTCAAGCCCGAGATTGCCGGCATAGCATCTCAACAAACGATTGGCGATCGAATGAAACGTGCCAGACCATGGCAAAATTCCAGCCGGTAACCGAATTGCGTCATCCGCTGCAATTGCTCGGCGCACGATGGTATCGACACGACGGTTCATTTCCTGGGCCGCACGGCGCGTGAAGGTCAGCAACAGGATGCGTTCGGGACTAACGCCACAAATGATCAAGTGAGCCACGCGGTGCGCCAGCATCATCGTCTTGCCCGTGCCGGCACCAGCAATGACGAGCAACGGGCCAGCCCGGAAGTTGTTGCCAGCGTCTGGCGCGCCATAAACTGCCGCCTGGCGTTGTGCCGGGTTCAGTGTCACAAGGTAGTCGTCGGTACACTCGGCCGCTTGCACGGTAGGCCCTCGGAGGAAATATCTGTATTTTTATACAGTACTGGATAAATTTACAAGTGCAAGTTCGCGCCGGCACATAATTCGTCAGGAAGCAGTGCCACGCTTTTGCTTGCAAGCTCGTGTATAAGTCGAAGCAGACACCCTTCAAGAGACCCTCGTGACTGTTGACTTGATCGAATGACGCCTGACATCGCATTTGTTCTGGGCGTTCTCATCGTCTCGCTGATCCTGTTTATCAGCGAAGTCATTCGCATGGACCTCGTCGCCTTGCTGGTGCTTGGTGCGCTGGCACTAAAAGGGGTGGTTGACGCCGATCAGGCGTTCGCCGGATTTTCGAATAGCGCTGTGATCACGGTCTGGGCGATGTTCATCCTGAGCGCGGGACTTACCCGCACCGGCATCGCCGCCATTATCGGCCGCCAGGTCATGCGCCTGGGCGGTAGTCGCGAAATCACGATGATTTTCGTCATCATGATTACGGGCGCAGTGCTGTCAGCATTCATGAATAACATCGGCGTCGCCGCATTGATGTTGCCCGTCGTCGTCGAAATTGCACGCCGCACGCGCATTCCCGCATCGCGACTGTTGATGCCCCTGGCTTATTCAACCTTGCTCGGTGGCCTGATGACATTGATTGGCACGCCGCCAAATCTCCTGATCAGTGAGGCGTTGACGCAGAACGGCAACGCACCGTTCAAGTTGTTCGATTTCACGCCACTGGGCGGTGCCGTTATGATCATTGGCGTATTGTTCGTCACTCTTTTCGGCCGCTTTTTACTGCCTAAGCGCCACGCTGAACGCGACAAGCACGTCAGCCAACGCAGTCTTCGCTCCCAGTACAAGCTACACGAACACACGTTCATGATGCGTGTACCAAGCTTCTCGGTACTCGTCGGCAAGACTCTCGCCGAAAGCCGTATTGGCACTTCGACCGGGCTAATTATTTTAGCCCTGGTTCGGGAAGGTCGCAGCGAAACCTTGCCAAGTCGTCAAACCATCCTGCGCGGTGGCGACGGTATCCTCGTGCAGGGTCGGCTCGATCAATTCCGTGAGTTGCGCCGCTGGAGCGATCTCGTTATCGAACGTGAAGCACCGGTCCTGAAGTCCATGGTGGCGGCGAAAGTCGCTTATGCAGAGGTGACGATTGCCGACACATCCCCGCTCATATCGGAACTCGTGCGCGACGCGGCATTTCGCACCCGTTTCAACGTCGCCGTCGTCGGACTGTGGCGCAAGGACCGATACCGCCTCACCAACCTTGCCTACGTGCCGCTGAGAACGGGCGAACGAATTCTCGTGCAAGGAGAATTCGCCGCACTGGAACAACTCGAAAAGTTTTCTGATTTCTCTGCCATCGAAATTCTCAGCACCGAGCGTCTGCAAGAGCAACACCACACCGAAGAACGCATGTTCGTCGTTCGCTTGCCCAAGACCAGCGAACTCGTTGGCGCTACGTTGCGCAAGAGCCGACTCGGAGATGTATTTGATTTCCGCGTCGCGGCCATTTTTCGCGACGGCACGCTGAAGGTCATGCCGCGCGGTGATGAAACCCTTATTGGCGGCGATCTGTTGCTGATTGAAGGTCAGCCTGAGGACCTTGAGGTACTCCGCGGACTGCAGGAACTCGAGATAGACACCAGCGTACCGGCCAATCTCGGTGCGTTTGAATCTGAGCGTCTTACCTTGATGGACGCAACTCTCGACCCACGCAGCAACCTTGCGGGCCGGTCGGTGGGTGAACTCAATTTTCGCGAACGATACGGCGTCGAACTCGCAGGCATCTGGCGCGAAGGTGAACCCATTGGCACTGAGCTGGCCGACGAGCGCTTGCAGCTCGGTGATGCAATATTGTTGCTTGGACCGCGCGACCGGTTGGCGCTGCTGACGTCGGATTCGGACTTCCTGATCCTGACGCCGCTCGGTCAAAAACCACCGGACACACGGCGCGCACCACTTGCCGCATTCATCATGCTCGGTGTCGTGCTGTCCACCATGCTTGGCTACACCCCAATATCGGTTGCAGCGGTCGTGGGTGGCAGCATCATGGTGCTGACGGGTTGTTTGAATATGGAGCAGGCCTATCGCGCGATCGACTGGCGCGCAATTTTTCTTATCGCCGGCATGCTGCCACTTGGTACAGCGATGCAGGAGACAGGCGCGGCAACTTTTCTTGCCGGCCAGGTCATGACGCTGCTGGGTGATGCAGGCCCATGGCCGGTCATCATGGGCCTCTATATCCTCACGGCGATGGCGACGATGATCATCCCGACCGCTGCGCTGGTTGTACTCATGTCGCCGATCGTGTTATCGGCAATGGCAGATATGGGGCTGGCGCCCGAGACTGCGATGATGGCAGTGGCGATGGCCGCATCCGCGAGCTTTACGAGTCCAATATCACATCCGGCAAATATTCTCGTAATGGGCCCCGGCGGATACCGATTCGTGGATTATCTCAAAGTCGGTGTGCCGTTGACGATTGTCGTATTCATCACCGTCATGGTGTTGCTACCTATTCTTTGGCCACTACAGGCTGTATGACGGTTCGTCAGGCGGACCTGCCCGCCGGCTGCCGATGCTCTATTCGGTCGCTGCGTTGTCAAACTCACGCTTGCGCGGAATCTCGATCAACAGCTCGCCATCTATTGCGACCGGACCCAGTTCGACGGAATAGGCTTTTGCTAAAAGCGCCTCAACGGCTTCGGTGTCGATACCGCTGAATTCGCCGCTACCGCCGACGACTCGCGCCGTCCCAAGCGCGCCAGGGCCTGACGTGATATTGCCATGCCATGTCCCGCGCCAGTTGTCACCCGAACTCCTGTACGCAGGGATTACAACTTTGCGCAGATAACTCCAGTAGTTTTCAGATTGCTCGATAAAGAGACTGCCGCGCCCAGGTAAAAAGATATGCCAGACGCTATCGACAATGGCTGCGCCGTCCAGAATGTTGCTGCTCTCCGAATCAGACGAGAACTTGATGCCGATGCCGGCCACCTGGCCGCGGCTGTCCAATAGTACTGTTGCCATGGCTCTGGTCAGGCGGATAGTCGGCTCCCAGAGCTGCAACACCTTGACGGGATGTGGGTCGACTTGTGACTCGCCGTCATTCGTGTAGATCAGCGAATCCTGCGCTACGGCGGAATAATGGAGCGTGATCACGTCATTGTCGGTCACAGACAACGGCGACAGTTTATTCTGTGACGTCAACGGGTTGAAATACAACATCAAGAACAGCGCCGCGATGCCGACCAGCATACCGATAATCAAAGAGATCACATACTTCATCATTGGTCTTCCAGGCGGCCGACAAATTCGGTCTTGAGCTCGATCCGCCCGGCTGTCGCATCATCAGACGCCGCTGTATCTACGATCCAGCGTTCCGTTACCTGCCCCTGCAATGACGAAAATTCCCGGGTCCCTGCCCGCAGCTCGCCTACTCGATAGCCACCGATGACCGCCTCGGGCTGCATCGTCAGATACACCGAGCCACGAGCAGGCAGGTGCAGAACCCACTCGATGATGTCACCGCGCTCACCACCGCTCGCAGCGACTCTGCTCGCGATCCCGACCACAATATCTTTGGCATTGCGAAGCTTGAAGAGTTCGGCTCGAATGCCGGCAAAAAGATTGTTGGATGGCCACTCAAGACCAAGCGGCAATGCAACCTGCTGGTTTGGCGCGCCAACCATAATGCGGTCGGTTGGCACGTTGATATGAAACGATTCGATGTTGCCGCCGTTCGGCTTTACCTCAATCATCGATTGCTCACGAACTTGATCAACCGCGGGCACGTAATACAACGCCGCAACACCGACTGCTACGCCAAGAAGAATTCCAGCAATGAAGCTCTTGAACAATTTGCTATTCCATTAATTCGGGGCAAGACGCCGGCAAACCGGGCGTTTCCCCGTAAGTTTAGTTTAGTGGCGCCTCCCTCACACCATCGACCTGTCAAATTGTGACGGGGCGCACAACAAATGACCCTTTTCGTGCATTGGTCACTCTCGTAAGCACTTAAATTGCAAGGATTTTCGCAAGGGCTTCTCGCCCTGTACAATCCGCGGGCCCATGCAGTCTCAATGTTGAGCCACACATCGTGCCAAAACCAATCTGCCTCTGGTCGGGTCCGCGAACCGTTTCGACGGCCTTGATGTACAGCTTCGCGCAGCGCGAAGATGTCCTGGTTGTCGATGAACCGCTGTATGGCCACTATCTTCGCGTTTCAGGTGCCGATCATCCCGGGCGCGAACAGGTACTCGCGAGCATGAACTGTGATGGCGACAGCGTCATGCACGATTTGCTCGATGCACAGGCCCGTGACGATTCAAGGCATCACTTTTTCAAGCACATGGCGCATCATCTCATCGCATTGGATCTGGGATTTCTCACGCGGACCTGCAATATCATGCTGATTCGCGATCCGGAGGAAATGTTGCCGTCTTTGACGATCCAGGTGCCGCAAGCCAAACTTGCTGACACAGGCCTGCGACAACAATGGGAGCTGTATTCCGACCTCCTTAATTCGGGCCAGGATCCAGCCATTATCGATTCCCGTGAATTATTACTGGATCCGGAGGGTGTGCTGCGGAAACTCTGCGCTCATCTTGGTCTGGCCTTCAGCAAAAGCATGTTGCACTGGACCGCCGGAGCACGCGCCGAGGATGGCGTCTGGGCTCCGTATTGGTATCACGCCTTGCATCGGAGCACGGGATTTGCAGCTTACGAGCCGAAGACCGGATTTCCTGCTGCGCTTAAACCGCTGCTTGTCGAATGCAAACCATGGTATGACAGGCTATTCGCCGGTGCGATTCGAAGCAGCAATCACGGTACTTAAAGTTGAACATCCCGGATTCTCGAAATAAAGACATTACTGTGTTCGTCGACGGCGAACTCCTGCCGCGTGCCGAGGCAAAAGTTTCGGTATTTGACAGTGTCGTGCAAGGCGGCGACGCGGTCTGGGAGGGATTGCGAATTTACAAAGGACGCATCGCGGCTTTGGATGAACATCTTGCACGACTGCAGAACTCGGCCAAGGCGCTCGCCTTTGCAGCGGTGCCACCGTCCGCAGAAATTCGCAAAGCCATCTTTTCCACACTCGAGGCAAATGGCATGCGCGACAACGCGCATATTCGCCTGACACTGACTCGAGGCGAGAAAGTTACGTCCGGCATGAATCCCCGATTCAACCAGTCCGGCTGTACACTGATTGTACTTGCCGAGTGGAAGCCGCCGGTGTATTCCGACAATGGCATTCGCGTCATTACGGCCGCAATACGCCGCAATACGCCGCAATGTCTCGACTCCAAGATTCACCATAACAATCTGCTCAACAACATCCTCGCTTCGATCGAAGCGAACGTTGCAGCTGTGGACAGCGCAATAATGCTCGATATTGACGGTTTTGTTGCGGAAACAAACGACGCTAATATTTTCATTGTGAGCGGCGGCGCGCTTAGCACGCCGTACGCCGACGCATGTTTGCCCGGTTTGACTCGACAATCAATTTTGGATATCTGTGCGGAACAACTGATTCCTGCGCGGGAGTGCAAACTCTCATTGAGCGAGATATACACAGCGGATGAAGTATTTACGACTGGAACCATGGGCGAACTAACGCCGATTCTTGAAGCTGATGGTCGTATTATTGGCGACGGCTGCGTTGGCGAACTTACAAGAACATTGCAACAGCTTTACCGAAAATATGCATTCGAACACGGTACGCCGCTGCCGTTTTGAACCAGGAACCCTCTTATTTATTCTGCATGCAAGATACGAGTTCTTGAAAAGATCAGAGGTTTCCTAGTCCGAGTTGAAGTACGCGGCCAGGTAATCTTCCAGGCTGATCTTATCGTTTGCTTCGATTTCACTCTGCTGTTGAAGAGATCGTGCCACCTCGACATCAAATTGCCGTTGTCGATCCTCTGACAGCGGCGGAATCTCCGCGAAATAATCTTTGTGGCTTTGTGCAACCGATAATGCAAAGTCGAAGAAACTGCAGTTGGCATTACGCAGTTCGTCAAGCAAACGCGCCGACGGCGTTGTGTCCGGGTGATCCACCATCGATTGCATCATTCGTACCGCCTGAACGTAGCTGTCACCCCCCTCTCCTGCGTCGATCAACTCGGCGATAGCAATTACATTTGCGAGTATCTCGCCCGCCCAGGTTTTCAGCGTCACTGCATCACTGCCGCGCTGTAATCGAAATTTTGGATCCCGTCCTTGCGTAGCTGTTCCCGTATGATTGCGCCTGGTTTCTCGCAGTGAACTGTCATTGAGAGGCGGGCTGTCTTCGACGAGACAATAGATAAGAAACGCTTCGACGAAGCGCATCGTATTCTGGTTAATTCCGGCAGGATCGTTGACGTTGATATCAAGCGAGCGAATCTCGACGTATTCGATGCCATCTCGCCGCAGGGCTGTTGTAGGGCGCTCGCCGGACTTCGCGACACGCTTTGGTCTGACGGGACTGTAGTACTCATTTTCGATCTGCAATCGATTGGTATTCAATTGCCGATACTCTCCATCAACTTTCACGCCGATGTGCTTGTACGCTGGCTCGGGCGTTCTGATTGCCCTGTCAAGGTCGCAAATGTATTCGTCCAGACTATTGAGGGAAATATTGATACGCGCCTGATTTTGATTACTGTAGCCGAGATCGCTCATGCGCAGCGATGTACCGTATGGTTCATACCAGGTCTCTTCATTCAATGCGGCCATTTTCACGTCGGCATTGCCTGCGAACGATTTGCACATCGCTGGCGATGCTCCGCAAAGATATAAGACGAGCCAGCCGAAGCGCCTGAAATTTCGAACGAGGCCGAGATATTGTTCAGATCGAAACTGATCGTCGCTCTGTCGATCGCAAACGACTTCTCGGTACTCGAGCCAAAACTGATCTGGCAATGAGTAATTGAAGTGCACACCAGCGATAGTCTGCATGTGTCTGCCATATCGGTAACCGAGTCCGCGCCGATAAATCGTTTTCATCTGCCCGACATTCGAGGTGCCATAACGCGCTAGAGGAACCAGCGAATCAGCAGGCACGCGACACGGCATACTTGTGATCCAGAGCAACTCATTTCCCAGTCGTTTATAGGTGAACTGATGAACGTCACAAAGAAAATGCAGGGACTCCCATGTGTTGGCGAACGCAGGTGTGATGAATTCCAGCAGTGCCTCTGAAAAATCTGTTGTAATGAATCGATTGGTGAGTGCCGAGCCGAGCGCAACTGGATGGACTGTGCGCGACAAGTCTCCGCTAGCATCAATGCGTAACGACTCCTTCTCGATACCTTTGAGACCGCCAGCCAGTGGATTGCCCGATGCGGAAGCGAGGGCGCCCAGGCGCATGTCAAATCCCTGTCTCAAATTTTTTCTCTTCGTCGAGCGATGCGATCAAACTGGCCCGCTGTTTTACCACAAGCGTGGAATGTTCGCGCCATTTGCGTTTGCACGCCATTGCCACAGGCGCCGACTGACCTTGTTCCTTAACAATCGATCCTGGCAACGAGTACTATGCGTTCTGGCAGCCACAATCCACTTCCGGAGCATTACTGGTATGGATCGTACACAGCGACGCCGGATGCGCGACTATGCTCCCGGCCAGCCCACACTTATCAGCGAAGGCTGCAAGATATCGGGTCTGATTACAGGAACTAGCGACGTTCTGGTCAATGGCGAAATCGACGGCGAGTGTGACCTGAGTGGTACGGTCACGCTCACCCGAAATGGTCGTTGGACCGGCACTATCCGGGCGGGCAACATCATTATCGCAGGCCACGTAGAAGGCGACATCATCTCCGCTGGCAAAATTGAAATTACCGACACCGCGAAAATCGCCGGAACCGTGTCGGGAGCAGCAATTGCAGTCGCCGAAGGAGCCATTGTCGAGGGTGTTATGAAGACCACGGGCGCTAGCAAGCCGGTAAAGTTTATCGAAAAGCGCAAGAACGACTGAAGATACATTCATACTATATATGGTTTTATACGACCATATAATATATATGGTTCTACATACACATTCTTAAATTGTCCGTACTGGAAACACACACGGCACTTTCCGCCTGGTGCTAAACTGATCAGCTATAGCGCTCGACGCAAGTGTACCGGCACAATCGGGGTCGATTGCCACGACAACGCCGCACTTTTTAGCAGAATAATTATAAAGGGCCCGCAGGCCGGCCGACGCTGATCATATCGCGTCGGCGCACTCCTGACGGGACTACGAGACAGATGATCGGCAGCAAATTTCCACGACACCTCCTGCTCCTACTGGCGCTTGGCTTCGCCATTGGCGTCATTATGCTATCGATGTTCTACGGTCAATATCGCTGGCTCGCCAATGAAATCATTACGACAAGCGCGAATGAGTACGATGCGTCTCTTCGGGTCAGCTTTGAAAGACGAGTTCGTGCACAGATACATGCGGTCGCCAATCTCATGGCATTCGAAACGGACACACTCAATTCGCCATCGGTACTGCGGACATTGAATCGCGCATTACTTGAGAACGAAATAATTTCCGGATTGAGTTTTAACAATGATGCGTTAGGTTCGCTACGAGCAGGTCAATTTTTGACGAGCGAATTTTCAGACAACATTACCTGGTCGCCGGACAATCTTGTCATGACCTATGCGGTCACGCGCAACGATGAAGAACTTGGAATACTGACTGGATCCTTCCGGCTCGACCAGTTACGTGCCGAATCCGCCGCATTCGCGGCGACGTTGCTGGACAAAGAGATTCAGAGTCGCCGCCTCAGCTATAGCTGGATTGGCTTCGGTATGCTCGTAACGTTGCTGACCTTCGGTGTTTTTGTTTGGATGATTCTGCACAAGCAAACGGCACGAATCCGCAACTTTCGCATCCAGATGGAGAAATTCGGGGACGCAGAATTTGAAGAACCCCTGCCGCATGCGCCTGGTGATGCTCTCGGCGAGCTCGCGGCCGTATTCAATGACATGCGTGACCGGCTCCGACTAGCAACGATTTCGCGTAACTATCTCGACAGCATTCTTTCGGGAATGAATGAAGCAATAATCGTGACATCGAGTGACGGCACCATCAAGCGCATCAACAAGGCAACAACCATTCTTCTGGGCTATGACGAATGCGAAATTGTCAATACATCAATCGACTCCGTCGTCAAGTCGCGTAAGACTCCGTCCCTGCTCGACAAGAAAGAAACCGGCGTACCAATTGAAGCATTTTTCAAGAACAAATTTGGCGAGTTGATACCCGTTTCCTATACCTGTTCGGTTGTTGATGGCAAAGACGATGATACCGAGGATCGGATTTACGCCGCGCAGAACATCACCGAGAGAAAACGCGCCGAACAACGCATACGCTATCTCGCTAGTATCGATGCGTTGACCAAGATCCCGAACCGCATGCAGTTTCAGCATCTATTGCAACGCGCAATCGCGCGCGCGCGGCGTGCCAGTGAGCCAATTTGTCTCTTTTACATCGATATAGATCTCTTCAAAGAAATAAACGACACGTTCGGCCACCTCGCCGGTGATACAGCGCTCGAAATAGTAGCGGAGCGATTGACGGCGGCATTACCTGATAAATCCGTAATCGGCCGGTTGGCCGGTGATGAGTTTGCCGTATTTTTGAAAGGCTTTGGCCCCGGCGGCGCAGGGACGGCCGCTACTGACAAGCTCGCGAAATCTCTGCTCGATCGTCTTGCCGATCCATTCTTCGTACAAGGCCACGAAGTATTTATGACCGCGAGCTTGGGCATTGCCTACTATCCCGACGATGCAGCAAATGTCATCGATCTGATTCGTAATGCAGATGCTGCTCTGTACAGCGCCAAGAAGGCCGGCGGAAACATATTCTCGGTTTACTTGCCAGAGATGAACGAGGCCGCGGTCGATCACCTGATGACCAAGAGCAGACTAAAGCGCGCATTCGAACGAGACGAATTACTGGTGCATTACCAACCGAAATTCAACGTCAGGACCGGCGAGATTTATGGTGCTGAAGCGCTGGTGCGCTGGCAACGTCCCGATCGCGGCATGATCCTGCCGTCCGATTTTATTCCTATTGCTGAAGAGTCAAACCTCATCATAGAAATTGGCGAATGGGTGCTCGATAAAGTGTGTGAAGATTTCCGGCTGTGGCAGCGTTCCGTCTCGTCGCCTGGGCGGATATCGGTCAATCTGTCGCTTAAGCAGCTGCGGCAACCCAACTTCATAAACCGCATCGATGCTATTTTGAGAGGCCATGAGGTTTCGCCGACGTCTCTTGAACTCGAAATTACTGAGACAACATTGATGGAAAACCCGGAGCGTACGATCAAACTTCTTGATCAACTTTATGCGCTCGGGTTGCATCTTGCGATTGACGATTTTGGCACTGGGTACTCTTCACTGAGCGCTCTGCAACAGTTTCCGATCAGCACACTCAAAGTCGACAAGTCGTTTGTACGCGACGTGGCAATTAGCCCGGACGATGCAGTCATTGTCGGCACGATTATCCAGATGGGTCGAAACCTCAACATGGACGTCGTTGCTGAGGGTGTGGAAACCGTGGCACAGCTCAATTTCCTACAAGGCCTTGAGTGTACTTACGTTCAGGGCCTGCTATTCGGTGCTCCTATGAGTTCTGAGGACTACTTGAAGTTGTTGCTGGCACAAGCTGACGGCACCGATACACACCGCGCTCTGTTTGCCTAGCCCAGAAGCTTCACCAGCAAACGGCGCTCTCAAAATGCTAATAAATAATTTTTCTGACTACTTCACTCTGGCCATGCATCGTGCTTAAATTACCCGACCCGTACTCACTGGTTAGTTGACAGTCTGACGTGTCAGCCGGCCACAACTGATTCGAAATTATGAACAAAAAAACCAAGTTTGCGATGGGTAGCCTCATCTTGCTTGCTGCCCCACTGGCTTTCCCCTGCGATTATCCGGGCCGCCCCGCCATTCCTGACGGAAACACGGCTACGAAAGATGAATTGCTCACCGCAAAGGCAGATGTGGGTACTTATCTGGCCGGTGTGGACGAGTATCTGAGCTGCGTCGAAACCAGTGAGGAAGAAGCCATCGCAGAATTGAAAATTACCGACCCCGAGGATCTAAAGCGTCGTGACAAATTGATTAGCAAGAAATTCGATGCGGCAAATGACGAAAAAGATCTGGTTGGAGAGGAGTTCAACCAACAGGTCAGAGCCTATAACGAGGCACGGAAAGCAGCGCAGTAAATATTTCCGCCAAGTGCGTTAACTGATTGGAATTTTCTGTTCAAAGTCTGTTGATTTCGCTGCGTAGATCGTATTTATTTTCGGTTACGATTCTTTCAAGAACGCCAATGCGCTCTTCGAGCTCGTCGATTCGCAACAGCGTATCCTCAAGTTCTGTATCACCACCTTTCCTGTCTGCCCGCGCTCTGATTATTTTCTGCACAGTGTCCGCCGTATAGTAGATGGCTACGATGCAAAGTACGAAAATTAGAGTGCTGTTCATCAATGGCTCCCTATTTTAGTGTTTTACTATCTCAAAGATTTCTGAAATCCCGATCAAGCTGATAGCGCGATGACGTCACGTATTTCTCGAGCCGTGCGAGTCGGCGATCGAGTGACTGAAACCTCCTTCGGACATCACTCGCAGCCTGTCTCGGCGACGCGCGCAATGCCTGCCTGAATTCCGGGTCACCGTGTTTTTCAGGTGTGCCGGATGTTGCTGGCACCAGAAAAACAACGCCGAGATAGGCTAAAATCGTGATAGGCATTGCCATGCAGAACGCGACGATCGCGAGAAAACGCGTAGCGCGCCGATTAAAGCCGAAATAGTCTGAGATTCCAGCGCACACACCACCGAATATGGCCTTGTCGGCGTTTCTTGAAAATCGACGATTTCCCATTGCGGCATAGGTCCTCATAAACGACTCCAGTGGTCACGGTGGTTGCGGCGCCAGAATTCATACTCAGTTCGCGTTCCCGAGTAGATCAGGGGTTTTTCCTGAATCAGCATTGTCGCGCCAATGTAAATTGCGACAGTTAACCAAAAAAACAGTACCAGGCATATCACGGCGATAACCCGCACCGTGCCCAGGCGAAACCTGAATCGATCTGCCATACCGGCGCAAACGCCGAATACCCATGCGTTGTCGCGATCGCGATACAGGCCACGAAGCGGACCAAAATCAATATTCCAGGTGCGTTGACTCATTGTCGTCTCCTTCGATCAGGCAACTCATCATCGAGAATTCTCTCCAGAGTTTCCAGGCGATCACCTAAGCGCTGTGATAGTTGCCAGAGATCCTCAAGCATCTGTTCATCATCACGCGATATCTCACGCGACTGTTTCCATTTGCTGACAAAGTGCAGCACGATAAACAGCGGCGCTGGAATAACGAGAAACAGTATCAGTGCTAATGTCAGTAACTCATTTGCGCTCAACTACTTTGCCTCCGCCGTTCGTTCCAGTTCTGCGGCAACACGTTGCTTCAACTCGTCCAGCTCCTTTTTAACTGATTCTTCGGCTTCCAGACTCGCGAATTCATGATTGAGATCTTTCGGCAGGCCAAGGTCAAATGCCTCGACACGTCCCTCTATGTCGTCGATTCGTCGTGTGTATTGCTCGAACCGGATCATCGCATCGTCAATTTTGTAGTCGTAGATTTTCCGTCTGGCCGCAAGCCGGCTGCTTGCCGTCTTGTGCCTGGACAACAAGGCTTTCTGCCGGGCTTTAGCGTCTTCGAGCTTAGCCTCGAGCTTCGCAATATCCTCGTTGAGTTTGCCGAGCCCCTCGTCAACTGCCTGGTAATCCTGTTTCAGCAAGTCGGCAGCGCCAGCAACGCGCGACTTCTCGACCAACGCCGCTTTGGCAAGGTCTTCGCGCTCTTTGCGTATCGCAAGTTCCGCTTTTTCGTCCCAATCTGAGAGTTCGCGTTCGACCGACTCAAGTCTGCGGTTCAGATCTTTTTTATCGGCGATCGACCGCGCGGCCGCAGAACGAACCTCGACGAGCGTGTCCTCCATCTCCTGGATCATCAGCCGTACAATCTTCTCGGGGTCTTCGGCCTTGTCGAGAATCGCGTTGATGTTCGAGTTCACGATGTCGCTGAATCTCGTGAATATGCCCATGAATATGTCCTCGTTATTGGTGAAACCTACTGTTGATACTGCAGCTTCCATGCCAGATGCACCAAACATCACTTAACTTATTGTTTTCATGCGTCTTAAAAGGAAATGAGACGGCTGAAGACACTCAGCAACATTGGTCAATTTAGCTATTTATTAGCGATTATCACTAAACTATGGTGAAATTAGCTAATGACAGTCAACCGCCCAACCCAACAGATTATTGGCGAGGCGCCAGCATTCCTCGAGATGCTCGAGCATGTGTCACGCGCGGCACCGCTCGACAAGCCGGTACTCGTTGTCGGCGAGCGTGGCACTGGCAAGGAGTTGATCGCGTCTCGCCTGCATTTTCTTTCTGACCGGTGGGAACAGCCCGTGGTCAAGGTCAACTGTGCTGCATTGACCGAGTCCATCCTGGAGTCGGAATTATTTGGTCATGAAGCTGGTGCATTCACGGGTGCCGTGCGTGCGCATGAGGGGCATTTTGAACGCGCTGATGGCGGCACCCTGATCCTCGATGAACTCGCAACAATATCGCTGCGCATGCAAGAGAAAATCCTGCGCGTGATTGAATACGGCGAGATGCAGCGTGTTGGCGGTAGCGAAACACTGCGCATCGAAGTTCGAATTGTCGGATCGACAAATTCCGATCTGCAGATGCTGGCATCCAAAGGCCTTTTTCGTAAGGATCTGTTGGATCGACTTGCATTTGACGTCATCACTATACCGCCGCTTCGCGAACGCCTTGAAGATATATTGCCGCTGTCCTATGCATTCGCCGTTAATATGGCAAGTGAACTCAAACGCTCCTTTTTTCCAGGATTCAGCCCGCGCGCCTCGTCTGCCCTGCTTCGCTACAAATGGCCTGGCAATGTCCGCGAATTGAAGAACGCAGTCGAGCGCTCCGTGTATCGTTCTGACGAGCCTGAGAGACCAATAGCAAGCATCGCGATAGATCCGTTCGATTCGCCGTTCAAACTGGCAGAACCGGAGGAGGACCATCCCCGAAACTCACCGCTGCAACGCGCGCCGCTGCTGCCTGCAGACCTTACGAAGAGGCTTGATGAAACGGAGAGAGGATTCCTGCAAGCCGCCCTCGAGAGGTCGCGCTTCAACCAGCGCATGGCGGCCGAGTTGCTGGGACTTAGCTATCACCAATTACGCGGCAAACTACGCAAGCACGATATGTCTGGCCGGTCACCACTTGACCAGGAGTCTGCGCGGTAGAAAGTATTCCTGCTACGCAGACTCGTAGCCCCGATTATTCATGAATCATCGCGATATCGCCGCACGTAGATGGCCGCCGTCACCAGCAGGCCGCACACCGTAAGTCCGGCCCATAGACCTGGGCTGGTCACAAATCTACCAACATCAAGTTGCGCAAGCAGACTCAGGAACCCTTGCGAATGAGCTTGGAAGTTCTGGTTATCGAAAAAAACTGATGGATCGCCGTGAAAAATCGGCATATTGATCAATTGGGTCCGCGAACCGATAGCCGTGAAGAGCAGGTGCGAACGGAAAACAACATACTCGAGTAGTGCCAATACTATGATTGGTAGAAACGCCATCAGTAACGGCGAGCGTTTCGTCCAGGCGGATACAAACAGAAACCAACCGATTATCGGGGATGCCCACAGTGGCGCCGCAATCATGACGACCAGGATCGCCGCCCAGGTATCGAATAATGGTACTGAACCCCAGATAAGGTGGCTCGCGCTACCACCCTCAAAACTGATCCAGATGCTTGTCAGCAGGAGATTAATGAGGTGCGATACGACGACGGCGACGAAGGTAACCAATGGTATCAGTACTACCGCGGTCAGTAGTTTCGACAACACCACCTCTGTATCGGTGATGGGCAGGGAACGCCAGAACAGGATGCTTTTGTCTTTGCGCTCCGCATAAAGCGAATCCAGACTGTAGAAGACGGTCAGTATCCACATCGCGATTAGCAATACGGAAGTGTTGAGGAGCAGAGCCACCATCAAGGCCGCTCTGCGCTCCGCGTCACCGACGTTTGACGCGCCGATGATCGCTATGTCGACAGCCGCGCCAAAACCGGATGCTGCAACAAAACTGGCTATGGCGCCGAGTGCCAGGACAAACACAACGGCCGTCGGAGTCACCCAGATTGAGCCGTGTTCCCAGAGCTCTCGTCGAATGAGCGCCAATTGATTTGTAATCATGCCGCTGCGCCTTTAATCATGGCGACGAAGAGGTCGGCAATCGACGGCGTATGCGTTTCTCCAAGGCCGTCCAACTGGTCGCGGTCGATATCTTTAAATGTCATGACCTTCTTGCCGAATACATCACGCTCATGAATGGGCCCGAGTCGTCGAGCAGCTTCGGCAGCCTCGCCCGAAGTCATCAGCTCGGCAAATGAGCCCGGTATCGACTCCATGCTGGTGTGGAGCAGGATACGGCCATCGTTGATAAACATGATATCGGTCAGCAAATTTTCGATTTCCTCGACCTGGTGCGTCGTGATCAGAATCGTTTTTTCGCCATCAAAGTAATCATTCAATAAGTTGCTATAGAATTCCTTGCGGAAAATGATGTCGAGACCGAGCGTCGGTTCGTCGAGAACAAGCAACTTGGCATCAACTGCCATGATAATCGACAGATGTAACTGCGTGACCATGCCTTTTGATAGCTCTCTGACTTTTGCGTTTGGACGAACCTTGGTATGGGAAAGCAATTCATCAGTACGAGATCGCGAGAAATTCGGGTGCGTGGCTGCCATGAAGTCGAGCAACTGTGAAACTTTGATCCAGCGTGGCAAGACCGCAACGTCCGCAATGAAACAGATTTTTTCCATCAGCTCCTTGCGTTGCCGGAACGGGTCGAGTCCCAACACGGACAGCTGTCCTTCACAGTCGGTCAGCCCAAGTACGGCCTTGAGCAGAGTTGTCTTTCCCGCTCCGTTTGGACCGATGAGCCCCATGATCTTGCCCTTTTCGATCTCAAAACTGACGTTGTCAATCGCGCAAACCGCTCCAAAGTTCTTTGATATGCCGCGGGCTGTGACCAGGCTAGTCATTCATGCCTCCTGCTTTGTTTGACTGTTTGACTTCGTCCAACAGTTTGGCGGCATCGAGTCCGAGCCGCTCGATCGTTGCACGTACTATCGGCCATTCCTTGTCGATGAAGCGCCGTCGTTCATCTTTGAGCAATTGCCGCCTTGCTCCATCCGTTACGAACATACCTCGACCACGCTTTTTTTCTACGAGCCCCTCGTCGACAAGCTCCTGATAACCTTTCAATACCGTCAATGGATTCAGCCGATACTCGGCAGCGACATTGCGCACCGATGGCAAAACGTCGCCGTCACCCAGGACGCCTTCCAGAATCATCGCAACGACGCGATCCCGTAGCTGCCGATAGATCGGTAAATCTTCGTTCCAATTCGGGTTCATTATCTGTCTGATGCCATACGTTTATTAAGTGTAGTAATTAGCCGGCATGACTCACCGCACAATAAAAAAGCGCCGGCCATGCGGCCGGCGCAAAACGTCCGTCGCTACTTTACTCGCCGTTGTGACGGAAACTAAAACCGTTGCCACCCTCGCCCCGATAATCCTGCTAATCATCAACATCCAGTCGAATCTCGATTACTTTATGGATCGCATTAATGAGCATGTCATCGAGACATGCCGACATGGTGGCGACCGCGTAGCCGGCTTCCCGGTGTAGCTTGTCGCGAACAGTTGCATCTGCCTCTCCGGCAACCAGTGCCATGGTCATGAGCAGCATGATCGTGAGGCTGACAATGTCGTTCATGTATTGCCTCATCGCGAATTTCATTGCAGTGTCCTCTCGGGCCTTGCCCTTGGTGAGCTAGTGTTATAGTTGACTATAACACTAAAAACCTTTATTGCAAGCCTTATTTGGCTCATCGCTAACCCGTGGCTGCCCTGACGGGCGTTAATAGTATCTGAGATGGTTCAAACAGAATCCAGATATCAATGAGTTACGAGATGTACGCCCAGTATTCATTTGCTTGCCATGAGCGAATTCTCGACGATTGCCCGGGAATACGACCGTGGTAGCAGGCGTTCTGGCCATAGTTCCAACGAACCTGCCGCTTTCGCGCACTGCAGCTGTCGCCTATGCTGCGGTGATGGAGCCGGCGCCTGAAGATACCGCTTTGATGCTTCGCTATATCGATGGCGATATGGCGGCATTTGAGACCTTGTATCGACGCCACAATGATGCTCTGTACCGATACCTGTTACGTCGTTGCCGACATCACGACAATGCTGAAGATATTTTCCAGGAGGTCTGGGGGAAGATCATCAAGGCGCGCTCAAGCTATCGACCAACTGCGAAATTTACGACCTTTATGTATCGTGTCGCACATAATTGCTACATCGATCATATTCGCCGTAACAAACGTCATTCACATACCATTGATGTCGAGCCCGACAGTTACCCGAACCCCGGTGAGTCGCCCGAGGCCCTGACCGAGCGAGGCCTTTTGCGACGACGCCTCGACGCCGCAATTCAGGAGCTACCGGACGAACAACGCGACGCCTTCTTGTTGCACCAGGAGGCATGCCTGACTGTCGACCAGATCGCGTCGGTAACCGGAAGCAATTTCGAAACCGCGAAAAGCCGGCTTCGCTATGCGGTCAAAAAGTTACGCGCCGCAATCGACGAATCCGCGGAGTTATCATGACAAACGAGCGACAGCATCTCGAAACAGACGGTGAGGCCGACGATCTCGTCTCTAACACCTATCGTGAGTTGGCCGACGAGCATACGCCGGACGATTTGAACAAGGCAATATTGCGCCAGGCCGCCAGAGCGATGCACCCACATTATTCTCACCCAGCATCATGGACGCGACCCGTTGTCTGGGCGGCAACTATTGCGATTGGTCTGGCAGTCACATTGCAATTGGTGCGCGGACCGACGCCTGCAGGCGTGGCAGGCGATATGCCGTCAGCACCCGGCACGCAAGAAGCTCTCGAGGTGAATGGGAGCATAGACGTATACGGTGCGGAACCCCCGCCCGCAGGAATCCTGGCGGGCGGGCTATCGACGGCGGCCTCGGCAACTGGGTCAGCGCGTAGCTGCAATGATGCAACCAGGGTGGCTCCTGCGACCTGGCTCGCATGCATCAGCGAACTTGATGCGGCCGGCTTATCCGACGAAGCCGAACGACAGCGTGAGCAGCTTGCCAGGGCATTCCCGGATTTCGAGGCGCCCCGAGACTGACTACGGATTGTGCTGCGTCGCGACGCCAGTGCGAACTCTGCATCAATACTACCTTGATGGAGTGCTAAAATTCCCGGCCTCTACCGACAGTCAATAGCGGCCCTGCAGGAAAACATCGATGAAGTCACCAGTTCGCGTCACCATAACGGGCGCTGCCGGCCAGATCGGCTATCAGCTTGCCTTTCGTATCGCGTCGGGTCAAATGCTCGGCACCGATCAACCCGTCGTCTTGCAGTTGCTCGAGATTCCACCCGCAATGTCTGCACTCAACGGCGTCGTCATGGAACTCGATGATTGTGCATTTGACACATTGGCTGGCGTGATCGCCACTGACGATCCCGTAATTGCCTTCACCGATAGTGACTTCGCGTTGCTTGTCGGCGCGCGACCACGTGGGCCGGGCATGGAACGCAAGGAATTGCTGGAAGCCAATGCACAGATATTTTCGGTACAGGGCAAGGCTATCAATGATCATGCGGACCGCAATATTCGCGTCCTCGTAGTTGGCAATCCGGCGAATACCAACGCGCTGATTGCAAGCAGTAATGCCCCCGACATCGACCCTCGCAACTTCACCGCGATGACAAGACTTGACCATAACCGCGCAATCGCACAGCTCGCCGCAAAGACCAACAGTCATGTCAGCGATGTGCGCTGCATGACGATCTGGGGCAACCACTCCGCAACACAGTACCCCGATGTCCATCATGCGACGATCAACGAGACAAGTGCTATGGATCTTATTGATCAGCAGTGGCTAATCGATAAATTCATTCCGCTCGTCCAGCAGCGCGGCGCGGAGATCATTGCGGCTCGCGGCGCGTCGTCGGCTGCTTCTGCGGCGTCTGCTGCTATTGATCACATGCATGATTGGGCCGGGGGCACATCCGACGATACATGGGTCAGCATGGCCATTCCTGCAGATGGCAGTTACGGCATCGAACCAGGCATCGTTTACTCATACCCGGTGCGTTGCAGAGACGGCAACTACGAGATTGTGCAGGATCTGGACATTAATGACTTCAGCCGTTCGCGCATGAATACGACCGAGGCCGAACTTCGTGAAGAGCGCGCGGCCATTGAGCAGTTGCTTTGATGTGACACACACAATGGCACGCCCCGTCACTCAGTGATAGGGTTTGTCATAATCATTAGTTCGATCGTTCATGAGGAAGGGCATTTGTCCAGTTTTATCGTCAGTATTTTTTGGTTGCTGCTGTTTGTCGGCGGTGGAATCTATCTTGCCTATCAGCGTATTGATCTTCGCACATCGACCATCGCTACAGGGCTCACACTACTCGCTTACACTATTTTCGGAGACGGATCCTGGCCATGGCTGCTGGTGATGTGGCTAGGCTTCGGCGCAATGATCGTGCCGAACCTCATCGAATTGCGCCGCGAGAAAATCACACGGCCGCTTCTCAAACTGTATCGAACAATGCTGCCTAAAATGTCGGACACCGAGCGCGAGGCACTTGAGGCCGGAAACGTCTGGTGGGATGGAGAACTGTTCTCGGGCATGCCCGACTGGGATCGTCTCATGTCTTTTCCGGCGCCGCAGCTCTCGAACGAGGAACAGGCGTTCCTCGACGGACCCTGCGAAGAACTCTGCAGAATGCTCGACGACTGGGATATCTGTCACAACCGGGCGGACATGCCGAAGGAAGTCTGGGACTTCATTATCGGCAACAAATTTTTCGCAATGATCATCCCCAAGAAATATGGCGGGCTTGAATTTTCGGCCTATGCCAACGCGATGGTCATTATAAAACTCGCGAGCCGCAGCCCTACTGCATCATCCACAGTGGGCGTACCGAACTCTCTCGGCCCGGCGGAACTCCTGCTGCATTACGGCACTGAAGAGCAGAAGAATCATTATCTTCCGGGGTTGGCAGCCGGTTCAGAGATCCCCTGTTTCGCACTGACCTCGCCGGTAGCGGGCTCTGACGCTGCGGCGCTGACTGACAGCGGTATCGTCTGCAAGGGCAAGTGGAATGGCAGGCAAATCATCGGCATTCGGCTGAATTGGAACAAACGCTACATTACGCTGGCACCGGTGGCGACCGTTCTTGGACTCGCGTTCAAGCTCTACGACCCCGATCATCTGATTGGTGATAAGGACAAATACGGCATCACGGCGGCCTTGATTCCGACTGACACGCCGGGCGTAACGGTCGGGCGACGCCACCTGCCAATGAGTATCGCGTTCCAGAATGGACCCACGTCGGGTGAAGACGTGTTCGTGCCGCTGGACTACATCATCGGCGGCCAGAAAATGGCGGGCAAAGGCTGGAAAATGCTGGTTGAACTGCTGTCTGTCGGGCGGGCGATTACATTGCCGTCCACTGCAGCGGGCGGTGGACAGGCTGCAGTTTACGCGGCCGGCGCATACACGATGATTCGCAAGCAATTCAATACGTCAATTGCGAATTTTGAAGGCGTTGGCGAGGCATTGACCCGCATTGCCGGGCACACATACATTATGAATGCAGCCATATCGGTCACGGCGGGTGCTATCGATCAAGGTGAAAAGCCCGCTGTTCCGTCAGCTATTCTCAAGTATCACTGCACCGAACTCGGCCGCAAGATTGCCAACGATACGATGGATGTTCATGGCGGCAAGGCCATCATGTTAGGACCCAAGAACTACATCGGTCGAACCTACATGGCGACGCCGATTGCAATTACTGTCGAGGGCGCGAACATCCTGACGCGAAGCTTGATTATTTACGGTCAGGGCGCCATTCGTTGTCATCCGTTCGTTTTGAAAGAATTGCAAGCGGCTGGCGACGAAGATGCGGATCGCGGCCTGGTAGATTTTGATAACGCATTGTTCGGCCACATCGGCTACGCCATCAGCAATCTCGCTCGCTCTTTTTTCCTGGCACTGACTCATGCGAAATTCAGCCGCGTGCCGCTCAACACTCCAACACGTCGTTATTACCAGAATATTAATCGCTACAGCGCTGCATTCGCGCTTGCGTCCGACTTCGCTATGCTGACGCTCGGCGGCGAACTCAAGAAACGCGAGATGTTGTCCGCACGCCTGGGCGACATCTTGAGCTCGATCTATCTCGCGTCGACCGTACTTAAGCACTTTGAGAATCAGGGACGCCGAGCGACCGATCTACCGCTCGTCGAATGGTCTGTCCGTACATTGATGTACCAGGCTCAGGAAGCGCTGCACGCCTTCATGCGAAATCTTCCGAATCGATGGGTTGCGGCATTCCTGCGCCTATTCATTTTTCCGCGGGGCAGAACCTACTCGGCGCCCTCCGATGCGATAGGCCTCAAGGTCGTCGAACTGATGACGCATTCAGGAGAAGCTCGCGAACGGCTCTGTCAGCAGGCATACACAACTCTGGAGCCAGGTAACCCCCTCGGCCAATTGCAGGAAGCGCTCGAGCTTTTGGAAAAACTAGCCCCTTTGGAACGTCGGCTGCGACAGGCGCAGAAAGAAGGCCTGATTGACGCCGAGGATTTCACGTTGCGACTCGAAGAAGCGGAACGCGCTGAAATTGTCAGCAAAAAAGAAGCCAGTGAATTGCGCCGCTACTACGAAAAAGTGGCTGCTCTGCTAGCCGTCGATGACTTCGCGCCCGAGGAGCTTATTCACGGGGCGGCGAAATCGACGAGCACGCCCGCCCCAGCACGCAAGACGCAAAAGAAGGTCCCAAAAACCACCAACCAGCGCAAAAAGACCGCGCCGCGAAAGAAAACCAGACGCAAGACGAAAACAAAGACAAGCTGACCCAGTATTATGACAACACGACAAGGGCCCATCTACGAAGTAACGTTCTTCGTAGATCGTGACGTCGTTGACGACCACGACAGGTGGCTTGAGGACCATGTCCGCAAGTCGTTGCGTCTTGCTGGCATCGCAGACTGTCGTGTTTTTTCGCTCCCGGATAACGACGACGAGCATGCCCGTCGCATTTGCCAGCACGTTCTCGAAACGGATGAGGCGCTCGATGAGTTTCTCGATGGCGCCGGCGCGGACATCGATACTGAAATTGCCGCTCACTTTGGCGAACACGTTGCGATAAGCGCTCGCGTCCTTCGCGAGGACAACACGCATCAAACTCCGCTTGATGAGACGCCCAATTGCCTGAACTGCAGTGCAAGACTGCGTGGTCAGTATTGCGGCCATTGCGGCCAGCGCGCACGTGGTCGCCTGATTAGTCTCTGGGAACTTATCGCAGATGCTTTCGGCGATCTCCTGGAGATTGACTCACGCATCTGGCAGACGCTGATCCCCCTCATGATTCGCCCGGGCAGACTGACCCATGATTATCTAAAGGGTCGTCGCGCACGCTACATGCCTCCTTTTCGCATGTATCTCGTGATGAGCGTGATTTTTTTCGTCGTGGCGTTTTTCGATCCGCGCGAGGAACTTAGCCTGTTCTTCGAACCGCAGCCCAGCGAAGTTACGGAAGTCGAATCTGATGCTACCGATGCGGATGAGGCGAACGTCAACGAAGCCATCATAGATGCCGAGCGGACCAGGCAGGAAATCTTCGACGAACTGGCGAAGAGCGGCATCATCGTCGGCGATCGTACTGCGCCTGACGGCATTATTGGCGAGGCGGGCCCTATCACCATCCGGATCGACGGCGACGACGACGCTACAGATGAGGACTGCAGTGTCGATGCGTCCGACCTCGAAGACCTGCCCGACTGGCTGGCCAGACGGCTTACGCCTGAACGTCTGCAGCAAGTCTGCGAACGAGTGCAGGTCGATGACGGACGCTCACTCATGGACAAGGTGCTGGGCAATATTCCGGCTGCCCTGATCATCTTGTTACCGTTGATGGCCCTGATCCTCAAAGCTCTCTACCCGCTGTCGCGTCGCTACTACGTTGAACACCTGTTGTTCTTTGTGCATTTCCACGCCTTCTTTTTCCTGATACTGACGCTGCAAATCCTGTTCGCGCGGTTGGCCGGACTCCTCGGCGTGCCGGAGAACGCCGTGGCTCTGACCATAGTCGCCGTCTCCGTATATGTACCGCTCTACCTGTTTATTGCGATGCGGAGGGTCTATGGCCAGAGTCGATTCGTTACATTTCTCAAGTACATCGTACTCACGGTCACCTATGGGGCGGGCTTCCTGCTGACGATGATCGGCGCACTCGCGATCGCCGCATTTTCGATCTGATTCATTTTGGACGCAAGGCGAGAGCGTATTCATGAATAATCCGGGTTAATATCGGGGATCTTCCAAACGCTACAGGAAACCAGGCATGCCGCTTAAGCGACAACTCTTTATTTTCACGACGATGACATCGCTGCTGCTCGCAGGCGCCTGCGGCCAAAGCGAGACCGAGGCTCCCGAGCCATCGCCGTCTGCTGCCCTCGCCGGCAATGAATCGGCACCAGCTGCAGTGGCTGCCGTCGCTGCGCTGCCTCGGACCGCATCTCCAGACGGCGCCAAAGTATTTTTCATAACGCCGGTGAACGGTGATACGGTTTCCAACCCGTTTAATATTGAGTTCGGCATCAAGGCGATGAGCATCGTGGCAGCGGGTGATAACCAGGCACATTCGGGGCATCATCACCTTCTTGTCGACTCGGAGCTGCCGGACCTGGCATTACCTATACCCTCGGATACCAGCCATATTCACTTCGGCGATGCCAGTACCTCGACGCAACTGACACTGGATTCCGGCGAACACACGCTGCGCCTGTTGCTTGGCGACCACCGGCATATTCCCCATGATCCGCCCGTAATTTCGGAGCTGATCACTATCACTGTCAAATAGATGGTTGAGTCGCAACGCTCGGGACACTAGAATTCCCGGGCAAGGAACAAGCTGCGATGAAATACACCAACAACAATAGACACATCGGAATTAGCGGTCTCGCCGCCTACATCCCGCCGTACCGGGTCTGGCTGGAGGACTGGTGCGACTGGACCGGTGAGCAATGGCCGAAAATCCGCGAGGTGGTGGGGCGCAGTTTCCGCATGCGCGGCCCGGATCAGAGCATCTACACGATGGCTGCAACCGCCGTCATGCGTCTGATCGACCAGTACGACATTGACCCGACGCGTATCAAGTTCCTGGGTCTGGGCACCGAATCGAGCACCGATAATTCAGCCGGCGCGATCATCATCAAAGGCATGGTCGATCGAGCACTTGTCGCGCGAGACAAACCTCCGATCTCCAGAAGCTGCGAAGTACCCGAGTTCAAACATGCCTGCCTTGGTGGTGTCTACGGCATGAAAGGCGCGATTCGCCACCTGGCGCTGGACGGCGCTGGTGGTCAGGCAATCGTCGTCTGTGCCGATATTGCCGAATATGCGCGGGGCAGCAGCGGTGAGCCAACCCAGGGCGCGGGCGCTGTCGCCATGTTGATTGAGGAAAATCCAACGCTTGCAGTCGTCGATCTGCCAAGATCGGGATCGGCCTCGGATTATCGCATCATGGACTTTCGCAAGCCGATGGCGCGATTTTGTGGTCAGGACCGATCCGAGACTCATCAGGTCCAGGACTTTCCCATATTCAACGGCAAGTACTCGACGACTTGTTACATTGACGAAACCCTGCATGCACTGAGCGACATGTACAAAAAGCGCGGCTTGAATCCCGCCCGCTACATTCGATCATTAAAAACTGTTTTCATGCATCGCCCCTATCGCCGTATGCCAGAGACTGGCTGGGCAATTTCCTACCTGTTCGCATTACTCATCGGCGATACTGACGATCGCGCGGAACTGGCCTCGTACTGCTACGAAGTCGGCATTGACCCCCAAGCCTTGCATCAGGAAATGCTGAGCAATCCTGAAGTATCGTCGCTGGCCGAGCCAGAGACACTGCAATACGAGGTATATCCGCTGACCATGGCTGTACATCGTGTGTTTCGCGCGTCGCGACACTACCGCCGCGAAATCCTCGACAAACTGGCACTGGGCAGTGACACGATGCTCGACCTCGGCAATCTTTACACCGCCGCATTGCCGGCATGGATGGCCGCAGGTTTTGAGCAGGCGCTCGATGAAGGGTCTCTCACCTGCGGAGAAGAGGTGCTGACTCTTGGCTATGGTAGCGGCGACGCGGCTGAGGTCATTCCGTTTTTTGTTGCCGACGGCTGGCGCGATGCCACCGCGGCGATCGGATTTGGCGATGTAATGAAGTTCGCAGTAGACCTTGATTTCGAACAGTACAAATCGCTACATGACGGACGCCGCCCCAAGGGCCTCGACTATGTGCCGAGGAATGAATTCGTCATTGATTATGTAGGCAATACCGACGATCGGCACTTCAGCAACCTCGGAATCGAGTACTACCGCTACGTAGGCTAACAGCTTGTTGAAAAGCCCTCAGGCTGCTCTATACATTACAGTATCGGCCGAGTGCATCGCGGTGATCATCCAGCAGTTTGAGCCACTCCAATTTTAACCATGGTGTGAATTGCTCTGGCGTCTGCTCAATCTCAGCAAGAAGCAAGTCGGCCGATATATAACGAATCGCGGTAATCTCGTTGTCATTTGGCCGCACCGCGTCGCCAGTCTCGCCAAAAAATACATGGCACAGCTCATTTTCCGAGCCTTTGGCGTCGAATTTCGCCTGGTAACTGAACTTGTAGATAAATTCCAGCGACGATCCGATGCCTAATTCATCGCGCAAGCGCCGCTTTGTTGCTTCCTGCAACGATTCGCCACGGCGCGGATGACTGCAACAGGTATTCGACCAGTACCCGGGCCAAAGTCGCTTTGACTCGCTTCGCTGTTGCAGCAACAACTCACCCGCATTATTGAAAAGAAACACCGAAAACGCACGATGTAACACTCCGCCACCATCGTGACACTGCGCTTTTGACAAAAACCCTGTTTCTCGGTCTTCTGCGTCAACAACGATAAGCTCCTCAGCCTCCGATGATACGATCCTGTTGTCACTATCCAATTGTGTTTTCCTGCGTATCGATCAATGACAATGTTCTGCAGCCAGCCAACCTGAAAGCGCGGGCGACATCGGCGACCTTGCCGGGGCAAAGCGCGACAATTGAGCCACCACCCCCGGCGCCAGTCAACTTGGCACCGCTTGCCCCGGCCGCCCTGGCGATACTGACCATACTCTCGAGTTCGGGTGTCGATACCTGTATCGCGTTGAGAAGCCCGTGACAAATATTCATCAGTGCACCAAGTTCGGTGTAATCGGCATTTACAAGCGCATTCGCGCCTGCCCGACTCAGAACATCGATTTCATCAAACAGGGCATCGTATCGCACCGGATTCTGTTCGCGTCGCGATTGCACACCGGCGAGCTGTTGCTTCGTCGATCCCGACTGACCGCTACACGCGATTACAATCGGCGGCGATTCTGCCAGCTTAAGGTTCTCAAACTCGAATGCATCAGATTTCCGAAAGAGCATCGGCGTACCGTAGGTTGCGATCGTATTGTCGACGCCTGACGGCGTGCCGTGCGCAATCTTCTCGCATAGAAATGCAATTGAATTGACTCGTGCATCATCGAGTCCGAGTTTGAGCGCCGCATTAAACGCACGAATTATCGCCACCGCAAATGCTGCCGAAGATCCCAGCCCCATTGCTCGTGGCAACGCTGAATTCAGCTGAATCGCAAAAGCCGTCTCGCGGATTTCCAGCTCCCGCATGATGCGCAATACAACAGCGCCAATGCTTGTCGATTCATCCTCAATATGTTGCTGCACGCCCCACTCGGGAACGGTCAGGATCAATTCCGACTCGCTTGCAACAACCGACGCAGAAACGCCTTCAGCAATCGGCACTACGAGCGCGTGTTTACCGTAAACAACAGCGTGTTCACCCAGCAAGATGACTTTTCCTGCCGCACTCGCTAGCGGTGCCTGGGAAGCTGCTGGCGCTGATCGTGTCGTGCCTGCGGTGACTGCGCTTCTTGCGTGCAGACGCATATGGCCTTGCTGGATGCCACTCGTCACGAGCGCCCGCAGTGCAGCGAAATTCTGTGCCAACCCTACGGCGGCCATAAGTTCGCCGAGCTCCCGCGCCGATTCGACGCCGGCAATGCGCAGACCCATCGCTGCTGCAGGATTGGCACTGAGCGTACCGCCGACGATGCCGACTCTTATCGGCAGCCGAATATTGCCGAGCAGGTTACCCTCGGCATCGGCAGACCAGGTCGCCAGCGGCAGGTAACGTCCCGAGATTGCGGCAAACGCATGCGCGCCGGCTTCGATGGCGCGCCAGTCATTGCCCGTCGCAATGGCCAGGGCATCTATGCCGTTCATAATGCCCTTGTTGTGCGTCGTGGCACGATGCGGATCCGCGCTCGCAATGTCGCTCGCCGCGACGATTCGATCGCGAACGGCTGCGGCCGAGAAGCCCGGCACGGCCAAGTCACTCAGGCGGTAGTGTACTGTCGCCGATACCTGTGATCGGTCCGCGAGATTTGACAGGATGCATAATGCGACGTCGCCGCCGCAGAGCTGCGCCACTCGCGGCGCAGCCGCTTCGCAGATCGCATTGACCAGATTCGCGCCCATCGCATCGCAGGTATCGACGAGGAAATGTACGGCGATAGCCCCGGGCAGCTCGAGAAGTCGAATCTCTATGTCCTGCACGCCACCACCGCGTTCGACAAGTCGCGGATGAATGGCATTAGCCGCATCGATCAAACCCGCCTTTTCCCGTTGCAGCGCGGCTCGTGCCGCGTCGATGTCGGCAACACCGGTCACGTGCACTTGGCCCACAAGCAGATACTCATCGCAAACTGCCTCGAAGCCACCCGATGCTCGCGCCAGTTTTGCAGCGCCGCTCGCGGCGGCGACAATTGATGGTTCTTCGACCACCATGGGAACCAGGTAATCGCGGCCATTTACGACAAAATTAGTCGCAATCGCCAGCGGCAGACCGAATACGCCAACGACATTTTCGATGATTTTGTCGGCCGCGGCCGGTATCAGGACATGCCTGCCCTGTCGCAGTATTTCGGCATCTGCAGCCGACAGCCAATCGAGGCGCTCGAGTTCGTCGATCCGCTCGGCGACCGTCTGTCGATACAGTCCGCTGATACGCGAATCAGTCAAAGATCTTCTCGGTTGCGCTGCATGCCACTCGGGTCAATTGTCAGGTACAGGCGCGTGAAATTCTTCTTTGCGGCGACGTCTATGAATGACTCAATGAGCGACTCGTCATCTGCGAGAACAATTCCGACATCACCGCCGCCTGCACCACAGGGTTTGTAAACCACGCCAGCTGCAATCGCAGCATCGACCAATTCGGCATGCCCAGCATCGAATATGCCAAGGTCATGGTCAACACTGAATTGTCGCAACGTGTCCGTATAGGCGCGCAACTCATCGAGAATCATCGATGGCAGCCCGCTTTTCCAGCTCGATGCGACGCGACCTGCCGCAGCGCCAAGCGCAACGCGTGACGGGTGTGACTCCAATTCATCGAGTTTTTTGAGCCTGGTGCCAGTGCTCGCCGAGACGCCGCTCCACAGCAACGCAAACGCCAAATCATCCGGCCAGCACAATGCGACCGACGCAGCGTGCATGCGGTACTCAATAACACCACCTTGCAGACTACAGGCAACATCCACACCGCTGCCTGATCCGAACTGAGAATCACGGTGTGCCGATATCGCGATCTGGCTGATGTCCGCATTGCCATCGGCAACACTATCCAACGCGGCCGTCAATGCGACCGCAAGTGCGGCGCTGGATCCAATGCCGAACTTCGTGCCACTGCCAACATCGACAAAATCCTGTGTCTCCAGCGTCAGCACGAGACTCTCTGGCAATGTGGCTGCGAGAGCACGCCAAACGCATTCGAGCAACGCATACCCTTCGCCCCCGTGCAGCCATTCGAATTGGCCGTCGGTCACCCTGAATCTGCCGCTGCCCGTCGCAATGCCGGGAGCTGTTACGACGTGATGGTCGTCAGCGCTGCGCGTAATAGTCACGCACGCACGACGATTGATGGCCGCACAAATTGCTGCTGCGCCGTCGAGAACCGCATACTCCCCGGACAACACCACTTTACCGGGTGCGCTGGCCGTCACTTTCATGTCGCATTCGCCACTAGCACTCCGTCAACGTAGTACTAGCCTGGCACGCGCACCAAGCCCGCTGACCATGATGTCGCTCACGCCAGTCGTATCCGCCAATGCTGCACGCACGCGCGCTTCCTCTTCGGGCAGGCAAATCGCTTTGACCTGCGGACCAGCATCGATCGTGAAAAATACGCCGACACCTTCGGACTGCAAGTCGCGAACCGTCTGCATGCAAGCGAGTGTCGCGCTGTGCCAATAGATCACCGGCGGCCGTGATCCCCACATTACAGAGTGCATTTTCAGACAATTGTGTTCTGCAACCGATCCGAGCTTTGCGAAATCCCGGTTGGCGATCGCCGTTCGCGCCTCGTCGAGGTCTGCCGGTTGTCGCTCGATCCAGCGAGCGTAGAATGGTGACGTCCTGCGACTGATCTCCATCGCATCACTCGAACCAAGCGGTTTTGGACCAGGCGTCGTAATCGCCACGACAACCCTGAGCGGCCACTCATCGCTCCTTAACAGCTGACTAACGAAGATATCGTCGTCGCGATTTTCGAGTTCGACGAAACCGCCGTATAGAGAGCGCGCCGCGGACCCGGATGCCCGACCGGCCAGACCTGCCAACTCGGCCGTGTCGCGCGATTGCCCCAGCATAGAATCGGCAGCGACCACAAGCGCGGCGAATGCCGAAGCGGAGGAGGCCAGTCCGGCCGCGATCGGAAAATTACAGCGACTGACGACTCTGACGGCCGGGCGAGGCTTGCCGACGATCGTGTCCAGACACCGCTTGACCCGCGGCAGCATATCGCGATCCTCGCGCTCATTTACAATCAACACATCATCGCGCATCGACTCATCGACTTCGACGCACATTTCTGTATGCAAATCGGACAGCGTGATGGAAATAGAACCCACGGCCGGAAGGTTGCGAGCCGAGTCGCGTTTGCCCCAGTACTTAATGAGTGCGATGTTCGGCTGGGCTCTGGCGGTTGCCTGCATAGGCTTCGTTTCAGCACAATAAAGGACGCGAATTATAGCCCAGCCCTGGCGCACACTGTCGCTCATTTCCGTGTACGCTACAGCACCCCAGCGGCGGCGGAGGCCGATGTGCCAGCACCGTTTTCAGAGCGCATCGACGACTACATCGAGCGTATTGGACTGCAACTGGACGCCGTCCTGCCCCCCGCCAAGCACGGGCCCGAACAGCTGCACGAAGCCATGCGCTACGCCGTACTCAACGGCGGGAAACGTATCCGACCATTGCTCGTCTATGCCGCCGGCGAGTGCCTTCACGTACCTGATGCACTGCTCGATGCACCGGCCACCGCAATTGAGCTGATACATGCGTTCTCACTCGTGCACGATGACCTTCCAGCGATGGACGACGATGACCTGCGCAGAGGCATGCCAACCCTGCATCGACGCTTCGACGAAGCGACCGCAATTCTCGCCGCCGATGCTCTGCAGCCATTGGCTTTTAGCGTGCTTGCAAACATCGATGCTATCCCCGCCGAATCTCGCACGCGCCTCGTCGGGCTGGTCGCCGATGCCTGCGGTTCGATCGGCATGACGGGTGGCCAATCGATGGATCTCGCAGCGGAGGGTCGTGCGCTCTCCGCCGACGAAATAGAGAGCATGTACTCACTCAAAACCGGTGCACTTATCCATGCGTCAATTATGTCAGTGACTCTGCTATGCAGCGACCTGTCAGCCGCGCGCACTACCGCTCTCGACGCATTTGCACGCAGCGTCGGCATTGCTTTTCAGATCAAGGACGACATTCTCGATGTCGTCGGTGAGACTGAGGTCATCGGCAAACAGACCGGTGCCGATGAGCGCCTTGGCAAGGCAACGTACCCGGGTCTGTTCGGCATTGAATTGGCCCAAAGTCGTTGCGATGAATTGCTGCAGCATTCGCTCGATCAGCTTGATGCGTTCGATTCTGACGCCGACTCGCTGCGCTGGTTGGCTCGCTTCATCGTCGAGCGCGGCAACTAGCCGGAATGATCATGAAGTATCCGGGCCAGATGTAATGCGATGACAGTTGCAACTCGCACCGTTTTGCACGTCGACATGGACGCCTTCTATACGTCGGTGGAGCAACGCGACAATCCCGAGTTGCGTGGCAAGCCCGTCGTTGTCGGTGGCGGCAGCAATCGTGGCGTCGTCGCCGCCGCCAGTTACGAGGCCCGCGAGTTCGGCGTTCGCTCTGCGATGCCCATGCGAGATGCTATGCGGCGATGCCCGAATCTTGTCCGGGTCGCGCCACGCATGTCTCTCTACCAAGCCGTGTCCGAGGACATTTTCGTAATCTTCCGCGAGTTCACGCCCGTCGTCGAAGGCCTGTCGCTCGATGAAGCCTTTCTTGATGTAACTGCAAGCCGTGTATTGCATGGATCGGGACCTGAGATTGCCGCACGTATCAAGCAGGTCATTTCTGAGCGAACGCAACTGACCGCATCTGTTGGCGTAGCCGAGAACAAGCTCGTCGCAAAAATAGCGTCGGACCTCGACAAGCCAGATGGCCTCGTCGTCATTACGCAGACGACGTGCCGAAAAATGCTCGATCCCCTGCCGGTATCGGTAATACCCGGCATCGGCCCGCGCACTCTGGACCGCTTGCACCAGGTCGATATTCGCACAGTCGCCGATTTACGCTGCGCTCCAGATCGCGACCTGGAGCCGATCTTCGGACGTTTTGCGGGACGAACCCACGAACGTGCGGCGGGCATTGACAATCGACCAGTGGTCGCAGCGCATGTTGAAAAGTCGATCAGCAGCGAGGAAACCTATGCCGTAGATCTCAGTGATCGTGGCGAAATGGAACGCGAATTGCTGCGGCTCTCGGAAATCACGGCGCGTCGCCTCCGCAAGGCGACGCTGCAGGCCGGGACCATTCAAATCAAAATACGACAGTCCGACTTCAAGACCTTTACCCGGCAAATAAGCCTGCAGCCACCGGTCAACAACACGGATCAGATCTTCCAGGTCGCCCGTGCATTGCTAGCACGCTGGCTTGCAAACAACCCTGACGTCAGCATTCGACTTCTCGGTGTCGGCGGCAGCAATCTCTCTCCGGCTGCGCAGCGCGACCTGTTCTCCGATGTGCCCGGGCCAGCCGCGAACCGGGTTGATCTGGCCGTCGACGAGATTCGCGATCGCTTTGGAACGACCTCCGTAAGCCGCGCGAGGACCTTGGACAAGCCCCGATCAGAGGTTCCTTAGGTTAGAATCGAGCACTTGGTCAGCGGCGAAGAATAATGTACACCAACTTTTTTGGTCTTAACGAAAAGCCGTTCTCGATAACGCCCGATCCACGTTATTTGTTCATGAGCGAACGCCATGGCGAGGCGCTCGCGCACCTGGTATATGGTGTTACTGAAAGTGGTGGCTTCATTCAGCTTACGGGTGAGGTCGGCACTGGCAAGACCACTCTCGTGCGAACATTGCTGCTGAATCGCATGCCCTCGAATGCCGATGTCGCTGTCGTATTGAATCCGCAATTGTCCGCGTCTGAGTTTCTTGAGGCGATTTGCGAAGAACTTGGCATTGCTGTACCCAAACGCAAAGGCAGCATCAAGGCGTTGATTGACGCGCTGAATCGACATCTCCTCAACGCCCATGCCGATGGTCGCCGTACGATTCTAATCGTTGACGAGGCGCAAAATTTAGCTCCCGACGTGCTCGAAGAGATCCGGCTGTTGACGAATCTGGAAACGACAAAACAAAAGTTGCTGCAGATTATTCTCATCGGCCAACCTGAACTTCGTGAAGTTCTTGCACGCACCGATTTGAGACAACTCGCACAGCGCATTACTGGTCGCTACCATCTCGAGCCGCTGTCTCGTGAGGAGACGGATCAATATATAGAGCACCGCCTGAAGGTTGCCGGCGCGCTCGGCGAAGTCTTTGATGCCAGTGCCAAACGCGAGGTGTTTCGCTTGTCGGAGGGCGTACCGAGATTGATCAATGTAATTTGCGACAGAGCGTTGCTCGGCGCATACAGTCTCGGCAACCGATTCGTGAATCGTCAGCTGATCCGTCGTGCCGCGGCCGAGGTATCCGGTGAACCCGCCCTCCGGCCCCGGTGGCGTTGGATCGCGGCAACGATCAGCATCGCGGCCGCAATTTTCATCGCTGGCGGTCTGTGGTCAAACTTGCAAGACCGCCGGGAGCTGGACGAATTAGTTGCACGGGTCGAGACCACATCGATCAACGTAACGCTGCCCAGCCTTGACGCGGCTGCGAGCTATGTAGAGCCAGAGGTGTCGCTAGCCGAGCAGCTCGAGCTTACTCAGGACATGACGACTTCAGCGTCAGCGCTCGCCATCTTGTTTGATCTCTGGAGCATCGATTATTCTGGCACCGAACACCCAGTATGTGCCCAGGCGCAAGCCGCAGGTTTCAGTTGTCTCCGCCAGAGAGGTTCCTGGAGCGGACTCAAGCAACTCGATCGGCCCGCAGTACTGACGCTCACCGACGGTTACGGGGATACTCATCATGTCGTATTGACAGCGATCGAGGGCGACAGCGCCAGACTATCGATCGGCGGCGTTTCGGTTAGTCACCCGGTTGATATCATTTCCGACATGTGGTTCGGCCAGTACCAATTGTTGTGGCGACCACCGAATGGCGATTCGGTAGCATTGCGCCAGGGCTCGCGTGGACCCAATGTCGTGTGGCTGCGCGAGAGCCTCGCTACTATCGATGCCCGGTATCGCACCGAACCTTTCGATTCCGATTTTTTTGACGATAGTCTTACACAACAGGTTCGCAATTTTCAGCGTGATCATCGGCTCGATGTAGATGGCCTGGCTGGCCATCAGACGCAAATAATTATGAATTCGCTCCTCGCACCGAACGGCACACCACGTCTGACAACACCGCGACTAGCGCAGGAGTAGCGTATGTCATTTATTCTTGATGCCTTGAAGAAATCTGAAACTGAGCGTCAGCAGCAAGGCTCTGCGGAGTTTTCGAGCGTGCCGTCCAGCACTGACAACCCAAGGCCAACTCGATGGCTGTGGATACTCGCTGCGTTGCTTGGATTTAACCTGGCCGTTCTGCTGGGTCTGGTTTTCATTCTCAACGAGCCTCCGGAGGCGCCGGCACCGGTTGGGCTCACAACCGACACTGCGGCCGTCGATGCGACGGTCGTAACGAGCACACCAAGTTTCGTCGAGCAAGTTGCGAAGGTCCGGGAAAGACAATCAGCAGCAACGAAACCGGCGCCCATTTCGCCAACTCCGTCGACGACGACATCACGAATCCCGACCATCGATGAACTACGCCTCAACGGAACGCTGCAGCTGGCAGAGCTGCACATCGATATTCATGTCTACAGCGAAGTGGCGAACGAGCGGTTTGTCTTCATCAACATGGTCAAGCACCGCGAGCAATCGCAGCTTAACGAAGGGCCTGTCGTCGCCGAAATTACGCTTGATGGCGTCATTCTCGAACATCATGGCCTGACGTTCCTGTTGCCGCGCGAATAGCCGGCCATCGAGATTCGACGCACTTGGGAAACGCGGCTGGCAACTACCTGTACGGCGACGTCCTCGCAAACGCACTTGTCTCCGGCATTTACCGTGTTATTAACGACCAGGATTTTCTCAATAAAATCAATGTCTTTCCGGTTGCTGATGGCGATACGGGTACGAATCTCAGCCTGTCTCTCGGGGCGGCGCTCGCGTTCTTGAATAGCCCACAAGAGCAACACCTCGGTACCTTACTCGCCGTATTCGCTGATACCTTGCTCGATAGTGCGCGGGGAAATTCCGGGGCGATAGTTGCGCAATTTTTTCAAGGCATGAGCGATTCAGCCGGTGACGTGACGCGATTTACGACGGTTACATTCAGCACAGCGGTTAGTCATGGCAGTGACTATGCGCATGCCGCTTTATCAGATCCGCAGGACGGAACGATTCTCTCGGTGATTCGTGCATTGGCGGAATCGATAACGACCCAGGTTGCCCAGGATCAGGATGCTGATTTATCGACCGTCTTGAACGACGCGATGCCCAGGCTGGAAAGCGCGCTTGTCAACACGACACAACAGCTTGACGTATTGCGCAAAGCTGGTGTCGTCGACGCCGGCGCCAAGGGGTTCTTCGAGCTGTTCAAGGGAATGAGTGATTTTATCAGCTATGGAACGGTCGTCGACGAGCCCGACCTGACAACGATACACAGCAACGCACGGGAAATCGCAATCATTGGATCGGGCGAGAATTATGAGTACCGTTACTGTACCGAGTGTGTGGTTACCGGGACAGACATCGATCGTCGCAAGCTCAGGGAAGCGCTTGCGGCACTTGGTGAATCACTCATACTTGCCGGTACCAAGCGCAAAGCGAAAATCCACATTCATGTCAACGAACCAAGCACAGTATTTGAGGTCAGCCGTCAATACGGTGTTGTCAGTGCCGAAAAAGTCGATGACATGCATCTTCAACAACACAGCAGCCATGATACTACAAGACAATTTGCGGTCATCGCCGACTCCGCCGCCGATATCGCTGACGAAGACATGGAGCGCCTCGATATTCACATGGTGCCATGCCGAATTCAATTCGGTGACCGGGCATATATCGATAAGGTCAGCATCACTACAGAGGAATTTTTTGCGGAGCTCGCCTCCAACCCACATCACCCGACAACATCGCAACCGGCTCCCGGCGACTTTCGTCGTCAGTTCCAGTTTCTCGCCAGCCATTTCGCTGATGTGCTCTCGATCAATCTGACAGCTGCTGCCAGCGGCACGCTTGAAGCGGCGCGATCCGCGGCAAATCGAATTGATGCAACGGGACGCGTGTACGTGATCGATTCACTTAACGCGTCGTTGGGTCAGGGAATGCTTGCGGTGTTCGCCGCTGAGTGTGCACTTGCAGGGATAAGCGCTAAGCAGACCATTGCCGAGGTCCAAGCGTTGATACCCGAGACACGCAGCTACTGTCTCTTGAATAACCTGAGTTATGCGGTGCGTGGTGGTCGTGTGCCAAAATGGGTCAAGACTGTCGCAGATCTTCTGCACGTAATGCCGATTATCCACACAACAGCCGATGGTCGCATTGCATTGAGCGGCTTCATGCTCGGCGAACACAATCGTGTCGCGAGATTTGCACGACATGTTGCCCGACGCGCGCGCTCAATCGGACAATTGAATATTGCGATTGGGCATGCGGTCGCACTCGATGACGCACGCGAACTCGAGAATCACTTGCGCGACGAACTTCCCGCGATTGCAAGGCTGACTTTGATGGAGCTCGGTGCGGCACTGGGCGTACACGCTGGGCCGGGTGCGCTGGTCATCGCAACACAACCATATAAGGCGGCCCCGGATCATCCATGAGAAATCCGGGCTGGTACTCCGTCAAGGTAGTATTGATGGAGTACTAGGACTCGACGATATCTCCGCTGGCGACAACGAGGTCTTCACCTTCGTTGCGTGCATTGTTGATACGTCGGTCTACGGGCCAGGCTCGGAGTGTGGGCCCATGGCTCGCCGTGAACTCAATGAGATCATCATCACCGGCAAGCCAGCGATCCGCTGTCGCAGGTTCGAGGATCACTGGCATGCGATGGTGTATCGTCGCCATGAAATTGTTTGCCACTGTCGTGATCAGTGTCGCGCTTTGAATGGATTCATCCGTATCCTTGCTGCTCCAGGTTTCCCACAGCCCGGCCAATGCGAACGGCGACCCGCTTGCCAGGCTAATGAGATACGGCGTCTTTCCTCCGGCCTCTTTTTTCCATTCGTAGAAGCCGTCCGCCAGCACCAGGCAGCGTCGCTTGCGAAAAGCTGCACGGTAAGCCGGTTTTTCGGCAACGGTTTCGGCTCTCGCATTGATCATGCGATTACCAATGGCCGGATCCTTTGCCCAAAACGGCACCAGGCCCCAGCGCAGCATGATCAGTTCACGGCCTTCATTTTCGACCTCACGAATTGCCGCGATGTACTGTGTCGGAGCGATATTGTAGCGGGGTTCCACCGCTATCGAGCTCGTTACACCAAAAAGAGCAGCTGTCGCCTCACTGGGCGAGTAAAACGCGAAGCGCCCACACATGATTACTCCCGAATGCCCACGCCGCGACGCATTAGTTGGTAACTCGCAGTGAACAGGATTGCAACGAAACCGAGCAGAATCACGTACGCAATGCCAATATCGATATCCGATTTACCGAGAATGCCGAAGCGAAACGCATTCACCATGTACAGAATCGGGTTCGCAAGCGACACTTTCTGCCAAAACTCAGGCAACATCGATATTGAATAAAATACGCCGCCAAGATACGTAAGTGGCGTCAGCACGAATGTCGGGACAATCGCAATATCGTCGAATTTAGTGGCGAACACGGCATTGATAAACCCCGCAAGCGCGAACACGATCGATGACAGCAGCACGATCGAGATCGTTACAATTGGATGGCTTACTTCGAGCTTCGTAAAGAACAACGCGATTGTCGTGACCAGCAGTCCGACAAGCATGCCTCGCAAGACACCCCCCGCGACGTGTCCAATAATGATTGTCGCATTCGACATTGGCGATATAAGCATCTCTTCGATATGGCGGCTGAACTTGGCTCCAAAAAACGATGACACAACGTTGCCATAGGAAGTTGTGATGACTGACATCATGATCAGGCCCGGCGCGATGTATTCCATGTAATCGAAACCGTCCATAGTGCCAATGCGTCGACCGATCAGGTTGCCGAAGATGATGAAGTACAGGGACATCGTGATTGCAGGCGGTACGATCGTCTGCACCCAGATTCGCAAGACCCGGACGACTTCTTTGCGCACGATGGTCTGTAAAGCGACGATGTTCAATTTGAGATTCATGATGCCGAGTTCTCATCAACGCCTTTCTTCCTGGTCTTGACGAGACGCATGAATAACTCTTCGAGGCGATTCGACTTATTTCGCAAACTGACAACTTTGATATTGCTATTGTCCAATTGTATAAACAGGTCATTGAGAGTATGTGCGGGTCCCTTTATCACCTCGAGTTCGCAATCCTCACGTAGTGTGGTTTCGAATCCCTCGATTTTCGGTGCTTTGCTCAATGGCTCTGCAAGACTGAGCACAAAGACCTCTCGTTGCAGTTTTCTGAGCACCGTGCTCATCTTCGCATCTTCGATGATCAGACCATCATCGATTATTGCGACATGGCGGCACAGCGATTCCGCTTCTTCCAGATAATGTGTCGTCAAAATAATAGTCGTGCCAGCCGCATTTATTTCGCGCAAAAATTCCCACATCGAGCGTCGTATCTCAATGTCCACACCTGCGGTAGGCTCGTCAAGAAACAGAAGTTTCGGTTCATGCACTAGCGCGCGTGCGATCATCAGCCGGCGTTTCATACCACCGGACAGACTGCGCGCTTGATCGGCACGACGATCCCACAACTGCATTACGCGCAGGTATTTCTCGGCACGCACCCGCGCCAGCCGCCGACCAAGACCGTAATATCCGGACTGGTTCAGCACGACGTTATGCACGCTTTCCCACAGGTTAAGGTTTATTTCCTGGGGCACGAGCCCAATGCAGGACTTGGCGGCCTCTAGCTCGGAGTCAATATTGTGGCCGAATATTTCGACTTGACCACTCGTCTTGTTGACGAGCGAACTCATGATTCCTATGGCCGTCGTCTTGCCGGCGCCATTGGGTCCCAGTAGTGCATAAAAGTCACCAGCGTCAACTGAAAAGTCGATTCCTTTGAGCGCCTGGTTGCCGTTGGCGTAGGTCTTGGTGAGGTTTCTTATTGAAAGCGCCAGCATATGGTCGCGTATTGTACCCACGGTCGGCATGCACAGTCACAGATCCGTAGTGTATTGCGTCGCTCATCAACGTATAGGCCTGTGTGCAACACTCAGCGTCGGCACCAGAGCACTGCATGCCGCAGCTCGCAGGCGATTGTATGGTTTTGCCGGGTTGTCAGTAAGGACCGTTTGCAGGGCGCATAGATGCGCGGCATTGCGAATGTTTCGCTCCGAACTCAGACCGGGGCCGAGCAGTCGTCGCCAGAATGCCTCACTCCCCGCAAGGCGCGGACCGAGCAGGTCGCTCCGGTCAGCCGCTTGTTGCAGCAGTCCGAGCAACGTGTGCGCCGCCAACTGCTCACACCAGTTAACCGACGCACCGCTGACAAGTCGCGCTGCATGTGGGTCACGACGCGCAAGCTGCCACAGAAACCCAAGCGTTGCCGCCACGATCCGGTGGATCGCGTCGCTCGCTATCCGTTTCGAGTTGAACAGATCGCCGTTCGGGCCCTGTGCAAACAATCGATCCCAGTAGTCATCGTCGCTCTCGCGAAGCGATAGCAACAGGAATGGCGATGCAGCCAGGCGTCGGATCTGTAGATCAGAAAGCGCAGCGACTACAGGTCGCAACGATGAGGGCAGCTGTTCTCGTAGCATCTGGCCGGCTCGGTCTGAGCGCACACATACAAGAAACGCGTGGTTAAGCGATTGGACATTCGCCATATCGTCACGCTGCGGTCCTGCAAATTCCATACAACCCCCTTTCGGCACATTTCTCGCACGAATACCGAGTTACTATATTTAGTATTGTTAGACCATGCGCAGATAGTATATGCTTATAAAACACTATATATGGTCTATAACTATAATAAAGGGCAGTAAATGCGATTAACCGATGACCGTTACGCGACTGAGCGCAGGCAATTCGAGCTGGCGCTGCGAATGATCCACCACGAGGCTCGAACCCGGACCATACGCGAATGCACCGGGCTCTCCGACGACCGTATTCGAAAACTCTACAGCACTTATTTTCGCGATGCGGGACTCAGTAATGTACAGCGCCGGCGGGGCAAGTCACCGCGGCAAATCAGCCGTTTCGTCAAGAATCCGGAGAATCAGCTGCAGGCAACAACACTCGTTGCGCTGTTCTGCATTGGGCTGCTCCTGCGTATCGATCGGCACAACAAGGTGTCGCCTTGTTGGCCGAGACCAGATGTCGAGTACGGACACCGCATCTGTAGAGCCTACGAGACCTATTTGCTCCTGCACGACAATGCAGGATTGAGTTTCGAATGGGCCTGGAATTTATTGTTGAGCATTTCCTATAACGATGAGCTTTATCTCGCGGTTTGCGCTGCCTGCCACGCCCGCTACGTGCAGGATGCCTATGCGCTCGACCACAAGACCTGCCCCGCCTGCGAAATTGAATTGCGGCGGCGTCGACGACCTGGAGCGCATAGTTTTGCCAGCCCCTGAATAATCCGTGATCGGGGACAGTCTGCGCAGAGAGGCCTGTCGCATAGATTTCTGTAAACTAGCCCCGAACATTATGGAAAATCACAACGTATTTGCCGGTGCATTCGTCGATCGATCTGGCAATCGGCGCAAAGACCCGCACTGGCTCGCCAGCGCGCTGGTGAGCGAGGACAGCCGCTTCGTACCTGTTTGGGGCGAGCAATGCCTGGTTGGCGGTGATCCGCTCGCTGCCGTCATGTTAAAGCGTCATCAGGTCAACAACTTCATCCACGATCATGAACCGATTTTCTTAGGCTTGTTCCGCGACCGCCCGGCTTTCGCCCTGGTGATTGGTATCGATGCCAACCCACCTTTTGCGGAGCTCGGCGAATTTCATGATTTGCGATACCTCGGTACGGTGCTGCCGCCCGACGAGGCTAATCTCGTTGCCCATGCGCGGGCACTCGTACTCTGGCACACATCGCAGGTGTATTGCGGGCTTTGCGGATCATCAGCTCGGCCCGAGGCAGCCGGCAATTCGCGCATTTGTATGAATGTCGACTGCGGTCGCGAAATTTTTCCTCGTGTCGACCCAGCCATTATCGTGCTGGTATCCAATGCGGATCGTTGCCTGCTCGGCCGCCAGAAGTCCTGGCCCGAAGGTCGTTATTCCACGATCGCCGGATTTGTCGAGCCGGGCGAGAGCCTGGAGGATGCCGTTCGGCGTGAAGTCTACGAGGAAACGAACGTATGCACAGGCCGTGTTGCCTACCACAGCTCACAACCGTGGCCGTTTCCGTCCTCGCTGATGCTGGGTTTCATTGCCGAGGCAACGTCGACCGAGATCCTGCTCAATGATGGTGAACTCGAAGACGCGCGATGGTTTACGCGCAAGGAATTGCGCTCCGATTTTCCCAAGCTCCCGTTCGGCATTTCGATCGCACGTCGACTTGTCGATGACTGGATCGAGCTCGGTGACGGGAGCAATGCCGGTGACAGTCACTGACATGTGCCTTATCGTACTGGCATTCGGCGTGACTGCCGAGTACCCGTTGATCGTCGCGGGTAACCGTGATGAATTCCACACGCGCCCCACACAGGACGCCGACTGGTGGCCCGACAAGCCTGATATTCTGGGCGGACGGGACCTGCAGGCGGGGGGCACCTGGCTCGCCATGCATCGTTCCGGTCGTTTTGCAGCGGTGACAAACACCCGTGATGCGGAACCGCGGACTGCCGGGCTGCGCTCGCGCGGCCATCTGGTAATTGACTTCCTGCAAAGCGAACTAGCGCCTATTGATTACCTCAGGGGCATCGACAGTTCAGACTTTGCCGGATTCAACTTGTTTGCTGCCGACCTGCGCAGCATCGCGTTTTTGTCCAACCGCGGCGGCGCAGCGAGGCAGTTGCCAAAGGGTATCTACGGTCTTGGTAACGATACGCTGGATACCGCGGCTGAAAAGGTAGAACGCAGCAAGACACGGTTGGGTTCGTTAATAAAGGCCGACGCGGTGAATGAAACCGAGCTGATGCGCCTGCTGGGTGATCGCGACAAAGGCCCCGTAGACGAAGCCAAGAGCGATCGGCTGCCATTTACGACCGCGCATGCACTCACGGCGCCGTTCATCGTATTACCGGATTTTGGTACTCGTTGTTCGACGGTCGTTCTGGTCGATCGTGCCGGCAAATGGTCATTTTTTGAGCGACGATTCGACGCGGCGGGAATCAGGACCGGCGAGTCCCACTACTCACATCAATGTGCGTAAACCGAAAGTAGCCACGTCCGGATATCGTCGATTTCTTCAGCGCAGACGGCATGTGCCATCGGGTAGTCGTGCCACTCCACGTTGAAATTTGAGTCTATGAGCAGATCGGCCGAGTCCCGACCCAATTGCATGGGTAACACTGGATCGAATGTGCCATGCGCCATGAAAATTGGCAGGTCCGCATTGCCGGCATCAGGATTGTCGATGACTTCGGCACGCAGCGTTTCATGCAGCGGCAGGTAAGTCGACAACGCCATGAGACCCGCGAGCCGGTCAGCAAATCGCAGCGCCGAGTGCAGCGCAATCGCACCGCCTTGCGAAAAGCCCGCGACAACTACTTGATGAGCAGCAATACCGCGTTCCTGTTCACGCCGGATCAACGCATCCAGGATCGCGCCGCTTTCGCGTATGCCAACCTCGTCGTCTGGGCCATCGCGATCGAGGCTCAGTATGTCGTACCAGGCACGCATCGACATGCCGCCATTGATCGTCACGGGTCTGACCGGCGCATGCGGAAACACGAATCGCAACGGTAGTTCGTCCGGCAGCTTCAGTTCGGCAACGATGGGTTCGAAGTCGTGGCCGTCCGCACCGAGGCCATGCAACCAGATGACACTGCCTGATGGTTCGTCACTGCCCGTTTCGATCTCGACCGTCTCCGGGGCTGTCATCCGATACTCCACGCGGCACAGGGTTGCGCAGTGTAACCCGAAAAAAAATTCATTATGCAAACTGCATGCTTGACTAATTATGCGCATTTTGATATTTTTATGTGCATATTTATGCGGACCGAATCATGCCCAACTCTGTTTCTGAACAGGCAATACGCCGGGATGCTATCCGGAAAATGCTGCAGCACGCACCAGCGGACACGCAGCAATCGCTCGTGGACGCCCTCAATGATCAGGGATTGGGTGCCACTCAATCGAGTGTAAGTCGGGATCTGAAAGATCTTGGCGCGATCAAAACCAAGCAGGGCTATGAGTTGCCCGGAGGCGATACCGCAGCACCCGACGAGCTTGTGGCGTTAGCTGATTTTGTTCGCGCGGTGCTGCCTGCCGGACCCAATCTTACGGTGATAAAGACAGCGACAGGTGCCGCGCAGCGTGTCGCGCTCGCGCTGGATCGCAGCAACTGGCCGGAGATGGTCGGCAATATCGGCGGTGACGATACGGTTTTTGTCGCCACTCAATCGGCGGCCAGCCAGAAAGCGATCATCGCCAGAATCGCGCAGGTGCGCGCGTAGCGCCCTGTAATTGCGGAGCCCATAGTGAGCAAAGAACTTGCACCCATCATCCTTGCTTTTTCCGGCGGCCTCGACACGTCGTTTTGCGTGCCATGGCTCAAGGAAACTTACGGCCGTGACGTCATCACGGCGACGATCGATACGGGCGGTATTGATAAACGGGCCGCTATTGCGCTCGAGAAACACGCGTTAGCACTCGGCGCAGTTGAGCACGTATTGATCGATTGCAAACAGGACTTCTTTGATTCCGTCATTCGTTACCTGATCTATGGCAACGTCTTGCGCGGACAGGCTTATCCGCTATGTGTCGGCGCTGAACGCGGACTGCAGGCTGCCCAGCTTGCACAGCTCGCGAGCGACCGCGGCGCGACGACGGTTGCACATGGCTGTACGGCAGCTGGTAACGACCAGGTGCGTTTCGAGGTTGCGCTGCGCACGCTCAATCCCGGGCTCGAGATCCTCGCCCCCGTTCGCGACAACGACTGGGTAAGAGACGAGCAGATTAAATACCTGGAGAGCCACGGCATGCCATTGCCAGCGCAAGGATCGGACTATTCCACCAATCGCGGACTCTGGGGGGTTACGATCGGCGGCCGTGAGACGCTGACATCGGAGCATACGATTCCTGAAAACGCCTGGGTGCTATCCGCCGGTGCCTTCACCGAACCCAGGCCGCCTTCACAACATACAATCGATTTCGACCGCGGCATACCTGTCGCACTGGACAATCAGAATTTAGCGCCTGTGCAACTGATACAAGACCTGGAATTACTGGCTGGAAGCTATGGCATCGGTCGTGGCATTCACCTGGGCGACACGATACTCGGCACCAAGGGGCGTGTTGCGTTTGAAGCGCCTGCGGCCATTACGTTGATTACAGCACATCGTGAACTCGAGAAGCTCGTATTGAGTGCCCAGCAAATGCGCGTCAAAGACATCATAGCGTCGATTTACGGTGACCTTGTGCACGAGGGCAAGCAGCTCGATCTCGTCTGCCATGATATCGAGGCGCTGCTCAGTTCATCGCAACAACGTGTTACTGGAACCGTCAAATTCTCGTTGCAGCCGGGCAACCTATTCATCGATGGCGTGACGTCATCGCACTCACTGCTCGCAGCGACCAAAGGCGTCTATGGTGAAACCGCGGGCGAGTGGACCGCCGCCGATGCACTTGGCTTCGCGCGTATTTTGGCCCTGCCCGGCTCGTTACAGGCCAGGGCGGGCGGCAGCAGATCGTGAAGAGCTTTGTCGTGGACAAGATTGCATCGGTTGCCCAGCACAGCAACCTCGGGCACGAGGTCAGGTTGTCGGGAGATATTCCTTGTGAGGAAGGTGTGCTCGTCGCCGTGCGCGTTCTCAATAATAAGAATCGCTACAACCAGCTCGAGCTGACCTCGGGTCGAATGGCAACTGTTAATCAGGGCGACGTTGTGGTCGGCGCCCTGGGCCACCGCAAAGCTCTGCGAGGCTATTCCGGCCACCTGCCAACTAAGCTTGCGGCAGGTGACACAATTCAGTTACTGAATATAGGTGGCGTCCTGGGAATCTGTGACTCGGCCAACCCCGATGTCGGACCGCCCTTCGATTGCGAAGTCCTTGGCACGGTTTTGCACTTTCCGTATCTTGGCGAACGCATCGGCGTACCCGCACGCGCTGGTGCCGAAGCGTTCGACAAGAGCGCACCACTGGCCACACACGGTGTCCCCGTCGTCGCACTGGCAGGAACCTGCATGGACTCAGGCAAGACAGCCGCCGCATGCGCCATCGTTGGCCGACTCCGGCATCTCGGGCTGACCGTTGCTGCATGCAAGGCCACCGGCGTGTCTTTGCGGCGTGACATCCTGTCAATGGAAGATGCCGGTGCTTCTGCAACGATGATGTTCTCAGACTTCGGTATCGTCACAACTACCGCTGAAAATGGCCCGGCCCTGACCCGCGCATTGCTCAGCAGCCTGGCCAGGAGCAAACCCGACGTCATCGTGCTGGAGCTCGGCGACGGACTACTCGGAGCCTACGGTGTCGAGGCGATCCTGTCCGACAAATCAATTCGGGACGCTTTTACCGCCGTAATACTCTGTGCGAACGATCCCGTGTCGGCGTGGGGCGGAGCGAAAATTCTGCGCGAAAACTTTGACATCGAGCCAGCAGTGGTCACTGGCCCCGCAACTGATAACTCGGTCGGAATCGATCAGATACAACAGCGCTTGTCTTTGCCCGCGATCAATGCGCTATCCAATGGTGTCGCACTCGGTGACCACGTAGCCACCATACTCAGCGAGGGGAATGCTGCATGACTAAACCCATCAAAGCCGTGGTGCTGGGAGCAACCGGTTATGTCGGCGGCGAACTATTGCGCCTGCTGGCGGATCATCCGCAGTTCGAACTGTGCTGCGCTGTATCCGCAAGTCGTAAAGGCACGACGATCGCAGCGACATTTCCAAACCTCGCCGCTGCCTATGGCAGCCAGGTCTTCATCAACCACCACAACTGCCTCGACACTGTAGACAATGGCAGTCAGCTCGCATTGTTTTCAGCGGCACCGCACGGCGCATCAGCGGCGCTGATTGCAACGACGCTCAATGCAGCTGTGCAGAAAAATCTGAGTGTGCACGTCGTCGACTCGTCAGCGGATTTTCGATACGCAAATCAATCGGACTACGAAAGCATTTATGGCGCAACGCATGGCGCTCCCGAGTTACTGTCACAATTTCACTCGGGTGTGCCCGAACATGTTTCCGGTACAAGCTCGCCGCATGTCGGTCATCCGGGTTGTTTCGCCACAGCCGTGTTGCTCGCGGCGGTGCCGTTGCTGCAGTCCGGACTGACCGAAAGTGAACTCTTTGTCACGGCAACGACGGGCAGCACCGGATCGGGCAGCACACCGCAACCCGGGACACACCATCCCGAGCGTCACAGCAACCTGTACGCCTATAAGCCACTAGCGCACCGCCACGCACCTGAGATGGCCGGCCTGGCCGAAACCGCGAGCGGCCGCAAGACTCGCGTGCACTTCGTGCCGCATTCTGGTCCATTCGCGCGCGGCATCTACGCGACAGTGCAGGCCAAGACGAAGGCGGACCTGAGTGAAGAGCAATTGCTCGCGGTATTCGAGAGCGCCTATGCAGATGCGCCATTCGTCGAGGTCATTGCAGGTACGCCGCGACTCAAGAGTGTTGTCGCCAGCAACATGTGCCAGATCGGCGTCGCCGCAAGCGAAGGCTCGGTCGCGGTCATGAGTACGATTGACAACCTCGTCAAGGGAGCAGCTGGTGGCGCCGTGCAATGGATGAACCGGCTATGGGACCTCCCTGAAACGAGCGGGCTTACTGCGGCCGCGCCCGGCTGGACCTGAACAATGGTTGCCCAGGAGAATCAATTGGCGGCATCGGATCCTCGCATACGCGAGGCGGCCACGACGTTGCAGGTCTATGGCCAGTTGCCGTTCGTGCCCGAGTACGCCGAAGGCTGCCATATTGTGACGAGCGACGGCCGCCGCATCCTGGATCTTTACGGCGGCCACGCCGTCGCCGCTCTTGGATATGCACATCCCCGGCTGATTAAGGCGATTTCTGACCAATCCAGCAAACTGATTTTCCAGAGCAACGCTGTTGCGCTCGAAGTTCGGGCGCGAGCAGCCGAGAAACTGCTTGCTGTCGCACCGGCGAATTTACGGCGAGTGTTCTTTGTCAATTCGGGTGCCGAAGCCAACGAGAATGCACTGCGTATGGCCTGCGTCGCAACAGCACGCAAGAAGGTTCTTGCGATCTCGCATGGCTTTCACGGCCGTACCGCGGCAGCGGCGGCCGTCACCTGGAATTCGGAGCAGTGGTACGGATTTCCACAACGGCCATTTGACGTTGACTTCATACCACGCGACGACTGCGACGCTGTTGCAACCATGATCAGCGACGATATTGCCGCCGTAATCGTCGAACCGGTGCAGGGTGTTGCCGGCGCCTATGACCTTTCGATGGACTTTCTTAAGGCCTTGCGTGCAGCAACATCGAAACACGGCGCGTTGTTGATCGTTGACGAAGTACAGACCGGAATTGGGCGTACCGGCCAATACTTTGCGACACAGGCGTATGGCATCGAGCCTGACATTCTGACCAGCGCCAAGGCTCTCGGTGGCGGCATCCCCTGTGGCGCAGTTCTGTGCAATGACGACATCGCGAACCGCTTTGGACGCGGCGATCTCGGCTCAACGTTCGGTGGTGGCCCCGTCGCTGCAGCTGCAATGATCGCTGTGCTCGATTCGATCAAGGCCGAGAAACTGTTGCACAATGTGCGTCAGCGCGAAATGCAAATTCGCGAGCACTGTGTCGTCGGGCCGGTGCGTATGATTCAGGGAATGGGCTTGTTACTCGGGCTCGTTTGCGACCGCCCAGCAGTTGACGTACGTGACGCGTTGCTTGAACAGGACATTCTCACTGGCACTAGCGCCGACCCGAATGTGCTCCGCGTGCTCGCACCGCTGATCCTCGAAGCAAACCATGTCGATCAACTCGAGCGGGCACTCGCGTCGATTAGCCCGACAATGACAGCTCATGAAAGGAATCGTAGATGAAGAAATTTAATGACCTTGCTGATTTCACGACTGATGAGATACGTGAACTTCTCGAACTCGCGAACAGGCTTGACACGCACCCCGAACCGCAGGCGTTGCGCGGCAAGGTTCTTGCCTTGTTGTTCCTCAGTCCTTCGCTCAGAACACTTGCGTCTTTCCAGGCCGCAATGATCCGTCTGGGCGGCGGCTCGTTCGTCATCTCACCGGGAATGTCCATTCACGGAATCGAAACAAGGCCTGGCATCGTGATGGATGGGGCGGCGGCCGAACACATACGCGAAGCCGTACCGGTGATTGCGTCTTATGGCGATGCGATTGGCATTCGTGCCTTTGCTGAGCGCAAGGATCTCGAGGCAGATATGGCAGAACACGACTTCTCGGCATTGACCAGCCTCATCGACACACCGTACATCAATATGGAATCGGCGATGAATCACCCATGCCAGAACCTGGCGGACTGGAAAACGCTCGACGATCTCGATATTCCCGCCAACGGTGGCAAGTTCGTGCTGAGTTGGGCCTATCACCCCAAGGCACTGCCGCTGGCCGTGCCTGCATCGACTCTATATACGGCCGCGAAACGCGGCATGGATGTGACCGTGTTACGACCCGAAGGCTTCGCGCTCCCCGAGCCGCTGATGCAAAAAGCACGGCAAGCTGCCGAGGCCAGCGGTGGTTCGGTTACCGAAACCGACGATCGCGTTGAGGCAATGCAGGACGCGCATGTCATTTACGCCAAGTCATGGTCGTCCACTCTTCACTACGGCGACAAACTTGCCGATCAGAAACTTCGGCTCGAACTCGAGCACTGGTGCATTGACGAACCGTGGTTCGCCAATGCCCGGGACGATTGCCGTTTCATGCATTGCCTGCCCGTGCGGCGCGGCGTCGTGGTTAGCGAACCGGTTCTTGACGGCCCACGCAGCGTCGTCATTCATGAGGCACGCAACCGCATGCTGGCGCAGATGGCCGTCCTGTATCAGATGCTGGGCAGTCATTCATGACCTCGAACAAGGACCGTGCAATTGTCGTGTCGGCGCTCAAACACGCAGCGCCCTACATTCGGCTGTTCAAAGGCAAGGTATTCGTGCTCAAGGCTGGCGGAGAGATCTTTGCCGACAAGGCACAGACGACCGCGCTCATGGAGCAGGTCGGAATTTTGCACCAGGTCGGCATCCGCGTTGTGCTTATTCACGGTGGGGGGCCACAGTCGACCGAACTTGCAACGGCACTGGGGATTGAATCAACATTTGTTGACGGGCGCCGCGTAACCGATGGTGCATCACTCGATGTCGCCGCAATGGTACTCAATGGCCAGATCAATACACGCGTGCTGGCCGCGTGCCGCGACCTGCAGATACCTGCGGTCGGTATCAGCGGCATCGATGCAGGCCTCATTCGCGCACATCGGCGCCCGCCCGTGCTGCGCGACGACGGTACGCCCGTGGACTACGGTTTCGTCGGCGACATTGATTCGGTCGATGCCGACATAGTGGTCAAACAGCTCGACAGCGGATTCATGCCCGTCATCAGTCCGCTGTCCTGCGACGAGTCCGGAAACATTCTGAATATCAATGCCGATACCGTGGCTGCGGCAATTGCCATCGAACTCAAGGCTGAAAAACTCATACTCACAATCGCTGCGCCCGGCATCCTCGAGGATGTCGATGACCCGCAATCATTGATCAGCTATATCGATCGCGCTGCGCTAGCCAAGCTAAAAGCCGCGGGAAAACTCGCAGACGGCATGCTGCCAAAGGCAGCCGCCATCGATGCAGCGCTTGCCAACGGCGTACGTCGCGTACATGTCATCTCTTTCAAGGTCGCCGACAGCCTGTTACTCGAAGTGTTTACCAATGAGGGTACCGGCACGCTCGTTGTCAGCGATATCGACGCGCTGTCCCCGGCTGAGCAAGGCGGTGAATTATCATGACGCGACTTTGGGACAAAGGTCTGCCACTCGACGAGCGTGTGCTCCGCTACACCGCTGGCGAAGACCATCTGCTCGATGCACGCCTCGTACCCTACGACGTCATGGGCTCTATCGCACATGCCGAAATGCTTGCCGAAACCGGGCTGATCAGCACGCAGGATAGTGTGGCCATTTGTGAGGGCCTGAATAATCTGGCCGCTGACTTTGCCGCCGGTAAATGGACCATTGGTCTCGACAACGAAGACGTCCATACGGCACTTGAGTCCCGGCTCACAAAAAACATCGGTGAGGCGGGGGCCAGGCTGCACCTGGGGCGCTCACGGAATGACCAGGTACTCACGGCGTTACGCCTGTACCTGCGCGACGCCGTCGGCAATCTCGCTGAGCGCGTCGCAGAACTTCGCACCGCGATCGGCCGTGTCAGCGAACGACAGGGTGACGTGCAACTGCCCGGCTTTACGCACATGCAACACGCAATGCCGTCGTCTGTGTCCCTGTGGTGTGGCGGATTCGACGAAGCATTTGCGGACGCTATCGCGGGCCTTGATGCGACGCTCCGGCGTATCAACAAGAATCCGCTCGGCAGCGCAGCCGGTTACGGCACGCCCGGGCTACCCATTGATCGTGAGCTGACAACGAAAAAACTGGACTTCGACTGCACACAGACGCCAGTGACATCAGTGCAGCTGTCGCGCGGCAAGGCAGAAAGCACGTTGCTGTTTGAGATAACGCTGCTGCTACAAGATCTTGGTCGCATGGCCACCGATCTCTTGCTTTTCTATACGCAGGAATTTGCTTATATCTCGCTCGCAGCCAACGTCACGACAGGGTCGTCGATCATGCCGCAAAAACGCAATCCTGACGTACTGGAGCTGATTCGCGCATCGTCGGCAACCGCGCAGGCCTGTCTCGACGAATCGCTGATGATTACGGCGAAACTTCAGTCAGGCTACCAACGCGATCTGCAACGCCTCAAAGCGCCACTGTTTCGCGCCATCGATATTGCCATCGACAGCATCGATATCATGGCCCATTTGCTCGATGGCATGCGCTTCAACGCCGATAACATCAGGCTCGATCCCGGCATATATGCAGCCGAAGCAGCCTACCGCCTGGTCCGTGAGGAAGGTATTCCATTTCGCGCCGCCTATGAACGAGTTGCCGAACGCTATTCAAAATAAGTGGCAGCCCTCTATAATCGACCGATCCTCCCAACCGGTCGTCAATTATGAATAGCCAACTTCGCATGCTCACTACATTGCTCCTCCTTATGTTTCTCATTGGCTGCGGTCAAAGTGGCGCACTGTACATTCCCGGCAATCCGAGCACGGTCCAGCCACCGCCAGCGGCGCCGGCAGATGACGTTAAAATCGAGGAAGACTCGGACGAGGCTGACGAAACGGGCAATCAATAGACCAGGGCCCTGATACTCGGTCAAGGTGATATTGATGGAGTACTCGCATGTCAGGCGCTGACCTGATCCTGATTGATGGATCGTCCTACCTGTACCGGGCGTTCCACGCCCTGCCAAACCTTACTAATTCAAAGGGCGAGCCGACGGGCGCATTGCACGGCGTGTTGAACATGATCAACAAGCTCGTCCGCGACGAGGCCGCCGAATATGTCGCCGTCGTGTTCGACGCACCAGGCAAGACCTTTCGCGACGACATGTTCGCCGAGTACAAGGCCAATCGCCCGCCCATGCCTGATGAGTTGCGTACACAGGTCGAGCCGCTGATCGAGGCAATCAAGGCTATGGGTTTGCCGTTGTTGCGCGTCAAAGGCGTCGAAGCCGACGACGTCATCGGCACCCTGTGCCGGGAGGCTGCGAGCAACGGTCTCAATGTGCTGGTCTCAACGGGCGACAAGGATATGGCGCAACTCGTCAACGATAACGTGACGCTGGTCAATACGATGAGCGGCATAATCATGGCCCGCGAAGGCGTTAAGGAAAAGTTCGACGTCTATCCCGAACAGATCATCGACTATCTGGCACTGGTCGGCGATACCTCGGACAACATTCCAGGCGTGCCTCGCGTTGGTGCCAAGACTGCCGCCAAGTGGCTTAATCAATACGACAGTGCCGATGGTATTGTCGATCATGCTGACGAAATCAAGGGCAAGGTCGGCGAAAGCCTGCGTGACAACATCGAGCAGTTGCGACTGTCGCAAAAGCTCGCCACGATTCGTCTGAATGTTGATTTGCCCATGGCGATGATGGACCTGCGGCCTGCAAACGCCGACATCAAAAGCTTGCGGGAAATATACAGCCGCTTCGAACTGCGCACGCTACTGGGTCAACTCGATGACGAAGCTGATGAGGTCGAAGTCATTGCCGATACGGTCGAGGGTGATTATGAAATCGTTCTTGACTGGAAGACGTTTGACAAGTGGCTGAAAATAATCAACGCGGCTGACCTGGTTGCCGTGGACACCGAGACGACGAGCCTCGATTACATGACTGCGGAAGTGGTCGGCCTGTCACTGTGTGTCACGGCCGGCGAGGCCGCCTATATACCCGTTGCGCACGATTATCCGGGCGCGCCAGATCAGCTTCCTCGCGAGGAAGTGTTTGAAAAACTTAGACTTTTTCTCGAAGATCCGCAACGCAAGAAGGTCGGCCATCACCTCAAATATGATGCTCACGTACTCGCACGTCATGGCATAAAATTGGCGGGCATGTGCTTCGATTCGATGCTTGAGTCCTATGTTTTGAACAGCGTTGCGATCCGACACGACATGGACTCGGCGGCACGATTTTACCTCGGACGCAAAACCATTCATTTTGAAGACATCGCGGGCAAAGGCGCCAAGCAACTGACGTTCAACCAGATCGATCTCGACATAGCGGCACCCTATGCGGCCGAAGACGCTGACATAACACTCCAACTGCACGAAACTCTGTGGGCGAAACTTAATGAGATCGATTCGCTTCGCGACATTTATGTGGACATCGAACAACCACTCGTACCGGTGTTGTTGCAAATGGAAGAGACTGGTGTCTTGATCGACAAGAAAATGCTGAAGCAGCAGAGTCAGGAGCTGACGAAAAAGATGGTCGAACTCGAGGCCACGGCGCACGATCTTGCTGGCGGCCCGTTTAATCTGGGCTCACCCAAGCAGTTGCAGCAGATTCTTTTCGAGAAACTCGATCTGCCGATTATTCGCAAGACACCCAAGGGTCAGCCATCAACCGCCGAGGATGTGCTCGCCGAGTTAGCGAATGACTACGATCTGCCGCGCGTTATCCTCAGCTATCGAAGTGTCAGCAAACTCAAGAGCACGTACACCGACAAGTTGCCGCTGCAAATCGCCGCGGCAACGGGACGCGTGCATACGTCCTATCACCAGGCCGTAGCAGCAACGGGTCGACTGTCATCGACCGACCCCAATCTGCAAAATATTCCGATACGCACACCCGAAGGTCGTCGTATTCGTCAGGCGTTTATCGCTCCCGGCAATCAGCTTCTGCTGGCCGCCGATTATTCGCAGATTGAGCTTCGTATCATGGCGCATCTGTCCGCCGACGCCGGGCTGTTAAAGGCATTTGCAGATGAGGTCGATATACACAGGGCGACCGCGGCCGAAGTATTTGAACTGGCGCTGGATGATGTGACGGCCGATCAGCGGCGTTCGGCTAAAGCGATTAATTTCGGATTGATGTATGGCATGTCAGCTTTCGGCCTCGCCAGGCAACTTGGCATTTCGAGACACCAGGCCCAGGAATATGTCGACCTGTATTTCGACCGCTATCCTGGCGTCAAGGCGTTCATGAACGACACGCGTGAATTGGCGCGCAAACAAGGGTATGTGGAAACCGTTTTCGGCCGGCGGCTTTACCTTCCCGAGATTAATGCGCGCAACGCGCCGCGACGCCAATATGCCGAACGCAGCGCGATCAATGCACCGATGCAGGGAACTGCGGCGGACATCATCAAGCGCGCGATGATAAAAGTACACGACTGGCTCAACGCCAGTTCTATCGATGCGCGCATGATCATGCAGGTACATGACGAACTCGTCTTTGAAGTTTCGACCGACGCAGTCGACGAACTCACGAATACCGTCGTTGACATCATGTGCAGTGCCGCAGATTTGCTGGTACCGCTCAAAGTCGACGTTGGCGTCGGCAAAAACTGGGACGAAGCGCATTAATGAAAAAAATGTTGGAGCGGGCTCCAACAGTGCGCGTATCGAAATAGAAACGCTATATTTGTCAATGGTTTGGAGGTTGAAGGGAACTATCGACGCCGCCCATACTCCAAACCCTTGAGTGCATAACTCACTCGCCCGCTTACCTCCCTAAGCTGGCGTGCAACCCGGTTTCCCCAAGCCGGTTGCTTCTTCTTACCCCGGTGCACATTGTGTTCCGGGGATTTTTTATTGTTGTGCGCAGAGAAACAATTCCAGCATCTCTCGTGCTTCACTCTCACCGCACTTCTTGAGCGCCGAGAACTGCTGCACGGTCGCTCTAGCACCAATTTCTTTTTTTACGGTGAGCAATGCCGTCGCCGCCTGTCCTCGCTTCAATTTGTCGGCCTTGGTAAGCAGAATGTGTACGGGTACATCGACCGCTTCGGCGAAAGCCATCATGCGACGATCGTAGTCCGTCAATTGCCGCCGTATGTCGACAATCATCAACAGACCTCGGAGGCTCTGACGATCGCTGAAATAACCGGACAGCAGGTCACCCCAGTGCCGCCGCTTCGACTCGGACACGCGCGCGTAACCATAGCCTGGTAAATCAACGAGGCGTCGATCGTCTCGTAAATGGAAGAAATTGACGAGCCGGGTTCGGCCCGGCGTCTTACTGGTACGCGCAAACTGGCGCCGATTGACAATGACATTGATCGCGCTCGACTTGCCGGCATTCGAGCGCCCGGCGACAGCGACCTCACGGCCTGTATCCGGGGGGAACTGATTGCCGGCGTCGGCGCTCTTAATAAAGCGAGCTTCAGGGTATTGCGACATGGGGGTACGCCCCGGAAATTCCGTGTATAATTTGGCGCCACAGTCTGACGGCTTCAGGGTCATGCAGCAAGACAATCCAACGCTTTGCAACCTGTTGCCGCCTCATCGTTGGGGCGGACATTTAAATTCACGATAGCGATGGGTGCGCCTGTCGCGAGGAACTAACAACTACAGGAACATGAATATCAGGCGCGCTTCTATTTGTATACTGACGGCTGTGATACTGACGCCGCTGCAGATTCATGCGGAGAGTTTGATCGAAGGCTCGGCAGAAGCCGGCAAGGCCAAGTCTCTCACGTGTTCTGCGTGCCACGGACAGGACGGCAATAGTGTGAATCCGCTCTGGCCCAATATTGCTGGCCAAAGTGCAACCTACATCGTTGCCCAGCTCAAGGCATTCAAGACCGGTACACGCAGCGACCCGCTGATGACCGGCCAGGCGATGTTGCTCTCTGACGATGACCTGGGCGATCTCGCGGTTTACTTTGAAGGGCTGCCAGCACCTGCGTTGGCCGTGGCCAATCCGGGCACAATTGCCCGAGCCCAGGCGATATACCGTGGTGGTAGCGAAAAATCGAACGTGCCTGCGTGCATGGCCTGTCACGGTCCGACCGGCCGCGGCAATCCGGCCGCAAGCTACCCGGCACTCAAGGGCCAGCGTGCAATCTACACTGCGAAACAATTACGCGACTATGCGTCAAACGCGCGGCGGTCGGACGGCAAGACACACATCATGCGCGATATCGCGTCGCGTCTGAACGAGGAGGATATCCTTGCACTGGCATCCTACGTCCAGGGCCTCAAGTAATGAAAAACGTATTTTGGATCAGTGCCACACTGCTGTTGCTCACAGCCTGCAGTAGTGACGAGCCGCCGCCGACAGTCACAGAAGCAGAGCCTGTCGCTGATGAAAGTGTTGCAGACGAGGACCTGGCAGCGGTTGATGCCGATACCGGGGAAGACGAAGCAACGCTTGAAATAGTCGAAGAGTCGGCCGCCGAACCAGAGCCGGAGGAACAGGCGATCCTGCTCGCGCAGGCCGATGTTGCGCCCACAACGAGGCAGTGGAAATATTCGGAAGGCACGCATTACGCCCGCATGGTGCCGACACAACCGACGGTCGGCGGTGCCGATAAAATCGAGGTTGCTGAGATTTTCTGGTACGGCTGTTCGCATTGTTACGACTTCGAACCGTTCATTAATGGCTGGGATGCAGATAAACCAGCGAGTGTTCGCTTCGTCCGCATACCGGCCATGTGGAACCGCATTCTCCAATTGCACGCACAACTTTTCTACACCGAAGAAGTCCTGGTTCGTAATGGCGTCATTGAAGACGGCGCCGGGTTTCACGAGGCCGTGTTTCAGGAATACCATCGCCGCGGCAATCGCTTGACGTCCGAGGATTCGATTCGGAAGCTGTTCGAGCGCTTCGGCGTCAGTGCTGATGAGTTCGAGCGCACCTGGACGTCATTCGAAGTCAGTCAGAAGTTGCGCCTCGCAGAGGATCTCAATCGCCGCTACGGCGTTGCGAACGTTCCGACGATGGTTGTAAACGGCAAATATCGTACCGGTGCCGCCGAATCCGGTGGTTATCCAAACTTGCTCGAGCTGATTGACGAGCTCGTTGCTCGCGAATCGGCACGCTAGCCCTGCCAGTTATTCTGCTGGTCCCTGTAATAAGACAGCGCCTTCTCCGGTCACTTATTGATATGTGGGGCTATTTAAGGGGGCCGTCTCAATGTATCCACATCGTGCGAGAATAAGCACCGGTTTTCTGCTCGTCCTGATCGCTATCTTCGTCACCGCCTGTGGTGGTGGCGGCGGCGGAACACCCCCGCCTGTGGTCACGAATAACGCCGAATGGTTGGTACCCATAGGCGATGTTTTCGACGGCGGACCCGGCAAAGACGGCATTCCGGCGCTCAAAGCCCTGATTTTCAGTCCGCGGCAACGATACTGACCGTGGATCCGAGCGATCTCGTCATCGCCGTGAAACATAACGGCACCGTCAAGATATATCCACACGACATCATGGACTGGCACGAGATCGTCAACGACGGTCCGGCTAATGACCCCTATGTTATGAGTTATTGTCCGCTGACCGGATCGGCTATGGCATGGCTGGCGACGCCGACGGATGCCAACTCTTCGTTTGGCGTATCCGGCCTGCTGTACAACACGAACCTGCTGCTGTATGACCGCCAGACCGACAGTGTCTGGTCGCAGATGTTCGAGATTTCGATATCGGGACAACGCATTCGAGAAATACCGGAAAGAATTCAGGTGCTCGAAGGCAAGTTTGGGACGCTGCGCGATATGTACCCCAGTGCCTTGGTCATGACCCGGCGAACCGGCTTCACTCGCAATTACGAGAATTATCCGTACGGCGGCTATCGTGAAAATACCAGCCTGTTATTCCCGGTTACACACGCTGATCAACGTCTGCATCCGAAAACGCGAGTGATCGGCATTCGCTCCGGTTCCGGGATCGATGCCGATACGGTTACCAAGGTTTACCAGTTAGGCGAATTTGGGCCCACGACACAGGCGATCAACGACCAGTTTCAAAACCAGTCGATCATCATCGTCGGTAATACGGACCTGAACTTTGCTGTAATCTACAATCGCGAACTTGCGGACGGAACCATTCTGACATTCACCGCTATCAACAACGACCTGCCCAATATCATGAGTGACGACGAAGGCAATGTCTGGGACGCATTTGGCACGGCGGTATCCGGGCCCCGGGCCGGCGAGCAACTCTCGATAACCAGATCGTATACGGCATACTGGTTTGCCTGGGTAGCACACTTCCCTGACGTTGAAATTCACTTCAACGCGGACGGGCCATGAATTCACTCAAGATCAGTTTTGTTGTCGCCGTCGCATTAATGGCGATATCCCGGCCCGTGTCTGCCCAGACATGCAGCTGCGCAAGCGTGCCAATACTTGGCACCATGCAGTCGGCATCTCCAAAAAACAAGCAGTGGTTTGTTGCAAGCACTTACACATTTAGTGATATCAGTGAGCTTGTCAGCGGATCATCAACGGTTCCAGATCAGACAGGCCGGGACAGAACATCACAAGCCCTGATATTCGAGGTCAGTCGTGGCCTGACTGCCAAGTGGTCATTTTCAGCCATGTTGTCGGTTGTCGAACATGAACGTGATGTTGGTGGCTCGATTGACCGTGGGTCCGGGCTCGGGGACGGCGTCGTCATGCTCAAGTACTCACCAACAACGATCTCGGTGTACTCCAAAAACACCTTGTCTTTCGGTCTGGGCGGGCGACTACCGATCGGCGCTGACGACGTCAAAAATGGAGGCCTGACACTGTCCGAAGACCTGCATCCATCGACCGGTGCGTATGGCGGCATTGTTTGGGCCTACTACGCCAGGGCCCTGAACGAATCGGCGGGCGCACAAGTCTATTTCAGCACCAGCTATACTTATAATGGCGAAAACGATCGGGACTACCAGTTCGGCCACTCGACGACGGCCGCAATTGGCGGCAGCTATCAGACTCAGACACCGTGGGGTTTCAGCCTCGAGCTATTTTATCGGAATGCGCAGCGCGATAAACGCAACTCGGTGGACATACCGAATACGGGCGGTCAGTGGCTCGATGTGATTCCGGCGGTGCAGTATCACGCGACTGAAGCCTTGGCTTTGAAAGCATCCGTAAAAATTCCGGTGACTCGCGATCTTAACGATTCACTGCAGTTCACAACCAAATACGCCGTGAGCTTGTCGTTGATGTACTTGTTTGGCAGCTGAATCAGCCGTTATCTTCTGTGACGATTTTGAGCTCGCCGTTCTCCGCACGGCGCCAGTACAGGCGCTTGGTCGTCACGGTCGTGTGCTCGTCGTCAACGATCGACTGTCGAAACCGGCTCAAGAACAGACCCTCCTCTTCAGGATCTTCAAGCAACAACACATCATCGAGAACAAATTGCTGAATCGACCGTGCAGCCAGCGCCTGTAGCCGGTACGCTGACCATTCGTCCCTGTCCAAGCCTCGATACTTGAAGTCAGTAGCATACAATGACAGATAGCGGTGCCAATCGCCGCTGCGATAACTACTCGCCCAGGAATCGAGCGCAGCCATCAGTTCGTCGCGCGTCGCAGCAATTTGCTCGGCACTTTTCCTGCGAATCTTGCGCGCAATAATCACCGGCGTTACGAGCGGTACGAGATGTTCCTCGAGGAGCAGCAGATCGGCATTGGGCAGGGCGATGCAGCCGTCAGTATCCAATGGCGGCCGCTGACCGCTGCCGGGCGTCACCCCGTGTATCCAGATGCCGTCGCCGGTGCGCTCGTTGAATCGGTCCCAGGCGTTCGGATAGTCGAGAGGGAATGCTGTCGGGCCGTACATTTCATGCAGGCCGCTTGCGTCGAGCTGATCGTTGACAAAGTAAATGCCCAACGGTGTGCGACGGTCCCAGGCGCGTCGCTTACCTACTCCGCCCTGACCGACTGACATATAACGTTCGTCACCTGGCTCGAGCCCATGGCGACCTCGCATGAACCGGTGTAGCGTCGATGTGTCAGTTTCTGCAATGAGAATACTGGCAACGGATTCCGGGAGCTGCAGTACATAGGCAGGCAGAACATCGGCATTCTGGGCGATTGCCATGCTGGGACCGAGCACAATCGCGAGGCTAAGCAGACGGAACATGCCGGGATATTACAGCTGCCCGGGAGGCATCACCATGATATGTTCACGGGCATCAGTTTGAGACCCCAGGATAAGCCGTGAAGAGATCCACCTCCATACTCGCCATTGCATTGTTCTCTGGCAGCATTGCCGCCGCGCCGGCCGCTGATGAGGCATTCGCCGCCCTCGCCGAGCAGTACGTCAGCGACCTGACCCGGATTTCGCCAGTCTCGGCGACATTGATTGGCGATCATAGCGCGGATCACGAACTCGACAACGTCGATGCGCGGGGGCGCGCCAACTCCCGGCGTCTTTACCTTGAATACCGTGCGGCACTCGCGGCCATTGATCACGAATCTTTGTCACGCGCCAATCAGGTGGATGCGGAGATCCTTCACAATGAGGTCGAGTCCAGCTTGTGGGCGCTTGATACGTTCCAGTCGTGGGCCTGGAATCCGCTCGACTACGTTAACCTGTCGGGCAGCTCGATTTACGGCCTGGTCGCGCGCGATTTTGCCCCACTCGAGCAGCGCTTTGCTGACGCCGCCTCGCGACTCGAACAGCTGCCACGATTTCTTCGCCAGGCTCGTGAATCCCTGGATCCGGAACGAGTGCCCAAGATCCACGCCGAAATAGCTGCGCAGCAGAACCCGGGTCTTGTGTCCATCATTGACACCATGATCGTGCCGCGCATGGACGAATTGACGATGGGCACGAGAGATAGACTGACGGCTGCTATTGAAGTCGCCAAGGACGCGATCGCCGCACACCAGACCTGGCTCGAAGAAGAACTGTTGCCGCGGGCGGCCGGTGACTTTCGCGTGGGCGCGGAATTGTTCGATGCGAAGCTCGCGTTCGTTCTGCATTCACCGCTCGGCCGCAGGGAAGTAAAGGCTCGCGCCGAAGGCGAGTACGAGTCCGTTCGCAATCAGATGTATGAGATCGCCAAAGAGGTCTATACGGTGTCGCACCCGTACACAGCGTTTCCGGACACGCCGAACGAGGAATACAAGCAGGCCATCATTCGCGCAGCGCTGGAGCAGGCCTATCAGCAGTTGCCACCGCGCGACGGCATCGTCGAGCTTGCGAAAGAATATTTGCAGCAGGCCACTGACTTTGTGATCGAACACAACATCGTGACGATGCCCGACGATCCGGTTGAAATCATCGTCATGCCCGAATTCCAGCGTGGCGTAACCGTCGCCTACCTCGACCCACCGGGACCGCTCGACCAGGGGCAGGCGGCGTTCTATGCGGTCGCGCCACTGCCCGAAGACTGGACTGATGAACAGGTCACGTCATTCCTGCGTGAGTACAACATGCTCTCCATCCAGGACCTGACGATTCACGAAGGCGTGCCGGGGCATTACCTGCAGCTGTCGCTCAGCAATCGCTACCCCTCGACCTTGCGCAGCGTACTGTGGTCAGGAACGTTCGTCGAAGGCTGGGCGGTCTACGCAGAGCGCGTCATGGTCGACGAGGGCTACCTCGACTACGACCCACTGATGCGGCTCATCAATCTCAAGTGGTATCTGCGTGCCGTGACCAATGCCATCATCGACTCTGCGATCCATGTGGATGGAATGACACGTGATGAAGCGATGAAGCTCATGATCGAAGGTGGTTTTCAGGAAGAGCGCGAGGCCGCAGGAAAATGGGTGCGGGCACAACTGACATCAGCGCAACTCTCGACCTACTTTGTCGGCTACCAGGAACACATTGAAATGCGCAGGGCAGTCGAGGCTGCATGGGGTGACGAGTTCACACTGCGCCGCTATCACGATCAGGCCTTATCCTACGGGTCTCCACCGGTTAAGTATGTGCGCGCGCTCATCCTTGGCGAAAACATTCTGCAAATTCAGCGGTAAGTTGCAGTCGGCCAATGAATTTTAAGAATCCGCAGACCTCAATTTGCGCTCGCGTGATCACCGCCTGTCTCGTGAGCTCTTTACTTATGACCGAAGTCGCTCATGGCGCCGTGGACACTGAACCACTGTTCGCCAGCGACGATATTATCAAAGTGAGGATTGAGGCGCGATTTCGAACGACTATGCACAAAAGGTCGATCGACGAAGATCAGTTGTCAAAGCAACCCTTGATATCTCCCTCCAGTATCCACTGGGCGCATGTTCTCTTACAGAGAACGTTAAAGCACCGTTCAATGGCATCGGCCGGAGCATCGTCCTGGCCTAAACCCGTAGGAATGGATATCAGCCTGAGTTTCTGCCACCGGTTCCAGTGCCATCAAATAGAGTGCTTGCATCGCGCGATCATGCATGATTGGAAGACCGAGAGGGCGTTTCTTGCCATTCTTCTTGGGAATGTAAATGCGCCTCAAGGGTAATGCCCGATAAGCTCGATTAGTCAGGGCCAACACAGCGACTGCCGTCAGATCGTGCCGTCCACACCCGCGGTGTGGCGGCCACGATTTCGTGTCACTCGTCTTACCACCAACAGTTTGGCAGAGTGAGAATGGGTCAGGAGCCGCTGCAAGGCTTTCACTTTACCCCAGCGCCCTTCCCGGACTGCCTTGGCAATACGAACCTGAAGTCGGCGTACGTCGCCCTCCGCAGCCTTCCAGTCAATGGAATTCCAGAGAGTGGTCGCTGAGGATGCACCGCCCGAGGGCGTCATTTGCCTTTCCTCATGCTGCCGATTCCTCAGATGATCTTGCCATCAAGGACCCGTCGGACGTGGGCTCCCCTTTCGAGGTGGGTAACATCAAAACCCATATGCCAACCGTTACGGATTGCCATTCGCTTCTTCCGACATCCTATGCCTGCACGGCCATCAAACTCCCTCACGGGAGACTTACCTTGCGGAACC
>JACZSM010000059.1 GCA_022574185.1 Pseudomonadota bacterium
GGCAAGCACGATGTGCCTGTCTATGCCGGTTGTGCTGAGCCCATGTCGCGAGCGCTGCGAACAGCCGAAATGATTCACGGTGCAACGGGAATTAACGGCATTGAAGTTTTCGAGCCCGAAACGCCGCTGCAGGCCGAACACGCAGTGGATTACATTATTCGTACATTGTTAGCCGCGGATGAGGCGTCTGTCACGCTGGTACCGGTCGGACCGCTGACTAACATAGCGACGGCGATCGACAGAGAACCGGCGATCCTGCCGCACATTGAGCAAATCGTCTTGATGGGCGGCGCGATGCGCGAAGGCGGCAACCGCACGCCGTCGGCGGAATTCAATATCCTCGTCGATCCCGATGCGGCCAATATCGTATTCAAGTGTGGCAGGCCGATTACGCAGATGGGGCTGGACGTAACTCACCAGGTATTGTCGACTGAAGATCGCGTCGCGCGTATCAGGGCGTTGCAAAATCCGGTTGCTACGGCGACCGCCGACATGCTGAGTTTCTTCGATCGATTTGATACGAAGAAATACACGTCCAAAGGGGCGCCGCTGCATGATCCGTGTACGATCGCCTGGTTGCTTAAGCCCGAGCTGTTCGAAGGCAAGGAATGCAATGTCTCTGTTGAAACTCGCTCGGAGCTTACAATGGGTCATACGGCCGTCGATTTCTGGCAGGTCACTGACAGGCCGATCAATGTCAACTGGATCTATAGCGTCGATGCAGGTGGCTTTTACGACCTTTTGGTCGAACGACTCGATCGCTTCGGGGCTTAAACGACTATGCCTTTAATTGCAGTCATCGGTTCCGTCAATCTCGATATCGTAGCGAAGGCCGATCGGCTGCCGGTCGCCGGTGAGACGGTGACAAACGCTGAACTTAGACGATTCCCGGGTGGCAAAGGTGCCAACCAGGCACTGGCTGCGCGGCGACTTGGGGCTGAGGTCATGTTTGTCGGCTGCGTCGGCACTGATAGCGCGGCCGAAGAAGCGCTTGCTTTGCTTCGAGAGGGTGGCGTCGATCTTAGCGGCGTCGTATCGGTCGACGATGTCCCAACCGGTGTTGCTCTGATCACGGTGGCCGCATCCGGCGAAAATCAGATCGTCGTGGCGCCGGGCGCGAATCGTTCCCTTTCGCCGGAGTCACTGCAAGTCCCCATTGCCGATGCCCTGATTTGTCAGCTCGAAGTGCCGGGCGATGCTGTTGCGCGAGCGGCGCAGGAGTTTGATGGTTTCTTCGCTGTCAATCTCGCGCCAGCGATGCATGTCGATGTATCGATACTGCAGCACGCCGACCTGGTCATCGTCAACGAAACCGAAGCCGCCTGGTATGGCGATAGCCTGAGTGCGTGTACTGGCATGATTGCGATAACTTACGGTGCTGATGGCGCGACATTGTCGCGGCAGGGCGATGTCATTGCGAAAGCAAAACCGCCGCAGATCGAAGTAGTGGACACAACCGCCGCTGGCGATACGTTTACAGCGGCGCTAACTATCGCGCTCGTTGAAGGTCAGTCGCCCGAAGACGCGTTGCAATTCGCCTGCGCTGCCGGAGCAGCAGCCGCAACGAAGATGGGCGCGCAACCGTCGTTACCCACGCGTGCCGACGTCATGAAATTATTGTAGGAGCCCGCCGTGCCAATAGAATGTTGGGCCAACCCTTTGGTGAAGAGCTAGCGATCGGACCGGGCGATTTCCACCTGACATCGTGGATATCGCGGGCACGGCCCGCCCCTACAAGTGAAATGACGACGGCAACAGCTCCTCCATCGTGAACGTGCGCCACTCACCGTCGTCATCCTTGACGATGATTCGAGTGCGGTCGTCCGAGAATTCGCGAATTCGTTGCCGACAGCCGCCACACGGCGTACAGGCGCGCGTCGTGTCCGAGCCGCCGCCTGCGACCGCAATCGTAACGATGTGTTGTCCGCCCGCGGCGATCATCGCGGCAATCGCACTTGCCTCGGCGCAATTGCCAAGAGGGTAGGCGGCGTTTTCGACATTACAGCCGACATGAACATTGTCGTTCTCATCGATGATGGCCGCGCCGACGCGAAATTCCGAATACGGGCAGTACGCCAGTTCCCTGACTGTGCGAGCGGCGTCGAGTAATTCCTCGTCGGTCATGCGTTCACCCTTCTTTGCGCATCGGGTTGTTTGGGTGCGTGGTCCAGTTGGCGCTCTTCGTCACAATAGCCTGGCCCGTCCTTGCGTCTATGCCTTCAGTCACGGCGTGCATCGTGATGCAGCTGTCAACCGGACAGACGCTGACACAGAGATTGCAGCCGATACACTCTTCGTCAATGACCTGGAAATGACGCTCACCGTTGACCGTTTGCGTAATCGCCTGGTGCGAGGTGTCTTCGCACACAATATGACAGCGGCCGCACTTGATGCACAGGTCCTGATCGATGACGGCTTTCTCGACGTAATTGAGATTCAGGTACTGCCAGTCGGTGACGCTGGGCACGGCTTTGCCGACGAGCTCGGCGACCGATTTCAAGCCCTTGTCGTCCAGGAACATACTTAGACCGTCGGTGAGGTCGTCGATGATCTTGAAGCCGTACACCATCGCTGCGGTACACACCTGTACGTTGTCTGCACCCAGCGCCAGAAAGTCGACGGCGTCGCGCCAATTCGTGATGCCACCGATGCCTGATATCGGCAATTCCGCGGTTTCGGCATTGCGCGAAATCTCTGCAACCATATTCAAGGCGATCGGTTTGACGGCTTCGCCGCAATAGCCGCCGTGGGTGCCCATGCCGTCAGTAGTCGGGTACATCGTCAACGTGTCGTAATCGACGCGCATGATCGAGTTGATCGTATTGATCAGCGACACGGCATCGGCGCCGCCATCCAGTGCCGCTTTCGCCGGCGGTACGATGTTCGATACGTTGGGCGTCAATTTGACGATCACGGGAATGGAGGCGGCTTGCTTGCACCATTCAGTAACCATCTGTATGTATTCGGGCACCTGGCCGACAGCAGCACCCATGCCGCGTTCGGACATGCCGTGCGGGCAGCCGAAATTGAGCTCGAAAGCATCGGCGCCGGTGTCCTCAATCATGGGCACATACTTCGACCAGGTCTCTTCATTCATCGAGAACATGACCGACGCGACCACGGCGCGATCTGGCCAGTCGCGCTTGATCTGTCGCATCTCGTCGAGATTCGTCTGCAACGGCCGGTCTGTAATCAGTTCAATGTTGTTAAAGCCGATGACGCGCCGTTCATTACTGTGCAATGCACTGTAGCGAGGGCCGTTTACATTGACGATGGGTGGATCCTCACCGAGCGTCTTCCAGACGACGCCGCCCCAGCCCGCTTCAAACGCGCGATTGACGTTGTAGGCCTTGTCCGTCGGCGGTGCCGAAGCCAGCCAGAACGGGTTTGGCGAGGAAATGTTCAAGAATTCCGAAGTCAGGTCAGCCATGGCTGGTTCTCCAGTGTCAGGACCGCAATTGCCGGTCAATGGCGATCGCAGCAATCTTGCCGTGCTGCACGGCTGATACGGTCAAGTCATCGCCACCCACAACACAATCGCCGCCAGCCCATACATTATCAAGTGATGTAGCCTGCGATTCGTCGACGACGATCTTGCCGCGCTCCAATGCCAGCCCATCGAGCTCTTCACCTAGCTTGTTATCGTCGAGTTTCTGCCCGATCGCTTTGAAAATAATGTCGGCGTCGAGGACGAAGGTTGCACCGCTGGCCGACAGCTTGCCGTCGTCACCCAGTGTCGTTTTCTGCAGCTCGATGCCGCTGACCGTTCGATCGCCAAGCAGTCGAACTGGCTGCACCCAATGATGAATCGTAACGCCACTGGTTTGTGCGAGTTCCTGTTCGAAGTCACTCGCTCCCATCTGCGCGCGCCCGCGTCGATACACGATGTCCACACGCCCGGCGCCCAATCGCTTGCTCTGCACAGCGATATCGATGGCTGTCATGCCGCCGCCGATAACGACGACACGCTCGCCAACGGGCAGCGCGCTCTTGTCGTCAGCCTGGCGCAAGTCGGCGATGTAGTCGATCGCATTTTCGACGCCGGCTAAATCTTCGTTTTCGATGCCGAGTTCATTGACCGAACCGAGTCCAACGCCAAGAAACACGGCATCGTATTCGTTTCGCAGATCGGCGAGATTAATGTCCGCGCCGAGCGTCATGTTATTTCTTACATCGATGCCGCCGATCGATAAGATGTAATCAACCTCTCGCTGCGCAAAGTCGTCGATGGTCTTGTAGGCGGCGATGCCATACTCGTTGAGTCCGCCCGGCTTACTGTCCCTGTTGAATACCACGACGTCATGACCGAGCATCGAAAGCCGGTGCGCACATGATAGTCCCGCCGGACCGCCGCCGACGACTGCGACTGTCTTGCCACTGCTGTCGTTTCTCTCGAACAAAGCTGTGCCCTGTGCAAATATCGGGTCGGTCGCGTAGCGCTGCAGAAGACCGATATCCACAGGCTTTTCTTCGTGCGTGTAGCGCACGCAAGCTGCTTCGCAAAGATCTTCGGTCGGGCAGACGCGCGCGCACATGCCGCCCATGATGTTTTCGCGCAAGATCGTGTGTGCCGAACCGCGAATGTTATCGCTGCGGATCTTCTGTATGAAGCCCGGGATGTCGATACCGGTCGGGCACGCCGTAGTGCATGGCGCGTCGTAACAGAAATAGCAACGGTCCGCGGCGATCAGTGCTTCCGAGCGACTTAGCGGCGGATGCAGATCGGCGAAATTGCCATCAATCTCGGCTTTGTCCAGCCGCCCGGATTGGATGTTTGGCTGTTGCCTGGCCATCGTCTGGTCCCGGCGCATTCAGCGTTTGACTGCGACCGGCTCACCGCGCCGCGCCTTGATGTTCAGTGCCGCGTAGTAGGGGGCAAACACCGGGCGATCGATATAGCGTCCAGCACCGCGTTCGACATTGAGTTTGCCGTCGGCGTACACGACATTACCCTGACTTATCGTGTGCGATGCGCAACCCTTCACGGTCATGCCCTCAAAGATATTGAAATCGACGTTTTGATGGTCAGTTTTGGTTGAAATCGTCTTGCTGGCCTGCGGGTCCCAGACGACGATATCCGCGTCGGCTCCCACAGAAATGCTGCCTTTCCTTGGATAAATGTTGAAAATTTGTGCGGCATTCGTCGAAGTCACACGCACGAATTCGTTCATCGTCAATTTGCCGGTGCTGACGCCGTGATGCCAGAGCACTTCGAGGCGATTTTCGATGCCGGCCGTGCCGTTCGGGATCAGGCGGAAATCGTCTTTTCCAGCCGCCTTTTGATCGGCGCAGAAGCAGCAGTGATCGCTTGCCGTCGTCTGCAGATTACCCGATTGCAGTCCGCGCCACAGCGCGTCCTGATTTTCCTTGGGCCGAAACGGCGGGCTCATGACGTACGCTGCCGCGAATTCGAAATCTTCGTTTCGATACACGGAGTCGTCAATCAGCAAGTGGGCGGCGAGGACTTCACCGAATACGCGCTGACCCTCATTGCGGGCTCGCGTTATTGCCTCGAGCGACTGACGGCAGGAATTGTGCACAACGTACAAGGGGACGTTCAGTACTTCGGCGATGCGAATAGCTCGATTGGCGGCTTCGCCCTCGACTTCGGGAGGTCGCGATAACGGATGGCCTTCGGGCCCCGAAATGCCTTTTTCGAAGATTTCTTTTTGCAAGCGGAAAACAAGGTCGCCGTTTTCCGCGTGCACGGTCACAATAGCGCCGAGATCGCGAGCCCGCGTGAAACTGTTCACCAGGGTCTCGTCGTCGCACATGATCGCGTGCTTGTAGGCCATGAAATGCTTGAAACTGTTGACGCCGTGTTTTTTGACCAGTGTTTCCATGTCGGCGTGCACGGTGTCGTCCCACCACGTGATCGCAACGTGGAAGGAATAATCGGCAACGGATTTCTCGGCCCACCCACGCCACTGCTGGTAGGCTTCCATGATGTTTTGCTGTGGATTCGGGATAACGAAGTCGATGATCATCGTCGTGCCGCCCGCGAGACCGGCAGCCGTGCCTGTTTCGAAGTCTTCGCTGGCGACCGTGCCCATGAATGGCAGCTGCATATGGGTATGCGGATCGATGCCACCCGGCATGACATATTGACCACCGGCGTCGATGACGGTTGCGCCCTTCGCAGCCTGGAGTCCTTCGCCGACCGCGGTTATTACGCCGTCTGCACACAGCACGTCGGCGCGAAACGACCGATCTGCGTTGACAACGGTACCGCCCTGAATAAGCACAGTCATGGTGAACTCCCGATCTGGTTCCTGGCGGCGAAGTAGTAAATCAAACCGCCTAGAAACGATCCTGTGAACCAGCCATAAGTATAGAACCAACTGAGTTCGCCGGTCGTAATTGCGATCATCGTCAGGCTGACCGGGATCAGGAATGCTGTCATGCCGGCCTTGTTCCAGGCTGGATAACCGGCGTTGTCCTGGTACAGCGCCAGCAAGTCATACTGCTGACCTTTGATAAGGAAATAGTCGACGATCATGATGCCGGCTATGGGCCCCAGCAGGCTCGAGTAACCGAGCAGCCAGTTTGAATACAAACTATCGAGGCTGACGTCCGATTCGAGCCAGCCAAGTTTCTTCAATAGCTCCCAGGACATGATCAAAATGCCAATAATGCCCGTGAGAATGACGCCCTTGTTCTCGTTAATGGTCTGAGGCGCGACATTCTGAAAAACATTGGTCGGCGAAACTATGTTCGCTGCCGTGTTGGTCGAAATGGTGGCAAGAATGATCATCAGCATCGACAGGACGACCCAGACGGGGCTGTCGATTCGTCCAATCAGGTTGACGGGGTCAGAAATCGTCTCGCCGACAAGTTCAAACGATGCGGCTGTCAGAATCACACCCAGTCCGGAGAACATCAACATCGTCAGCGGCAAGCCGATGATTTGCCCGGTGATCTGCGCACGCTGTGATTTTGCGAAGCGGCTGAAGTCAGGAATGTTGAGTGACAGGGTTGCCCAAAATCCGACCATCGCCGTCAATGCGGCCATGAAATAGGGCCAGAATGATGCGTCCGCCGGGCGATTCGCCGGCACCGCGAATACATCGGCAATCGTTATTTTCGGTAGCGCCCAAAACATCAGACCAAAGGCGACGATGAGTAATAGCGGCGCCGCCAGGGTCTCAAGATGTTTGATCGATTCCGAACCACGAAGTACGACCGTGATGTTCAATATCCAGAAGATAAAGAAGCCGATGACTTCGCCGGTTCCGCCGAGAGCGGCCCAAGTGTCAGAAAATGCTGAGAACAACAAGTGTATGGCGATGCCGCCAAATAATGTCTGGATACCGAACCAGCCGCAGGCGACGATTGCGCGCACGAGTGACGGCACGTTCGAACCGATAATGCCGAATGATGCGCGCAGCACGACCGGGCAGGGTATGCCATAGCGGGTCCCCGGAAATGCATTTAACGTGAGTGGAATCAGCACGATGATATTGGCAATCAGTATCGTCCACAGCGCCTCGGAAACCGACAAGCCGAAGTAGGCGGTCAGTACGCCGCCCAGCGTGTAGGTTGGTACACAGATCGCCATGCCGACCCAGAGCGAGGCGACGTTCCATTTGGTCCAGGTTCTTTGTGCGGCACGCGTCGGTGCAATGTCTTCGTTGTACCTGGGGCTATTCGCAATGTCGTCACCGACGTCGAGCTCGATGTGCTCGCCGACCGTGCGTAGCTTGCTGATTGCTTCACGCACCGGCGAGCGATCCGTATGTTTCAGGTCTGCGATCGCGAAAGAATTGCCAGGTGTTGCGCACTTCGCGCACCATATCGAGATCAATCTCGTGCACCAGGAGTTCATCGTCGCCGTAACTGGCTTGCGCTTCTATGGAGCCACGAGGATTGACGATGTAGCTCGAGCCATAAAACTCGCCCATGTTGTGTGACGTCGCCCAGGGTTCCTCAGTGCCGACACGATTAATTGCGCCGATGAAAACACCGTTGGCGGCGGCGGCGGCCGGTTGTTCGAGTTCCCACAGGTGCTTACTGAGACCGGCGACAGTTGCCGAAGGATTAACGATGTACTCGGCGCCGTTCAATGCCAGTGCTCGCCAGCCTTCGGGGAAGTGCCGGTCATAGCAGATATACACGCCGAGCTTTACATACGCCGTATCAAAAACCGGGTAGCCGGAATCGCCCGGCTTGAAGAAAAACTTCTCGTAGAAACCCGGATCGACCTGCGGAATGTGCGTCTTGCGATACTTGCCGAGAAAGCTACCGTCGGCATCGATAACAGCGGCCGTGTTGTAGTAAACGCCCGGCATGGCTTCTTCATAGATGGGCACAACAATGACCATGTTGTGTTTTTTTGCGACCTCCTGCATCAGCCTCGTCGTATGGCCGTCGGGGATGGGTTCCGCCGCCGCGTACCATTTTCGGTCCTGGCTAGGACAGAAATACGGTTGCGTGAATACTTCCTGGAAGCAGAGCACCTGTACGTTCTGCTTCGCGGCATCTTCGATGAACGGCACATGCGCCTCGAGCATCCGGTCACGCAGTTCGTCGGGCGACATCGATCCGTCACCTTTAAGGCCCATTTGAATCAGGCCACACTTTAGTTTTGCCATTGCGAATCCCGGAGTTTCTCACCGCCTATCAGCGACGAGTTCTGTTTCTTTTCAAGGTGTTATCGAACTTTTCTACCCAAAAGAATACGCTTTTTTGAGCATAAAAGCACCGTGCAAGCGGTACTCCGGCGTTGCAGCAGGCTGGGGATCTAAGGAAATGATGTCCATGATCCGTGCGTCGGGCCCGGCAGGATGTACCAACCGCGTCCCCAATAGCTGCGGTGATCTTCAACCAATCGACGGCGACTGGCCGCGGTCGCGGGCTGCGTACACGGCCCATAGAGCTTCTTGCGCACGCAGGGCACGAAATCGCCGAGGTCGTCGCCGAACAGCATGATGACTCGATGTGTTTCGGCGATGTGTTGTCTTCGAGCAATTTTTGCGCGATCCCAGCCCTGTTCGTTCGATAACATGACATGCATGTCGTCAGTCTCGATGCCCGTGTCCAGCAGCTCCTTGATGACGGCACGCTTTTGCGGGCAAGGATCAGGATCGTTATCGATCAGTTCGCAAGGTCGATTGGTAACGAAAAAAACAGCCACACCGGCTTGCCGGACGGCCGTTATGAACTCGACAACGCCAGGCACAGGCACCGCAACGTTTTCCTGATAGAAATCGTACATTTTTCTGTTGGTGAAAGGACGCTCGAAAGCCAGTTGAAAAGCAATGCCGCTGACAACGGTTTCATCGACATCGAGAATCACGGCCGGCGGGAGACCTTCGGCATGTTGTTGTGCTGGCATCGCGCTCCAGGAGGTGTCGTTGATGAATCCTGGTAGAGCGAGTTCCGCAGCCTGATAAACCTGTATTGAAATAGCCTCGTACTCTGCAGCATGTTTGACCCATAGCAGAGCCAGGTCATTCTCTGGCGAATGAGCAACCGGCGTCTTGGTACACGACGCACAGGCCAGCATCGACACGACAACCAGCAAGGAACGAATAGACATCATGTAATTCCTGTTTTGTTATAACGCTTTTCTTCGGCGAGCCTGTCGATCCGGCGAAACTACGCTTTGTGGAATTAAGGCCGAACAAGAAAAACTGCCGGCAATAAAAAAGGACGGCCCCTTCGATAAAAAGGGCCGCCCTTGTCAGTTCATTACGAACCGTTATCGATCAGAAGTCGAAGCGAATGCCAAGACGAAGCTTGTAGACCGAATTGCTGCGACTGGTGAAGTCAAAGGTCCGATCGTTGAACTTCGTGTACCGGTAGACGCAATCGGACTGCGTAAGGCAGTTAGTCCGCGGGGCATCGTCCACCAACGCTGTGGCACCGTCGATGCCGTTTGTTGCGACATCGGACGCCAGCACCAGGTCTGCTTCGATAAGATCAGTAGCCAGGAATCTCGGGCCATCGTTCCAACGACCCCAATCGCTGTTCAGCAGGTTCAGGAAATTGTCGATGCTCAGGATGATCTTGAAATTATTGTCACCGAGCGAATTACGCAGGAAAGGCAGCCCCGGGATTTCCTGCTGGATGAGCACGTCCATGACGGTGTTCCAGCTTGACCTACCCGTGTTGGCCTTGACGATTCCGGTGCCCTTCACATGTTTGTCGAGATAATCGAAAAAGTCCTGCTGATCCTGCGCGTCCATGCTCGAGCCGTACACTACCAGCGGATCACTGGGGCCCGTGGGAACGTACAGCAAGTCATCATCGAACGGTGCCTCGCCCTGACCGGCACGACCGAACAGGGAATTGCTGGATCTGCTTGGAAGATCGAAAGTCCAGCTGGTCGTGTCGCCCGACAAGCGGCGTGCAAACAGGTCGAAACGTGTCAGGCTTTGGCCCGAGCCAAAGAAGTCCTTCTCATAACCGAGGTTCAGCTTGAAGGAATGCTCTATCTGGTACGGGGATATTTTCGCAATCGGGTTGTTGCGATCGGCGCCGATGATGCCACGCCAGTTCGAGATACCGCGAGACGAGGCACCTTCAGTGACAGCCTCGACATCCTGGAAAGCGTAGCTCAGGTTGAAATCAAGCCCCCAGTCGTAACGCTTTCCAAGGCCCAGCGCGAAGACATGACTCTCGCCGTCGCTGAAATTGCCGAGCTGAGTCAGGTTGTCGATGCCCAGATCCTCCAGGTCCGCATAGATCGGACGACCGTCAGGGGCAACGCCTGTACTTAACGCGGTTTGGGCAAGATTCGTCCAGAGGAAGCCGTCTTTGGTTTGCGTATATAGGTACGTCGCGGTGAACACAAAATCCTCGCTCGAACCAATGTCAAATGAGTGCTCGAGGCGCAGCGACGCCTTCCAGTCCGATGGGATCTCGAAATCCTCGGAGATAAAGTCGATATTCACTGCTGTGCCGTTGGCAACATTGTCGAGCAATGTTTGCGGAATAACGGTCGGATCCGTATTAGGAAAGGTGCCACTCGTAAACACGGTCGGTAGCTGGAACGCATTCGATGTCCAAACCTTGGGATCGCCGCCCGAGAAGAGGCCGAAGCCGCCTGACAAGGTCGTACGATCACGTATATCCCAGCGGAAACTGACGCGGGGCAGAACCAGATCAAGACCGTCAAGGTTTTTGCTGCTGTCGACCCCGTAGGTGTCCATGATCAACTGGCTGAAGGCCGGCTCATCCGACTGGTCATAAGTCTCGTAACGAATACCTAGACCCAATTCGAAGGTCGGCGAAATCTGCCAGGAATCCTGTATGAATATGGTCCATTTCTTGTACCCCCAGGTTGCGGCAGCCGCGTTGAGGTCATTGGATATGTCGTTCTGGTAATTGACATCAGCCAGGCCAACAATAAGATCGTCGTAGCCGTCATACTGGAAGCGGCCGCGAGCACCACCTGAGATGAACAGGTTACGCAGGCTGAAATCCTCGAACTCGCCACCAAAGCTCACTACGTGGTCACCAACGAAGTAGTCGGCTTTGAGCAACACCTGCGTTCGCTCGTCATCAAACTCATTCGCGTGACGGAAGCGGTCACAGCCCCCGATTATGGTAGGCGCGTCGTCGGTGAGCAGACCTTCGAGCGGTGTGCCCACGACGCTGGCCACAGTAAGGCCTGAGACTTCGACGGCCCCGACTCCGGGACCGGCGTTGCAGATCTGCCCGCGTGAGAAGTCCTTGGTGTTGACGCGCAGAGTGGTTGACAGTTTCTCGTTCCAGTCCGAGAACAGCTGGAACGTCAAAGCCTCCAGGTCCAGCGGTATGGCATACCAGGATGAATCGAATCCTGTTGAACTGACCGACGAGCCGGTCTCCTTGGTGCTTTGATAGGTAAAGGAGGCACGGTGCAGATCGGAAATGTTCCAGTCGAGTTTGAGGAGTGCGCGCTCGGATGTTTTCGGCGTGCTGGCTGTCAGCGGACGGCTGCCCGGATCGTAGCCAAGGCTACTCTCGATGATGGTACTCAGGGCGTCAAAAAAGCCTGGCTCAATGCCGTTGTTAATGTCGGCGTTGGTAAAATCGACCGATGATGCCGCCTCAAATTCGTCATAGGAGGCGAAGAAAAACAACTTGTCCCTGATGATCGGTCCGCCGACCGTGATGCCCTGCTCTATCTCGTCAACCGGACCGGGATCGTATGTTCCGCCATCAAATTTACTACCGAACATGCCGTCGTCTTGCCAGAAGTAAAACGCCGAACCACTCCATTCGTTGGTGCCGGATTTGGTCGTCAGGTTCAGGAGTCCGCCAGTAAAACCCGATGTCGTTACATCATAATCCGATGCCACCAGGCTTACGGATTCTATTGCGTCCAGGTTGATTGGCGAACGCTCTGTCGCGTAGGTGTTGCTACCCAGGCCGAAATCGTCCTGTTGCAGCGCTCCGTCAATGGCAAGTCCATTGAATCGGGCATTGACACCGGCAACTGACAAATGGCCCGTGCCGCTGGATTGCGCTAGCGGGTCTTGCAACACCGTGCGTATTACGTCGCGCACGCCACCCGTCGAGTTGGTTATATCCCGCGCCGTGTATGCGGAACCCACGCCATTGTTCAGGTCGTGAACGACTGCTGCCTGAGCCGTTACCACGATTTCCTCAATTACCTCCGAGGCCGATTCCAGGACCAGATCCAGATCTGGCTGAATTCCCTGCGAATAATGTATGTCGCTAACCTGTGCTCCGCCATAGCCACTTGCTGAAATGGTCAGCGTGTATGGGCCACCGATACGCAAGCCCGGCTTGTAGTAATTACCGTTGGCACCGGTGGTAGCTGTCTTTCGGCTGCCGGACGGCTCGTGCGTGATAACGATAGTAGCGTTGGCGATCGGTGTACCGCTAGCGTCCGTAATCGTGCCGCGAGCGGTCGCCGATGTGCCTTGGGCTGAGGCCACTGAAACTAAAGCCATCGACAGAAAGATCGCGATGAACTTGCTGATGAAGAAATTCGTTTTCATAATTCACTCCTGCGAATAAAAGTTTTCCGTTGTTTTTTTACCAATCATGGTCTGAAAAATGTCAGATCGGCCTTCTTGGCTGGCCAGTCCGACGATGTCAAACCTACGATTAGCTTGGTAATTAACTGCTACTCAGACAGACTATGCCCGCCTGAAATTATCTTCATGGTACGAGTCTAGATCAGCTTGGGAATATGTCCAATAAACACTTCTACCGTTTTTGGCGGCAGCCCGCCGCTTGATTGTTCCCCCGCAAACATGTATTTAGAAAGAATATGACGATATCATTTCAAGCCACTGATTTTGTTGAATTTCAAAACCACGACCATTGGCCAATGATCCGATACGCCGACTTGCCGTGCGGCGTCATAACGCAATGGTCTACCGGCATCGCTAACCTGGGCTGCGATTCGGTTCGCGATCTGCACCGAATCAGCGCGAATTTTCCATGTTGTATTTTCGCCACGCGCGGACGAGAACAGGATCATGTCGAGAAAAGACCAGCTGTCATCTTGCGCATAATAATAGGTGCCGGGACAATCGCACTGATCATGGGCAACAGTCCAGAACGGTCGAACCAGGCGCTCCAGAAGGCCTTGTCGGCTGTCTTCGGTATGCGTTGTGTTGAAGTCGCCGGCCGCGAACGCGTAATGCTTGTCGGGTAGGGCATCACGCAAGTCTGAGAGATGTTCGTAGGCCGCGATTCGCATTTCGGTTGGATGAAACGGTGCCGGGAAATGCACGACAAATCCCGTCAGCAGTGAGCTGTCGGGCAACTCAAACGTTGCTTCGAGTACACCACGGGTATCGCTAACCCGGTCCGGAAAATCCTCGAGTATCAGCGGATGCAATCGAGGCGCACCGATAACAGGTAGTCGTGATAAAAATGCGACGTCGATACCGCGATCATCGCTACCCTCGATCAATATGGCCGGCAGATAGCCGCTGTCGGCCAGGTACTCGTCGCGTAGGCGATTGAGAATCGCGACGTTTTCGACTTCCTGAAATGCGATGATGTCGGCGCCCCGCCCATCGTTGACCTGTTTGATCGCCTCGGCGAGAACGGTAAGCTTGTGATCAATGGCTGCATCGCTCCAGTCGAGGGTCAGGCATTCATTGCGCCAGGATGCCACTTCGATTTCATTGCACTCGGCGATATGCGTTGCGGACTGCTTCGCATCGATCGGCAGATAGGCTTTGTCGTCTTTACCAGGGTCATCGACATTGTCGAACAGGTTCTGCACGTTGAACGTCATGATCGTGACGGCATCGAGAGCGGGTGCAGCATCGACAACTTGTGCGCCAGGTGGCGCCTCCGAATCAAAGCAACCGGGCAGGGCGAGCAATGACATGAAGATCGTTGCCGAGCGCATCGTTGCAGAAAGAGATGTCATTGATTGACCGCTCCGTTGAGGTCAATGCGCAACAGTGGCGCATGCATTTTCTCGATAGTGACAAAGGCGAGGTTATCACTCAGCGCGAACGCAATTGCCTCTGCATTCCGGTATCTGCCGAGACTGAGGCCAAGAGGCCGGTTGCGAAGTGTGTCAATCCACGGCTCGTTGTTATTGCGCGAATAATGATAGATGCCGCGGTAGGTCAGAATCAAAGCGCTGCTACCGTCGGTCGCGATATCCATGGCGGTCGGTTGCCAGTACCAGCCGCTGACTGTCGCATTCCTGATGTCGCGCTGGCTCGGTTGCGGCAAGCTGTCGATTTCGCCGAGACGTGTTGCAATGACGGTGTCGTTCGTATCGGGCATGAGCGGCACGGCGTACAGAACGGCCGGAATATTTCGCTTGCTCAGCACGAGAATTCGTCGTCCGGCAACATCGACAGCGATGGCCTCGGCATCTCTTGGTCCCTCCGGGTAACTGAAGTCTATTCGCCAGGCGATATCGGCTTTACCCTGATCAATGTCAGGTTCCTCGACGACATATAGCGTGACGTCTTTGCGTCGGCGCAGGTTATCGCCGATATCCGCAATGACCAGATACGCCCGTCCCTCCAGGCTAAATGAAGCGAGATCTTCCCAGTCACGATTGCTGGCCTTGACTAGTTTCACCTTGCCCAGTTTGGCGCCGGCCATATTGATCGCATACAGGACCGGCCCGCCGTCGTCGTTGATGACCCACAGCTGATCCGCATTTTTGTACGACCGTGCCAGCCCACTCGCCTCGTCGAGCGATTCGTACTGCAGGTAGCCGGTGACTTCGATCGGCGAGCCCCC
>JACZSM010000060.1 GCA_022574185.1 Pseudomonadota bacterium
AATGAAAAAGCAATGGGGTAGCTGTTCGCCGAAAGGCCGACTATCGCTGAACCCCATGCTTGTCAAAGCACCGCGGCAGTGTATCGACTATGTTGTCGTCCACGAGCTATGTCACATGAAACACCACAATCACAGCGATGAATACTACGCGCTGCTAACCAGGCGACTACCTGATTGGCAAGAACGGAAGCAGAGACTGGATGATCTCGCTGAGCGGATTCTGAGTTAGTGGCAAATTCGCGAAAAAACAGCCGATTGGCATTTCCTCCTATATACGTCAAGAATTCGCGTCACCATATAAAGAATCTTGGACATATCATCTGATTTCTTTGACTTTGGAACTCTCGGTGAACCGTGGCCCTTGCCAACACAATTCGGCAGTATCGATTTCATAACGGAGAGATGACGAAGAAGGAGCTCGCGAAGTTCGTCGGCGTGAGCCGTCAGACGATCAATGCAATCGAGGGCGTAGAGAAATTTGCGGATGGCCTCGTCGTAGAAGTACCATTGGACGGGGACGACGCTAACGACGGGAATTAGCCATGTGCTGCATCGGGGTGAAAATTGATGCCGATCTCAACATGAAAGAGGCCACCAAGCACGCCACGTTCAACTTCTTAGCGAGCAACAGCAGCGCTTTGATCAGTTCATCGAGGTTTACAGCAATGAACGTCCGCACCAGGCACTCAACGGCGCCTACCCCGGCGATATCTATTACACCTTCAGCCCGCGCTTACGAGCCGACAGACGCCGAAGGCGAGGCAGCTTAGCTACCGTTCCATCCTTTCGCTCCGGAAACAGTGTTAACCATGTCTCCAGTATTAAGGTGTAAACCATGTGACCGGAATACACCCTTTTTGAAAGTCATCGCTTCGGGCGCCGTTTTTTCTTTCGGGACTGAGCCTGGCGTGCCGGAAATGACTGAAGAAGAGATCAGAGCCGTCGTAGACGTCGCGCACGCGGCTGGCATCAAAGTTACGGCACACGTACACGGCGCTCAGTCCGACAAAGATGCGATTCTCGCTGGAGTAGACGCGTTTGAACACGCTTCGTTGGTATAAGACGAAGCGATCGCCATGGTTGCCGACGCGGGCATTGCCTTGTCGATGGACGTATACAACGGCACCTACACGGATACAGTCGGTAGAGAACAGCGCTGCCCCGGTAACTTTTTGCGACGCAATTTCGAAACAACGAAAACACAGCGCGTTGTTGTCGAGAAAGCCTACACGCTCGGCATACCGATCATGTACGGCAGCGATGCCGGTGCGCTCCCGCACGACATGGGTGCCTGGCAGTTCAAAATCATGGTCGAACGCGGCATGGCGCCAATGGATGCGATCAAAGCTGCGACATCGGTGCCGGCCGATCACATGGGCTTTCAGGCGGACTTTGAGGCGCTCGAAGCTGGACGTTTCGGTGACTTGATTGCTGTCCGCGGAAACCCACTTGAGGATATGACGATCATGAGAGATGTCGAAGTTGTGATAAAGGGCGGACTAATGTTCAAGCTCGAGAAATGACACAAACGAGCTGGTGGCTGATTTTCTATGGCTTGATGCCGAGCTCGTCATAGATGTCGCCAAATCGGATGATCCTGTCCGCTAAATTAAAATAACCCTGATAGTGAACCTCATTGGGCGTTACATCACCGTGGTAATGTCCCGCTTGCTGTACCGAAGAATCCGGATGGTAAAAGTGAGTGTGCTCACCGGACGTTCGAAGATTGAGGTCGCCGCCTGTCGGATCACCGGTCCATAACGCCGTAAAAAACAACAAGCCGGGCCCCATGTGCTCATAGAATTGCAGGAAATCTCTAACAACCTGTTCGGTTGAGACATCATAGTATCCGTCTTCCAGACAATCGTAGTTCGGCATTACGTGCGAGCGAATCTGCCCACTAAGCAGTTCGAAAACGCCCCCCATACCAATGTGCCGGTCACCATCCACTACGGTTGCCAAACTTTCACGCATCACCTGTGTCAACGATATCTGGTCGCCGATTCTTTTCCTGACCTCGACGCGAAGCACTTCGCCGGGCGCCCCTTCGCTTACGAACAGATTGGCGATCGGGCCGCAGGTCTCAGCCAGGTAACTCTCGGAGATGCATTGCTTATCCGGTCCCACTCGGGCGACGCGGCTGAGGTTTTCCTCACCAACATTGGAAATCATCTCGCCAGAGTTGCCACCGATGGCGGCCGCATCGGCCATTGCCGCGCCGAAAACTTTTGCGTTGCTGATTCCGCTTGCCTCGAGCATATCGACAACACTCACATTCGTACCCCGATACTTTGGGTTGTGTGCGTACGGCTCGCCGCCAAACTCCAACAGGGCGGTCGAACCGCACATGCCGCTAGCCGCTACGCCGATTGACTGCAAGTCCGGACATGCAACAAGCTCGACACGAACGAACTCGAAATGCGTTTGCAGCCCGTCCGCGAGCGCCGCGGCAACTTTGGCGTTATCGATCGGGGAAAAAGCGGCGGAATTGCAGGCGATCATTCGTCAGAATTCGCACGGAGGTACTGTGCCTGCAAGCCATGAACCAACGTTACCAATGTCTCATTAACCGGTACGGGCACCTTGTGTTTCTTGCCGAGTTTGACTACCGCACCGTTGATATAGTCGATCTCGCTGGGGCGCTCATTCTCGATATCAACTCGCAGGCTGGACTTGTTGCCCGGCGTACCATTAGGGCCAGCGATCTTACCGAGAATTTCCTTGGCATCCGCGGCGCTGAGATTAACACCGGCGGCATTGGCAACCGCAACGGCCTCGTCGAGTGCCGCATAGGACACATCGTCAGCAAGATGTTGATTGAATATCTGGCCAATGTTCAGGCCGGTAATGCCACTGACCGCGCTGATCGCAATATTTGCCATTAGCTTGCGCCAAATGTCCTGCCGTATATTCTCGCTGGCTTCCGTTGGAAGCCCACCGGCACTTAATACCGAAGCAATTTTCCTGGTGCGATCTGAGACACCGCCCGCCATTTCTCCTATGTACGACGGTAACTCAGCATGATTGCGGATGATGCCCGGCGCTTCCACGTTGGCACCTTGCGCCGTCAGCCCGCCAAGCACGCGATCCGCCCCGAAGTACTCCGCAAGTTCCTCCTCATTGCCGAGTCCGTTTTGAAAGCTGATCGCGACCGTGTCTGTATTTTCCGAAAACAAGTGCTGAACGCTTGCTGCTGCTGGCGCATTGAAATTCGCCTTGCACTGAACCAAAACGATATCGGCCGACGTTACCTCAGCCGCGTCGCAAGTCGCAGCTAGTGAAATGAATCGATCACCACCAAAACCGACGATTTGCAGGCCGTTTTTCTTGATCTGCTCGATGTGCTCGTTCCACGGATCCACCAGCGTGACCTCAAGTCCGCCCTCCGCCAGCAGCCCACCAAACAGACTGCCCATTGCACCTGCGCCGAGCACAACTACGTGTTGCGACATCGCTCACTCCTTATGTCAGATTCAACCCATCCACCAGGTCGGCACCCATAGCACCAACGCGGGAAAAATACAGATTGCCAATAACGTAAGAAGATTTGCCAGTAAAAACGGCGCCGCTCCGGCGAAAATTTGTCCAATCCCAAGCCGCGATATTGCTGCGCCGACATTGAGACAATTTCCGACAGGCGGTGTACATGCCCCAATCGCGAGACCGCTAATCAATACGATACCGAACTGAATTCCGGTTACACCGGCTGCCTGAGCTGCCGGCAGCAGTGTCGGCGTCAGCAGCAATATTGCCGGGCTAACGTCGATGAAAGTGCCAAGCAACAGCACGAAGACGCTGATCAGTAGCAGCACCGAAACAGGCCCCAGCTCCAATCCGGCGACAAGCTCTGCAATTCGCATCGGGACCCCTTCCAGAACAAGTATCCAGACGAATAAATGCGAGAATGCAATGATCATCATGATCTTTGCGCTCATTAGCACTGCGACACGCAGCGATTCCGGCAGACCTCCGATCCAGCGGCGGCCGCCCGCGACCAGGCCGATGCCCATTGCAAACGTGACACCAATTGCGGCCGACTCCGTCGCGGTCGCAATTCCGAATACCACTGACCCGACCACTGCGACCGGCATTGCCAGAATGACGAGTGCGCCACCTATTCTCCGAAATCGCGACCCAGTTCTAACCGGTCGCTGTTCACGCGGATACTTGCGGCGGTACGCAATAGTAAACATGATACTAAGTTGTAATAAGCCAATCATCACACCGGGCAGCAAGCCGCCGAGAAACAATCGGCCGACGGACTCCTGTGCGACAATGGCGTACAACACGATGGGCACACTTGGCGGGATGATCATTCCCATTGTCGACGAGGCCACCGTAATTCCAGCGGCAAATTTTGCCGAATATCCGCGCCGCGTCATTTCCGGAATCATGATGGCACCGATCGACGCGGTATCCGATGTCGACGACCCCGAGATACCACCAAAGATCATGCTCGCTGAAATATTGACAAGCCCCAGCCCACCACGTAGCCGGCCCAGCAAGGTCATCGACATATCAATCAACCGCGCCGTGATACCGCTTGAATTCATCACCTGCCCCATCAGTATGAAGAGAGGCAGAGCGATCAGCGCGTAGTTGTTCATGCCCGAGAAAATACGCTGCGGCATGACGATAATGAGTTCGGGGCTTATGAACAGAAAATACGCGAGACTGGCAAGGCCGAGCGCATAGGCGATAGGAATACCAATAACGAGAAATACGAGCAATGACCCGAATAACAAGATCATCGTAACAATCGAGCAACACAATATACGGTGCTTAGACCGCAGCCGATCGGCACACTGACTTGGGCTACTAACTGCGGCAACCCGAGCGTCGGCATGAGAAAGCCGCCCGTGCGTTGAATCCAGATAACGGCATACACTGCAATTACCGTGTTGATCACTGCGAGTAAAAACAGGCGCACCTGCATCAGCGCGTGTCTCGCCTGTGGTGGCATCTTGTCCGTGAAATAGTCGATTGCGATGTGTTCGTCTCTTGCGATCGCGATGCTGGCGCCGAGCGCGGTCGTAAAGATAAACGCCACGACGGTGCCCTCGTTGCCGCCGATGATCGTTGTCGAGAAAAGGTAACGCAATACAACCAATACGATCACCATCGCGAACATCCCGAACAACAATACGATCAGTGCCGTTTCAATAACTCGCGTCACACGTTCAAGCAGCGCATTCACTCGTTTGTACCCTCGTCGCCGCGCGCGAGTCGTATCGCGCGCTGAATATCCTCGCGCGTAACAATGCCCTGCTCTATGAAGTATTCATAAACGCTGGCGGACAACTCCTGGAATGGCCGCAGTTCATCGCCTGTCAGAATGTTGACTTCCAGTACCTCCCCGAGCTTTTCGATTATCTCCTGCTCTGCCGAGCGGTTGAGCTGGTCAGACAACCGCATCGTTTCGACTGCTACGGCATCGAAAATGTCGCGTAGATTTTCGGGCAGAGCGTCGTACCAATTCAGATCGACGATGAACGGATCCGGCCCTGTCGAGTAATTCGTTACCGTCATGTACTTTTGTACTTCATAGATGTGGTAATCCCAGATGTTCGATGGCGGGTTATCCTGTCCATCGAGAACGCCTGTGCGTAGCGCACCATAGATCTCTGATGCCGGCATTTCCTGTGGACTCGCACCGAAGACCTGCGCCGTCAGGACGTACACTTGCTGCGGCGGCACGCGCATCTTGAGACCGGCCAGGTCCTCGGGTGACCGAATCGGCCGAACACTGTTGGTATGAGCCCGGAACCCCTGGCTTATGCCAATCGCTGGAATGTGGAAGCCGTTGTCTCGCGCACCCGCATTGATCTCATCCGCAAGCGAGCTGTTTACGAGGCGCTCGGCCTGATCCCAGTCTTCAACCAGAAACGGCAGCATAAAAAGCACGTAGCGAGGATTCGCGTCGGCGAATAGTCCCCCACGAGTTCCCTGCAAGACGCCGGTTGCGACCATGTCCATCATTTCCCGCTCGCTTCCGAGCACGCCCGAATAGTAGTTTTCGACGGAGATCTGCTTATCCGACCGAGCCTCCAGCTGCTCTTTGAAAAAGACCATTGACTGGCTGCGGGTTGACCCAGGCGACTGGGAATGTCCGTAACGGAATAGGTATCCTTCCTGTGGTGCCTCGCAGGCTAAAAGGCCAAACGAGCAGCACACGAACAGCGCCCGCAATACATGGCTGATCATTATCGCTTTGAAAATGATGCCATGGGCAAGCTATTTCAGCCTACTATTGAAAGTTGTATTGCACGCCGAGTGCCGATGTCGTGCCGAATTCGTCGTATTGAAGCACGCGGGTTCTACGTCCTGAGTAGTAATACTCCGGCTCGTTACCGAGATTCGCGATTTCCGCGTAAACCAGCCAGCTGTCGTTGATCCGGTACTTGGCCGTGAAATCCCATTGCAAATGCGAATCCGTGTAACGATCTTCACCTTCACCCTCGAGTGAGTCGATATAGCGGTCCCGGTACTTCATCGCCAGGCGCAAATCGAAGCCGTGTTTGTCGTAGCCCAACATGAAGCTCGCGATGTTGCGCGACTGCTTCGGCAGGTTGACCTTGCGATCGTCGGTGGTCGCTTCAGTATCAACGTACGTGTAATTTATGGCAATGAGAAACGCATCCCACGGCGCGCCGAGGAAGCCGAAGTGCTGCTGATAGTTCAATTCGATGCCGAAAACATCAGCATCTTTACCATTCAAAGCGATTGTCGCTTCGTCGAATGTCCTGCCAGCAAAGTCGTAGTCATCAATCGTCTGAATAAAGATGAAGTCCTCGATCGACTTCCAGAAAATACCGGCAGAAAGCACACTGAGTTCTGTCGGGTAGAAAGCCAATGACGCATCTACATTCCATGCGCGGAAAGGATCGAGCAACGGATTGCCGAGCTCTATCTCATCGCCGTCGACCTCTGCCCTGAACGCGACGTCCTCAACGCGCGGCCGCACGACCGACCGATGTGCCGACGCTCGGCCAATCAGATTTTCTCTGAATTCATAACGCATATTGATGCTCGGAAGAATGTCTGAGTAAGAATTGGTTTCCCGCACCGGAGTGACGAAGACCGTATCCTCTGCCACCGGCATTCCATCGGGTCCGTTATTACCTTCTTCTACCAGTTCAACGATATTTCCTCGGCTGTCCAGATCCGTCAACTCAACACGAACACCGGCCGTAATGACCAAGGGCCCATTGTCCCAGGTGCCCATGCCGTAAATGGCGTAGACGTTTTCGTCGAATACGAAGTCCGCGACGTTCGAATCTATCTCGGCGTCGATGGCTTCGAAATCAATTCCCGTACCACCGGCCAGAATGTCGCGAATACCCTGGGTGTCCGGAACCGGATTCATTTCCTGCGGAAAGCCGTATTGGTCCGCGCCACCGGGGTTTGGCACGTCGGACAGGAACCATGTTCCATCGCCCGACCACAAGCCGATTTCTTCATCGGTCTTTTTCTCACGCAAGCGGGCTTTTATGCCGAATTTCATGGATCCGAATACCGTATCCCGTCCCATATCCAGCCGCAACGAGTATTGTGTGTCCTCGTTCTTCTCGTCTTTCGTTTCGATTTCGTCCAATTCGTACAAAGTATCGTCGTACAGAGACGCCTCGAATGCGGATTCCACAATCGGTACTTGAGGGTTCGAATGATTCAGCGAGAGTACCGTGGCAGCGCCTGGAGGAATGATGCCGTCACCGGGTATGAATTCTGCAACCCACACAGCTTCAACCTGGTCCGGCGTCTCTTCCTTGGCGTAGTTGTAGCCAAAGGTTGTTTCGATCAGCCAGTTTGTCAGCTGTGTCTCCGAGCCGAAGGAGATCGACAGGTTTTCGGCCGTCTGGTTCCTGTCCTTCGTGTCACGCTCCAACTCAGCCTCGCCATACTCGGCAAATTGATTCGTTACCGTTGCCTCGTCCAGGCTATCGAGCTTGAACGTAAGGCGGTTGCGCAACTCCGTGTCAGTAAACTTGCTGTACAACGTGTACAGGCGCAGTGTGGTCGAATCGGATATGTCCAGGTCGAAATTCAGTACGGCACCGATGCGTTCGCGATCGATTGTGTACAGCCGCGGCTGAAACTCCTCAATGAAGTCCGCTCCGTTTCCGGCCTCTTCCCAGTCGTCCGCCTCATTGTTATCGGCATGTAGTTGTCTGTCGTTCCAACTGATGGCGCCGGCAACGCCCAGGCGCTTGCCACTGCTTAACTCGAAAATATTGCTGCCCGCGAATGACACCTTTGGGCTCCACTCTTCACGAAGTTCATTGTAGGAGGTCTCTGCCCTGGCTTTGGCGTACGCGCCTTTGCGACTGAACGCACTGAGCGTTTTGATGTTGATGGACCCGCCGATTGCGTCCCCGTCCATATCCGGTGTCAATGTCTTGCTGATTTCTATGCCATCGAGAACATCGGACGGTATGACGTCGAGCTGCAACGCTCGACGCGGTTCGGCTGAGGTCGCCCGTACACCATTGATCGACGTCGAGTTGAGATCCGGGTCCATGCCACGAATAACAACGTAGCGCCCCTCCCCCTGATCGTTTTCCACTGTTACGCCGGACAGCCGGCGCAAGGACTCGGCCACGTTCTGATCCGGGAATTGGCCCATTGCGTCAGTATCCAGAGCGGAAATCACATTGACGGCCGAACGCTCCTGGTTGAGCGCACTCGCGATTGCCGCCGCCTGACCATAGACAATCACCTCTTCGAGCGCCTCTCCGCCAATGGCCACGTCGCCCATATCCAGACCGCCTTGCGGTACGTCGATCTCGAACCGTGTGTCTCCTGCACCGACGTAGGAAATAACGAGCGTGTGGCTGCCGACTGCCACATTTGACAGGCGAAAGCGGCCGCGCGCATCCGATGATGTAGATCCTTCGAGTCCCTCGATTCTGACGATGGCGCCTTCAAAGTTCACTGTATTCCGGGCATCGGTAACAGCGCCGCTCACATTATCCGCCACTGCCGCCGGTGCGCTGATCGCAATTGAAACCAGAAATAAATAGACCAGTACTTTCTTCCGCATGGTCGGTCTCCTGAGTACCGGCTCGATCTGGCCAGCAAGTTTTTTGTGCGATGTGTTCACGATTTGTCTCCCCCGCCTGATCCGGTCTCTCCGGTATGGCTGAGTATAGAACAAATATTTTCGATAGTAAAAGAATTGGAAAATATATTCTAAATTGTTTGAAATATCTGTTTCACGTCTGAAAAATATGTTTCACTAGGCCACGTTTTAACACTCTCCATGGGGTTCGCCGTATGCCGAACAGTCCACCTGACAACCTCGAATTGCTTCGCTCAGAGATCGCCAGCCGGTATGACGAGCTAAGCCCCAGGCTCAAGCAGGTCGCATCTTTCGTGCTCGACAATCCCAACGATATCGCGCTTGAAACACTGGCAGTCAACGCCAACCGTTGCGACGTACAACCATCGACGATCGTCCGATTTGCCAAGGTTTTCGGCTATAGCGGCGCGAGCGAGATGCAACGTTTGTTTCGCGACGAGATCCTGGCGGCTGCGCCAAGTCCCAGCTATTCGGAACGAATTCGACAATTTCAAGAGCGCTCCGACACCGTTGACTGGCTGCTGCCGTACAATGTCATGCGGGAGTTTGCGGAGAGCAATATCATCGCGCTCGAACACTTGCGAGACGCCGTTCGCAAGGACGACCTCGATCGCTCCCTCGAGCTGATGCATGGTGCGCACACGATATATCTCGCCGGTGTTCGACGTGCGTTTCCGGTCGCCGCGTATCTCGCGTATTCGCTAAGCCATGTCGAGAAACGCGCTTTTCTGCTCGACGGCATCGCTGGCATGACTGCCGAGCAGAGTTGGATGCTGGGCCCCGATGACTTGGTTATTGCCGTCTCGTTTAAACCCTATGCCAGTGAAACGATGGCCGTCGTTGAACGGTCTTCTGCCAATGGTGCGCCGGTAATAGCGATTAGCGATAGCAGGCTAAGCCCGATCGCAAAGGACGCGAACGTGTGTTTCGAGATCAAGGATGCTGAAGTACGGCAATTTCGTTCGCTGACCGCATCGATGTGTCTCGCGCAAACTTTGGTTATCAGCTATGCCTACAAGTTCGGACTCGACAGATCAGCGGAGAAATAGGCGATGATCGATATCGCTGTTATCGGCGCCGGGCGGATCGGCCGGATTCACGCAACGAACCTTCATCTGCACCCCGGCGCCAATCTCCGTTGCATTGTCGATGTATCGAAAACAGCCGCCGCCGAATTGGCAGCGCACTGTGACACACAAGTCGGTTCGCTCGAATCAGTGCTTGGCGACGCGACCGTTCAGGCCGTCGTGATCGCAAGCTCTACAAATACTCACGCCGAACTTATCGAAGCGGCGGCAAATGCCGGCAAATCGATATTCTGCGAGAAACCACTGGATCTGGACGTTGCCACGGCACAGAAGAGCCTGCTGGTCGCCGAGCAACGAAGCGTACTGCTTTGCGTCGGCTTTAATCGACGCCACGACCCGTCATTTGAACGCGTGAAAAAAGAAATCGAAACCGGATCAGTCGGTGACGTGGAGGTCGTTAGCATCACGAGCCGCGATCCGTCACCGCCTTCAACTGACTATATTGCTCGCTCCGGCGGATTATACAAAGACATGATGATTCACGATTTCGACATGGGGCGATGGCTGCTCGGCGAAGAACCCATCGAAGTCTTCGCCTTCGGCAGTGTTCTCGTGGACGAGAAAATCCGCACGGCCGGCGATATTGATACGGCAGTTGCGACGCTGAGAACCGAGTCCGGGCGCTTGTGCCAGATCACTAATTCACGCCGTTGCAGTTACGGCTACGATCAGCGAATCGAAGTTTTCGGTTCTTCCGGGATGGCCCGCGCCGGAAACCAGCGTGAAACCCTGGTGGAAACAGCCAGCGCCGCAGGTTACGCACGCGATCGGGCCCTGCCATTTTTTTTGGAGCGATACGCAGACGCATACCGAATCCAACTGGACAGATTTTTGCGAGTGGTCGATGGGGAAGAACTGGAGTTGCCAAGCGGAACTGACGGCCTGCGGGCGCTGCAGATTGCTGATGCGGCGCAACGCTCCAGCGACAGCGGCCTTCCCGTCAGTTTGTGACAAAAATTCGAAAAAATATTTCAGAAAAGTCAATATTGAAATATTTGTTCCAGTCCAGTAAGGTACGACATTCAGACGTCCCGCAACGCCTGTCTTACACAATAAAAGAATTGGGGCGCAATATGGGCCCGAAGCTACCAGCGAGTGTTTCACTGCAGTGACTAATCTGCGATTCGGCCTGATCGGCACTGGTTTCATGGGTAAAGCCCACGCGATCGCCTTGCGCTCGGTTGGAACCGTGTTCCCCAATGTCGCGGCGCCGATTCTCGAATGCCTCGTCGATTCCGATCTCGCAAAAGCGGCTAACGACGCCAGAGCATGGGGATTTCAGCGATCAAGTGACGACTGGCAGGCGATTTGTCAGGATCCCGATATCGACGTCGTGGATATTTGCACGCCGAACTACCTGCACCGGGAAATGGCGCTCGCCGCGGCCGCCGCAGGCAAGCACATCTATTGCGAAAAACCACTTGGATTGACCGGCGCGGATTCTCTGGAAATCCGCCGGGCGGCGGAGACTGCCGGCGTCCGGACTGCAATGGGCTTTAATTACATCTGTAATCCATTGCTGGTCGTCGCAAGAAAAATGATCGCCGCCGGTGAAATCGGAGAGGTATACAACTTTCGTGGTTGCTACCAGGAAGACTATTTTAGTGATCCGAACACGCCGTTCAGTTGGCGTTGCTTGCGCAGCCAGGGGGGTAGTGGCGCACTCGCCGATCTCGGCACGCACCTGATCAATATGGCCGAATTTCTTCTTGGTCCGATTGACCGCCTGTTTGGCAACCTGACAACAGTGCACTCGCAACGTCCGGACCCGGTAACCGGCGTACTGCGCGACGTTGAAAATGAAGATATCGCGCAAGTACTGATGACGTTTTCCGGTGGCAGTGCAGGAACAATGGAAATCAACCGCATCGCGACGGGTAGAAAGTGCGGGCTTACTTTCGAAATTCACGGCACCAAGGGCAGCCTGATATTTGATCAGGAGCGCATGAATGAGCTGCGTGTGTACCAGTGCGACGATCCCGAGGGTCGTCGCGGATACCGGACCATTCTTAGTGGCCCTGAACATGATGACTATGCGAATTTTTGCCCTGCGCCAGGACACGGACTTGGAATCAACGACCTTAAAGTGATCGAGATTCGTAACCTGATTCAGGGAATCGCGGAAGGAACAGCTGTCTTTTCCGATTTTCACAACGGGTGGCGTGTTCAAACAATCGTCGATGCCATCGAACAGTCGCACCTGAACAATGAATGGGTCGATGTCAACGAAGGAGCCCAGACAAAATGACAATACATATCACCGATTACCGCGACGGATTTGCCGCTGGCGAAACCAGTATCACGCGTTATGACGACGCTGATGACAATGCACAGATTTCTCTCGACGTACTGGTGCTGTCCGCCGGTCAATCAGTCTCCCTGACGACCGAGCAGGAAACAGCATGGTTGTTGATGCACGGGAAAATCAGCGGTTCAGTCGGCGATGAATCGTTCAATTTACGACGCGGTTCACTATTCGACGAATCATCCAGCTGTTTGCATGTTTCAGCCGGTACGGCCGTCGAAATCGTTTGCGCTTCGGACACCGAATTTACCGTCTACTCCTGTGACAATCCACTGCCGTTTCCGGCCCGCGTATTCGGTCCCGCCGATGTCGCTAACGAGCCGCGCGGTAAAGGACAGGTAAACGATCGCTGTCTGCGTTACGTGCGAACCATATTCGATGATACGAACTCAGACCCCAATACCGGGCTGGTTCTCGGTGAGGTCATTACTTTTCAGGGCGGCTGGTCAAGCTACCCGCCGCACCATCATCCGCAACCCGAGATCTACCATTATCGCTTTACCGAACCACAGGGTTATGGCCACGCGGAATTGGGCGAGACCGTCCTCAAAGTACGTAACAACGACACGGTCAAGATTCTGGATTTGAACGATCACTCGCAATGTGCGGCGCCCGGCTACGGCATGTACTACTCATGGGTGATTCGACACTTGCCCGAAAATCGATACAGCGTCCCGGACTTCACTGAGGAGCATGCGTGGATCATGCGACCTGACGCCCAATATTGGGATCCGAAGGTCTGACGACGGTCATGAGCAGACCACTGGACGTCATTTGCCTGGGCCGCGCTGCTGTTGATCTTTACGGTCACCAATTCGGCGGCCGCCTTGAGGATATGCAGAGCTTTGCCAAGTACCTTGGCGGCTCATCGGGCAACCTGGCTGCCGGGCTGGCCCGGCTGGGGTCGCGCTCGTCGATGCTTACGCGCGTTGGCGATGAGCATATGGGACGTTTCGTTCGCGAAGCGCTCGCGGCAGAAGGTGTCGATGTCAGCCACGTTATGACGGATCCCGAACGATTGACCGCGTTGGTCATTCTTGGCATCAGTGACCGCAACTCGTTTCCACACATTTTCTATCGGGAGAACTGCGCCGACCTTGCTATTGAAACGGGCGACTTCGACAAGGACTACATTGCATCCAGTCGCGCACTCGCGATTACCGGCACACACTTGTCAACCGAACAAAGTTTCGAGGTTGTGACCCAGGCAGTGAAGTACGCGGCGCAGTCCGGTACGAAAATCATTCTGGACATTGACTATCGACCGGTACTCTGGGGATTGATCTCGCCCGGCGGCGGCGAAGAGAGATTCATCGCATCCGACGAAGTAACGGCACGTTATCGATCCATCATTCGCAGCTGCGACATGCTGGTGGGTACCGAAGAGGAGATGCAGATCGCTGGTGGCCATTCGGACACGCTTGCGGCACTGGCGGCAATTCGTGCCGAATCCAATGCTGCGCTGGTGACCAAACGCGGACCGATCGGCTGCACGGTATTTGAAGGTGCAATCCCGGAAAGTCTCGACGACGGCATCTCGGCGCCCGGCGTACAGGTCGAAGTTCTAAATACACTCGGTGCCGGTGATGCTTTTCTCAGTGGCTTCCTGCACGCCTGGCTTGACGGACAAGATTGGGTTGCATGCGCGCGCGCGGGCAACGCGTGCGGCGCATTGGTCGTATCACGACACGGCTGCACGCCTGCGATGCCGACGAAATTGGAACTTGAGGATTACCTGGCGAGACTGGATGCCGTAACTCGCCCGGATAAAGACGATCGAATCAACCTGCTGCACCGCGCATCGACACGAAGGAGCGCACGCGACAATCTTTGCGTGCTGGCTTTCGATCATCGACGGCAACTCGAACAGATGATCGTATCCACAGAATCAAGTGACAAAAGAATTGCGGAGTTCAAGCAGCTGATCTGCGATGCTGTCGAAAGCGTCGCCGAATACACGGGCTCGGACACGAACCTGGGCATTATTGTTGATGAACGCTACGGCGAAGCCGTGCTGGCGAGGATGACCGCAAAAAAATGGTGGATTGGCCGCCCGGTTGAAGTTCCGGGTTCTTGCCCGGTCGAATTTGATCCACGCAGCGGCATTGGTTTGCCGTTGCTTGAATGGCCGGCATCTCACGTCGTAAAATGTCTGATCTTTTATCACCCCGACGATGAACTGGAGTTGCGACTTCAACAGGAAGACAGAGTCCGCCAGTTACACGCCGACTGTGTCGCGTTGAGTCGTGATTTATTGCTTGAAGTCATTGCGACATCGGCCGGGCAGGCTTGTGATGCGCATACGATTGCGAATGTTCAACGACGATTCTACAACCTCGGTGTGTATCCCGCATGGTGGAAACTCGAATCGCAGTCCCGTGAAGGCTGGCAGGAAATATCCCGGGTAATTGAGCAATACGACCCGTTGTGCAACGGCGTCTTGCTGCTCGGCCTGGACGCCCCCGAAGAACAACTGCGGGCGAGCTTTGAGGTTGCGGCTCCGTTCCCGATCTGCAAAGGTTTCGCCGTTGGCCGCAGTATTTTCGGCGACGCCGCGCGTCGCTGGTTCGCGGGCGAGCTCGACGAGGATCTCGTTGAGCGGTCGCTGTTCGACGAAGCTGTGGTCCTGCAGTTCCACGTAGAAGCGCTCCGGCTCGAAGCAGTCGCGCAG
>JACZSM010000061.1 GCA_022574185.1 Pseudomonadota bacterium
CTGCCTCGGTTGCTCCATCCTCTGCTCCTCTGCTGCGATCAGCGTGGCCAACGTGCCCTTCAGGGTGTCGGCGTCGTCCAGGTCGGACACGTCTTCGCCTGCATCTTCCCGCGCGAACTGCGCCGTGACGTACCACCCTCTCAAGTAGGGCTTGAGGGCGCGAAGGCTGACGCCGAAGTCTTCCGCCAACTGCCTTGCGAGGTCAGCAAACTTCCTGACGCCGCTCTCCACATAGTAAATCGTCATCTTGGGCCCCATTTCCATCATCTCGGGGTCCAAAGTGTTGAGCTTGCCCTTGAACTTGTCCCGCATTCGGGCCTTCAGCACCTCCATGTCGTCCAGACTGATGCCCTTGTTCTTGGCCCCGAAGTCCGACGAGACCGCCGTGTTGAGCTTGCCCTGGAACATTTCCCGCATTTCAGCCTTAATAGCCTCCGCCTCGGCGGTCGTGAGGATGGTGTTCTTGGCTCCGAACCCCTCGGGGAGCGGCTGGGCTTTAGGCTTCTTCTTGGCGGGCTTCTTCTTCGCGGCTGCCGGATCCATAGTGTGCGTCATCGTTGTCGTGATGTGAGCAGGTCGGAGGCCTGGGGCACCCTGGGCCCTATCCCCTCCTATTCGGATGGAGCGTCGTGCACCGCCCTCGTCTCCCCTCGGGTGAGACGGAACGGACGGCTGCGGGCTCCGACCGTCTCTCCGCTTCCCCGGGACATAGGTCGCCGTAAGGCGAGGGTTCGGCGGGTGAGGCCGCGGGGCTCTCGCTGAGCGGGTCGCTTGGTCATCGAATCTCAGGCCAAAGAAGCCTAGCAACGCGGAAAAGAGCAGGCCAACCTTGCCGGCAGTCGCAAAGACATCCTGGTTGCGGGCCGCCCAAGTCCCATTTTCCCGTAATGTAAGTGCGATAGCCGTCGTCGCGCAGAATCTCGGGCAACGTGACGACCCTGTCCGTAAGGTAGCGTTCGTAGCCACGTTGACCACTGAACACCGACTTAAAGCCCACCTGAGTGCCGAGACCGGCCTCGTGATTGCCGGTCCCCGACATCAACAGAGCGCGTGAAGGTGCGCAACGCACGTGCCCGTGAAAATTGGTGAATCGAATTCCATTGAGGGCCAGTTCGTCGAGGTTGGGCGTCCGAATATCGTGACCACCGAAGGCACCAAGGTCAGTGAACCCCATGTCGTCCGTCATAATAATGAGAAAGTTCGGCCGCTGCTCCGATTGGGCGTAAGCTGCCGACAAGACTGCCAGTACGAATAAAATTATGCGGCCCGATGTTCTCACCGGCGACCTCCACGATTGTCAGTTGCCACTCTTCATCCAATCAGCTCAACCATCGACGAGGCTCGGTCGCTCCCATTTGATGGGTGGAATATCATCTCCGGCATCAATGGTCCGGGCACATTCGTGTCCGGAATACACGGCGTGAGCAATCGTGCCGGGCGCCCGACAGTCACCAATGCTTCGCAAGGAGCTGATACCCGCATCCGCCAGTCGATCCGGATCGGCGTTGAGTTCGTCAAACAAACTGCGGTTGGCTGCTCTTATGCCGACAACGATCAGCGACCCGCAGTCGATCGATCTGACATCGCCGCCCGGATATATGCTGGTCAATTGCACGGCGCCGTCGGTGAAGCCGGTCAGGTAATACTCGAACTGAGTGCCAATACCGAGTTCGATCATTCGCACGCGGATAAAGCCCGACTCGTTGTTCATGAACGTCCAGGCGGACACGGCGTTCGCCGACGTTACGATCGTAACTTCAGTGCCGCGCTGACGTAATAATTCGGCCAGGCAGCTGCCCATGTAGTAGTGATCGAAATCGTATATGATCACCGGGCCTTCGGCTTCAGCGCCGGCCAGGATGTCGTCTGGCGTGAATACGGCATCGCCTTCGATGCCACCGACCGGATACCCGTCCGTACTGAGAATCTCGCGCGTCCACTGCGCGCCCGTTGCGATGACGGCATGATCACACTCGAAATCGATAACATCCTGTGCTGAAAGCGAACTGCCACGATAGATATCCATATTGCCCATCGTTTGCATCAGGTTGGTTCGGTAGTCGCGCACGCGAGCCCAGGTAGACAAGCCGGGCAATTTAGATTCGATAGTGACGCGACCGCCGAGTTCCTCCTTCGCCTCGGCCACGGTGACGGCGAAACCTCGCTGCCCAAGCGCCCGGGCGCATTCGAGCCCGGCCGGCCCGGCACCGACAATCAATACGCTCGTATCGGGATCGCCGGACGGGATACGTTCGGGGTGCCAGTTGCGTCGCCACTCTTCGCCCATGGTCGGGTTCTGAGTACAGCGTACCGGGACACAGTCGTGATAACCGGACACACAGATATTGCAGCCGATGCATTCGCGGATCTCGTCTTCGCGACCCTCGTTGATCTTGTTCGGCAAAAACGGATCGGCAATGGACGGTCGCGCCGCGCCGATAAAATCGAGAATGCCACGCTTGATCTGGCTGACCATTGCGTCGGGCGACGTGAAGCGACCGACACCGACGACGGGCTTCGACGTCAATGGTTTCACGAAACTGTTAATCGGTTCCTGCGCGCCTTCTTCGAAAAACCGAGCCGATGCGGTTTCTGCGACCCAGCTCGACGATTTAACATCCCACAGGTCGGGGAGGTCGGACAGCATTGAGATAACCTCGTGGGCTTCGGACTCAAGATTTTCACCGGGTATCTTGAGCAGTTCGTCGGTGCTGAATCTCAAGGCAATGGCACAGGTCTGGCCGACGGCCTCTTTGATATCCTCGACAATCTCGCGCATGAGCCTGACGCGATTCTCGAGGCTGCCGCCGTATTCGTCAGTGCGCTTGTTCATCCTCGGCAACAGGAACTGGTACGGGCCAAAATTCATGCCGGCATAGATATATACAATGTCAAACCCCGCCGATCTGGCACGCTTTGCCGCATCGACATGCCAGCGACGAAAGTCGCGAATGTCCTGTTTGTCCATCGGTCGCGAGCGCGCCAGGCTGATCCAGCCCGGGTAGGTCGAATCGGCGGAAATGCCCGAAGCCGACATTAGCGTCATGCGCGACAAGCGGTTACCCGTGCCGCTGCCGCCATGCCATAACTCGACGCCGGCCAGCGCGCCGTGACGGTGCACGGCGTCCACCATCAACTCGTGTACCTTTATGTCTTCATCATCCCACAAGCGACAATTGGGCAGTGGCGCGTCGTCCGAGCTTGGGTGAATCGAGCAGTAACCGGTATTGACGACACCCCAGCCGCCTTCGGCACGGACTTCGCGCATGGCGGCACGCGTGTGCGGCATCTGCTGGCCCGTACCGAGCGCGTGAGGCGTACAGTAAAAACGATTCGGCGCGGTCACGGGACCGATCTTGACCGGCTCAAATAGAATGTCGTAGCGGGGATTTCTACTCATAGTTTTCGATTGAAATATCTCGTGCCTGTAGCGTACGATGCCGCACGATGAAAGGCTATTCCACATTTTCGCTTATTCGCAACGCGCTGGGCGGTCACCGTTTCTGGAAGCCAGTCTGGCGCACGCCCGAACCTAAGGATTCCTACGATGTCGTAATCATAGGCGCAGGTGGTCAGGGACTGGCGACGGCCTACTATCTTGCCAGGAAGTACGGCATCAAAAATATCGCCGTGCTCGAGAAGGGCTTTATCGGCGGCGGCAATACGGGTCGCAACACGCAAGTGACGCGGTCGAATTACTTCTGGCCGCAGAGTTCCGCGTTCTTCGATCATTCCCTCAAGCTTTACGAGACTCTGAGCCTCGACCTCAATTTCAACGTCATGCTGAGCCAGCGCGGCGTGCTGAACCTGGTACACAGCCATCATGAGTTCGAAGGTCTGCGACGTTGGGCAAATGCGATTCGGATTAACGGCGTCGATACTGACATAGTGACGGCGGCGGAAGTCAAAGAAATCGTGCCGTTGATCAATATGAATTCGCGGTTTCCCGTGCATGGCGGTTCCATCCAGCGTCGCGGCGGAATCTCGCGCCATGATGCGGTTGTCTGGGCTTACGCGCGGGCGGCTGACGCGCACGGCGTCGATATTATCCAGCAATGCGAGGTAATGGAGTTTGCGATCAGCAACGGCAAGGTGACGGGCGTCGAGACGACGCTGGGCAAGATTTCTGCGAATCAGGTCAGTATTGCTGTAGCCGGCCATACCGGCGTCCTGGCCGGTAAAGCGGGTTTTCGCGTACCGATTACGAGCATGGGGCTGCAGGCGATGGTGAGCGAACCGATCAAACCCTGCCTCGACACGATGCTGACGTCGCCGGTGATACACATGTATGTCAGTCAGTCCGACCGTGGGGAGATCGTCCTGGGCGGCGGGGCCGATGTCTATACGAGTTATGCACAACGCGGCGGCATTCCGCTGCTCGAAGAAAATGTTGCCGCCTTGCTCGAACTCATTCCCGCCTTCAGCCGTTTGCGGCTCATGCGTCAGTGGTCTGGAATTGTCGATATCACGCCTGACACGACACCGATCATGGGCATGACACCGGTGCAGAATCTGTACATCAGTGGTGGATGGGGAACGGGCGGTTACAAAGCAATTCCGGCCGGTGGCGACACCATGGCGTACACGATTGCCAACGATGAACCGCACTCGCTGATCACCGATTTTGGGCTGGATCGCTTCGAGCGCGGCGTCCTGATCGATGAGGGTGCTGCCTCAGGGGTCTCGCACTGATGCTCAGAATTCCCTGTCCTCATTGCGGCACACGCGACGAAGTCGAGTTTCACTGGCATGGTGACGCACACGTCATACGCCCCGGCCCTGAAGTCAGCGATGCCGAATGGTCGGACTATCTGTTCAACCAGAACAACCCCAAGGGTCTGCATTACGAACGCTGGTGTCACACTTTCGGTTGCGGTCAGTGGTTCAATGTCGCACGCGATACCGTCACGCACGAAATACATGCCGTGTACCGCATGGGCGAGTCCCCACCGGATATCGATCAATGAAGCAACCCTATCGAATTGCCGAGGGAGGGCGCATCGATCGGTCGCAGCCGCTGAATTTCGTCTTCAACGGCAAAACCTATCAGGGCTACAGTGGTGACACGCTCGCGTCTGCTTTACTTGCGAACGGTGTGCGTGTTGTCAACCGCAGCTTCAAGTTTCACCGGCCGCGCGGCATTCTCTCGGCCGGCGTAGAAGAACCCAATGCGCTCCTTGGCGTCGACTACGGTCGCGGCATGCTGCCGATCGTTCGTGCGACGTTGATGCCATTGATCGACGGGCTGCGCGCGGAAACCCAGGGCTGCTTTCCATCCGTCAATTTCGATTTCATGCGCGTGCTCGACTACACGAGGCCGCTGTGGCCAGCCGGGTTTTACAACAAGGTTTTCAAATGGCCAAGCTGGCATGTATACGAATGGGCTATTCGACAGGCTGCAGGGCTGGGCCGGCTGCCAGACGGTACGGACAACGCCCGCTATCGCCACATGAACGCGCACTGCGATGTGCTGATCATTGGTACGGGACCGGCAGGGCTGGCGGCGGCGTTAAAAGTGGCGCGCGCCGGTGACGATGTACTCGTTGTCGAGCAGGATGTGGAGCAGGGCGGTTCTCTCTTATACGACTCTGTGAAAATCGATGGGCAATCTCCGGATGAATGGCGTGCGGGGGCAATCGCCGAACTGCAGGCTTGCGACAACGTACGCATGATGCTGTCGGCGACAGTTGTCGGCTACTACGACCATAACGTGCTGACGATTCACGATCGCTCGGCGGCATACCGGCACGAAAACGCCGTCGAGACATTCTGGAGAGTCCGCGCCGGAAGAGTTGTGCTGGCGACGGGGGCCATCGAGCAGCCGCTCATGTTCGGCAACAACGACCTGCCCGGGATCATGCTTGCCGGCTCGATGCATCAGTATGCCAGCCGCTACGCTGTGCACTGCGGCAGGCGTATTGTCGGTGTCGTGAACAACGATCTCGGCTGGCATTCGATCGTTGCACTGCACGATGCCGGGGTCGAGATTGCGGCGATCATCGATATGCGTGATGCGGTCAACGAACAACTAATCGACCGAGCACGACAACTCGACATTGATGTTCATGTTGGCGCGATTCCGATCTGTGCGCGTGGCTCGGGCGCTGTCAAGAAACTTGAATATCGCGATAGCAGCGGGCGCGATAAAGTCGTCGACTGCGATGCGATCGCTGTGTCCGGTGGCCTGAATCCGACCGTGCACCTGTACTCGCAGGCAGGCGGCAAACTTCGCTATGACGAGGAACTGGCGTGTTTCAGGCCGCACGAGTGCCGGCAACAGGTTGCGATAGTCGGTGCCGCAAACGGCGAGTTCGCGACGGCTGATACTTATAATATAGCGCCACGCAAGCGGTCCCCGGCAAAGACCAACGCGCAATGGATCGACTTCCTGCACGATGTAACCGCATCTGACATCGAGCTCGCGGTGCGCGAGAATTTTCTGTCGGTCGAGCATCTGAAACGTTACACGACCGTGGGCATGGGCGTCGATCAGGGCAAGACGAGCAATCTGAATGCGCTGACCTTGTTCGGCGAACTGACGGGCAGGCGTCCCGGCGAGGTTGGCACGACGACCTTTCGGCCCATGTTTATGCCCGTGACCATGGGTGCGATCGCCGGCAATCATTTGGGGGATTTTTACGCGCCAGCAAAACTTCTACCGGCTCATGACTGGCATGCGGCCAGGGGCGCGGTATTCGATGACTACGGTGGCTGGAAGCGTCCGGCCTATTACGGCGATGATCGCGAGGAGTGCATCATTCGCGAGACTCTATTGGTGCGCGAATCGGTGGGTCTCCTCGACGCCTCGCCGCTCGGAAAAATCGAGGTCAAGGGGCCGGATGCCGCCGAATTCCTGAATCGCATCTACGTCAATACGGTGCCGACTTTAAAGCCCGGCAAAATTCGTTACGGGCTGATGCTCGACGAAAACGGCGTTGTCATCGATGACGGCGTATTTATTCGCCTCGCGGATGAACATTTTCTCGTCAACACGACATCGGGCCATGCTGACCGCATCGCGGCCTGGCTCGAGGAATGGCATCAGTGTGAATGGCCGGACCTGGACCTCGTGCTTAGCCCGGTCACTGCACAGTGGGCCGTGTTGACCGTCGCCGGACCGAAGGCACGCGCTGTATTGCAATCACTGCCCGGCATAATCGACCTGTCTACCGAGAACCTTCCGCACATGAGTTTTGCGAGCGGTACGTTCGACGATGGGTCGGTCTATCGAATCCAGCGCGTGAGTTTTACGGGCGAGCAGAGCTACGAGCTCAGTGTGCCGGCAGATCGTGCCACAGAATTCTTCGATCGCGTCTGGCAGGCCGGTGAACCGTACGGCATGGATTTGTTCGGTGCCGAGAGTCAGATGATCCTGCGACTGGAAAAAGGATTCCTGCACGTCGGCGCCGATACCGACGGTTCGACCAATCCGCTCGATATCGGTTTTGGGCGCATTGTCGCGAACAAGAAAGGCGACTTCATCGGTGCGCGGTCCCTCAAGCGCGCAGAAGATCAGCGCACGGATCGCCGCCAGTTAATCGGTTTCGAAATCACTGGTGGCGAAGAAACCGTTTTTGCCGGGGCGCACATCGTGACCGGTAACGGGGCAGGACGCAGAAGTGAGGGTTTCGTTACCTCGGCCTGCATAAGTCCGACACTCGGCAAGACAATCGGGCTTGGACTTCTCGAGGGCGGCCAAGGGCGTAAAGGCCAGACAATACAGCTGTACGACGATGGCAAGGTCGTATCGGCGAAAATTGTCGACGCCTGTTTTTATGATCCGGATGGGGAGCGCATGCGTGGCTGAGCAACACGACAGTGGCGCAAGCATCGAGCGCATCGAAGATCTGTCGATCGTGACTCTGAAGGTATCGAGCAATTCGATTGAGGATGCCCGTGACAGATTGCAGCTCGCGTCTCCGCTAAGTGCCAGTGGTAGTGATCCACGCAGCCTCTGGTTCGGTCCGGACCGCTGGTTGTTGATAAGCAGTTCACTGTCGGCTGATTCGATGGTCAAGACGTGTGAGGAAGCGCTCGCCGATGTTCTGCACAACGTCGTCGATTATTCGGCCGGATTGGCGGTGTGTCGAGTAGCCGGGCCGGGAGCGCGTGACTTGCTGGCAGCCGGCTGTGGTATTGACTTCAGAGACAAAAATTTCCCGGTGGACAGCTGCTGCAGAACGCAACTTGCCCGGATTGCGGCCATTATTGTGGCGGAGGGTCCCGAGCAATTCGATATTTACGTGGATCGTAGCTACGCAGTGTATTTAGACGACTGGCTCAGAGATTCATTGAGTATTTCTGACCTTGCAGCTGCGCCTGGCACAGGCTAAGAACTGAGCGAAGCCGATGATTCCGGGGCGGTCCATGTGAGCAAGAAACGCAAGCTTAATGTCGACGACGCCTACGCCGTCGAGACACCCGCCGACAATGTGCGCCTCTATGGGGACTGGGCAGAAACCTACGACGCGGATTTCGTCGCCAGCGAAGGCTTCGTCTATCACCTGCGCGTCGCGGAGATCATGCTGCAACAGCAATCCCTGATTGACGGTGCCGTTCTGGACGTTGGCTGTGGCACGGGCAACGTTGGCGTCGTCTTGCGAAATGGCGGTATTGACGTTGTCGACGGCATCGATATTTCATCGGAAATGCTGGCCGAATGCCGCAACAAGACAACCAAAGACGAAATTCCAGCCTATCGAAACTTACTGCAAGCGGACCTTACGCAGATCCTGGATATTGCCGACAACCAGTATGCGGGACTGGTCAGCGCAGGTACCTTCACGCACGGACACCTTGGACCCGACACCCTGGACGAGCTGTGGCGAATCGCAGCACCCGGCGCCCTTTGCGTGCTGGGTATTAACTCAAAGCATTACAAATCTATGGGTTTCGGCGAAAAACTATCAGCCGCTGTTGATAACGGCACGATAACAAAGTCGGAACTAACCGAAATAAACATGTACGCGGCGCAGGCGGGCAATCAGGAACATGCCAGCGACAAGGCATTGGTCGTTGTTTGTCAGATTTTGTGAGGATGCACAGTCACGGTCCGAATGTCCGCTGCTACTTCTCAAGAATCCTGCCGTCATCTGCATATAAATCGGAGTGCAAGGTGAGATAATCGCCAATCGATCTGTTTGAGTTGCGCAACCACAAAATATCACGATTGATTAACGAGTAAGGGAGTTGCAATGGGCCAGTTGGTGGAAGGTAAATGGGAAGACGTGTGGTACGACACCAAATCGACCCAAGGTAAGTTTGTTCGACAGAGTGCTGCGTTTCGCAATTGGATAACCGCCTCGGGCGAGCCGGGTCCGGGCGGCGAGGGTGGATTCCAGGCAGAGCTGGGTCGATATCATCTGTATGTGTCGTTGGCGTGTCCCTGGGCCCATCGGACGCTGATCTTTCGCAAACTCAAAGGGCTCGAAGAAGCGATTTCAGTATCGATCGTCAACGCCTACATGGGCGCGGAGGGCTGGACGTTTGAGCCAGGCGACGGCATGGTTCCAGACGGCGTGAATAATGTGTCGCGATTGCATGAAGTCTATACGCTGGCCGACGCCAATTACACTGGCCGGGTGACCGTGCCCATTCTATGGGACAAAAAGAAAAACACGATCGTGTCCAACGAGTCCGCGGAAATCATTCGCATGCTGAATTCCGCATTTGATGATCTTGGTGCGCATGATGGTGATTACTATCCGCCGGAGTTGCGAGACGAAATCGATACCTTGAACGACACTATCTATTCGAACATTAACAACGGTGTCTACAAAGCCGGTTTCGCCACCACGCAGGCCGCCTATGCAGAGGCCGCGAATGCATTGTTCACCACACTGGATTCACTCGAAGAGCGATTATCGTCGCAACGGTATCTCGTTGGTCCCCAGGTCACTGAAGCCGATTGGCGATTGTTTACGACCTTGGTGAGGTTTGATCCGGTATACGTGGGCCATTTCAAGTGCAATCGTCGCCGGCTCATCGACTATCCGAATTTATGGGCGTATGTCTGTGACCTCTATCAAACGCCCGGCGTCGCTGACACCGTCGATCTCAACTATACCAAGCAGCACTATTACGGCAGTCACGGCACGATCAATCCGACCGGCATCGTTCCCATTGGACCGGATGTTGACTACGCGGCACCGCATGATCGCGCGCGCCTGTCGCGGGCGAATTGATGCTCAGGCTGTCGCATGGCTCGATCATCGCTGGCGCTGAATTGACCCGCTAGCGGCCCGGTTGAAAATTGACACAAAGCTGCTGTGTTTCGGCTTCCCGGAGCGGTTCATCCACGAAAGTGCAACGGAAATCGGCTTTGTCATTTGCGTCATTGCCGGCGTCCTGGAAATACTTGCAGTTCGGACACTTCCCAAATTGACGCTTGCCTTGTCGTCGCGCCATCGTGCGCAACATACGCTCCAGACTGTATTCGACAGTATGGGACGCAGACTTCGATAGTGAGCTGGCGGCATCGACCAATAACTCGAAGGGATCCACGGCAAGCAACTGCTTCGATTTTTTAGTCAAAGTGAGATCGATACTGCGGCCGTCACTCTTCGAGCGCTTGCGCGTCATGTAGCCATTGTGCACCAGGCTCTTGATGGTCTGCGATGCCGTGCCACGCGTGGTGCCATGGAAATCTGCAAAGGCTGAAACGGTGCGTGAGAAGCGATTGGCACCGGAAATATATCGCAATGCGGTCCACTGGGCGAAGGTGAGATTGGCAATGAAGCCTTCTCCACGGGTCAGGCAGCCCAACTGCAAAACCAGCTCGGCTACCGTTCGAGCGCCAATGTCGTCAGGCGTGGCCATCGCCGGATAGTAGCGTTCCGCTACCATCTTGACAAGCAATGCAGCATCATTTAGTTTGGTTACGCTACTAATTCACAAGTCAGGTAATTCAATGCACAGGCAATATCCATGTCGATCACGTTAACGGCATCAGCCGCCCGGCAAATCACGGCACACATCAAAAAGCGTGGCGAAGGCATCGGACTGCGCCTTGGCATCAAGACGACGGGTTGCTCCGGATTCGCCTACGTGGTGGATGTGGCCGATCACATCTCCAGTGATGATGTGCTCGTGGAAGATCGTGGCATAAAGATTGTCGTGAACAGCGAACATGTACCGTTACTTGAAGGCACCGAGATAGACTTCGTTCGGCAGGGTCTCAATAACAGCTTTCGCTTTCGTAATCCGAACGCAAGCGGGGAGTGCGGTTGCGGCGAAAGTTTCAGCGTCGACACTCACGGGGCACGCTAAGGTCGGCATGACATTGGACAGAGACACACGCGAGTCAATTGAAGCGTTATTGAATGCTCATCCGGTCTTGCTCTTTATGAAGGGGACGCGTACTCAGCCCCAGTGCGGTTTTTCCGCGGCGACTGTCAAAATACTGGATATGTTTGATCAAGAATACGCGACCGTCGATGTTCTGGCGGATGCCGCGCTTCGCGAGGGAATCAAGACATACGGCCAGTGGCCGACCGTGCCCCAACTTTACGTCAATGGCGAACTCGTTGGCGGTTGTGACATTGTCACTGAGCTCTATGCATCGGGCGAACTATTTGCTGTACTTGGACTCGAGCCCCCTGCTCGAACGGTGCCGACAATCACTTTCTCGGACAAGGCAGCGGCGGCAATTCGTCATGCCTTGGAGCAACAGACAGACGAGGTCTTCCTGCACATTCAGATCGATGCCCATTGGCGGACAAGCCTCGAGCTCGCGCCGGACAAGGCTCATGAAATTCGTGTTGACGCTGGCGACATTGCCGTGCTCATGGACCCGAACACGGCGCAAAGAGCAAACGGCCTGTTGGTCGACGTCGTCGAGACGCTACAAGGATCGGACTTTACGTTTGAAAATCCGAACGCGCCTCCGGCCGTCAAACAAATGGATGTTGCGACGCTGAATGCCAAAATCGAAGCGGGTGAATCGGTTTATCTATTCGATGTGCGCGGCGCGGATGAACGTTCGCAGGCGCAGATTAAAGCGGCGGTGCCCTTTGACGAGGACGCCGAGCGACTGATCGAGACCCTGCCCAAAGACGCACCGATAATGTTTCACTGTCACAGCGGCGGGCGTAGTCAAGTGGCTGCGGAACGCTACCGCCTGCGCGGTTTCGTCAACGTCTACAACGTGGCCGGCGGCATTGATGCCTGGTCGCTGCGCGTGGATCCAACGGTCCCGCGTTACTGAGAGTGAAACATTCTCGGAGTAGAGGTCGATGCAGGGCCAGAGGCGTTTTCAAGTCAGCGCTTGAGCGGACCGTGATGGGGATCAATCGATGACACGCCCGTTGGCGAGTAAAGCATCAATAAGGGCAGCCTTCTGCGGGTCGACATGAAAGCTGTCCGACAGTATCAGGTAGCCCTGCAGTCCACCTGTCGACTCAATCAGGTACATAGTCACGTCATCGCCGGGATCCGTGCCAGTATCGAAGCTCCTGTATTCGACGATGCGCAGCTCGTCTGCAATGTCTGACGACGCCGTCCGCGCTTCAACAGCAAAATTATGACTGAATCCACGGGCAATTGTCTCAGCCTGATAATCAGCAAGATCGTTCACCATTACGCACCTGTTCGATTGATATTCATCATATGAGACTTTCAGTTTATCGGCCCCGCCGTCAAATAGTGGCCATCGGTGAAGTTATGGAAAAAGGCATCGATCAATGGATGACGAACCGGCGCACCGCTGGTGTCGGCTTCCAGGTTGCGCTCGGCCACGTAGGTTTCGTGTATCGCGTTATGTACCAGCACGCGGTACCAGGGTTGGTCTTTCGGTGGCCGTGAGCGCGCGACGGTGTCATACCACTCGTCGGACAACATCAAATGCGGATCCACGTCGATTACCACGCCGCGGTAATCGAACAGTTTGTGCCGTACCAAGTCGCCAATTGAAAAATGGGCGGTCGCTGTCACGTCTGCTCCCATGCTCGTGTGATCCTCAGCGAAGTATAGCAGCGGGCCGCGGTGCTGCTTGTGTTCCTGGCCTGCAATCCATAGGAGACACAACAACACCGTGCTACTGTCTGCACCCTTTCTCAGACGGATTATTTGAGTGATCGATACGGATGCAGTCATCATTGGCGCCGGACCTTGCGGTCTGTTCCAGGTCTTTGAGCTGGGGCTGCTCGGCCTGAGCGCGCAGCTTGTCGATTCCATACGCCAGCCGGGTGGTCAATGCACCGAGCTGTATCCGGACAAACCGATTTACGATATCCCCGGCATCCCGGTCTGCTCCGCGGAGGAATTGATCGAGGCGCTGCTCAAGCAAATTGAGCCGTTCAATTACGGTATGCACCTGGGCGAAGAGGTCTCAGTCGTCAGGCAGAATGATGACGATTCGTTTTATATCGAGACAAGCGCCGGCGTGGAATTTCATGCCAAAGCCGTCGTCATTGCCGGTGGCGTCGGCTCTTTTCAACCGCGACTTATCCGGGCAACCGGTGCCGAAGATTTCGCAAACAAGACTCTTCATTACAGGGTGCAGGATCCAAAGCAATTTACTGGCAAGAAACTGGTCATCCTGGGCGGTGGTGATTCGGCGCTGGACTGGGTATTGAAGCTGGTCAAGATTGCCGGGCACATCACCTTGGTACACCGGCGTGACGAGTACCGCGCGGTCCCGGCGTCGGTCGATAAAATGCGAAAACTCGTGGCCGATGGAAAAATTGACGTAATCGAGAACGCCAAGGCAAAGGCCATTGAAGGTGTGGATGGCATGGTCAGCTCGATCACGATCCAGCCCAGGGAAGGAGAACCGGTCGACGTACCCGCCGACCACGTACTGGTATTTTTCGGCCTGGCGCCGAAGCTCGGCCCGGTCGCAGAATGGGGTCTCGACATTAATCGCAAGACGATCAATGTCGATACCGAGAAATTTGAAACGTCAGAGCCCGGCATCTATGCGATCGGTGACATCAGTCACTATCCCGGCAAGAAAAAACTCATCTTGTGTGGTTTTCACGAAGCAGCACTGGCAGCGTTTGCGATCAAAAAACGCATCGAGCCAGACAAGAAGGTCCACCTGCAGTACACGACGACCAGCCCGATCATGCACAAGCGGCTGGGCCTGACCGAGTGAATCAGGAATCTGTTCCTGCCGCAGCTGCTCGGTGGAAACTTGAGCGGCGCCGAAGTCTGGTACGTGTGGGCGAGATCTTGGGTCGAATTATAAGCGGGCCTTTCGTTCGCCACCGTTACCGGTCGGTGTATTCGGCGTTGAGATCGTTCAAGAGAAGTTGAAACTCCGGTTCCTCGCGCAGCAATTCCGGCGCGACGTCGATCAACGCGTCGACGTCTTCTCGCGATAACTCGAGCTTGGTTGGAATAGTCTCGAACCGCTCGCGCCGCTTGCGGTCCTCAATGAGGTTGAAGCTGATGTGGATCAGGTAAATATCGAGAGCCGGTGGACCACCGTCATCGCTTACACCGAACTCCTTGAAACAGCTCATCTCGATCCGCTGCCGGCAACTATCGTTGGCCGCCTGATCCGCGCACATAGCCAGTGCGTGTGTGCTACAGGATGCCCTTTTCTCGTAATAGCCGATCGTCCTGTTGCGAGCATCCTGTATATCCCTTCGAATCAGGTTGACGGTCTCATAGGAGTAATTGGCAAGTGGACGGGAAGCCGACGCTGTTATCGACGTAATTGCTTTTGGCGGCTTGGGTGAGAGGTCGCCCTTGAAGTCAGATTTTGGCCGAGCGTTAACGAGGATCACGACCACCCTTTTAATGGTTCCGTCTTCGATACGGCCGACCTGGCTTGCGGGCGCATCGCGGATCGTGAAGGCCAATGCCGGTGTGCGGATGCCAATATTGTCGGAGATGCCGCTGTCCAACAGGTGGATGTAGGGACGCTTCTCGATATCCTGGTAACTCAATATGCGCTCGGCCAGCGCGAAGACGGTCGGGTCGGCCTCCATGCCATTCTGCAACGCCTGGCGCGCCCAGCCGGGAACGGTGTCGCCGCAACGGCCATCGTTGTAGTTCTTGAGTGCTATGGGCGTAAATCCCGGCGTAAACGCCATCGATGCAGTGACCGCCCGTGCAACATGGAACGGTGACAGGTCGGAGCAAAGCTGGTCGAAGCCGGTTTGGTGGAAGGTG
>JACZSM010000062.1 GCA_022574185.1 Pseudomonadota bacterium
CCATAATAACCGCGAATACCGCGATAATTTGTCGCGGTAAGACGCAACGAGGGCCACCCTTACGGGTGGCCCATCGCTCGTCCGACTTGCGTCGTCCTGCTAGCACCGTGATCGGTCGTTATGAAACGACCTAGAGCAGGGAAATCATAACCTGGTACTGGACCGTCATTGACGTACCAGCGGCCACATCGGGAACCGCTATGGTCAGATCGCCGGTTGTGATGTCGTAGGCACAACCGTCGCCGTTCGTGTCACCAACATCTTCAGCATCACAGAAAGAAGCGCCTGCATTGAAATTCACATTATCGACATTGATATTATAAACATCGTCTTGCAGATCAACATCAGCGAATTGGATAACATCCGTGATCACAACGCCGGTAGCGTCCGATGCGCCCGCCGTATTATTGATGGTCACGGTGTACTCGATCACTGCACCCGGCACAGCTTTGTCACTACCAAGCAGATCGAAAATAACCAAAGATGTCTTCGTAATCACGAGTTCGGCAGAGATGACCACGTAGCCGTCCTGAACAAATTCGAAGCCATTGTTGTCGGTATCGGCAAACACACTTTCGATCAGGGTTGGATCGTCCGCTCCTCCAGATGCAAGAAGATCATCATCGAGCGTCCCCGGTGTCGGGATGGCCAAATCATCGTCAGCAGCCGTTGCCGTCAACTCAATATTGGCGCGTTCATCATTCAACACAGTCAGCGGAACGTCGGCGAACACAGAGATCTGAACCGTTGCATCTTCGGCGAGTTCGTCGACGTACGCAAGATCGGCAAGAACCGGCGCACCACCACCGTTGCCGACACGAATCCGATAATTGCCGAGATTGGTCGTATCGGATAAGCCGAACACATCAGCGCCAAAATCAAGCACGCTCAGACGGAAGTCCATTATCGCGTTGCCGTTATTGGTCAGGGTAAACGATGCCACCTGGTCGATCTCGCCAGGCGAGACCGGGACGTGTGCCACGTCAACCACAGCTAAAACGAAGTCAACGCGACGGTCAACGAAAAAATTCGTCGGGTTGCCTAACAACGGATCGCTGTTGCCAGCCGGATCCGACGGGATCGGCGTTTGTGCAACACTTTCGACGTCATAGGCGACGGTCGCCTGGTTCGACACCAAGGTACCGGCATCGGTACCCAAAGCCAGCGCCTGTTCCCCAAGCAACAACGCCGAGGCCATTATGCTCAACCTGGCAATCAGGCTGAGACTTCTACTTACAGTTTTCATCACGGTACTCCTTCTTCAGTTAAAACTATTTGAGAACGGCAGAGAAACGCGCCGTACCTTGCGCTCCTGCTGCGAGTTCCTGTTGCATCACCCAACGAATGTGGGTGAAATCCTTTGCTTCGGCGGGTCGATCGCTGCCATCCTCATCGACTGTCAGCGCTTCGCGTGATGCGAAGGTCTGACCGCCGTCGACTGAGAACTGGATATCCGTCCCTGGACCGAACGCCGAGCCGTCGACATACGTCAGCGACTCGTCGATGGGGTTCGTGATGACGACATTTTCTGCCGGCTCATCACTGATATTTTGAAACGTGATCGTGTAGATGACTTTCTCACCTGGAACGACGGTGTCGGCAGCCACAAGCTGCCTTTCTGTTTCGCCCGCCTCATTGACGGTCACCTGCTCTTTCTGCACGGTCGTCGTAACGTTGAGATGCCCCTGTTCCTGCGCATTTGCAGAGACGCTCATCGCTGTCATCAGCAAAATCGCACTGAGTAAATTTTTCATATCTGTTCCCTTGCGTGTATCGCTCATTTCATTCGTCCAAAATCAGTCGATGGTTACTTCGAAAATGACGGTCTGTAAGCCGTCAGCCTGTGTTAGATCGCCGAGACGAACAACAACTGTAGGCGCACCCGAGGTATCGAATTCGCCTGCATCAGCATCTGTCGCGTCGGATACGGCAGCAGTGTTTAGCGTGATGCTGTTCGGCAGATAAGTGGAAAATGTCGGAATGAGGTCCTGGAAAACGCTGGCCGTTGCCGTTCCAGAACTCGTGACCTCGACCGTTATCGTGTAGGTGATCGTGGCGCCTGGCAGCGCCTGGATGCCGCCGAACGGATCGCTGACAGCCTGCGCTTTGATGACGCTGATCTGGACCTCGGATACCAGGTATTCACCGACGTCCAGATCCTCGCCGCCCGAGGTACCGATGATCGCATCGACACCACCGTCACCCTGGCCCGTGTATTCCGTTCCCGGCGCACCGGTACCGGTCAGCGACGTCGCCGTGAGTTGACTAAAGCCGAGCTCTGCGTTGACAACCGTGCCCGGAATATCATTGACAAGGAATATGTCTACCGAACCATCGGCAGGCAATACGGGATCATCGACGCCGGGGTTGTAGGGCAGATCACCGACATTGAAGTCGCCGCTACCGTCGGTATCGAAATAGATGGGCGGCAATGCCGGCACTGGATCGAAATCGTCGCCAGACAAGTTGCTATCGATTGCGAGAGCAAATGTCTCAGTACCGTTACCCGTGTTGGTCACACGAAACAACAATGCTCGATTCGTGTCGTTGGGTGCAACGAGGATTTGCGGACTCTGCAGAGTGACGACGACATCAATGCGTTCGACAACCGTGATTGTCGTCGTATTGGAGGTAATGGTCAGTGTCGTGCCAGCAAGATCGAAACTGACGGTCGCCGTATTTTCAATGACCGTGCCAGCGGGCGTCCCGGCCGCTATAGCCGCCGTACTCAACGCGAGCAACGCGCACACACGCAGTGTTTGTCGTGCCCACACGGATGCAGGCACAAGTTGCTGATTTGCCGGTCTCAAGGCTCATTCCTTCGTTGGCAACCACAGGCGCGCCAGGGCGCGCCACCGCTTCATTGCGGGGCTTGCGGTTACTTTCAGGGAAATGCGGATTCAACGCATCGAAACCGGCGGATTTGTGGCTAAATTGTGATTGAATTCACAGTTTGCCCGTGACGGTCCTCACAGTCGCCAAGCCTTGGCGGATGCGGCCTGTGGACGCTTATTGCTCGATGATTCTGCGTCGAATATGTCAGATTACGGCATGCGAGCGAACAATGAAGGACCGATTCGACCCCGAAATCGACCCCTGCCAGCAACACGGACCAAGTCGTGGCAATGCCTGCCGATAGCCAGATCGCCGCCCTTGTTTATGATAATTCATACAGCGTGCCGCAAGGTTTCTTTATCGACGAGCGGTCTGGCACGCAGCGCAGTCAGACCGTTCACCACGCTCTGGAGCAATCCCTGTCCTACGAAGTCTGCACGGACGATTTGCGTACCGCACTGGCCTGGAAAGAGGCCGACAACGCATCACGTGGCGTGCAGGGCTATTTCGTCGAATCCTATGACAACGCGCGTTACTTCGACTTCGTTCGGGAGCTGTCGTACGAGAGTGATAACGGACACGGCGATACGGCAGACGCTACTGCTGGCTTTTTCGACCAACCAGGGAACCGATCGCTGTGATCTGATCGAGGTCGCGAAATGGGAATTCAGCGCCGATCCGTACACTGGCCGGGTCGACAAACGCTTCAATATCGTGCACAGCTTCGAGGCAAAAGTGGAGCACGGCGCCACTATTCTCTGTAACTGACGCCACAATAGGCGCAGAATCCACTGCAACACGCCGCGCCGTATCCCTTAATCAACATAAGCACGAATTTGATGCAGCACAACGTGTCCGTAGCCGTATAATTGCACTCCCCGTGAATGCACTTGCGTTCATTTGTGCAGCAAGCCGAATTTAGAGAAATTCCAATGACAACACGCCTTTCGGCCCTCCAGCAGTGGGTAGACGAGGTCGCCAGCCACACGCAACCGGACACTATTCACTGGTGCACAGGCAGTGACGCCGAGTACCAGCAACTGATCGATGAAATGCAGATAAGCGGTACGCTGACTGCGCTCAACCAGGACCAGTATCCGAATTGCTACTTGCATCTCTCACATCCGTCCGACGTCGCCCGCGTTGAACACCTGACTTTTATCTGCACGGAGAAAGAGAAAGATGCGGGACCCAACAACCATTGGATGAGCCCAGCCGAGGGCCATGCCAAAGTCGATGCGCTGTTTAAGAATGTGATGCGCGGCCGAACCTTGTATGTCATACCCTACTGCATGGGGCCGATTGACTCGCCCTACGCCCGTTGCGGCGTCGAAATCACTGACAGCCAGTACGTGGTCATCAATATGAAACTCATGACGCGCATGGGCAGCGCAGCGCTCGCACGCATCGAACGCGAAGGATCATTTGTCAAAGGACTGCATTCAACAGGCGATCTCGACCCCGATCGTCGTTTCATCATGCATTTCCCCGAGGAACTCTCTATTAAGAGTATCGGCTCGGGCTATGGTGGCAATGCACTGCTCGGCAAGAAGTGCCATGCCTTGCGTATCGCCAGTTATCAGGCGCGCGAGGAAGGCTGGCTCGCCGAGCATATGTTGATCCTCGGCCTCGAAAGTCCCGACGGCGACACACATTACATAGCCTGCGCATTTCCCTCGGCCTGTGGCAAGACCAACCTGGCGATGCTGATTCCCCCAAAATCACAATTGGGTTGGAAAATCTGGACCCTGGGCGACGATATTGCCTGGCTGCACCTGGATGATGATGGCCGCCTGCGCGCGATCAATCCCGAATGCGGTTATTTCGGTGTGGTACCCGGTACGAGTTCGCAAACCAACAAGAATGCCTTCGACATGATTACGCATGATGCAATATTCACGAACGTCGGGCTGACGGCTAACAACGAACCGTGGTGGGAGGGCAAGAAAGTCGGCACGCCCGTGACGGACTGGCAAGGTCGTGATTACGACCCTGACGTCGGCCCGGCCGCACACCCGAATTCGCGGTTCACAGTCGCGGCAACGAATAATCCGAGTTATTCGAGTCTTGCCGAAGCCGCCGAAGGCGTGCCCATCTCGGCGATCGTTTTCGGTGGCCGACGCAAAAAACTGGCACCGCTGGTTTACGAGGCAAGAGACTGGCAGCACGGCGTACTCGTTGGCGCCGGCGTTGCATCAGAAACGACGGCAGCGAATATCGGTGAAGTAGGCATTGTCCGCCGCGACCCGATGGCAATGAAACCGTTTTGCGGCTACAACTTCGCAGACTACTGGGCGCACTGGCTGTCGTTCGCCGAACGTACCGACAAGCTGCCAAGAATCTTCCACGTCAACTGGTTCCGGCAGGATGCCGATGGCCGGTTTCTCTGGCCCGGTTTCGGCGAAAATCTGCGCGTATTGCGCTGGATTATCGATCGTTGCGAGCAGCGTGTCGGCGCCAAGGAGACGCCGATCGGCTACCTCCCGGAGCCAGGCGATATTGACATCGAGGGTCTCGATATCGACGCGGATGCCATGCATGCGTTGACGAGGATTGACACGCAGCAGTGGCAGGTCGAAATCGAATCAATCGGCAAATATTTCGACAGCTTCGGCGACCGGCTGCCCGCAGCACTGCGGCAGGAGCAACAGCGCATCGCCAAGGAGTTGGCTAGCCTGTAGGCACCCGTACGGCGGGCTCCTATAAATTTTCGCTGGTCTTGAAGTGAATCGCGAGTGTGGATCCGGGTTTCTCGGACCGACCCAGGCCGATGGTGCCCTCGCCGACCAGCTCAGCGGTGTCGCGTCGCACAAACGTCTCTTCACCCTGTACGTCCTGCAGAAAAGTGCCATTGGTGCTCTGGTCAACGAGCAGGAATTTTCCACGGCGCATTTCCACCCTGGCGTGAATGCGCGAAATCAGGTTGCCCTTGACGACCAGGTCGTTGTCATCCGCGCGACCCAGGTTGACGCTCTTCTGTTGATCATGAACTTCGATCGACTTATCGCGAAAACTCAAGACAAGTCTGGCGTCGCTGCGGCCTTTGTTTTCCCACTCGATGGTCGGCAACATGCTTGTCGCTTCTTCGGGATTCCATAAAAATTCGTAGAGAGCAACTTCGTCCATTTTGCCACGCACTGTCGCAACGTCGATCTGCCGTGTCTGTTTCTTCAGATCGGCACTCATCTTTTCGACGGTCCCGCCCGAAATCACAATCTGCCGCGCTTTGGCTTGTGACGTCATACGGTTTGCGGTATGCACGGCGGCGCCGAAAATGTCGTTTTGTTCCTGCACAACCGGTCCGAAATGGCAGCCGATGCGAATGGATACCGATATCCGGTCTTCTTTTTTGCTATCAATCGAGATGCGCGACTGCATCATGACTGCAGCACGCATCGCATCGTCGACCGATTCGAAGGTCGACATGACCTCATCACCGATCGTTTTGATGACGGTGCCCTTATATTGGTGCGTCGCCTCCTTCATGACGTCGAGGCATAGGGCAACGGTCTCGCTGGCCTTGGTATCGCCAAACCGGTCGTAAAGCTGCGTGCTGCCGACCACATCGGCAAACAAAATTGCAACTTCGAGATCTTTTGCCATAAAACCTCTGCAACTACTTAAAATGAAAGCTATTTTTCAGAGACAATATACGCTATCCAGGCCAGATCCGCCTCACCCTTGTCGTCTGGCGTAAACTCACCGTTGCCCTCGCCGTCCTCATCCTCGCCTTCCCAGTAGACCGTAACATTGCTAAAGCCTGCCTCCAGCAGCAGATCACGCAGCTCGGGTGCGGTCCATAATCGCCAGGCGTAGCTAAACGCCCGCTTCAATTTCGAGCCATCCGGAAACTTGAAATGGATATAGCACTGCATATGATTCGTCACTGGATGGAACCTGGCCTGATGCCATATGTAGCTGAAGCCGTCATATTTGGTTTTTTCCTTGGTTTCCTCGAACGACTCCGGGCCACCGAACATGTCGAGGAACAGCAGGCCATCTTTTCTCAGCGACTCATGGCAGCGACGCAAGTAGTCCAGCATTTGAGCTCTTTCCTCGAATATCCAGTAGCTGAAATTAAATGCTGCGAGTAAATCAACCTTGGGTGTGTCGACCGTCAGAACATCTGATTCAATCAGGCTGACACGAGCCTGGTCCTCGAGAGCCAGTCGACTCACACGATTCTGGCGGCCCCACTCGAGCACCGAGGGATCGATATCGACGCCGATCGCCTGGAACTCCCTGCCCTGGCCAACCCATTCACAGGCAAGGCTCGCGGTTCCGCAGAAATCTTCACGAAACAGATGTGCCGTTCTGCCCGTCACGGTCTCAAAGGTTGCTTGCAGAAACTCAACTTCGTTTTCGACGTTTTGTACCGATTCCTCGTAAAGTTCGTGAATATCGGCCTTGTCGGCCATCGTTGGTTTGTTCCTTTTGTTCGCGGACTTGGCTCTCATCGGTAGGGCTTCACTCTATATATTGGAGGGGCGCGTGCATTGTAGCCGCCACGTTAATGCAACGCTAATACCGCGAACGGATTCGCTAGCCGGCAGTCCGGGCGATCGCGGCCTGTGCCGCGACCGGCATGGTCTTGAGTGCGTCAAGGATGACTCCCACGCCCGCCCCGTCTTTATGATCGTTTTCGGACAGGTGCCGGCGCCATGCCCTGGCCCCGGGTTGACCGGCGAACAACCCGAGCATGTGCCGCGTGATCCGGCTTAGCCGCTCGCCCTCGGCCAGTTGCTCCTCGATGTAGGGCAGCATCCGCTCGACGATCGTCTGCCGATCCGGCATCGGCCATTCAGGTCGAAAATGGTGCTCGATTTCCACGAGGAAATACGGATGGTGGTAGGCCTGACGACCAATCATGACGCCGTCTATTTGTTGCAGAAGCTCGTCGATCTGTTCAATGTCCTGCACGCCACCATTGAGTACGATTTCGAGCTCCGGGTGTTCACGCTTGAGCCTGAAGACACGCTCGTAATTCAATGGCGGTACCGAACGATTGTCCTTCGGACTCATGCCGCCGAGAATTGCGATTCGAGCGTGAACAACGAACTTGCTGCAACCCGCCGCCGATAAAGTCTCGACGAAATTCTCGAGAAACTCGTAACTGTCATGGTCGTCGATACCGATTCGATTCTTGATCGTTACAGGCACGTCTACCGCATCGCGCATTGACCGATAGCATGCTGCGACAATATCCGGTGTCCGCATAAGACAAGCACCGAATTGCCCGCTTATGACTCGATCACTCGGACAGCCAATATTGATGTTGATCTCGTCGTAACCAAACTCTTCCGCACGTTGCGCCGCCTGCGTCATCATGGCCGGATCGTTGCCGCCCAGTTGCAGTGCGATCGGGTGCTCGGACTCGTCGTAACGCAATAATTTTGCCACATCACCGCGGTCAATCGCCGCCGCTGTGACCATTTCGGTGTACAGCATGCAGCTAGGGCTCAACAATCGCATGAAGTAGCGACAGTGGCGGTCAGTCCAATCCATCATCGGCGCAATTGATATTTTTCGGTGATCCGTTGTGGCTTGCTTCAAATTCATTCTGGCAGTTTCCGATTGATACTCTTATAGAACTCGATTGTCTCTTTGTCTTTAGCTATTCCTTCGCAGCCTACCCACCGATCGAGCTCTTCCCAGTCAATGTTTTTCTGTTGGTGCTCGACGATAAGTAGTGCCTGAGCGAGAGACTGCGGCTCGTTCCAGGCGGCTGCTGCGATCAGTCGGTCCATCACCGAATGCGTCGGTGTGATAATTCGAAGATCGCCTACGTCGGTTTTCAAAATCGCACATTGAGAGGGATCAACATAAGTTCCACCAAAGCTCAATGGTGCTGGCGGGAACTCGAGATACCACTTAGTGTTCGGATGATCGAAAACCGATAATCGTGGCTGCCCCGCATGCGTGAAACCAAGGGGAATCAGAGCGATCTTCAATTCATTTACGAGAGCAATAGTAACAAAATCCAGATCCTGAGAGACGTAGCGGTTTTCCGTGTAGATTGACACGGCCGCACCACCGGACAAGGTCGCGACAATACCTGCCCGCTCCAACGTGTCAGACACAATCGCGGCCAGTTCTGTGAGAGTTGTGTTCTCTGTGATCACTGAGCAGCCCTATTGCTTTCCGAATCGCCTGGGGCGCCTTCGTTGACGAAAAAACTTTTCAGTGGTCGCGTCCGGAAGACGATCAAGCATTGAACGTAGAAATACCCGAAGCGCGTCCGAGATCGGGCTGCGTTTGAAATAATACGTTCGTGTCGTGCCTTCCTTACGGCTTACTAGCAATCCGATTGCTTCGAACTTCATGAGCTGCTTTTGTGCCTGGTTGAGTGAGATGCCGAACGTCCTGGCGATCTGCGATGCGTATCCTCTGTCGTAATTCTCCAGGTACATCAGTACGTGGTACGCCGACTGGCTACCGAATAGTCCGAGTAATGCAGTTTCTGATATCTGAGTTTTATCCATTTTCACAACTCACCCATATTTTGGGTGATTATACCTAAATTATAGGTGGAGTCACCTATTATATAGGTATCATTAGCTGGGCGTCTACACGGCTATTGCGTTGCCTCGCCACCAACGATGTCGAATCGCCAGGCGAGCAAGACTGCGAAGGGCATGCCGAGCACGAGTAAGACGATAACAAGCGTCGTAATCCAGGTCGGCAGCAACAGTGCCGGCCCGATGATGTCGCCGGCCTGGATGATGAGCCACGCAACAGCGATATAGATAAGAACAATGCGAAAAACGCGCCGTTCTTTTAGCTCTGCTATCAGAGACGCAAGTATCAATTGGCCATCAGACATTTAAAGAGTAAAAAAACGTGTCGAGAATCGGCCGCCGTGACAGTGAATTTTCTAATTTTGACGCCGAAGACGCATTGTCGGCAGCCATCGGCAACCTGACAATTGCTATCGACGAATCGCACGCGCAGATCACACACGATCCACTGCCACAGATCTGTGGTTCCATCAACAGAATTACGCAACTGTTTCAAAATCTGGTCGGCAACGCCATCAAGTATCGTGGTGATGCGGTTCCTGAAATACGCATCACAGCAGCACCCATCACGGAAGGCGCTGCCGAGGGCAACACATTCTTCTTTACGCTACCCGGAGGGGACAGGTACGTTTAATCATGGTCAGCGACACTGTCAGACAGACAAGAACCGCTCACTGTGCTCCTCGTTGAGGACAACGCCGCGGATATCATGCTCATGGAAGAAGTCATCGCCGATTACGGTATCGATGTTAATCTGCACGTCGTCACCGATGGCGTTGCGGCGATCGATTACCTGAAACAGCGCGGCGAGTATAAGCGACGCAGATTGCCTTTTGCCAGGCATCTATGGCAATGTACTTCGGATGCAGGATATAATTGAAAAACGGAATTTCTGGCACAAAATCCGTCCATAATAACCTTATTTTTCATTATCTTATAAGTAATTCTATCTGCATTCGAAGTATAAGAATTTTGGCCGCATTCGCTGTCGCGCACCTGGCCGGTTACGTAGCGCAGTGCCAGCAGCATCCCCTATATAAAGGAGTAACGTGCAATGACCCATACTGCGGCGCCATTGGAACGGCAACACATGCCAACGGATTATTCGATCTCGCTTGCTGAATACACCGGCCGCGGCACTGCCCATGAGACCCGAATTCCTGAGGACTTCGGCCCGAAACAGAGTATGCGCGGATTTGAGTCGACCTATCAGAACATCATCGACTATATCGTTCGCATCACCTACAAAATCTGGGAAGACCGGGACGTCGAATACATTCGCGACACCTACTCGGACACGTCGCTCGTCTACGACGATTACGGTCTTCAGCGTGGGTGCGAAAAAATTATCGCGGACACGCATCATACGACCGGTGCGTACTCGGATATCAAACTCATCGCCGACGAAATCGTCTGGGCCGGTAACGACGAGGTCGGCTATCACACCTCGCATCGCACAATAATCCGTGGCACGAACGACAATGAGAGCAATTACGGGCCAGCGACCAACAAATTCATTGACGTTGTTGTGATCGCTAATTGCGTCGCATTGGAAAATGAAATTTTTCTAGAACACGTCCTATACAATAACTCCAGCATGCTGCTTCAGCTTGGACTTAGTCTGGACGAAATGGTTGCCAAGCTTGCTGCATCGCCGCCTCAAGGTTGGCCTCGAGATGTTGCAACATGGGACGGTCTGCGAAATGCGGCAAGCCCTGAAAATCCCATTTCCGTCAGTTCGCCGATCTCCGGCTTCGACGTGGATCGATTTGCCCGCGCCACGCTTGATGCTTTGTGGAATCGCCGCGACTATGACGCACTCTCAACCAATTACGACGCCAATCTGGCATTTCAAGGGCCAACCGATCGAGCGTTCTCTGGGCTTGGGCCCTACCAGGAGTTTCTGTCGTCAATCGTAACCGCATTTCCCGACCTCGAACTGCAGGTCGATGAAGTCTATTGGATGGGCAACGACAAAGACGGCTATCTGACGTCGGAACGCTGGAGCGCCATGGGCACACACAGCGGGGCCGGCATTTACGGCGACCCGACCAATCGTCCGGTACAGATCTGGGGCATAACCCAGCACGAAATCATCGACGGTCGAATCGTCAAGGAATGGATGCTGTTCAACGAACTCGATTTGATGATGCAGCTTGCTGCGGGTAGCTAACGCAACCAAGGAGACCGAATGCCCGATTATCAGGACAGCAAGGCGCTGGTGCTGAATTTCTACGAGGAACTCGAAGCGGCATCGGCCGATCGTGTCGGTAGCGTTCTCAATCGATATACGAGCTCCGATTACCGATTTCGCGGCGTGCATCCGTTTAATGAAATTGACGGTGCCGACGCCGTCGCGGACACCGTCTGGAATCCGCTGATGAGTGCCTTCACCGCCATGCAACGCCGGCAAGACATCTTCATGGCCGGTACGAATAGCCAGGATGGCACAGAGTGGGTCACAAGCATGGGCCAATTCATGGGCTTGTTCGACAATGACTGGCTGGGCATTCCTGCCACGGGCAAGATTATTTTTCTGCCCTATGTCGAATTCAATCGCATCAGCGACGGCAAAATAAGCGAGTCGGCATTCTTCTGCGACATCATCAGCGTGATGAATCAGGCCGGCCTGACTCCGCTGCCGATGCAGACGGGCGCCGATATAATCAATCCGGGCCCTCGAACACATGACGGACTGATGTTTGACGATCAGGACCCGGCAGCATCGGCAAAGACACTGGAACTTGTCAACAAAATGCTTGACGACTTGCTAACCGACGATCTGGAGTCGTCGACGCAGACTTTGGCCAGGACCTGGCATCAGGACATGACCTGGTTCGGTCCGGGCGGCATCGGCGCGACCTACACAATCGACCGCTATCAAATGCAGCACCAGGGACCGTTCGGCGCGGGCCTCGACGATATCGTTTTCAACGGGCACCTCTGCAACTATGCCGAGGGTAACTACGCCGGTTGGTTCGGCTGGCCAAACCTGACAATGACATCATCCGGTGGATTCATGGGGCTTCCCGCGTTTGATGGGCGACTCCATATGCGGGTCGTCGACATGTACCGGCGCGACGGCGACAAGCTCGCGGAGAACTGGATATTCATCGATATGCTCTACTGGATGATGCAGCAGGGTGTCGACGTGCTCGAGCGCACGAAACAAATTGTGCGCGCCTAGCCCAATAATTTATTAGCTCGCGATCGTGTACAGGAAAAGAAACTGCAGCAGAAAAAACCCGAGCAAGACATAGGAGCGTTTCTCGAACTTGCCGGGTAGAATATAAACACCATCTTCCTTGATTCGACCTTCTGCAATCAGTTGTTTTCTTTGTCCTGCAAAAGTGTACTGGGTGACGGCTTTTTTCTCCCATCCAGTCATCGAACTGACAGCAAAACCCACCAGGCAGGTAACGATCAGCCCTATCGGGCTTTTCCAGCCCCAATTGAAGTCATATTGGGCGTCCATGTAGGCGACGGCAAAAATGCCGGCAATGAAACCAAGGCATATGCCAATCTCATTGGTCTTCTTAGTGAACATTGCCATCACGAATACGCCCAGCATCGCTCCCGTCAAATACGATGTGTACTCGCCCATGAGTGCCACCAACGGAGATTTCGGATCGTCTCCCATGAAGTAAACGAAAATAGCAGTGAAGATGCCAAACACCAGGGTAACCAATCTCGAAACAGGCATCGATGCCGTCTCGCCGCTATTTTTCAATATCCATCTTTCGTGGATATCCTTGACATACACGGTTGTCATGGAATTAAGCAGTGAATCTATTGCCGCCATGGACGCCGCAAATATGGCAGAGACGATGATGCCGAATATACCGACAGGCACAAAGTTAATGATGAAATCGACCATGATCGTATTGGAATCCGGAAACTCCCTGCCCTCGTAAAATACAAACAGGATCAACCCCAAGGTGCAAAATATGAAATACGTTACGTTGAGCAATACACCGCTGAACCAAAACGAATACTTAACATCCTTCATGGTGCGTGCAGTGAAGATGCGCTGCACCTGAGACTGGTCACCCGACCAATACTGCATGTGCAGAATGCCGTAGCCCAATATGGAAACCCATACACCGTTGTTTAGTAACCAACTCCAGGAAAAATCCAGCGACTGCAGCATGCCGGCTTCCCTGACGGCCTGCATGCCCTGAACAAGACTGCCATCGATACCGGAAATAGCGACGAAGAAAACGACGCTGCCGCCAAACCACAATATCGCCATCTGCGAGACATCGGTCCAGATAACGGCCTTGATGCCGCCCATCGCGGTATAAATAACCGCCACGACCAGAATTACGGAACTGATGACGATACTACTCAGCCCGGTCAGGGCGTGTAGTACCAGCGTTGGCACGAGGACCATAACGCCTATGAGCATGGTCGAGGTAAACAGAAAACCGATTGCAACGAACGTTCGTGCAATGCCACCAAACCGGGATTCCAGGTATTGGTAGACGGAAATGATTTTCAGGTTGTATATAAAAGGAATGAATATCCCGGAGCAAATGAACATCACCAGGGGGATATTCAGGATAAGGACGTACGCTATCAGACCTTCATTGTAGACCTGTCCCGGTGCGCTGATGAATGCCGCGGCACTGGTCCAGGTTGCGATAATGGATATCCCGATGGGAAACCACTTTAACGATCTGCCGCCGGTGAAAAAGTCTTCCTGCGTGACACTCGATTTACCGGCGCGTCTGCCGATGTAGACAAGGACGCCGAAGTAGATGAGGATTATTGCGATGTCTATCGCGCTTATGGATCGCAAGGTGTCGACCATCAGAAATTTTCCTATCAAATTAATGTGAAATTACAGAAAAACTATTTGGCTGGCAGTGGCTCAATGCCGATCTGCCGCAACACGCCCAGGTCGTCGACCATGACCCAGTTTTCGGACAGCTTGCCGTCTTTCACGAGCCAGAAGTCCGAGTAGCGCATGCGCACGAGTTTGCCGGTTGCTGGAATGCCCATCCATTCCCCCCGGTGATGTCCGGTCAGGAACCCCGTTGCCGACACCCAGTCGTCGTTTGCCACTTGTATTTCATCCTTGACGTGGTAATCAGGGAAAGCCGCATAGAATGGCTTCAGGACTTTATACTTGAAGTCTTCAATTCCGTGCACATCACCGAACCCGGGCGGACCGTGCCAGATCATGTCCTCATGCCAGAATTCGTGATGGGCCTCGAGATCCTGCGCATTCAGGGCCTCGTACATCCTGATCACCAGCTTCAGATTATATTCTGCGGACATGAACAATCCCCTTTATTGGTCTTCTGTTTGGATCCATTTTAACCTAAAATTGTCCAATCTTTCAAAAGCTTATCAACAATTTAATAGGCCTCAGAAAAGCATGAGTTACACGCGTCGCGGCTGGAGGTCCTTCATGGCCCTCGCCGCCAGCTTGATCGCA
>JACZSM010000109.1 GCA_022574185.1 Pseudomonadota bacterium
ACGACGACTTCGCGGTCGATGTCGGCCGCGTAGATGCCGGCGATCCAGCGGATCGATCGATCTTGCGGCGAGGTGAAACGAATCTCTAAGCTAGAGTCCTTTTGATTGCGTTCCTGATACTGAAATCCATCACATGTAATCGGGTTATAGGGCCCGTAAATTCCGGCAAAATCGGCTCCGCCCGCCGATGGCGGCGGCAGCACGAGAAACGGGTCCAAAGGGTCACCGAAAAGGTCCGGCCTTGAAAAGCTGTTTAACGTTGCACGATCTGACTGACATGCCGGGGTCAGTTCGTAACTGTAAAACGCGGCGCTGGTCCCGTCGGACAACAGGTATTCGTCCAGATCGTTGAACGCCGCGATGAAAGTCCAGTCGCCGTTACCAGTTTCGTAGTCCGCTTTGACGGCAAACTCCGTCGTTTCCTGCTTGTTCTCCCCGGGAACGTTAAAGGCAAATATGAAGTTATGCTCGTTGACGTCTGCGAAGAACGACTGATCGAAACCGAAGACGTCGACAAAAGCAGGTATCGCAAACACGGCGTTAAAGTTAATCGCACCGCCCTCGACCTCAGAGTACCCGGCGCGCAGGTCCCAGGTCAGCTTGTCATTAGCCTCGATGATCAGGCGCGCTCGCAGCGTTGTATCTTCGATATAGTCCACGCCGGTCGGGGCATTCTCGTAGATATTCGAATAAACGCCATCAAATTCGCGATGACTGGCCGCGAGGCTGCCACGCGTTGTTGCACCGAGTGGTCCACTTATGCGCCCCGAGATTTTTGACAGGCTGTCGCTGCCGCCACCCACTTTGACCTGGCCTTCGAATTCGTCTCCAGGTTCCTTGGTCGTTATCAGAATTGCGCCGGCTACGGCATTGCGGCCGTAAAGTGCACCCTGTGGGCCCTTGAGGACCTCGATCTGTTGCACATCCAGCAGTTCTTCGTTGAAGCTGTTCGGGTTCGTGCTGAGGATGCCATCAACGACATAGGCGAAGGTTGATTCGGCGTCGCGCGTCGAGACGATGCCGCGAATGCTGACCTGTGTGTCGCCGACGTTGGCCGTGTCAACAATCGTGACGTTAGGCATTAACGAAATGAAATCAGCGGGTCTTTCGATGCCCGCTCGCCGGATCGTCTCCGCAGTGAATACTGTGATCGCAATCGGTACGTCCTGAACGTTTTCATTACGTTTACGAGCCGTTACGACGATTTCTTCGATGGCCAACGCGCCTTCCTGGGCAGTCGCCGCAGCGAACGGCAGCATCGACAAAGCAGTGAACAATACAAGCGTTCTGGTCGCCATTTTCATGACATCACCCCCATTTTTGAACAGTGTTATGCATCTTTGTTATAACTTTAGTACTTTTCATTCAAACTGGCAAGATTGAATGAGCCTGTGTATCGGTCAATCAATGCTCATCACCATGGCGTACTGGTAGCGCTCCGGATTGTAGAGTCCGTCAACAACGTCAACGATTGCGCCATCCGCGGTGTAGCCAAAGCGGCGCACCAACAGCAATGCGGCACCTGGCTCGACTTCGAGTTCCGCGGCGACGCGGCCGGATGCGTTGGTCGCACTGAGCAATTGTTCAATCTTGGTCAGAATGATATTGTTTTCCCGCAGCAGCTTCAGTCGCGGTGTGCTTTCCAGTTTGCGCTTGGTGTACGACCTGGAAATACCGACGGTCCAACTAACGTAGTAAACGTATGGCTCACCCTCTTCGTTACTGCTGACGCGAACAGTCTTGTGTACGAAGTCACTGTCTGACAGCTGCATTCGCTCACGGATATCGGCGGGCGGCACGACTTTTTCGATGGCCAGGACGCGGACGATACTGTGCTCTCCCATCTCGATCAGGCTCTCGATCATGCCGACGAGCGGTCCACGTACCGGTTTGGGCGTGTAGTGGTAAGTAACATGAGAGCCTTTACCGCGAAATCTTGCGACCAGTTTCTCTGCAGCCAACTCATCCATTGCGCGCTTCGCCGTAATTCGCGACACATCAAACGTTTTTGTTAGTTGTTGTTCGGTCGGCATCTGCGCGTCAAACGGGATCGTACCGTTGAGAATTGCGGCCTTCAGCACCGAGTACAACCGGTGGTAGAGAGGAACTCGCGACATGGCCTCATGTTGCGCCAGGTGCCAATCGGACTTGAGCGAGTTCAACAACTCAGGCATGCGGTGACTCCGGCGCCGGCAAATGCGTCTCTTCAAGTGCGCGCGCCTTGATCTCGTCGATCGTGCCGCCGAAGTTGAACAGCCCCATCTCGCCTCGACTACCGCGCATCTTGTCGCGAAGTTTCTCAGTCGCCTTTACGTCGACCGCATTTTTGCCATCAAGGACGACGCCATAGCGCTGCGCACCGTCGCGTGTCACCAGGCCGCGCGCTACATCAACCTGAACGAACTCCGGATCACGTTCCAGCGGATCGCCCCAGCCGCCGCCGCCCCAGGTGTTGAAATAGAGAACATCGCCTTCTTTGACGTCGACGCCGTCGCACTTGGACGGCAACCACTCCTCACTACCGTCAGCGCGCACCAGTTTCTTGGTCGAGCGCATGCCCGGGTCGCCACCTCGCACGCCCCACGGATAGGTCAGCCAGCGATCGTCGTGAATACCGACTTGACCGTCGACAAGGAATTCATAGGCCACCGAAAGGCCATTACCGCCTCTGTGCAATCCGGCACCACCGGAATCAGGAATCGGCTCGTACTTGACGATGCGCAGTGGAAAGTAAGCCTCGATGAACTCGTTCGGCACATTCGTGAAGCCAGGCCACAGCGAGTGGCCGTCGGGACCATCGCCGATCGGCCGGCCGGGAATACCACCGAAGCCGATCTGGAACAGCTGGAACCACTCGCCTTTTTTGTCGTAGCCGGAGAAGAACAGGTGTGGACTGTCCGAAAACCCGGCGGCGTTCATCGCATCGGGCGCCCCCTGGCCGAGCACACCGCCCATGACATCGAAGATTCGTCCGAGTGCGTGCGTCCGGCCCGACAAGGCTGCCGGGAATTTCGGTTTCAGCAAACTGCCTTCCGGGATGCGTACGTCGACGAGTTCATAGAAGCCGTCATTGAAAAGAATGTGTGGGTCGAAAAGATTAATCGTGAAGGAGCCGAAGAACATCTTGAACATTTCTTCATTCAGATAGAAGTTGATCGAACTTTCTGCTTGCGGGTCCGTCCCTTC
>JACZSM010000110.1 GCA_022574185.1 Pseudomonadota bacterium
GTGTTGTCAGGCAGGTCCTCAAAAATGCCGGTGACTGTGAAATCGGCCCGGCCCGCCACGTTGATGGTCTGCCCCATCGGATCGCTACTACCGAAGTATCGTTCGGCCGCACGCTCTGACAACACAATATTCGTCGGCGCGGCGAGCACCGTATCAGGATCACCGCTAACAAAAGTCAGATCAAAAAACTCAAAGACGTTCGGATCGGCGATGACAAGCGTTTCATCATTGATGGTCTTTTCATCTATCGTCAAAGCGATTGAGCCGACGCCCCTAATGCGGGTGATGTCTTCAATTTCCGGATAGTCCTGCTGCAGTAATGGCGCAATTGATGGTGCGATCGATGCCAGTCGCAGGTTGTTGCTGAAGAAGTCGCGCGTTACACGGTGAATCCGGTCAGCGTTGTTCCAGTGCTTGTCATACGAAGTCTCATACTGCACGAACAAGGTAATGATTATGCAGCAGGCAAGCCCGATCGAAAGGCCAACGATGTTGATAGCGCTGAAAAGCGGATTGCCCGTGATATTTCTGAATGCAATTTTCAGATAATTTCTAAGCATGACGGGCCTCGCTTACCGGCTGTATGCCAGTCACGTTTTCTGAAAGAACTCGTCCGTCGAGCATGTGCACAACGCGGCTCGCGTGATCGGCATGCCCCTGGTCATGTGTCACCATGACTATCGTCGTGCCGTCGCTGTTGAGTTGGCCCAGCAGGTTCAGCACTTCCTCGCCGTTGGTGGTGTCAAGGTTGCCGGTCGGCTCGTCGGCCAGGATCAGGTTCGGGTTTGTAACCACAGCCCGGGCGACTGCAACACGCTGTTGCTGACCGCCACTGAGTTGCTGCGGACGATGGTCGGCGCGGTGCGCGATGTTTACGCGTTCGAGAACCTGCTGCACCCGCTCTGCGCGGTCTTTCGCAGGCATCTTCTGATACAGGAGCGGCAACTCGACGTTTTCAGCAACAGTCAGCTCATCGATGAGATTAAAGCTCTGAAAAATGAAGCCGATATTCTGCTTGCGCACGATCGCCAGCTCACGCTCCGAGCGCTTCGCCACATCATCTCCCAGGAACTTGTAGCTTCCCGAATTCGGCGTGTCCAGCATGCCGAGAATATTCAGCAGTGTCGATTTGCCGCAGCCGGACGGACCCATGATGGCAATGAATTCGCCCTCAGAAATTTCGAGGTTAATGTTGTTCAACGCAGTCGTTTCCACGTCGCTTGTTCTGTAAACCTTGGATAAATTGTGTAGTTCGATCATGTTTGTGCCCCCTGGCGATGGTGTTCGGTTTATTGGTCGATGAATAATCGATCGACCGTAATGAAATTGCTGTAGGAAGAAATAATGACTTCGTCGCCGTCGAGAAGACCGCCGACGACTTCGATGTTGGTCGAGTTTCTGCGCCCGAGCTGCACGTCGCGGCGCGTGGCAACTGCCCGATTGGCGTCAAGCACGAAAACCCAGGCGCCGCCCGTGTCGTTAAAAAACGGACCGTTAGCGAGCAGAATTGCATTGCTCGTCGTATCACTGAGGACGAGGCGCATTTGCAGTGTTTGGCCGCGCCGAATATCGCTCGGCGCTGCATCGAGAAAGCGCAGGTCTACTTCGAACTGGGATGCCTGTACATTCGGATAAACCTTGCTGATTTCGAGGTCGTAGTGCCTGCCGTTGACTTCGAGCTCGGCCCGTTGACCGACGCGGACCCGGCTCAGGTAAAACTCGTTGACGAACGCTGTTGCCTTGAAGCGATCGACGTCATCGATTTGTCCCAGTCGCTCACCGCGACCTTTCGATTCGCCGATTTGGGCGTTAAGGGACGTGAGTTGTCCGGCACGCGGTGCCCTGACGAGCAGGTGGTCCAGGTTTGAGCGTGTCAGGATAAGGTTTTGCTCGAGCTGGGAAACCGACGTTTCAAGCTGTTCGATCTGTGCGAGACGGATTTTTTCTTCCTGTACCTGGCTTTCGCGTGTGACCTCGCGGCGACTTTTCCAGTAGCCAAGCTCATCAACGGCGTCCTCGTACTCGTTTTTCGAAATGAACTGCTTGCCCTCGAGCTCGACGTAGCGAGTGACGAGCCGATTGAGGCGTGAAATCTGGTAGTCGATCTCGATCAGGTCGCTCTTGAGCGACAAGCGGTTTTGCTGGATCGCAAGTTGTGTATTGCGAAGGTTGTTTAGTTGCTCGCTGACGTCGGCTTCGCGGGCGATGACATCGAGTTGCAAGGACGTGTTCGATAACTCCAGAATCGGCTGACCCTCTTCGACGTAGGTGCCGTCCTCGACCAGGATGCGCTCGACGCGTCCGCCCTCGATCGCATCAAGAAATACGCTGCGCTCGGGCGCGACCGTCGCGCGCAGCGGGATGTAGTCCTCGTAGGCTCCTGTCACGACGATCGATGTGCGAATACGCTGGCCGTCCAGCGTGTAGGACGTGGACGAGTCCCGGGTCGCCCAGACCAGAACGAACAGCAGGATAGCGGCGGCAATGCCACCACCTACGGCCAGGGGCCTGCGGGACTTGCGCTGGATCTTGCGATCCATCGTGTCGCCGGGCATTTGATTCGTCGTATTCATGTCCTTATAAGAGCAAGGCCTGTGCCAAGTCCATGAACAATAAAATCAATAAGTTACACATTGGCGCGCACCAGGGAGTGTGCGATATCGCAAACAAGTGATCGATTTTGAACACTTCAAAGGCTACAGTCCGGGCATGACGGCTCAAGCGACCATTCTTGTTGTTGATGACGATCCCGATGTGCTGATGGCGGCCAGGTTGCTGCTGCAGAAGCATTATTCGCGGGTCCTGACCGCTGAGGAGCCTGCAGACATCAAGTCGATGATGGCGGCCGGGCAGATCGATGTTTTCCTGCTGGACATGAATTTCGCCATCGGCCGTAACACCGGCGCCGAGGGTCTGCAGTGGTTGCAGTACATACTCGGTGAGGATCCGGACGCCGTTGTGATCCTGATGACTGCATTCGGAGACCTCAATACCGCCGTGCAGGCAATGCGTGAGGGGGCTGCAGATTTTGTTCTGAAACCCTGGCAGAACGACAAGCTTATCGCGACACTGCGTGTCGCCAGTCAACTTC
>JACZSM010000063.1 GCA_022574185.1 Pseudomonadota bacterium
CGTCGTGTTCGCTTCTATAAGGCTCGGGCATCAAAATCGATACATTTTTTCCGAGAACTTCCTGGGCACTAATTCCAAAAATGACCTCTGCAGCAGAATTGAAGGTCTCTATTCGACCCCTATGATCAATCACAATAATGGCATCAACGGCCGCATCGAGCAACGCTTTCCATTCGGGTGCTGCATATGAATGGCTGTCCGCCGCCGGCCTTTCAGAGGGGCCCGTCATAAGTACATTCCCAGATACAGCTACGCATAGCATCGAATTCAAATTACCGGATTGCAGCAGTATAACTCTGTAGAACGTGTTTTAAGGAAACATATGAAGCTAAAGATTACATTGCCCTGGACGTTGATCTTGTTGACGGCGCTGGCGTTAACAACATCCCTACCGTCACGTCCAGCACACGCTGCCGACCAGGACCAAACGACACCAGGGCTGAACAATGACGGCAAGCTGGACTTGACCTTCCGATACCGGTATGAACTCGTCAATCAGAGTAGTTTCGCCAGGGACGCACATGCATCGACTCTGCGAACACGATTGGCCTATCGAAGCCCAAACTTCTGCAACTTCGGATTCCTGATCGAACTCGATGATGTACGGTCTGTCGGCAACGATCTCTACAACAGTACCCGCAATGGCAATACCAACCGGCCGGTCGTGGCCGACCCCGAAGGCACTGAGTTAAACCAAGCGCTGATTCTCTATAGCGGAATTGAAAATACCGTTATCCGCGCAGGCCGTCAGCGAATCATGCTCGACAATCACCGATTCATAGGGGATGTCGGCTGGCGGCAAAATGATCAGACGTATGACAGCTTGTTGCTGACTAATAAGTCGTTGCCGAAAATAACCATTGAGTATGCCTACATCGATAACGTAAACCGGGTTTTCGGACCGGATAGCGGTACGCCATCGGCAGGCTTCCAAAGCGATTCTCACGTTCTGAATGTAAAATATGAGTGGACTCCCAACTGGGACGTTACGGCGTATGCCTATCTCCTTGATCTCGAGGACTCGCCATTGTTATCGAGTAAAACCATAGGGGTTCGCGTACATGGAAGGGTTGCCGCCAGCGACAAAATTTCGACGAGCTACACGGTGGAATATGCGCGTCAGGAGAACTACGGTGACAATCCCAATAACTACAGCGCTGACTATATCCTCCTGGAAGGCGCGCTCACCATCGCCGGCATCACCGGGAAACTGGGCTACGAAGTGCTGGAAGGCAATTCCGTTCAAGCTTTCCAAACGCCCTTGGCGACACTGCATGCCTTTCAGGGGTGGGCAGACAAATTTCTAGCGACGCCTACCGACGGCATTGAGGACTTTTACATTTCTATTGCAACGAAGATTCGCGGAGCGAATATTTCACTCATCTATCACCGCTTCAATCCTGAAGTCAGCGGCCTGAGTTACGGTAGTGAATGGAACCTGATGATAAAAAAACCACTCGCAAAGCGTTACTCGATTATTTTCAAATTCGCTAAATACAATGCGTACGGCTTTTCGCAAGATACTGAGAAGCTCTGGATCATGGCAAATGCGAAGTTTGGCAACTGACTACATTGGAACTGTATTATTACGTACGTATGACAATAACTACGTATTTATTATCAACTGATTCGTGCTTATATTGACCACATTGAATTTAAAGTGTGATTTGGAGAAAAGGACATGACCCGTACATTAGGCCTGTTTACAGGCATCAGCCTGATTCTTGCCAGTCTCGGTTCTCTGTATGCGGAGACCGAAATTGACATTAGCCAATTGGAGCGAGTGACGCAGGAACTCGTGCGACCGCCATTTTTGCCGGACCACGAACAGATTGCTACAGGTGATCCAAAAGTCGTGCAGGTACGCATGGTAATCGAGGAAAAACTAATGGCGGTCGGGCCCAACGGTGCGACAATCCAGGCGATGACTTTCCAGGGCAGTGTTCCAGGTCCGATGATTGTCGTACACCAAGGGGACTATGTGGAACTCACCCTGGTAAATCCCAAAACCAACACTTTGCTGCACAATGTGGATTTCCATGCAGCTACAGGTGCGATGGGCGGTGGCGAACTGTCACAAGTCGCGCCGGGGCAGGAGGTGACATTTCGATTTAAAGCCACCAAACCCGGGGTGTTCGTCTATCACTGTGCGCCCGGTGGCGCGATGATTCCATGGCATGTCGTTTCGGGAATGAACGGTGCCATCATGGTACTTCCGCGTGACGGGCTGAAAGATGCTGACGGCAATCCGGTCAAATACGACAGGGCGTATTACATCGGCGAACAGGATTATTACTTGCCGACGGACGAGAGCGGTAACTACAAGAAATATTCGAGCCCAATGGCCGGGTACGCTGACATGCAAGAGGTCATGAAAACCCTGACTCCGACGCATGTGGTATTCAACGGTGCCGCAGGGGCGTTAACGGGTGAAAATGCATTGACGGCAAAGGTCGGTGAAACGGTGTTGTTCATTCATGCTCAGGCAAACAGGGATACTCGGCCACACCTGATTGGCGGCCACGGTGACCTCGTCTGGCGTGGCGGATCCTTTGCAGATCGACCTGCAACCAACCTTGAAACCTGGTTCGTAGCCGGGGGCTCAGCGTCAGCGATGATGTACACATTCCAACAACCTGGTCTGTACGCGTACGTGAATCACAACCTGATCGAAGCGTTGCTCCTTGGTGCGGTAGCTCATGTCAAAGTAGAGGGTGAATGGAACGATGATCTGATGCTGCAGATTAGTGAGGCCGGTCCAATACAATAATCGCGCTGTACTCTGCCAAAATGGCCGCACCGGAGTTGCCCCGTTTCAGTAAATGGATTTTGGATTTGGGTTTGTTGGCCTGAGAGTAAGCCCCAGGTTATATGATGATAATGTGATATCAGTAGTAATCACGTTTGCCGCCGAACACTGCTATGTTTACCGTATGAGCAATTGGCTCAAGCAATAGGGCTCCAAGTGATGAGTTTATCTGCGTTCCGAACGAAATTGAGATCACGGGGACGATTTGTCCTCGGCGTATTCGTTGTCGCGTGGCTGAATGCGTCTTTGCAGCCCTGCCTCATGGCGATGGAAGTTTCACCATCGGGTTCGGCGCCGATCTCGGTACAACCAGACCCTGCGAATCATGCTGATCACGCGACGCACCGCGCAGGCCCGCCGTGTGCGATTTGCCCGCCGCCCATGTCCCATGGTGATGGTTTTTGTACAGTCGCAGGCATACTTAATTGCGATATCTTGCCGGACATAAAGCAGTGCGAGAGACAGCTGGAAATTGACCTGAGCGACGGGTGTGGCGATTCTGCATCGGGTAGTCAATATTTTGATCGACATCGTGCACCGCCGAAGACTGCGTCTGTTCATACCGACAGCGTAAAACCGACATTCCTGGTCGGTCCCCCTTTACGAATTCGACATTGCGTTTTCCTTAAATAGCGTATCCCCGCAACACGGTCACCATTTTTTCTGGTTCGTTTTACGAGGAGATCCCTCATGTCAATTTTTCGTGGGTTCGGAACCCGCCGTAGTACACATGTAATTTTGCCCGTCGGCACAAGAATTCGTCGTGCATTTCGGGCGCTTTGGATGCCCCCTTGCGTTTGGTTCCTGTTGCCCGCGGTTTGCCTGGCGCAATCGGCATCAAGTCCGGCAGATGTGGATGGCATGACCATGTTGGGCGAGATTAAACTGGACCAGGCAATCTCGCTGGCCCTCGATCATAGTCTCGAATTGGCAGGCCTGCGGGCGCAGTCCAATGCTCTTCGCGCGGCTTCCTCGCAAGCCGGTGCGCTCCCCGATCCCACGTTATCGCTGCATGCCATGAATATGCCTGTGGACACATTCAGTCTTGACCAGGAACCGATGACGCAAATGCAGCTGGCGTTGAGCCAGAGTTTTCCATTTCCAGGCAAGCGCAAGCTGAGGCGTGAGGCTGTCGAGCGTCAGGCGTCGGCATCGGACCAGATGCAGGTCGAACGACGCAGTGCAATCGTCGCTGACGTTAGAACTGCCTGGTGGCAATTGATGAGCCTGGACAGGGCCTTGCAGATCGTTGGGCAAAGCAAGCAACTGATGCGTGATTCGGTCCAGATTGCACAGACCAAATACAAAGTAGGCGATGGTCTGCAGCAAGATGTGCTGCTCGCTCAGCTCGAACTATACCGGCTGCTTGAGCGTGAGCTGAAATTGCAGGGAATGCGCCGCTCTGCACAGGCGCGCTTGAACAGACTGATGAACAGGCCGCCCGACCGGGCGCTGACTTTGCCAGCCAATCCAACGAACATTGTACTTCCTGAACTGCCACCTGAGCGCGAGCTGTTGCAACAAGCGGAGACCAGGCGTGCGCTGATCGATGTGCACAGGGACCTCGTCGGCGCCGCGCAGGCAAAACTCGAACTTGCCCGCAAAGATCGATTTCCGGATTTCAAGCTCGGTGTCGGTTATGGATTCCGGCAAGGATTCGATCCGATGAGGAACACGGACAGGCCCGATTTTCTATCAGTAGTGCTCAGCATCAATGTGCCCATTTACTCGGCATCGAAGCAATCCAAAGCCGTCGAGCAGCGAGCTTATGAAGTTTCTCGCCAATTATTGATCATGCAGGACACCTTGCGCGGCGTCGAAGCAGCCGTTTCACAAAATCTTGCAAGCTACCTGGCGGTACGTGATCAGGTTCTGCTACTGGATACGGCGATTATTCCGCAGGCGCAGCAGACTGTTGCCTCAATGCTAGCCGGGTATCAGGTCAATGAGGTGGACTTTCTGAGTCTCGTCAACACGCAAATTACTCTTTACAACGCCCAAATAAACTACTGGCAGTCGCTGAGTGTGGCCAAACAGGCCCTCGCGAAACTGGCAGCCGCGATCGGAGTGGAGGCGCTTTATGAATAGCAAATACTTAATGCTGGGCCTGGTTGCGTCAAGTGCGCTCATTGCAGGACTTTCCGCAGGATATTGGTACGCGAAACCGGATTCCGGAGCGGCCGATGCTCCGACTCCCAACACGGAACCTGTGCCGCTTTTCTACCGCAACCCCATGAATCCTGACATCACATCGCCGGTGCCAGCGAAAGACCCGATGGGAATGGACTATATTCCCGTATACGCGAACGCCGATGACGACGGTCCGGCAGGAACGGTCAGTATCGATCCGGTGACGGTACAGAACATGGGGGTTCGCACTGCTATTGCGGAAGTGGGAACGATATTTCGGGAAATTCATACGCTGGGCCGCATTGACTACGATGAGCAACGCATTACCCGCCTGCATCCCAAGATCCAGGGGTGGGTGGAAGGGCTACGGATCGGTATCACCGGCGAGACGATCGATAAAGATGAAATATTGCTCAGCATCTACTCGCCGCAACTCGTCTCCTCGCAGCAGGAGTACCTTCTGGCCCTCAAGAGTTTTGCAACTCTAAGCGAAAATCCGTTTGCGGACGTTCGTCGCGGCGCCGCAGATCTAGTGGATACGTCTCTCGAACGATTGCGATTGCTGGACGTGTCTGAACACCAGATAAAAGCGCTGCAAGAGAGTCGGGAAGTCATGAAGTTGCTGCATATTCATTCCCCGGCACAGGGAGTGGTTGTCAAGGTGGGTGTTCGCGAGGGGCAGTTTATTACTCCGCAAACCGAGATGTACCTGATTGCCGATCTGTCTGCAGTCTGGGTTTTCGTTGATATCTTCGAAGAAGAATTGCCGTGGGTGAAGGTCGGCGACCAGGCGGAAATGCGCGTGACGGCGGTGCCGGGTGCGATCTTGCGAGGGGAGCTGACCTATATTTACCCGTACGCAGACAGCAAGACACGCACGATCAAAGCACGGCTCGAATTCGACAACAAAGATCTGCTTCTGAAACCGGAGATGTTTGCCGACGTTACTATCTACGCGAGTCCGAGAGAAAACGTTGTCATGGTACCGAGTGAGGCAATTGTGCGGTCCGGACTGACCGAACAGGTGTTTATCGTTCGCGCGCCTGGCAAATTCGAGCCGCGGACGGTGGAAATCGGGTTAAGCGGCGACGGCTTCACGGAAATTCGCAGTGGGGTTTCGAGTGGTGACAAAGTTGTTGTCTCTGCGCAGTTCCTGATCGACTCCGAATCGAAACTGCGCGAAGCGGCTGCGAAAATGCGGGAGCCGGGCATTGATTAAGAACATTATTGATACAGCCTTACGGGAGCGATTTCTGGTCATAGCCGGAACACTACTCCTGATTGCTGTCGGCATCGGCGCGCTCCGTACCACGCCATTGGACGCTATTCCCGATTTATCGGATGTACAGGTTATCGTTTTTACTGAATTTCCGGGGCAAGCGCCGCAGGTCGTCGAAGACCAGGTGACTTATCCACTGACAACCGCGATGCTTGGTGTTCCCGGCGCGCAAGTCGTGCGGGGTTATTCATTTTTTGGTCTTTCGTTTGTCTATATCATTTTCGAAGACAGCACCGAACTTTACTGGGCCAGGTCTCGGGTCCTCGAATACCTGAACTATGTCAGTACTCGTCTTCCCCAGGGAGTGACACCAACGCTCGGACCGGACGCCACCGGCGTCGGCTGGATATACGAGTATGCAATCGTCGACCGCTCAGGCCGGCACGATCTGTCTGAGCTCCGGTCGATACAGGACTGGTACTTGCGGTACCCGCTACAGACGGTACCAGGTGTCGCAGAGGTCGCTTCAATTGGTGGCTATGTCAAGCAGTACCAGGTCCAGGTAGATCCAAACGCACTTGTCGCGTACGACATTCCACTATCAAAAGTGCGCAACGCAATCGTACGATCGAATCGGGACGTTGGTGGCGGTCTCATAGAGATGGCAGAAACCGAGTACATGGTGCGTGGCAAGGGATATATCCAATCGATTGCAGATATCGAAAAAATTGCGGTTGGCATCGATGAGCGCGGTACCCCGATTCGCATCAAGGATGTCGCCAAGGTCCAGATAGGCCCTGAACTCAGGCGCGGGGTGGTCGAGCTGAATGGGGAGGGAGAGGTAGCCGGCGGCATAGTGATCATGCGCTACGGTGAAAACGCGTTGACTACGATTCAGGGCGTAAGAGAAAAGCTGGAGCAACTCAAAGCGGGCTTACCCGATGGTGTGGAGATAGTACCGGTTTACGATCGGGGTGATCTGATCGAGAGGGCGGTTGAAAGTCTGTCGTGGACGCTGCTTCTGCAATTTGTATTGGTTACCGTTGTTTGCGCCGTGTTCCTGTTGCATCTGCGCTCTGCGTTCGTAGCAATCATCGTATTGCCCATTGGCATATTGATGGCGTTTATCGCTATGCGTCTGCAAGGAATCAACGCTAACATTATGTCGCTGGGTGGCATTGCCATTGCTATCGGTGCCATGGTGGACGGGCCTATTGTACTGGTCGAGAATGCGCACAGGCATCTGGCTATCGCGCAGGAGAAGGTCGGCGATAAGCTAAGCAATAACGAGCGATGGCAAGCAATTCGCACGTCCGCCCGGGAGGTTGGTCCTGCGTTGTTCTTCTCCCTGCTCGTGGTTGTCGTCTCCTATTTCGCGATTTTTACGCTTGAAGCTCAGGAAGGGCGCCTGTTCAAACCTCTGGCATTTACCAGCAGTTACTCGATGGCAGCGGCGGCAATCTTGGCCATAACCGTCGTTCCGATCTTGACCGGCTACCTGGTTCGTGGCCGAATTCTGGCGGCGGCGAAAAATCCGATCAATCGAATCCTGCACGCGCTGCATGCGCCGTTGCTAGGCGTACTCTTGCGATGGAGAAAAGTGACGATGGTGGCGGTCATCGGTCTGCTCGTGCTCGCAATCTATCCGCTTTCGCAGCTGGGATCGGAATTCATGCCGCCGCTGGATGAGGGCGACATTCTCTACATGCCGACGACATTTCCTGGTATTTCGATCACCAAAGCCAAAGAGTTACTACAGCAGACCGACAAGATTTTGCGGACCTTCCCGGAGGTCGAGTCCGTATTTGGCAAGGTTGGACGGGCCGAGACGGCAACAGACTCGGCGCCGCTGTCCATGATTGAGACGATTGTGAGGCTGAAGCCACGTGATGAATGGCCCGACCCGGCAAAATCCACGCAACAGCTCATGCAGGAAATGGACGCCGCGATCAAGTTTCCCGGGCTGGCAAACGCATGGACGATGCCGATCAAGACCAGGATCGATATGCTGTCAACTGGCATAAAAACGCCGGTGGGCATAAAGATCAGTGGCCCGGATCTGACTGTCCTGCAGAGGCTTTCTGAGGATGTGGAGCAAATCATGAAGACGCTCCCTGATACGCTGTCAGCGTTCGGGGACAGGGCTGTCGGTGGTTACTTTCTCGATTTCGATATCGACCGCGAGAGGGTGGCACGACACGGACTGACGACCGGCGATGTACAGGATGTGATCATGACTGCGATCGGCGGCATGCAGGTTACTGAGACCATTGAAGGCCTGGAGCGATACTCGGTTAACATCCGGTACCCACGAGATCTGCGGGACAACCCAGAACATCTGAGTCGTGTCCTTGTGCCAACTCCCTATGGTGCACAAATCCCGTTGGCGGAATTGGCCAGTATCGTAATCAGGCGCGGCGCGGCGGTCATCAAGAGCGAGAATGCCCGGCCCAACGCCTGGGTATATGTCGATATCAAAACGTCGGACGTCGGTGGTTTTGTGAAATATGCTCAACAGGTTGTTGCCGAACAGCTGGATTTACCGTCAGGTTATGCAATCGTCTGGTCCGGTCAATTCGAATACATGGAGCGTGCCGCGGCCAGGCTTCAAATCGTAATTCCCCTGACACTATTCCTTATATTCATGCTCCTGTATCTCAATTTTGGCAATGTAGCCGCGCCGGCCGTGGTGATGCTGTCCGTTCCGTTTGCCCTCGTTGGTGGATTTTGGCTGGTGTTTTGGTACGGGTTCAATATTTCCGTTGCGGTCGCCGTCGGATTTATTGCGTTGGCCGGTGTCGCGGTCGAGACCGGTGTGCTGGTACTCACCTTCATCGAAGAATCGGTCACCGCGCGGCGCAAGGAAGTGGCCGCTGCCTACAAACGGGGCGCAGCGTCCACACTGCAGTTAAGCAAAGAAGACATTCTTCGGGCCGTAAACGATGGAACATCACGCCGCGTGCGGCCTGTGGTGATGACGGCTACGTCGACTATCGTCGGACTGCTGCCGATCATGCTCAGCAGCGGTGCTGGCTCGGACGTCATGCGTCGCATCGCGGCGCCAATGATCGGTGGAATGTTCACGACCACGTTATTGTGCCTGCTGATTTTGCCAGTTATCTACACGTATGTTCTTCAACTGAAAGAAAATCGATAAGAAACCAGGAAATCGCTAGAACGGCTACAGATCACTGAAGCGACGAGTTAAGGGACCAACATGTATGTAACTAAAGTCGCGAAGGCAACAGGAGCCATGCCGGACACATCGCCGATTGGTTCCGGAGATCTGGTTGCGAACCAGTTAATCTTCGGCAAAGAGCAACAGATTGCACTGCCGTACTCAGACAGTGGCGGCTTTAGGTTTTTCAAAGGCTTATCCGCTGACTGATGAAGATTTGCGGGAATCGCCCGGAGCAATGGGGTAGAAAGCATATTTATGCTACCAGTCGATTGGTAATCATCCCTAGAAATAGCTGACGTCAAAAGTAGAATTTTCTCGTACACTGAACGAAGGAGATTCTCAAATGAAAACATCGAGATACAGTGACAGCCAGATTCTGTCGATTCTGAAGCAAGCCGAGTCAGGCACGCCAGTACCGGCTCTTTGTCGGGAACACGGCATGAGTAACGCCAGCTTCTACAAATGGCGGGCAAAATTTGGCGGCATGGATGCCTCACTGATGAAGCGGATGAAGGAACTGGAAGACGAAAATCGGCGCTTGAAGAAAATGTACACCGATGAGCGACTGAAAGCAGAAATTGTTCAGGAGGCGCTTGCAAAAAAGTGGTAAGGCCATCTCACCGCAAAGAGATGGCCCAGAAGGCGGTTTCAGCACGCGGTCTCAGTGTTCGCTTGGTGTGCCTGGCATTTGGCATCAGCGAGACCTGCTACCGTTACCGGCCGATATTGTCGGACGAAAATGCGGAGATAGCAGACTGGCTTATTCGCCTGACCGACAACCAGAAGGACTGGGGGTTTGGCCTTTGTCGCGACTATCTGCGTAACGTGAAACGCTATGCGTGGAACCACAAGCGGATTTACCGCATTTACTGCGAGCTGGAACTAAACCTGCGGATCAGATCCAGGAAACGAATACAGCGAGAAAAGCCGGTGCCACTGGCGGTACCTGATGAGCCCAATGACGTTTGGTCAATGGATTTTATGCATGACCAGTTGAGCGATGGTCGGTCGTTTCGCCTGTTCAACGTGCTGGATGACTTTAACCGCGAGGGATTGGGCATTGAGGCAGACTTTTCATTACCTGCAGTGCGTGTTATTCGGTAAGCGCAAAATAAAGCACGTTCTATTTATCTGATCGGTTTCTTTGCAAGCTGTGATATTTCAATCACGGCGGAGCAAGTCGATGGATGTAGCGGAGGAGATGAAGCTTACAAACCGTCAGCGTTACTGGCTGGAGCAGATCAAGGCGTGCGAGGCCTCGGGGATGAGTGCTTCTGCGTATGCTGCGGAACAGGGTTTTCGTGTTGGCGGAATGTACGCAGGCAAGAAATCGCTGATTAGGAAAGGGGTGTTGCCGCAGGCGCAGGGCGCCCGGTTTCAGCGTGTACAACCGGTGGCTGTCAGCGTTGATAACGAGTGGCGTATCCGGTTACCGAATGGTGTTTGGGTGGATTTTTCCGGCACAGTCGATGCCGGATCATTGTCAACGGTATTGAACACGGTGGCGCGTCTCGGATGATGCGGCCATCGAATGATCTGCCGGCTGTGTACCTGTGCCGGGACGTCGTTGACTTTCGCAAGGGCATCAACGGGCTTGCGATCGTAGTCGAGCAGAGCTTGCAGCGGGATCCCTTTTCCGAGCAGTTGTTTGTGTTTTGCAACCGCCGCCGCGACAAGGTGAAGATTTTGTATTGGGAGCGCAGCGGATTTTGTATGTGGCAAAAGCGCCTGGAGAAGGCGCGCTTCAAGTGGCCGCGCCAGGTTGAAAGTGATGTGATTACACTGAGCGGACAACAACTGAACTGGTTGTTGGATGGTTATGATGTGATGCGTTTTAAACCGCACGAACGATTGCATTTTTGCAGTGTTTTATAAGGCGTTAAACTTAACGATCCGGTATAATGCAATGCATGCCGATTGCACTGCATCAACTGCCTGATGACGTTGATGCACTGAAGTCTCTGCTTGCTGATCAACTTGTTCGCAATGAACAATTACAAGCCGACAAGCACGCGGTTAATCAAAAAAACGAACGGCTCACGACAGAGAACCAGCATTACAAGATCCAGGTTCTCACACTCACTGAACAACTGAACCTCGCCTTGGCACGCCGCTATGCGGCCAGCAGCGAGAAGCTGTCCCCCGATCAGATCGGTCTGTTCGATGAAGCGGAGCATGACAGTGATGTCGCCTCTGACACGGATGCCGATGCATCGGTCGAGACCGACGATGATGAGATTACGGTGGCGGCGCATAAGCGCAAGAAGCGCGGTCGTAAACCGTTACCGGATCATCTGCCACGCATCGATGTCATTCATGAGATCCCGGAGTCTGCGCGCCGCTGCGATCATGACGGCCGTTTACTCACCGAGATCGGCGAAGTGATCTCGGAGCAGCTGGATATTATCCCGGCGAAGATCCGGGTCATCCGGCACATCCGCAGAAAATACGCCTGTGACTGCGGTTACTGCATCAAGACCGCGCCGTTGCCGGCGCAGCCGATCCCCAAGAGCATGGCCTCGCCGGGCTTGCTGGCACACATTACGGTCTCGAAGTACCAGGATGCCTTGCCACTGTACCGTCAGGAGACGATATTGCAGCGCATCGGCGTGGACATCCCGCGCGCAACGCTGGCCAACTGGATGATCCAGGCTGGCCACCTGATCCAGCCACTGATCAACCTGTTGCACGACCAACTCATGAGCTATGACATCCTGCAGATGGATGAAACCACGGTGCAGGTGCTCAAAGAATCCGGCCGCAAGGCGCAATCGAAATCCTATTTGTGGCTGCAACGTGGTGGACCACCGGAGCATCCGGTGGTGCTGTATCACTACGATCCGGGACGTGGCGCCGGGGTCGCCAAGCGCTTGTTGGAAGGCTTCACGGGCTATTTACAAACGGATGGTTATGATGGCTACAACGCTGTGGTGGCAAGCAACAATCTGATACACGTCGGCTGCATGGCGCATGCCAGACGCCGCTTCCACGACGCGGTCAAGGCACAGGGCAAAAACAAGCAACGTGGCAAGGCGCATCGGGGCCTGACGTTGATCCAGAAGCTGTACCGGGTGGAGAAGCAGGCGCGCAAACTGACGCCTGAAAAACGCTACCAACATCGTCAATGCCATGCAAAACCGGTGCTTGATGAGATGCGAATCTGGCTGGATCAAAGCTTGCCGCAGGTACCGCCAACGAGCGCCACCGGCAAAGCATTGCACTATGTGCACAACGAATGGGACAAGCTGATCCGCTACTTGGACGACGGCAGGCTCGAGATCGACAACAACGCCGCTGAGAACGCTATCCGCCCCTTTGTCATTGGGCGAAAAAACTGGTTGTTTAGTGACTCGGTCAGCGGCGTGAAAGCCAGCGCCAATCTGTACTCGCTGATCGAGACGACCAAAGCGAACGGCTTGGAACCTTACGCTTATCTCCGTTACCTGTTTACGGAACTGCCGAAGGCCGATTCTGTCGAGGACATCGAGGCATTGTTGCCCGGTAATCTCGATAACCATCAACTCAAAATCGAACAGGCGTAAGGCATGAGTCGGGGCTTTCCATCATTACCGAACATCGAGTTCCTAATCGATGGCAACGGCGACATCACGATCGGTACAGTGGGCCCTATTGCCTGCGCCGCCACCGCTGTGGATGAAGCTCAAAACCTCGCCATGCTGGTTCGTCGTGATGGCGAAACGTTCGAGCAGTTGTTGTTGCGGCTTGACCGTGCCATCGATATGGCTATCGAAGAAGAAATCTTTATCGACGAAATTAACTACGGTCTGGATGACAGAATCTGAATACAGTGCTTCGGCGATCTGTCAATACGCTGTTCGTTGATCGCTTACAATGAACGCAATGCCGCCTGGCATGCCCTCCATTGCTCCCGCGCCCATTTCCGCTCGAATTCGGTTCTTGCCGACATAAAATGTCATGATTATTTCCTGACCTTGCATTTCACCGTGATCGCTGACCATATTCATTTTCACTGCGAATTGCTTGGTGTTGCCGAGGCCCGCCGCCGAAGCAGATACACCAACAAATGCAATTAGCAGCATTGCAAGCGAAGCAAATATGGACAAAATTCGAGAGAGGCTCTTATTGTTCATTGTCATCCCCTTAACATCGCCAATCACGCATTACCGGCCTTGTATGATTAACCGATACGCCGGGCGAAAAAGGCCAAACCGTCCGCGAAAGTATAGACCCCGCTAACGGATTATCAATACACGCCGCATAATTCGTCTATAATTTAGTACAACCTCTGACGCATGCAGATTGATAGACAACAATATAAAGGGGTCACTGCTATGAGTATCGAAGAAGAACAAGCACCGGAGCAGGAGCAGGGAGAAAGTCCGGAGCAGACAAGGGCGGACGAAGAACCGGTTGCGGCCAGCCGGCCGGGTGTCGAGCAGATACCAGGTATGGCGATCAACGTCATCACCAACCCGGTGGGGTTTTATCAGGGCATGCCTAAGAGCGGCGGGCTGATTGACCCTCTGATTTTCATGGTAGTTTTGACTGTGGTCGCCGGTGTGTTGTCGGCGATATTGTCCCTGTTCGGATTGGGCATGGCCGGCGCCATGTTCGGGGGCCTGATGACAATCATCCTGGCTCCCGTATTTGTGGTGATCTTCGGATTCGTCGGTGCGGCCATCGCATACGTTATCTGGAAAATGATGGGATCGCAGGAGAACTTCGAAACTGCATTCCGATGTATCGCCTATGCAGCAGCGATAGCGCCTGTGACTGCAGTGCTGAATTTGATTCCTTACCTTGGATCACTTGCATCCGCACATCCATGCCGCCCTCGGTGCCTTGCGACTTCCAGTTTGGGCCACGCTTAGCCAGAACGATTTGGTACATCTGCATTTCTTGCTTGGGCAGTTTCTTGCTTGCGGCGGCCTTGCCGTCCTGGGCCCAAACAGGTGTCGCGAGTAAGGCGGTGGCCATCAACAGGAAAGAAATCAGGAGAGTGCGCTTCATCACGAAACCTCGCGGGCTGGAGTATCTGAAGGAATTTTGCTTGCGGGTAAAGATAGCACAAACAGATGCAGGAAAACAGGGGATATGGAAGGGCGCGGTGACCTGGATCAGGTCGTCGCGTCTTCCATGATGGCGTCAATTTCAAGCGAAGTGGCTTCGAT
>JACZSM010000064.1 GCA_022574185.1 Pseudomonadota bacterium
CCACCGCCTCGGCAATCTCGCGAGCGGTGCGCCGTCGAATATCGAATGCAAGAACGCCAGGTACCGCATTGTCGTTATCGAGGCTTCGCAGTTCGCCGTCGTACCAATCGACCGCCGGTAACTTTGCCTTCTTGCGGGCCATGGCGGCCGGGTTGCCGAACAGTCGTTGTCCCTTTTTTCCTAGTCTCGCCAACGGGATAAACACGAAGGATTCGGCACCCCGTTGCTCGAGCAAGCGCTCGAATTTGGCGCTGTGCTTGTTCGGCACGGCGGTAATGTCGAGGCCATCGATCTTGATTCGGACTTCGACAGGTTGATTTTTTTTCTTGGCCATGTGTCGGGGTGCCTACCGGGCAAGTATTCGTGCTCGTGCCGTGATGGTATGGTTCTGGTTGCATTTAGCAAGGACCACGCAAATGCGGGGTTTCATTGAGGAATTACGTCGTCGGAACGTTTTCCACGTTGGCGTGGCCTACGTCGTGACGGGCTGGCTGATCGTGCAGGTGGCGGACATCGCGGCCGATGCCCGACTGGTTAATGCAGATGCTGATCATCGTATTGATAGCGTACCCGTGCGGTTGTACTGCCGATTCAGCTTTTGCACGTAGCCTCGTCCCATTGCTTGCATGAGAAGCGGTAGTGAGCGCGCGGTCCCCGGTGCGCCCGGCGCAGGTGCCCACTTTGGTGCCCAAACCAGGATCACCTACCGTCACTCAAGGTAACCTACCGTGTTAAGAATTTCCCCCTAAACGTTACGTTGGGTTACCTTGAGCTACCCTGGGTTGTGGAATCTGTTCACTGAAAATCCGCGTGTCGAGCGCTTTAAACTCGCTTGCGTAGGTCTCGGGCGTCATGATTTCTAGTGTGTAGCTTAGGGTTTCCCCACCCAAAACTTCCCGTGACCTATAATCGCGCCGGTCATGCTCGCCCTCACGAACATCTCCTTGCGTCGCGGCCGCAAGATCTTATTCGAAAACGCCAGTTTCCAGATTCACTAGGTCAGTCCGCCTGCTGGCTCAGTACGAGGTCCAAAGACTTCCGAAGCTCGGCTGCCCAGTACGGTGCCAGGTACGTTGCTCGCTTGCCATGAGCCGAAGATTCTCTGGCCGCGGATAGATCGAGTTTCGGCAGCGTATACAGGTTGTAGCGAACGGTCCTGTGGCGATCGATGATCATTAGCCCAGGTGTCCCCCAGACTCCGTTGAGTTCGGCGACCTCATCGCCGTCCGGCAGAAGTGTGAAATCGTATCCAGCACTCTCGATGAAAGCGACAGGATCGCCCTTGTCGTCGTGAAAGTGGACGGCGAGGACTCTGATCTGATCACCGTACTCGAGGCGAATACTCTGAATATGCGGCATCAGCGCTTTGCAGTAAGGACACCAGGTTGCCCAGAAGAGAAGGATGACCGGTTGCGTAGCCGCGACTTCACTCAGTGTGACCGTCTCCCCGCTTGCGGATTGCAGCGTCCAGTCGGGGGCAACGCGCGCCTCATCGGCCGCAATATTGCCGCCAAGGAATAAGCCGAATGCTGTGAGCAGGGGTGTGAGCCGCATGGATCAGTAGACCGCCCGCCACCGCAGTTTATTTCACGCTTCGAGCAAAATACGAGATGCCCCCCGTCGAATGGCCGATGAGATAGACACGGTTCGGATCGGCGCCAGCATTGATGAAACACTCGGCCATACAGGCAACGGCGTGATGGGTGCTAATGGCTCTAGGCCGTGCCGGTTCGAGTCCTGTCTCTGGCACCAATCGATGAGCTTATTGAACTCGGTATTCCGCCGGCGATTGGCCTGTATGCTTTTTGAAAGCATGCGAGAAGTGACTCCGGCTTGCAAACCCGACCTGGTTCGCAACCTGATCGATAGAAGACTTGCCTTCATCGAGCATTTTGCCGGCACGCTCCATTCGAACGTGATTAACAAAGTTAATGGGCGAGCGCGAAAATGCAGTGCTGAAATGTTCTGCAAACGCAGATCGACTCATTCCCGCTTCGTCGGCTAAAGATTCAACACTGTGATTCGCGCCGGGATTCTCAAAAATCGCATCCATCGCCCGCGCCAGCCGTTGTCGAGCATACAGAGCGCGAAGGGCTCAGGTTCGACGGCCAGGTTGCTTAATAGTTTGTCCAGCCTGGCCGTTAAGATAGCCGAATATTGACCAAGCAGGCGGTTATTTTGGACGTTTGGGCACAGACGGCGGACCAATTTACATGCGTGATCGAGCCATAGTAGAGTCCTTCACAGTCGATCTGCAGGGGCACATTGGCGCGAAGCAAAACGGGAGACAAGCTATGTTCAGCCTCAAAAGACTAGTACCGGCAGGCATCCTGCTAATCAGTGTTGGCGTTCTGGCAGACCCATACGCCGACCCGGCCGAGCCGGCATTGCCACAGACCGAGATGATTGTTACGAGCGGCAACACGGCATTGGTGATCACAGATCCGCAAATCGACTTCCTCAGTGAAGATGGTGTGACTTGGGGTGTTGTCGGCGCGAGCGTGACGGAAAACAACACGGTCGAGAATATCGGTGCTCTTCTGGCCGCCGCCAAGGAAGCTGGAATGATGGTCGTAATTTCGCCGCATTATTATTATCCGTCCGACCACGGCTGGAAGTTCGGCGGCCCCTTGGAAAAACTCATGCATGCCATTGGCATGTTCGATCGTCGGGGCCCGCTATCGCTCGACAATTTTGTCGGCTCCGGTGCCGATTTCATGCCCGAATACAAAGCCATGATTATGGACGGCGAGACGGTTATCACCTCGCCGCACAAGGTGTATGGCCCGGAAAGCAATGACTTGAGTCTGCAGCTTCGCAAGGCCGGCATCGACAAGGTCATTCTGGCTGGTATGTCGGCCAATCTCTGTGTCCAGGCACATATGCACGAGTTGTTAGAGCAGGGTTATGAGGTTGCCATTGTTCGTGACGCCACCGCGGGTGCGAGACTGCCCGAAGGCGACGGCTATCTGGCGGCATTGATTAATTTCCGCTACATGGCGAACGACCTGTGGACGACCGAAGAGGCCGTTGAACTGATCGCATCGACTAAGCTTGTTACAGCCACTGAGTGATCTGACAATAGGGGTCGAACCCACTGCTGTCCCACTTAGCATAAAGAAAAAGGCCTGATTCGAGTGCTCTTGTTACAATGTTGTTGCGAAACAAACCATTGATAACAAAAGAGGAATCAGGCCATGGCCTACCATAATAGCGTACTTTCCCAGCTACTAAAATTGATACCGAGACTTGAATATGAGAAGCAGGTAAATCGTTGTGATGGTCAGCGTCGCAGCGACGCTTTGTCACGCTGGTCACAGTTTGTGGCACTGACGATTGGCCAGTTGGGCGATCGTCAACAGGCAAACACTATGTCTTCATTAGCAATCAGTTCGCCTGGCCAGCAAAAACGATCGCCGATATTTACAAACAGCGATGGCAGGTTGAACTGTTCTTCAAATGGATTAAACAAAACCTCAAGATAAAAGCGTTTCTGGGCAATACTGAGAACGCCGTGATGACCCAAATAATGGCAGCCATGTGCGTGAGGCGATTCGTCGCAGGCGGTTCCCGCACGTCCAGGTGCCGCGCATAGTCGATCCCCGCAGAATCCCCGCAATGGAAATGAGTCCCTTTTTCAAATCAGTGTTGCAAAGCAACTCTTGATTAATGCTATTCGATTGTCGTCTCGCCGCCAGTTAGTGGTAATCCCTCAACAACGAGAGCTGCGCCACTGTCCTTGTTCACGACTTCGACTTCGGTAACGGTTACTTTAAAGCTGTTGAGCACCGGAGGCGGTGGCGAAGGTCCGGGTCCGGCACTCTGGCCGCCACCGCAACCGGAGACTCCGACCAGCAATGCGATCGTTACAACACAGACTTTGAGTTTCTTCATCGCATAACTCCCGTTATTCAATGCCAAACACATAGACGACCAGCAGGTCCGTGTTGCCAGCAGGCAATTGCAGTGGCTCGGTCAGGGATAGTGTCAATGTTCCGTTGTCCACGGTGAACTGCCCGTTAGCGAGGATTGCTTCATCGTCATCCCATTCACCGTCTCGATTCGCGTCGTGGACCAGGAAGACGTCATCGATCATCAGATCGTCGGCATCGCCGCTGGCTTCCAGCGTCAGTGAGTTGAACAATGCGTCGCCCGAATCGCTGTGCAGCCGCAGTCGCACCATCACCGCTTCACCGGAATCGACCACGACGGTGGAAGTTTGTGGCAAGTCCTCGACGTTGACGGCCACTGGTGCGGCAAGGCCTCCAATGGTGCGAATAACCCCATCGGCAATGCCGTCGATATCATTCGGTCCACCGTCAGTGAGTGTTAATTGCAGGCAGCCATCCGACGCCGCCATGCCTGGCTGGTAGGCGCTGTTCGATGGTGGCGGGCAGGCGCCGCTGACGCCAGGTGCCGAGGCAATGTTGTCGACCAAATCGGTAATGAAGTCCTGCCACTGTCCATTTACATACTGGCGATAGGTTGCGCCGACGGAAACCGGATGAGCCAGAGGAATGACTACCTGGGCGCTCGCACCGGCGTCGAGTCGGACGATTTCGAAATCCAGAACATCGCTTGCGTATCCGAATTCGACGTCGATACCGAAATCCTGTTCCACGAGAGCGGCCAGGGCGCTGCCGTTTCCAAATGCAGTCGCTCCCAGGCGCAACGTAAGTCCCGGAGCCGTTTCGAGTAAGCGGCCGTCCGCCGCCAGCCGCAACATGTTCGTCGCGGAAACGTCGTCAAGATAGTCCGCGATTCGGTCGCCATCTGCATCGCCCGGCCCTTCTGCAGCATCGCTTACGCCGTCACCGTCGCTGTCATCGACCGATTTCAGTATCAGTTGTTCATTGGCTACGTTAAGTAACGACGACGCAGCAGCGCTCTGCTGCGGAGCACCATCGTCGACGATGCTGACATGCATGCCATAAAGACCTCCGGCGAGCCCCGACGGATCCAGGAGATAGGCCGGGTCATTGACCGCAACCGGATCGATGAGCGCACTGTCCGATCCACTCCAGTCGAACGTGTGTTCCTGGGCCGGGTCGTCACGCACCTCGGAGATGATGCCGATCAGGCCAGCACCACTGACGACGGTCGTCGTAGCTCGACCTTGTTGTTCAACGGCGATCATGACTTTTGGCGGCTGATTGATCTCGGTGATAATGATCGAGTGAGTGTCAATCGCTCCGGGCACGGCATTTGTCGGCGCGCCCATCGTCAACGTGATGGTCTCGTCAGGTTCGTCTGCCGCGTCCCGGACGATGCCAATCTCGATATCCGTCGAAAGCCCGGACTTGATCACCGCCTCACCGCTGATGGCGTCATGGTCTGATGGATTCACTGCCGTTCCGCCGACGCTGAATGGGACAATGACGGGGTAGTCAACCGCCGGCCCGTTCAATTGCACGCGGGCTCGTGCTACGGTGCCCTCTGAAACGGTCTGGTCGACTTCGAAGCTGACCATCGGCACTATCTTGACGAATTGGTAACCCTCGGAACTGTTCCCGGCTTCGTCGAATGCACTCCACGTCACCACGTTGTGCCCCGGGCGAAACGGCCCGTTATTGTTCGAATAAACCTTGACCGGGCCGTCTTTAGCATCGTCGGCCGTCGCCAAACCTATGTTGACATGCGTCAACGCTCCGGTGGCGCTGGTGAGTATGTCATTCGGGACGTTGAGCATTGGCGGGATGTCGTCGATCGTCGGATCGCTGCCGGCCGCGACTTCGACGCTATCGGGTTGGCCGTCTCCATCAGTATCGGCAATTTCCGGCGAGGTTTCCTCGTTGTACTCTTCCACGTTACTTAGACCGTCGCCGTCTAAATCACCCGCACTGTCGTCGATGGCCGGATTGAATCCATAGGTTGTCTCGAAAATGTCGCTCATGCCGTCACCGTCGGAATCGGTCGTGTCGGCGAGCAGCCCAATACTTGCGGCTACGCCAAGATCGGGATCGAGCGCCTCGGAACTCGTCGACAGGGTTCCCTGGAAATCCCGGAATTCGTCGTAAATGAGCAGTCCGGGACCGCTCGCCAACATCGTCAGCGTTGCTACTGCGCCAGGGTTCAGGGTGCCAATGTCGCAGGACACGCCCCGTTCACTCCGAGTGCAGGTTCCCTGGTCGATGGCGATATCGGTAATCAACAGATCGTCAGGGAACAGGAGATTCAATTCGACACCTTCCGCAGCGACTCCGTCTCCCACCGACGGCTGCCCGTTGACCAGCATGAATTCGGCGGTGAAGACGGCGCCGTCCGCGATATCATCCAGAGATTCATCTTCGTCCTGGACCGAATCGTCGTAGAACCTGGCGCCGGCGCCCAGCACCGCCATGGGTTGCACGTCGATCTCTGTTTCAGTGCAGCCCTGCAGCCCATCGCTGTCGGTAACGCAAGCCATGACCGTTTTTAGGCCTGGCTGTTCATAAGTATGTTGCGCAGCCAAAATGCCCTCGGACTCGGCGTCCGCCGGCGCTATTACAATAACGCCCGACGTGTTGACGGTGTCGCCCTGCATTACGAAGTCGCCAGTCGTGTCGGTACTGCCGTCACCCCAGTCAACGTTGCCTTCGTAGCCGTCGGAGGAACTCTGGTCCGATTCGTTCGACGGGTTCTGCGTGCGATCATCCGTGAAAACGGACTCCAGTAGCATCGGAAAGCCCAGCGGAACGCGTTCTGGTTGCTCCAGTGTGATTACCGGCGGATCGTTCACCGGCGTGACGCGAATCGTCAGCGTGGCCTCATCCGAATCGGCCAGGCCATCATTGACTCTGAACCTGATGCTGTCATCGCCGAAAAAGTCTGGCAATGGCGTATAAGTCCAGTTCTCACCGTAGCCGCTCAATGTGCCGTTTTCCGGCCACCCGGTTAACGAATACGTGAGTGTATCCAAGCCGAGAAAGTCTTTGCCAATAATGCCGTCCGGGTCGCGCGCGGGCAGCGCAAAGTCCAATGGCGTGTCTTCCGCAGTGATAATGGTCTCAGACAGCGCTTCCGGTGGCCGGAAGTTTCGGCCGACTGTCACGGACACCATTGCAATATTGCTTCGCTCGAGGCCATCGGTGACGCTGAAACTGAAAGTATCGTCACCCATGACATTTGGGTTCGGAAAATCCTGATCGGAAACATACGTCACGGTTGCGGTGTTGTCCGTCATTTCCTTGAACGGCAGTGTGCCGAAGATATGCACGAATTTCTCGATTCTGTCGACAACGTAGAACTGAGTGGAATTGACCGACACTGACGCAGGTTTGCCCATGTTGCCGAGGATGAAGCTTGGCTGGTCACCCTGGTTGAAGCCGGTGCCAGTCGACTTTGCTTCGCCCGCGAATGTGCCGTCGGGAGCCAGGCGCTGGACGCGCGAATTTTCGAAGTCCGCGATATAGAGGATGTCATTAGGATCGAGAGAAATGAACCTGGGGACGTTGAATTGCCCCTGTTCAGCACCACTCGCTTCCGTTGGGTTGACCGTGCAACTGTCGGATTCATAGGTGCAGCTGTAGCCACGGCTATGGCCCAGCTCCGGTTTCGTTAGGTCCTCGATGAGGCAGGCATTGTTGCCGCTGTCCGTGCACTTGCCGCTCCAGCCGACGTAGTCTCCTGGTTGAAAGTCTCCGTTTTCGTCAATGGTCATCGGAGAAATCTTGTGTATCCGATGGAGGCCGGTGTCATTGGCGTACAGGGCACCATCGGCGCCGACTTCAAGCATGGGAACCTGGCCAAACCAGGTTTGCAACACGGATCCCTGGTCGTCTTTGGGCCCCAATTCGGTGATGTACCGGGTGCCACCGGAATCCAGCAGCTCAAACGCAAAGATGCTCTGGTTATCGACGATGTAGGCGATATTCAATCGGCTGTCGATGCGCGCATCGGCCATCCTTGCAACGTCAAGTGCACCGTCCGGGTGCGAGCTGTTCTCGATCTTGTAAGCATCGGTACACCTGTCGCTGGTAGTCCGGGACGGAGTGATCGTCCAGTCTGTCGGACAACGCCACAGACGCATCTCGCTGCTGCTGCCCTCCGAGGATCTCGACGCGAAATACAGAAATCCATCGCGATCAAGTCTGAAAGCATCATTACGGGGCTCCGGCGTCCCCGCGGCGATTGCGATCTGCCCGAGGAATTCACCCTCCGGGTCCCACTTTGAAAAACGCAGCCCGTTGTTGTCCAGGCTGTCTTCGAAGGCCTGGCAACGGAAGAACTCATCGAGCAGGTAATGCGTACCGTCGTCGGTCACCTGCACGAAGCGTGCATTGTGCACAAAGTTCCTGGGCGGTTCCTGCTGCGGGCTTGCGGCGCAAAATTTCTGCCGGATGAAAGATTCAACCTGTGTATCCATCGGTTCATCATCGACGGGCATGAAGTCCGGTCCCAGGCCATCGTGTGGTCTCGTTCGGTAATCCTCGATGAAGAACGGGAAGAGGGGAGCTATGAACTCGCCCTTCTGCGGCGCGCTTTCGATTTTGAACCACAGCGGATCGAATCTTCCACCGAGTTCGTCCGGATCGTTTGCCGTCAGCCGGATATCCACGGGTTGGGCCGTCAAGGTCGACGCCGCAGCGTCGTTGGCCGTGGGGGCCGTATTGGTTTCCTTGACGGTAATGAGTTGCGAGGCTTGAGCTGCATTGCCAGACGTATCGGTTGCGGTCCAGGTAACGGATGTCCGCGTATCGACCGGAAACGCTGCTGGTGCGTCGTGTTCGAGGATCGGCTGCACATCGACGAGATCGATGGCGACAGCGGCGCCGATTTCTGCATCTGCCTGCAGAACTTCGCTCGTGCTAAGAATAACTTTGCTGGGTGGCGCGAGCAGTAATGGCGGCTGGGTGTCCTGCACCAATATGTTCTGCACTGCGGTCGGTGCGTAGTCCTGGCCATCATTCGGGTTCGGTCCACGGTCTCTTGCAGTCCAGGTCAGCTGGTGATCGCCGAGTTTCAAGAGACTGGGCGCGTCGACGCTGAGTATTGGCGTGCGGCCGCAGTTGTCCCGGGAACCAGGGTATACCTGTTCCGTCAACTGGTTAATGATTCGGCTCAGCCGTGTGCCGCCGAAGTCGGTTGCCTCGACAACGATCGGCGTAGGATCAATGATGATGGTTGGCGGTGTGGAGTCCCAGACGGTAATGGTTTGATTGCGAACCGTTCGTTGGGTTTCGATTCTCAACAGGTCCAGGATTACTGCCGGACCGTAGTTTTCAATGATGCGGCGAGCGATGGGCATCACCTGCGCATCGATCGTGGCGATGATCTCCTGGATAGAAATGCCGTCTTGGTCCGGGCGGACCTGCCCGTGATAGACGCTCCAGGTTGAATCGAGCACCGCCGCAACCAGCGGTCCGTGGGTTTCCCGAGCTTCCGCACTCGAGTTGCTGTGAATCGTGCTGAAGCCAACCTTAGCAAGCTCCACCAGAATCTTAATAAGGATTTTTTTGACGCTCTTCTTGAGCTTCTTGCGAATTTTCGCCTGGCGTTCTTTAGCAGCTTTCTCTGCGGCTGCCTGAAAAAGATTCTTCGCCTTTCGAGCCCGCCGGTCATAGAAAGCGTCCTGCCATATCTTGTGGAATTTTTCGACCCCTTCGCTCAGGCGTTTGGCACCCCTGGGATCCAGTGCCTCCTCGGCGGCTTCATCGGAAATACCGGCCCTTCTTACCTGTTTGGCCGCTTTCGTGCCGCCTTTTGCGAAAATCTTTTCTGACAGGAGGCCAGCAAGAACAAGTATTGGCGGGACAATAATGTCGCCGGCGATATCCAGATTGGTTGCCGCATGCCATTGGATCGTGTGCTGACCGATTGGCAGGTAAACCTGCTGTGGCTCTTCGGCAAACGTATTGATTGGCGAGTAGGGCTCCCCCAGTGTCTGGGTGGCATTATCGAATCTCTGCACTTCGTAAGGCGTGTGAATAGATACTTCAACAGGTGTATTGGCGTGGTAGACCCAGGGTGCACGGAGGAACCCCCAACGGGTCGTCGCGTTTGGATCATCGCCGTCAAAAATGGTCCCGCCCCATCGATAGAATTCGAACGGGCGGAGCTGAATGTATGGATCCTTGACATTGAGGACACCAAAAAAGTTTTCGTAGCCGCCCTCTGCGGACAGCAGTCGGAAATCGATACCGCACGGGTCTACCGAATATCCCGGACCCGGGCCATCCAAGGGATCAACCTGCAAATTACGCGGTGCTCGAAGCCGAGCTGGAAAAAACTTCAGGGTGATATTGGTCAAGTACTCGGTTATTTCTGCCGGCTTGGATGTAGGCGGAAAAGGGATCAGTCCTACGATGAAAGCAATGTCATAAATGATCACGTTTGCGACCATGGCCGCGAACAGCAGGCAGTCGGCATAATCGCCACTGGCAGGGTCGCAGTCCGCCGCGAGTTTCTCGTAGTAAGCCCGCGCAGTAACGATGGAACTGGCCGGGTTTTCGTCCGCATAGACAGTGGTCGGCGTGAAAACGGCGAAAGGTACGATGAGAAAAACGATCCCGGCGCCTGCAAGCGTATGCATGGCGCGCCGGGCAAGGGATCTGCATTGAGATATCACCGGGTTTCTCCCCCGTTTTCTTTTGATTGTAGTATACGTCAATTAGGCTGCTAGCTCGGATGTGCTCTTTCAGATACGAAAACGCCCCGTAAAATTGCCTCAGCTTTCTCGGCAACAACGGTCTTGGGAGGATAGATGCGAAGTGAAGGGGCCGGCAGATCAAGTAACGCGGGGTAGTCGGCCTCAACAGCATCGGGATGAACAAGGTCACCAAAGCCGACGTCGACCTGCATGTGAACCCGAACATTCCCGAGCTGACCACGAAACCGGATACGCACACCTTCGTAATCGGCGTCCTCTTTGATTCGCTGCGCTTCGACAGTTCCCGGGTCAAACCCAAGTCCGTCATCCACGCTATCGACTGCGCAGTCATCGCGAATAATGGCAGCCAGATTTTCGGGCGAGTTGTCTAGGTAAGCCAGAAAATCTATGTCCCTCGTAGCACGGCTGTCAGGCATATCCCAGATTCGGAATAGCAGTGCTCCTTTGAGCACAAAAGAAACGGCATGTTTTGTTTGGCCAAGCCGATACAGGAATCGTTCCATGGCGAAGTATTGGAGCACCTCGTCAAAAGGACGGTCAGTCTTTCTGGCAATGTTTAACAATCGTTGGTGTACCGAGGCAGATGTGTTTTGCAAGGTGCGTCGATTCACAGGATTACCTCAAGGTATGGTCGCATCGTTTTCTCCACGCGACAGACTCGAGCGAACTCAATCAGCTTTCTGGGTTTGGGTTTCATGCGCTCACGATAGAGTTTGAGCGCCTCGAGCACGGTATCCATGCCGATTTTGTTCCGATACTTGAAACAATCCGCTAGTGTCTTCTCGGCGCTGTAAACACGCACGGTTGTACTCTCGATTGAGTGTTGCTCTATACCGGCGGCGAATGCCTCGCCGGAAAACCAGTAGAGTTGGATTGGTGGAAAGGCCAGACGTGGAGGCTCAGTACCTCTGTTTAGTGCAATCGAGACGGCGTGTGGAATTTGCGTGGTGATGTTATGGAAGTGCAGCGCCGATATAAGACAGATTACGCCTTTGGGAATCTTTCGGGCGACGGTGACGAGGTCGGGGTCCGACAGCGGTGGCAGGTCGGCCAGGCGATACAGGCCGCGGTCGAGACGCTCCAGCACGCCCTCATCTCGCATCGCGTAGAGCGTGCGACGGTGGATGCCTTGATTCAGGGCCTCGCCAGTTCTCAGAATACCGTCGTGGCGCCGGAAAATCTGTTTCGCAGCGTCCACCTTTTTGTCTGTAGCTCTATTCGCCATTGGACAAATATTCCTGCAATTATAGATATATGTAAGTGTTTTTGTCCAGAAACTGTGCGTGAGTTTTGCGTGAACTAGCTGTGCACAGCCCTGCATTGTGCTGCAAAGTAAGCAACGGACGCCACGGTAACTGCTTGAAATATAGGGCCTGAAGCGATCCTGCGCGCGACTGAAAATCCGCGTGTTTCGCTAGTAAGTCCAGCTTGGATTAGGGACTCGCGTGTCTTTCAGTACGGTTCGATTGACTCGGATCGGCCAGGGCCCCCGATCCTCACCCTTCGGGCGCACTTCGTGCGTCCTGATTCGCTTTACGAATCGGTCCGCCCCTGGCCACCATTTCAAATCAGCAAGTTAGGTCGATTCCGACCCGCATACACTGTTTCAAAAAAGTCCCAGGTGCCCATTTGGTGCCCACTTCGGCGGGGGTCAGGATGCAAGCCTGTCGCTCAAAAGGATATTGGTCAGGTGATGAGCGACCTGCTGAGCCGGGGTGAAAATCTCGTGTCGGAGAATGTAAGTCCTGGTTGTTGGCACGGCGTCAAATAACTGCGATATTGTTCGGCCCGTATTAGAGAATCGCCCCATGAGTATTTCCGTCTACGATCAAAGTATCGCTCGCATGAGTCATATGCTGCAAAACCTGGACAATATTGTTTCCAAGGCCGAAGCCTACGCCGAAGCAAATGATATCGAGCCCTCGGCACTGTTGCAGGCACGCCTGTTTCCGACGATGCGAAACTTTATCTTCCAGGTTCAGGTTGCGACCGACGTGGCCAAGGGCTGCGCGGCGCGACTGGCCGGCACGGATATGCCGAAGTGGAGCGATGACGAAGAAACGTTTGCGGACGTCCATGCTCGGATCAAAAAGTCACTGGATTTTCTTGCGACGTTCAAGCCGGAGCAGTTGGAGGGCAGCGAGACTCGTGAGATCGAGCTAAAGCTCGGGAGTCACACCGTCAAATTCACCGGCCAAAGCTATTTGCTGGGCTTTGTGTTGCCGAATTTCTATTTTCATATAACCACCGCCTACAACCTGTTGAGACACAGCGGACTCGACTTGGGAAAACGTGATTTTATCGGCGAGATATAGCGTGTCGGTGGTTCGATTCCGCCCCTGGCCACCAAATGCTTAAAGGCCCCGTAAAGGGGCCTTTTGCATTTGTGAGCAACGGGAGTGAACCACGTTCGATTTGACCATTATTGATCTCCCCCACGTCTTTCATTTGCCCGCGGTGTCGAATATAACTGACATCTCAATTGGACAAAAGTAGCCTAAAATGCCCGAATCATCACGATGACAAGAAGAAATATTTCCAGGCGTGACTTCATAAATGGCGTGGCACTGAGTGTCGCCGCCGGCAGTTACCTGTCGCCATTGGAGCTGCTCGGCAAAACAATAGCGCCCTATCCGCCTGCTTTGACCGGCCTGCGCGGCAACCATGCCGGTTCTTTTGAGATTGCTCATGCCGTATCCATGGGCGAGACTCGATTTGCGATACCACAGGAGTTGACCGACGACGAATACGACCTCGTTATCGCCGGCGGCGGCATCTCCGGACTTTCCGCGGCGCTTCTGTGTCAACAGCGAGTTGGCCGCGACAGAAAAATCCTGATTCTCGACAATCATGATGACTTCGGCGGTCATGCCAAACGCAATGAATTTACCGTCGACGGGCAACTGTTGCTCTGTCACGGCGGCAGCCAGACGATTTCCTCGCCAGCATCGTATTCGCCAGTATCGGCGAAGGTACTCAAGGATATTGGGATTGACACCGATCCTTTTTACGAATACTTCGACCAGGATTATTTCAGCTCGCGGAACCTGGGTACCGACCTGTATTTTGGCAGCGAACAATACGGGAAAGACGTTCTCTGCCCGAACATTTTCGGCGGTTATAGCGGTGAGGACAATCTGGATAACCTGGAATCCGACGTCGCAACTTACCCGATTTCAGACGCGACGAAGGCTGCTTTGATTCGCCTGATGACCAGCGAGACCGACTACCTCGGCGGCAAAAGCCACGCCGAAAAACTGGATATCCTGAGAAAGATCAGTTACACGGATTTTATTGCGCGGTACACGGATACGCCGAAAGCGGTCACCGATATCATTCGTGATGATCCGCGCGGCATCTGGGGCGTCGGCTGGGATGCCTGCTCGGCGCTCGAAGGGTACCGCTGGGGCAATCCGGGGATGGGGCATCTCGGTCTGACTGATGCTGATCTTGGCTGGATGGGCAATCGCGAAGAACCGTACATTTTTCATTTTCCCGACGGTAACGCCGGTGTCGCCAGGTCACTCGTGCGCACACTACTTCCCGATGCAGTGCCTGGAAAGACCATGGAAGACCTGGTCCGCTCACGCGTCGATTACGCTTTGCTCGACCTGCCCGGCTCAAACGTTCGTATTCGCCTGAACAGCACCGCGGTCGACCTGCGCAACACCGCCGATGGTTCCGCGGTTGATGTTACCTATGTATCCAAAGGCGAGGTGCATCGCGTACGCGCCAAGCATGCGGTATACGCGGGTTACCATTCGCTACTCCCACATGTCTGCCCGGAACTACCGATTGATCAGAAAGAAGCCATCGACTATGCCACCAAGGTGCCGCTCGTCTATATCAGCATCGCCGTCAGAAACTGGAAGGCGTG
>JACZSM010000111.1 GCA_022574185.1 Pseudomonadota bacterium
GTTGATCTTGGTATCGGTCGAGACTGAACATTGTGGGCTGAGCACGGTGACTTTTTTGGGTATGCCCGATTGCATCAGTGCGTAAATCTGCACTTCACCTGAGTAGTTCGAGTATCCGTCGATGGCGCCGTAATTGCCGCGTTTGCGATCGAGATCGCAGGTGCGATTGCGTGCTACCGTGCCGGTCCAGCGAAAACAACACAGATCCGCCGCTTGCTCGACTGCCGGTGCGCGCCATGTATGCCAGCCGTCACCGATGAGATTCAGTTGTCCCGAAGCGATCGACTCGTTACCGAAACATGCAACGACCATCAGTGCGAAGGCAGCGAGACCGCGCATGCGAATGATCCAGTTCATTATCACTTGTCCGAAAGCGCTTCATCGATAACGTCGAAAGCCGCATCGCTACCCATAATGACCAACATTTCCAGTAGCTTGCGCTTCTCGCGCATGTCCTGACTGCCGCGATACAATTGCAACACACCTTCGTCGTACCCAGAAATCAATAAGCCGTCTAATGCGGATTCCTTGATGTCCCCCGAATCGGAGTTACGATAAATATCGACGAGCGTGGCATTGACCTCGCTGCCACCGACGATGCCCATGGCTTCTATCGCGTGCAATTGTCGCTCGAGGTTGCTGCTATCCATGGCGATTTCGCGAAGCGTCTCGGAGTCGCCGGATATCGCATAAGCGTCGATAAGTGCTTCTGACATGCCTGCCCGACTGCGGAGCCTTCTCAGCTCTTCGCGTGCCCCCATCGCGCCCAAAATATTGACAGCTTCTTCAAAGGCTTCTTCGTTGTCCGTGTTTGCGGCAAGCTCGTACACAGCATCGCTGTCGCCGGCGATCAGGTAGGCCTCGAGTACCGCTTCTCTCATATCCGCACCGCCCGAACTATAGAGGGCCGACAATTCGGAGAGCGTATCGTCATAGCCGCCAATACCGATCATGCGAACGGCTTCAAGTCGAAGCTCGCCGCTACCACTGCGCGCAAATTCGAGCAACAGGGATTGCGCTTCTGGCATGTCGATCTGGCTTAGGATGAAAAGTGCGCCCTCTTTAAGCTCGTCGCTGTTATTTCCTTGCAGAACTTTCTTGACAATCGGTAATGCGCGCTCGGATGGCGCCATCATCAGTGCCTCGAGCGCAGCGAGCTTGAGCTCTTCTTTTTCTCTCGTTACATCAGTCACATCTGTGACATCAGACACGCTAGTCTGAGCGACACCTGTACCGGTCGCAAAAAGGGCCAGCAGTATAAATATGATTCTTGAACGGTAGTACATGTTCACGTTCCTCGTTTACGTCGAATGTAAATCGTTGGATGTGTCACGCTCAAGTTTGGTTAGCATGACTTTTAGTTCAAACGCCAACTGTCTGCGCAGGGCTTCCGCATCTTCGGGTGCGATGTCATTGGCGGCGAGGCGAAACAGGATTGGCTCGAACGCACGCAGCACTCTGGCCAAACCTTGAGAATTGTGCTGGTCAGCCGCGCGCTCAAAAATGCGGTTTTGCTGAATGATCTGCATGATCAGCAAGGTTCGGTCTGCAACAGTCGCAACTGGCATCGCCGCGATATTTCGCTGCGTGTCCCGCAGGTGGACCTGCAGGCCGCGCGAGAACGCGCCGGGTACAGCCGCATCAGCGGTGGTCCGTACATAGGGGATATCAGCGCCGACGATCGGTGCTGTCGAAGCACCGCCAGAAAAATACACGCCGATACCGATACCGACGGCCAGGGCCGCTGTTATGGCCGAACCCCAGGCGAATGACAATAAACTGAAGTAGTTTCTTGGCTTCTGGTGATGCCTGAATTCACTTTGGGCGGTGCGATCAATGCTGTCATGCCAGCGCTGCACCATGTCGGTGGGCACAGTATGCGATTCCGGTTGGCTCCATAGCTGCAGTTGTTGACGCAGCTCGGCATAGTGTGCCGCCAGATTTACGTCGTCTTTAAGGGCAGTCTCGACTGCTCGTCGTTCCCGATCCCCGAGGCCGTCGTTGTAGTAATAAAGTATCAGTGTGTCGTCATTCATAATGACTCGCTTTGCAGGCTGGCCATGCGTATGCGCAATTTTCGTACAGCGCGGAATATGGCCTGCTTGACTGTGCCAACGTTAGTGTCCAGTTTGTCCGCGATTTCTCGCAAACGCCATTGTTCGAGGTGCTTGAGAACAAAGCAGATGCGTTCTACTTCACTTAGATGTTTCAACGCTGCGGAAAGGCTGTAACTCAGCTCCACATCGGCGTGTGCGCGGTCCGGTAGATTCGTGTTGTCCTCAATTTCGGTTTCCAGGGGCTCGAAGACACCGGGCCGATTCTTACGCAGCAGTTGCAAAGCTGCATTGATGGCAATTCGGTGAATCCAGGTATCGAGGCGCGAAGCACTGTCGAACTGATGCCGTTTGTTCCAGGCATTCAAAAGGGCGTCCTGTACTGCATCCTCTGCCAGGTCCCGGTTGCGTGTAATTTTCAGGCACGCGGAAAACCAGCGATCAGACCGATTTTCGATCGCTTCATGAAAATCTGCTTGGGTGGGCGCACCCTGACTTTTTAGAACTGCCACCATCCCATATTTGATGCGTCACGCTGGATTTTGGTTAGCCTGGCCCCGGCTAAAACGTCAGTGAGAACTTTGCGCCACCGCCGTCATTCGCCATAGACCGGATAAAGCCGCCATGGGCGGACACATCCTACAAAGAACAGGTCGCCGGTAGTAAATCAGGAAGATTCCACCGGCGATTTTTTGGGTCCTGAAACTGGTCCGCGCTGAGGTGCCCGCCACGATTCCTGAGCCAATCGGCGACGACGTCACGCGTGAGTCGCGGATCGTCCTCATAGGTAAATCCATCCGCCGGCATCGCCGGGGTCAAAATATCGTCACCGCCCGTCGTCAGAAAGTCATTCGCCACAATCCTGATGCGGTCGCTGTCTTGAATATCACGATCGTCGTCAAGAGTCATGCGGATGCTCATTTGGTCGCCGTCGCAATCGACAAATACACGCATGCCGGAAAATCCTGCGCGACGCCTGTGATTGTGCGCCTGGCGAGCAATTATTTTGCGCAGGTCCTCCCCGGAAACGTCGACGACCACGATACGAT
>JACZSM010000065.1 GCA_022574185.1 Pseudomonadota bacterium
TCGCTGCTAACGTGGGCAAGTGCCAATTCGCTGGCCTCATCCGTGAATCTCGTTCCTAGCGAACGGGCCCAGTCCTTGAACGATGAACGCCACCCATGCACGGTCACCTCGCGGCCAAGTTTCAGCTTCCCCCCCAATTCGAAGTCGTAGAGTTCGCGGCTCCCGTGCTTACCGCCTGGGAACAACAAACCGTCTCGATAGGGCAAAGACTCAAGGAGCCGGATGGCCAGTTTCGACAATGGCACCCGGTGCTGCTTTTCACGCTTGGTATGTGCGGGCGGCACGACCCATAACTTTGCGTCGAAATCGATTTCATCCCACGTCGCTTGGCGTACCTCGCCACTCCGCGCAGCAGTCAGAATCACAAACTCCAACGCCTTGGCTGCGACAGTCCCGACCTTACGAAGGTCCGCGATAAACGATGGTGCTTCGCTCCATGGGACGGCAGCGTAGTGACGTACCTTGTGTGATTTACTTGGCTTGGAGAGAACAAACTTCAACGTTCGCCATGCGGCCGGGTTCTCGCCTTCTCGATACCCACGAACTGCCGACCAGTCGAGGACTGCTTCAATCGACGGGCGCAGATTCTGCGTTGCGGTGGGACGAGGCCACAGGGGCTCCAGAACTTTGAGAACGTGCGACCGCGCGATCTCGCCAACTGGCAGACCGCCAATGACGGGGAAGGCATGCAGTTCCAGCAACCGGAGCCAGTCGTCGCGGACTTTTTGGTTACGGAGTTCTTTAATTTTGACATCACGATGATAACGCGTGGCTGCCGCTTTGAAGGTGATAACCCGATCAACTGCAGCCGCCTTCCTGCGTTTCTCGGAGCGGCGTTGCTCGATGGGATCGCCGCCATCGGCGATGACAGCGTGCGCGTCGTGTGCCAAAAGACGGGCTGTCTCAAGCGTGATCTTGCCGCACGAGCCGAGACCCATTTGGCGAACGCGACCATCGATGGTCGCTCGAAGAATCCAAGATGCTGCTCCCGACTTCGAGACCTGTAACAATAGACCCGGCACACTGCCAACATTGTGGATACCGGGCTTCTTGCGTAGCGCTTTCACTTGTGTAGCGGTGAGTGGCGGAGCTGTTTTCGGCATTGTCCTTCTCCTCTGCGTGTTTGGCGGGAAGGCGTGTTATGGTTTAGCCTACATTTACCTAGGAAAAAACCTAGGAATAAATTATAGATTAATGCCTAGTGATACTCGAGCTTCTTTTCGGTGATTCTATACAGAATGGCAAGAAAGTATCTTTATATCAATAAGTTAAGTTAAGTCAATAACAATTAGGATCGAGTAATACCAGAGGTAATATGGCGCAGTACATCTACACCATGAATCGCGTGGCCAAAATGGTCCCGCCGAAACGCTTCATCATTCGCGATATTTCGCTGTCGTTCTTCCCCGGCGCAAAAATCGGTGTCCTGGGCCTGAATGGGTCTGGCAAATCAACGGTGTTGCGAATCATGGCCGGAATCGACACCGATTTCGATGGCGAAGCCCGGGCCCAGCCTGGCATCAAGATCGGCTTTTTGCCACAGGAACCCGAACTCGATCCCGCCAAGGATGTGCGTGGCAACGTCGAAGAAGGCATCGCCGAATCCAAGGCCCTGATCAATCGCTTCAATGAGATCTCCATGCAGTTTGCGGAACCCATGGGCGACGACGAAATGAATGCGTTGCTCGAAGAACAGGGCAAATTACAGGACAAAATCGATACGGCGGGTGCGTGGGAACTCGATCGCAAACTCGAAATCGCCGCCGACGCATTACGCCTGCCGCCGTGGGACGCCGATGTAAGCACTCTGTCGGGCGGCGAGCGACGCCGGGTCGCACTGTGCCGATTATTGATATCGCAGCCTGACATGCTCCTGCTCGATGAGCCGACGAACCACCTCGATGCCGAGTCCGTCGCCTGGCTCGAGCGTTTCCTGCATGAATATCCCAGCACGGTCATCGCCGTCACCCATGATCGTTACTTTCTCGACAACGTTGCGGGCTGGATTCTCGAACTCGATCGCGGCCACGGTATCCCCTGGGAAGGCAATTACTCCTCGTGGCTGGAACAGAAAGAGCAACGCCTTGCGAACGAGGAATCGGCCGAAAAAGCCCGCAGGAAAGCAATACAGGCTGAGCTCGAATGGGTTCGCAGCAATCCCAAGGGTCGCCAGGCGAAGTCGAAGGCGCGCTTGCGCCAGTTCGAGGAGATTTCTTCATCGAGTTATCAGAAACGAAACGAGACGAACGAGATCTATATTCCACCGGGTCCACGGCTGGGCGACGTGGTCATTGAGATCGATAATCTCAAGAAAGGCTTCGGCGACAAATTGCTCATCGACGGACTGAGCTTGCAAATACCGCGCGGTGGCATCGTCGGCGTCATCGGCCCCAACGGTGCCGGCAAGACCACATTATTTCGCATGATCACCGGCAGTGAGCAACCCGACTCCGGCACGATTCGTCTCGGTGATACCGTGCAAATCGCAAGCGTTGAACAATCGCGTGACAGCCTCGACGACAGCAAGACTGTTTGGGAAGAAATCTCCGACGGCCTGGATCTGATCAAGGTTGGCAACTACGAAACATCGTCACGCGCGTATGTTGGGCGCTTCAATTTTCGCGGCTCCGATCAACAGAAAAAGGTCGGCGTGCTGTCCGGCGGCGAACGCAATCGCATTCACCTGGCGAAAACTTTGAAATCAGGCGGCAACCTGTTGCTGCTGGACGAACCGACCAACGACCTCGACGTCGAGACACTCCGGGCTCTCGAGCAGGCGTTGCTGGCGTTTCCGGGGTCGGCTATCGTCATATCACACGATCGCTGGTTCCTCGACCGCATCGCCACGCATATTCTCGCGTTCGAGGGCAACAGTGAAGTGGTCTGGTTCGCGGGCAACTACGCGGACTACGAAGAGGACAGAAAACGTCGTCTCGGGTCTGATGCAGACAACCCACATCGTATCAAATACAAACGGCTCGGGACATAGCCTGGAGTATTCATGAATATTCTAATGGCCGCAGGCGCAGTCTTGATACTGATCGCTTTGCTGTTTCTGCTGGCAACGTATCGCTACAGTCGTCGCGGTCGTCTGCTGCGCGCAAGTGGTGCGTTTGCTTGCGGTATCACGTCGGCACTGCTCGGTAGTATTGCGATACTGATCATGGTCAGCTACCTCGGCTACGAGCGATTGACTGCCGAACAACTTGTCGGCGTCATCGAGTTCTCACAGAAATCTCCGCAGGAGTACACGGCCCGCCTGATGGTTGACGGTGAAATCGATCGTCTGTTGATTCTCCGCGGTGACGAGTGGCAGCTCGACGCCCGCGTCATTACCTGGAAACCACCCGCGACTATTCTCGGACTGGAACCCGTGTATCAGCTCGAACGATTGAGTGGTCGCTATGCATCGGTCGACCGGGAACTCACGGCACCACGAACGGTTTACGCACTTGCCGAGGAGCGACCGCTGGATCTTTGGAGCCTGGCACGAAAATTCCCGAGATTGACTCCCGGCATCGATGCTTTTTACGGTACCGCTACCTACGTACCCATGGCGGACGGCGCTCGATATCGAATCACCCTGAGTCGTGACGCGCTATTGGCCCGCCCGATCAACGATCCTGCCCGCCGGGCTGTCGGCGCCTGGGGGCAGGTGGCACAATGAATCCGGGATTATGTAAATGGTTTGGGGCAGCTATGAGCGCTTCATGCATACTGATCAGGCTGATCAAAATCGCACCGAATAATCAAGAGTGGCTATGACAATCATTCTGGACAGGGATCAGGGGCTCCTGGCAGAAAACGACGAGCAGTTCGGACTCGAGTGTCCGTATTGCGGTGTCTATGCGCACATGCGACCGCAATCCGTGCCCGATGCTGCGCCGCTTCTCGATGCGAAACCCAAACATGTCGGACTCGTATATCAATGCGACGCATGCCAGGCGCCGGTATTCCTGCGCTTTGCCGTCAAACAATACAGCGAACATCGCCTGGAGTTGTACCGCAATTTTGTGGAACTCGAACGACCAAAAGAACGCTTCGCGTTCTCCTATTTGCCCAGTCGCACCGAGACCCTGTTTCGCGAGGCCCTCGCCTGTTATTCCGGCAATAATTTCAACGCATTCGCGTCGATGTGCCGCCGCTCGGCCGCGAGCGCATTTGCCGCGCTGGGTGAAGGCGGCAAGCTGCAGGCGTTCGAGGAGATCATGGTTGCGCAGAAAATCGTCGGCATTGATGACGACAGCTTTGCACCGATAAAGCGCATACTTTTTGATTCCGGCGAGGACGAGGAGCTACCGCTCCTGAACCGTTCGCAGGCGGGCATCCTGCTTGAAGTTCTCAAGGACATGTTCTATCAATGCTTCGTGCGCCGGGGCAAGCTGGCACGCGCAATCAAAGTCCGGCGTTTCTTCGTACAGGAAAGTAACAACAACCTGCAATCCACCGCGTAAGCAAGATCGCCCGCGGGCGATTCAGAAATGCGGACTCAGCCGATCGCAACGCGGGCGTTTCTGAACATCCGCAGCCACGGACCGTTATCTCCCCACTCGCGAGGATGCCATGAATTCTGCATCGTGCGCGCGACCCGCTCGGGATGCGGCATCATGATCGTGACACGACCGTCTTCGTTGGCCAGACCGCAAATTCCGTCGAGCGATCCATTTGGATTCGCTGGATATTGATCCGCAACATCACCGTAGTTGTCAACATAGCGCAGTGCAACGGTATATGACGCCATGTAACGATCCGTGTCACTGCTGAAGGCGACGCGGCCTTCTCCGTGCGATGTTGCTATGGGAATTATTGAGCCGGCCATGCCATCCAGGAACAGCGACGGACTTTCCAGGACCTCGACAAGACTCAGGCGCGCTTCGAATTGCTCGGATTTGTTGCGCAAGAATCGCGGCCAGTTTTCTGCCCCGGGTATCAATTCACGCAGCAGCGACAACATCTGACACCCATTACAAACTCCCAGCGCGAAAGTATCATTGCGCGCGAAGAATTCGGCGAACTGATCCCGCGTTCGTGAGTGATAAAGAATCGATTTGGCCCAGCCGCCACCGGCTCCTAGTACATCACCATATGAGAATCCGCCACACGCAACAAAACCCTGGTAGTTGGCGAGATCGTCGCGTCCGCTCAACAGATCGCTCATGTGAACGTCTATCGCGTTGAATCCCGCGCGCATGAACGCCGCTGCCATTTCGTACTGGCTGTTAACGCCCTGTTCGCGAAGCACCGCAACACGAGGTCTCGACGTGCCACGATAAGGACGTCCGATATCGTCGTTGACATTAAACGTCAAATGCACATTAAGCCCTGGATCGTCGTCGTCGAGAATACGATCAAATTCTTCGCGGGCGGTGGCTGGATTGTCGCGCAACGCCTGAATCCTGTAACTCATCTCAGACCACTCTCGCTGCAGCTCGGAGCGCCGCAACCGCAGCACGACACCGTCGTTGTTACGAATCGTCAATAATGCGTTGTCCTCCACGCGCCCGATTGCTGTCGCTTTGGCGCCGATTCGATCGAGAATCATCTGCACCTGCATGAGCTTTTTCTTCGCAACCTGCACGACGGCGCCGGCCTCCTCATTAAACAAAGCGGCCAGCAATTCCTGCCCGGAACCGCTCAGTTGCAGCGACACACCGAGGCGACTGGCGAACATCATTTCGGCAACTGTTGCGATAAGCCCACCGTCGCTGCGGTCGTGGTATGCCAGCAGCATATTGCGTTGATTGAGTTCCTGGATCGCTGCAAAAAAATTCTTGAGCAGCTCGGGACTGTCAATATCTGGCGTGTCACCGCCCACGCGGCCATAAGCCTGCGCAAGACACGAGCCACCCATACGATTCTTGCCCAGCCCAAGATCCAACAACAGCAGGTAACTCGGCTCCTCGAGCGCGCGCAGCTGCGGCGTAAGATGTTCGCGCACATCGGTAACCGGCGCGAAGGCTGAGACGATCAACGACACGGGCGAAACGACGCGAAAGTCGCCCTGCTCCTCTGTCCAACTCGCCTGCAGCGACAATGAGTCCTTGCCAACGGGGATCGCGATGCCAAGATCACGACACAACTCGTCGCCAACGGCTTTGACCGTGTCAAACAGATTCGCATCCTCGCCTGGATGACCGGCCGCCGCCATCCAGTTTGCCGACAGCCGAATCTGGTGGATGGCATCGATCGGCGCCGCCGCAATATTCGTTATCGCTTCGGCAACGGCCATGCGCCCGGACGCTGGTGCGTTAAGGATCGCAAGCGGCGATCGCTCACCCATTGCCATCGCCTCGCCCGTGACACTTTCATGGCCTGTAGCTGTGATTGCAACGTCACTGACGGGCACTTGCCAGGGCCCGACAAGCTGATCACGTACGCTCAGTCCACCCACCGTGCGATCGCCGATGTGAATCAGGAATGACTTGTCGGCAACAGCCGGGAATCGCAACACGCGGAGCACAGCCTCGTGCAGTTCGATGCCGGACAGATCGAGTGCAATTTTTAGTTGCGGTACGCGTACCACATCACGCGTCAACCTGGGTGGATCGCCCAATAACATCGCCATCGACATATCCACCACACGATTGTCGAAATCGCTATCGCTGACAACCAGCTGGCCATCGTCAGTCAACGTGCCAATGACCGACAACGGACATCGCTCACGGTTACACAAACTTTCGAATTCTCCGATGCGATCATCGGCGATGATCAGAACATAGCGTTCCTGTGCCTCGTTGCACCACAGAGCCATCGGCGACATGCCGCGTTCGGCATTCGCAACATCACGCAATTCAATTCGGGCACCATGCTTAGAGTGATCGACTGCTTCGGCAACCGCGTTCGACAATCCGCCGGCACCAACGTCGTGAATAAGCAGAATCGGATTTTCATCGCCCATTTGCCAGCAACGATCGATCACTTCCTGTGCCCGACGCTGAATCTCTGCATTGCCGCGCTGCACGGACGCGAAATCGAGATCCTCGCTGCTTGCGCCGCTCGCGAGGCTGGACGCCGCACCGCCACCCAGACCGATCAACATTGCCGGACCACCGATTACTACAATTCTCGCGCCTACAGGCACATCAATTTTTTTCGCGTGTTGCGCGCGCACGTTGCCGACGCCACCCGCGATCATGATGGGCTTGTGATAGCCACGAATTTCATTGTCAGGCAACCCGGGCAGACGGCTCTCGAAAGTGCGGAAATATCCAAGCAGATTGGGCCGCCCGAACTCGTTGTTGAATGCCGCAGCGCCAATCGGGCCGTCGATCATGATCTCCAACGGCGTCGCCATGCGCTCGGGATGCGGAAAATCCGTCTCCCAGGGTTGTTCGAAACCCGGAATGCGCAGGTGCGACACCGTGAACCCCGTGAGCCCGGCTTTGGGTGTGGCGCCGAGGCCAGTCGCACCCTCATCTCGAATTTCCCCCCCCGAACCCGTCGCCGCGCCTGGAAATGGAGATATCGCAGTGGGATGATTGTGTGTCTCGACCTTCATCAGGATATGCACAAGCTCGTCGCAATACCGATACTCCCGATCAGGTCCAAATGGCATGAGCCGCAACCCTTGCCAGCCTTCGATCACTGCAGAATTGTCGGTGTATGCCGAGATGACGCCGTCGGGACTCGCCGCTGTCGTCGACCGAATCATGCCAAACAGCTGCTCGTCCTGTGCCTTGCCATCAATTACCCAGTCTGCATTGAATATCTTGTGCCTGCAGTGCTCGGAATTTGCCTGGGCAAACATCATGAGTTCGGCGTCGGTCGGGTCCCGACCAAGCTTCGTGTAATTGTCGACGAGATAATCGATCTCGGCGTCGACAAGCGCGAGACCAAGATCTGTGTTCGCCGTGGCAAGCGCCACGCGACCACCTTGCAGCACCGGAATCGTCGCCAGCGGTGCCGGCTCATGTGCTGCGAATAGTGCACGGGCTTCATCCCCGTTCTCCAGCAGGGCCTCGGTCATGCGGTCAAACAGCAACGCACCCAGTGCTGTGACTATTTTGTCGCTGACTTTACCCTTGAAGTGCAGGCCGTAACATATGCCGCGCTCGATTCGATCAACCGCGTCGAGATCGCAAGCCAGTGCAATATCGGTCGCCTTGCTCGACCAGGGTGATATCGTTCCAGGCCGCGGCACCACGTAAATCGTAGCCGCCCCCTTGCCCAGCGCGCCAGGATTTTCTCCGGACAGCAGTAAAGCGTTCAGGCGTTGTTTTTGCTCCCTGGACAATGGCGAGTTAAGGACGATGAAATAGCTGTAGCGCGCACGTACCGATTTGACGAGCGACTCTTGTCGTTGCAAAACCTGCAGGAGTTTCGCCAGGCGGAAATCTGACAGCGCGAACGGCCCGGGCAACTCCAGCATGTCGACGAGGTTCTGAATCCCGAGATCAGTTGCAGGTTTCGACAAGCGGGTAGGACCTTAGAAGTGGGTGCCGGGAGATGAACGCGATAATACAAGAACCCATCTCATAATTCTGCATGGCCGCGAAGCGGACTCTGCAGAATGATGAGATGGGTTTTACACGATGCAGGAGCCGACCTTGGCCGCAGATTATTTCTTGGAGTCTCCCGGCGTGTAGATCGGCACTGGAAACTGAGCAACGTTACTTCCCTTGGCTTTGCTGATCTTGCTCGCACCCTGTTTATCGACCTCGTCGATACGAATGATCGAGTGCATCGGCAGATAGGTCCGTGTCACGTGCTCAAACTCAGTCTTGATTTTTTCCTCGGACGGATCGACAACGACGGTCGTACGTTCGCCGAATACCAGCTGCTCGACCTCGACAAATCCGAACATGTCGCCCTGACCCACCTCACGAGCATAGATCTCGTAGACCTGTCCCTGGCTCATGAAAATAACTCTGTACAGCTTCTTTTTGCTCATCCAGGCAGATTTTCTTCCGTGATTTCACAGCCATGCCGTGCGGGGCGCGTAGTGTAACCAAATCCGCTTGTGATCACCCAGCTTTCTCTCTACCGGCATGGTAATCATTATATGGTCTATTTATCATATATATAGCGGTATTGCGACATGCATCGATTCCGATTTATGTGAACTACTTGGCAGAGTATGCCCTTGATTCTTTGCACTATTCGTCTGTCATGACGTTGCAATTGAAAATTGTGAGCGAACACCGCAATCTTGTCGGCGACAATGCTCGGTGCGTGTTTCGCGAAGATGGCGGCACTATTGGCCGTTCTCTGCAGAATGACTGGATTCTGCCGGATCCGGACCGCTTCATCTCGGGCCGGCACGCGGTTATCGATTTCAAGGGCGGCATTTACTATCTCGTGGACACGAGCGCCAATGGCGTCTTCATCAATGGCGACTGCGAGCCCATCGGCAAAGGTGTTCCTCGGCGACTCTTCAATGGCGACATGATTCGCATGGGCGACTTCGAGATTGCCGTCACGGTGGAGCACGGCGAAAGCCTGACAATTCCTCTGGAAGGCTCCGCGCCCGTCGTTACGGATCACAGAAATTCACTCGTTGAAGAAGATGTTCTGAAGACCGGCGCATTATTGCTCGACGAAAGAGAAATGACCGACGATGAAGAATTTCAATCGGTGCTGTTTGGCGCGCCTGTCGAAACGGACGTCGTGGACGAACCCACGGCGGCCACAGATAACAAGCCTGAAAAACCGGCAGCAACTCCGCTAAGCGAAGCCGACCTGGTTGCGACAGATCTCGTCGATTCATTTCTCGACGGCCTGGGCATCAGCCGCGCCGATTTGCATCCATCCACTGACCTCGGTGAAGTCATGCAAAATGCCGGCGAAGTATTGCGCGAATTTGTCGAAGGCACGAACGAACTTCTCGCGAGCCGTGCCAATCTCAAGACCGCGTTCCGGCTGGATCAGACCACGGCATTACCACGGCGCAACAACCCGCTCAAGTTGGCGGCTAACACCAAAGCTTCGATCAAACAGTTACTCATCGGCAAGGAAGGCGAGTACCTGGGACCACGTGACGCTGTACGCGAAGTTTGTCGCGATCTTCTTTTTCATCAAGACGCATTCCTCGATGCGATGAGCAGTGCGTTTCTTGATTTCTCCGACCGCTTCGATCCCGACGAGCTCATCCAGGGCTTTGACCGCACCATGGGCTCCACGCCATTTTTCAGCTTCGTCAAAAAAGCAAGGTATTGGGCTTTGTATTGCGATCAGTACCCGAGCATGACAGAGAAAGGCGGTGGCCGTTTTCCGCAATTGTTCGCCGAAGAGTTCGTCAAGTCGTACGAACAACTAATCGCCGACTTCAGGCACGTCGGCGGCCCGGCCAATCACCTCGCAAAAACAGTCGTTTTGGACAAGTCCAAGCTTAAATCGCAGTCTGATATGACCGCGGGCGCGAAAGAGAAACTTCCTGAGAAAGACCTGGCGAACGAAAAATCCAAAAACAAGGCCGAAGCCTGATCAGCTAGCGCGATTCTGACGATTCTCGATCAAGTCATCGACAACAGCCGGGTCAGCCAGCGTTGACGTGTCGCCGAGCTCAGCAAAATCATCCGCAGCAACCTTGCGCAAAATCCGCCGCATGATCTTTCCCGAACGGGTTTTCGGCAAACCCGGAGCCCATTGAATCAGATCGGGCTTCGCGATCGCACCAATTTCCTTGCGCACCCATTGTTGCAATTCGGCTTTGAGATCGTCACTTGAGTCAACGCCTGCCATCAAAGTGACATAAGCGTAAATACCCTGTCCCTTGATGTCGTGTGGATAACCAACGACAGCCGCTTCGGCGACATCGGCGTGCGCAACAAGCGCGCTCTCGACTTCGGCCGTGCCCATGCGGTGACCTGACACATTGAGCACATCGTCGACGCGACCTGTAATCCAGTAATAGCCATCTTCGTCGCGACGAGCACCATCGCCCGTGAAGTAACTGCCTTCGTACGTTGAAAAATAGGTATCGATGAAGCGTTGATGATCGCCGTAGATCGTTCGCATCTGTCCGGGCCAACTGTCGGTAATGATCAGGTTGCCCTCGGTAGGGCCGTCGCGAACCACTCCGTCGCTGTCAACGATGGCAGGCTGGATACCGAACAGCGGTTTCGTTGCCGACCCTGGCTTCAACGCCGTCGCGCCGGGCAATGGGCTGATCAGTATGCCGCCCGTCTCTGTCTGCCACCAGGTGTCAACGATCGGACAACGTGAATCGCCAACAACATGGTAATACCACTCCCAGGCTTCAGGATTGATCGGTTCACCCACAGAGCCCAACAACCGCAGGCTCTTTCTCGATGTACGCTGGACGGGTGCGTCACCTTCTCGCATCAGCGCTCGAATCACGGTTGGCGCTGTATAGCAGATGTTGACCTGGTGTTTGTCACAGACATCCCAGAATCGAGACGAGCTCGGGTAGGTCGGCACGCCTTCGAACATCAACGTGGTCGCGCCATTGGCCAGGGGCCCGTAGACGATGTAGCTGTGACCTGTGACCCAACCGACATCTGCGGTGCACCAGTAAATGTCGCCGCGGTGGTAATCGAATACGATTTCGTGCGTCAGCGCAGCGTAAACAAGATATCCGCCGCTGGTGTGCAACACGCCTTTCGGCTTGCCCGTCGAACCCGACGTGTAAAGTATGAAGAGTGGGTCCTCGGCACCCATTTCCTCGCAGGGACAATCGGCATCGACTTCGGCCTCAAGTTCGTGCAGCCAGGCGTCACGTTCGTCTACCCATGCAATATCGTTGCCCGTATTTTTAACGACGAGGACTTTTTCCAGCGTCGTCACTACAACATTTGCGGCTGCCGCATCGACATTGGCCTTGAGCGGAATCGACTTGCCACCGCGTACGCCTTCGTCAGCGGTGATAACAATATTCGACTCACAGTCGTGAATGCGTCCGGCCAGCGCATCCGGAGAAAACCCACCGAAGACCACCGAGTGAACCGCGCCGATGCGCGCACAAGCCAGCATTGCGACAGCAGCTTCCGGAATCATGGGCATGTAGATCGTGATGCGATCGCCTTTCTTCGCGCCCAACATTTTAAGCGAGTTCGCAAACTTGCAGACACGCTCGTGCAATTCGCGATACGTAATCTTGAGATCACGCGATGGGTCATCCCCTTCCCAGATAATGGCAACGTCATCGGCGTGCTCGGTCAAGTGCCGATCGACGCAGTTGTAACAGACGTTTAGCGTACCGTCGTCGAACCAGAGAATGTGCAGATCATCTTTGGCGAAGGAGACGTCTTTGACACGTGTGAACGGCTTGATCCAGTCAATACGGCGCGCCTGTTCTGCCCAATACTTTTCGTTGTCATTGATCGAGCGAGCATAGATCTCTTCATACCCGGCCGCATCAATTAGCGCGCGCGCCTGCACATCCGGATCGACGGGATAGATCTGAGTCATTTCTTCACCCTTCTTCTTATTGAGCGGCGAGTTTCTTTGCGAGCAGCAGAAGTCTCTGCGCTTGCACGAAATGCGGACGGTCTATCATCGCACCATCCATTCCCAGCACTCCTGCATCGGGATCGTCATCGAAAAGCGCCACTATTCGTTCGGCCCGGTCCAGTTCCGCCGGCGTCGGCATGAATGCGTTATTGATTGCGTCGATCTGTGCCGGGTGAATCGCGAGCATGCCGGAAAACCCGTCGCGTCGTGCATTGGCTGCATAATGCGCCAGGCCCGCAGAATCCTGGTAGTCCGTGAATACCGTATCGACGGCTGCGACCTTCGCGGCAGCGGCCGCAAATAAACATAAAGACCTGGCAAGTTCGTAAGGCGACAACCAGTTGCCAGCATCATCGCGGTTACTACTCGCGCCAACGGCGGCAGCAAGATCCTCGGCGCCCCAGGTCAGCGCCGCCAGGCGCGGCGTCGCCGCGTCATAACTGGCCAGCGTAAAAAGTGCATCGGGTCGTTCGGTGCACAACGCGATGATGCGCGTCTGCCCGGCTGCAATACCATGGCGTGCTTCCAGGCCGTCAAGCAGCTCGCTGAGCCGAACCACGTCGGCCGCGCTTTGCGGCTTCGGCAATACGATACCGGCCGGGGACGATGGCATGACAGCGGCGAGATCGGCCACTGCGTCTTCTGTATCGATTGGATTGATGCGTACCCAGACATTGTCTTTGCCGGTCAGGTACTCGGCTGCCAGCGCACGCGCGTCGGGCCGCGCGTTCGCTGCCACCGAATCCTCGAGGTCGAGGATCAACGCATCGGCGCCGCTATCGCCCGCCTTGCGCATTTTTCGCTCACTATCGGCCGGCACGAAGAGGTAGCTGCGACTCATTTCGGCTTTTTATGCATTAGCGCCGTACGCTTGCATTCTCCGACGAGAACATCGTGTTGGTTGAATGCTCGATGGGCGAAGGTCACGATACCGTTGTCGGGTCGCGACTTGCTCTCGCGCAACTCCAGCACCTCGGTTTGTATGTGAATCGTATCGCCGGGAAACAGCGGCTTCGGGAAGCGCACTTCGTCCCAGCCGAGGTTGGCAACCGTCGTGCCCAGCGTTGTGTCATTAATCGAAATCCCGACCATGAGTGCAAGCGTCAGGCAGCTATTGATGATCGGCTTGCCGAACTCCGTGCCTTTCATGTACTCCGCATCGAGATGCAAAGGCGCCGGATTGTGCGTCAACGTCGATATAAGAACATTGTCTGTTTCCGTGATGGTTCTTCGGATCGGGTGATCGAAAGTCTGGCCAACCGAGAATTCTTCGAAATAAAGCCCTGCCATAGCTGCATCTTCGTGAATACGGATTGCCCATCATAGTGCGCGGGAGCGTTGAATTGAATCGGTCACACAGATTTTTTTGCCTGGTCAGGCTCTTATTGTCACCCGGATACGTAACTGAACTTTTACCCGTCATCTCAAACGATGTGGGCGGGTCATGATAACGCGGGTGGATCAACAATCGTTCGGCCAGGCATACGATGCGGGACTCGCGAATCCGACAGGGCGCTATACTCAGAGTCAGAAAGGACATGTATCGTTTAGCATTTCTACTTAACCGGACACGCGAAAATCATCAGCCATCAACATGAGTAAATACGCAACGATTCTGGCGCTGGTCTGTTGCATCATCTCGCAAGTCGTCATCGCCGATGAAGACCCGGCCATGGGCAAGCTCCTGGTCGCCACGGAAGAGGTCCACGGACCGACCTTTGCCGAAACCGTCATCCTGCTGCTTCATTACGACGAGACCTGCGCCATGGGACTTGTCATTAACCAACCGGCAGCGGTAACT
>JACZSM010000112.1 GCA_022574185.1 Pseudomonadota bacterium
AATCCGCCGTCGCGCGTCCAGCCGGTGAACTCGGCTTTGTCGCAAAGATTCTCCCGGCTGGTTGAGCAATACGCACATTCGCCACACGTGCTATTGAGCCATGCCACGCCGACACGCGCGCCTACCTCGGGTTTGCGCGCGGCTTCACCAAGCTCGACGACTTCGCCCACGATCTGATGGCCGGGGATGATCGGCGATTTGCGCACGCGCAGCTCACCCTCGGCCACGTGCAGATCAGTTCGGCACACACCGCACGCTCGGACTTTGATGAGCAACTCGTGCGGGCCCGGCTGCGGCGTCTCGACATCCGTGTATTTCAACGGCCGATCACGGACCGGGCCAGGTCGATGCAGCAGGCAGGCCTTCATGCTGCTCATCCTAACCCAAGCCGTGTCAGCCGATCGAATCGCTGGACCGGCGCGGCTGGGCAGGGGTTCACGCTGCACGAAGTCTACAAAGTGACCGGCGACTGGCGATACCTCGTATCGGTCTTGCTCATGCGTTCAGCATAGATGAGCGGTGCGATCTCCAGATCAGGTAAGCCATTCGCCATACAGTTCGGGCCGTCGATCGCGCAAAAACAGCTTCGCTGCGTGTGAAGATTCGACTTTCGTTAGATCAATCTCACACAGAAGAATCTCGTCGGCGCCTTCTCCGGCCTGTGCGATGACGTTTCCCGCGGGATCGCACACAAACGATTGCCCGGCGAACGTCACCTTCGGCTCGGGCCCGACACGATTGCACAGAGCGGAGTAGTAGCCGTTTTGGAATGACGCGACGCGCAGCTCGGCTTCGAAGAGTCCATCCGGCCATTCGCCGACGGCCCCGGCTTGGGGTACGACGACCAGCTGCGCGCCGTTGAGCGCCAACGCGCGCATGTATTCGGGATAATGGCGGTCGTAACAGATCGCGACACCGATGCGGCCGTAGGCGGTGTCGTAGACGGGGGCACCGCAATTTCCGGGGGCGTAGTAGCCTTGTTCGTGAAAGCAGTCGTAGTCGGTGATATGCACCATGCGCGTTTTGCCGAGGAGTGTTCCATCAGCATCGATCACGGGTGACGTGTCGTAGGTGTGATCGCCATCACGCTCAAAGACGTTCAGGACAATGACCACGCCGAGCTCGGTTGCGAGTTTGGCGAACGCATCCGTGGTCGGCCCCGGCACGGGCTCGGCCAATGCGAGCGTTTCGGGTGTGGCGGGTTCTTGCGGATAGAACGGATCAAGCGCCAGCTCCGCAAAGCAGATGACGTTCGCGCCCTGTGAAGCTGCGCGTCGCACCCCGGCCAGCCCGGTCTCGCGATTCGCCCGGCGATCATCCGTTGCCGATTGTTGAACTAGCGCGAGTTTCATAGTTGATTATTTACTATAAGCCTAGTTGGGATTTGAATTTACACAACGGCACATCGAAGATCCGCCTCGTCTTTGGAAGACGCATTAGATGCATGCTATGATATTGCACAAGAGTGCTAGCAAGAGAGCGATTGCTCCAAGTGCAATGCGCGAGACAGAATGTCTCAAGCTCCTTATTACGGTACGTGTGCGCGATGATCCTATGATGGTATCGTAACATTTGAGGCACGTGTATTTTCGATCTGGACTTACATATGAAGCTACTTGAACTTGAATTATTCGCTCGCTTCCGTGACCGCCGCGATGTGAAGGTTCTTCGCCACAAAGATACGAACCTCGATCTCTGGGCTATGCGCGGGACACGGGAGTTTGTCAAGTACCAGAACGGCCAGAGTTGGGATGTGTTCGGAAGCGCCCGGTTCATCTTCAGCTTCATTGCAGAGCGCCAGAAATTCGGAAAGTTCGTCGGCGTATGGGAGGTTCTATCAAAGAAACCTCGTGGCAAAGGATTCCGCTATGTGACTCGGGAGTTGCCAGGTTTCAAAGATATGGAGGGGCGACTCGTCGTGCATTGGGGTAAAGGAACCCGATCGTGGGCCCAGTGGCTCCACCGAGCTGGCAACAAGGATATCAGCGAGATATTGCCTCCCGATTATGTCGCGGATTTTCCAGGCTACTACGATTTTGTGCTAAGACACGATCAGCTTGTCCGCATGGTGAACAACCAAGAATCCAACCGAGAGTGGTACCGAATGCTCTCTTCGGTTAGTGGTGTATATGTCATCCTGGACACAGTCAGTGGCCGTCAATACATCGGTAGCGCTTACGGGGCAAGAGGAATCTGGGCGCGATGGAGCCGGTACGCCAAATCGCCATCCGGTGGAAACATCCTGCTGAAAGAGCTGCTCGCGAAACACCCCGATCGTTACAAGAAGTTCCAATTTGCTCTCTTGAGGGTGCTTGAGCCCGGCATAACGAAGGAGGCGGTTGTCGATCACGAAACGATGGCCAAGCGCAAGCTCGGTTCGAGAGCATTCGGACTCAACGCCAATTGAGCAGTTCGCTTCGAGATGCAGGGCCATGGACAAAAGCTCGGGCCTTCATGGCCGCCTGATGCATGTCCAGCAGCCAGGCATCATCATCATGCCGCATACAGCCGCTCCATCGAGCTGAGAATGCTCTGGCGGCGAATGTGGTTCGTTGATTTCTCCAGCGGTTCTCGTTCGAGAAGGTCGACGTCGCATCCGAAGAGTGCTTCGAGATCATCCACGAGCTGAAAGTACACATCACCAAAGCCGCGGCGCTGCTGCGGCAGGAACTCAACCACAAAATCAAGATCACTCCCGGTGGGATCGAAGTCGTCCCGCGTCGCCGAACCAAAGACATAAAGCGCCTTGACGTGATGTCTTTTGCAGAGCCCTTTCAGTTGATCAAGATTGCTTGAGATAAGTTCGTTCACGCGCCAACTCGCTCCGGTCCTAATGCCAAGCGCCTTCTTCTCACCACTCCGGGCCGCCGGTGTAGCGGCCGTAGACGTCGGCGAGGGCTTGGACCATTTCGCCCAGGGTGCATCTTGTGAGTGAACCTTCGATCAGCGCGGGCATGACGTTCGTGCCGTCGCGCGCCGTCTTGCGAATGTCATCCAACGCGCGTTGCGCGCCGTCATCATCACGATCCCGCTTGAACTG
>JACZSM010000113.1 GCA_022574185.1 Pseudomonadota bacterium
GAAATATCGGGGCAAGCCTGATGCGTATATGTATTTACGGGCCACTATCGATCGAAGTATCGAGGCAAGCCTGATGCGTATTTGTATCTATGGGGCCGGCGCTATCGGTGCTGGACTCGGTGTGCAGTTGTCGCTCGCCGGCCAGGATGTCACGCTGATCGCACGCGGCCCGCATCTTGCGGCCATGCAAAAAAACGGGGTCAAACTGCTGATTGACGGGGAAGAGCGTGTCGCTCATCCGCGTTGTATCGAAAATCCCGCAGATGCCGGGCCGCAGGACTACATCATTATTACGCTGAAGGCGCATTCGTTGCCCGGGATTGCGGACACGATTAAATCGATGTTGGATCCGGACACCGCGGTCGTGACCGGTGTCAACGGGATCCCGTGGTGGTATTTCTACAAGCTCAGCGGCCCGTATGAGAATCACAAACTGGAGAGTGTCGACCCCGATGGCAAATTCTGGGATGCCGTCGGGCCGGAACGCGCGATTGGTTTTGTCGTCTATCCGGCAGCCGAGATCGTGGAACCGGGCGTTATCCGTCACATCGAAGGGGATCGTTACACGATGGGGGAACCGGATGGACAACCGTCCGAGCGTACCGGAAAACTATGCGCGGCCCTGAAAGACGCCGGCTTCAAATCGCGCGTTCGCGACAACATTCGCGATGACATCTGGATCAAGTTATGGGGGAATCTCTGTTTCAATCCGATCAGTGCATTGACCCACGCCACCCTGGATAAAGTTGCCGGCGACGAGGGCACGAGTGACGTCTGCAGGCTGATGATGCTCGAGGCTCAGGAGATAGGTGAAAAGCTCGGCGCAAAATTTCGCGTCAATGTCGATCGACGACTCGCCGGCGGTGCTGCCGTTGGGGCGCACAAGACATCAATGTTGCAGGACCTCGAAACCGGCAGGCCGATGGAAATCGATGCACTGGTCACAGTCGTGCAGGAACTGGGGACACTGGTCGCGGTGCCGACGCCGACCATCGACATTGTCCTCGCACTCATTCAGCAGCGGGCGCGTGTCGCCGGCACCTATTAGGGGGTAGCAATGAGCCAGGAGACACCGGTCGACACCAGCGCCGACGATTTCGATTCGCTGGAACTGCCGTCCATGAAACTTGGCAGCCTCGCGCGCAATTTCGGGCCAGGCATGATGTTGATGATGACCGGCATCGGCACCAGCCACCTCGTCACCGCGCCGGTAGCCGGGGGGAGATACGGATACGCCTTGCTGTGGTGTCTGCCGCTTGCCTACATATTCAAATATTACGGCTTTGAAATGGCCATACGGTTCACGCACGCGACGGGCCGCAGCATACTGGACGCATACGCGACCGCCTGGAGGAAAATACCCGTCTGGTACGTGCTGGTGACCACCATTATTCAGTCGGCGGTCGGCCAGGCCGGCAGACTAATTGCTGCCGCCGCTGTGGTCTTTTATTTTTTCCGTATGTACTTAGGCGTGGACATGCCGTGGTTCGATGACGACAAAGAACTGGCCGTGTATGGTTTTCTGCTCGGCGTTACGTCTGTTGCAATCATCTTGCGCGGTCGCTATGCGGTGGTCGAACTGGCAACCAAGATAGCCGCCGGAATACTCATCGTATGTATGTTTTCGGTCTATGCGGTGCAGCCGGCCCCTGTCGCCGAATTCGTACACTTTTTTCAACTGGAAACGCCCGAAGGATCATGGCTTATCATCGCATCGTTTCTGGGCCTGTTGCCGACAGGCATCGACGTCTCCCTGCAAGCATCGGAATGGGGTAAAGCGAAGAAAGTCGGCATGGGTCGACTGCGCAGCTCGATGGAGGCACAAGGTCTCGTCGCCAAATTCGATGCCTTCGGCGGACGCAAAGAAGACCTGACGGTCGATATCTCGAAACTGCCGGAGCATGCCCGCGAGTATTGCCGGCGCTGGTTTAAGATCGGGCTGCTCGATTTCCGATTCGGCCACGTCATTTCATTCATACTCGCGACAATATTTCTCGTGCTCTCCGCCGTGTGGCTATATCCCAGCGAAGTTAGCGGAAATGCCGTGATGGGAGAAATTGCAAGAATATTTACCGACAGTGTCGGACCGAGCCTGATGCTGGTATTTCTTGCCGGCGCATTCGCAGCGACTTTCTCCACGGCCTTCAATTACTTCGATGGATGGCCGCGCGTGGTGGGCGCGTGCTGCAGGAACCTGTTCCGCAAAACCGCAGAGCTGCCGCGCGTGCCTGGCGCCGAGCTCGATTCGCGTCAGCGCAAGACCTGGTATTCGGAGTACAACATTTACCGGATAAGCATGTTCTTTTCGCTGTTCGCCTCGGTAGCCATCATCGCTGGAATTCCGCGGCCCGTTTACCTTGTATTGATAGCCTCGGCACTCGCCTATTTCGTTGCGCCGGTCATCTATTTTCTGAATCTGTATTATTGTCGAACGATTATTCCCAAGGATGACGCGATTTTCTATCCATCGACATTTGCGACCTGGTTTAGCTGGCTCAGCCTGATCGTGTTCACGGGCATGTCATTGATCTTGATACTGCAGCGCCTGTTCGGGATCTCACCCTTCTGATACTTGCATGGCCGCTCACCAGCGGCCTCAAATTCAAAGATAATTATTGGGCCAGATGAAGCTGCGCCACATGTGCGCTGTCGGGCTGCCGTCAAAGCCCAGGCCTTCTTTCGGCTGCTTGAAATTGCGTCCGATGATGTCGGTGAAGTCTTCCAGCTCGACGTCAACGTCATCTTCGAAAGAATATAGATCGTTAACCGTTATCTTGCGGGCCGACATATACCATTTATGTTTTTTCGCATCCCGGTGTTCCTTCACGAGATACGGCTCGATCTTGTAGTCCGCGCCAAAATATCGAATATATGCATCCGGGTATTCGTAGCCGACGGACTTATCCGGAAAGAAGCGTAATGCCTGATGTTTCTCTATCGCCCAGCTTACTTCCTCGTCCACATAGGGTTTGACTAACTGCGCACACCAGTAGCCATGATCCGTGTTGATCAGCCGGAATGCGCAGATAT
>JACZSM010000066.1 GCA_022574185.1 Pseudomonadota bacterium
GCCGTCATGCGCAAACTGTTGCACTCAATCTGGGCCATGCTGAAATACCGGCAACCCTGGGATGGCGATAAGTTCTATCGCATACCAGAGTCAATTAATACTTGACCCCGAACAGAGTATCTACAGGGTTATTAGCGGCCGCGGTAAACAATACGACCTTTGGAGAGATCGTACGGAGTCAGCTCCACAGTGACTTTGTCGCCAGTGAGGATGCGAATGTAATTCTTGCGCATTTTCCCGGAGATGTGGGCGGTCACAATGTGCCCGTTCTCGAGTTCCACGCGAAAAGTCGTATTCGGCAACGTCTCGGTGACGACGCCCTCCATCTGTATGGCTTCTTCTTTGGCCAAGGTCTGTGGTTCTCTCTGCTCCAAAAGGCCCGCGGATTGTGCAGAAATGGCTGCCTTAATGCAATCGAACAGACGTCATTTGTGCAACAACTGGGCGACGGGCAGCGATTTGTCCGGCCAGTCGTCAAATTGTACGGCAGGATTGCACGATGAGTGCAGAATCCGCGTGAATTCGGCACGTGGAATGGTGCTGGCACCCAGAGTGATCAAGTGGCGTGATACCAACTGGCAATCGATCAGGGCAAGGTCATGTGCCAGCATGTGTCTGGTGAGGCCGAGCAATGCGAATTTGGACGCATTATCGACGACACTGAACATCGATTCGCCAAAAAACACGCGGCCAATACACAGACCGTAGAGACCGCCGACAAGACTGGCGCCATTCCAGACCTCGATGGAGTGCGCCCAGCCGCTGGCGTGCAAATGTTCGTATGCTGTGATCATCTCAGACGTAATCCATGTTCCCTGCTCCGATTTGCGCTCCCCGGCGCAGGCTCGAATGACATCGCCAAACGCGTGGTTGAACCGCAACATCAGTGTTGAGCGGTTGACGTATTGTCGCAGGCGTCTTGCAACATGCAGATCCGCAGGGCGAAGAATGCAGCGAGGATCCGGCGACCACCAAAGAATTGGTTGCCCTTCGTCGTACCAGGGGAAAATTCCCGCGCGGTAAGCGGTCAGCAGACGCTCACTGCTCAGATCACCGCCAGCGGCGAGCAGGCCGTCTGGCTCTACCAGTGCATTCTCGATATCCGGGAACGCATCTGATGAATCAGTCGAGCTAAGCCACGCGATCCTGTTCGTGTTCACCTTTGATTTCGGCCCGTGTCATCGCGGTAGGGGCTGTGATCGCTTACCGCGTCCATATAACGGTCGATATGCCGGCCTTCTTCGTCCAGGTAGTCGCCGATGGCCGAAAAAAACTCAGGCTGTCTGAGCCAATGCGCCGACCAGGTTTCGACTGGAACGAAGCCGCGGCTGATTTTGTGCTCGCCTTGCGTGCCTGGCTCAAACGTCTTTTTACCGGATTCGATGCAATACTCGATGCCCTGGTAATAGCAGGTCTCGAAATGCAGGGCATCATATTGGCCGTCGCTGCCCCAGTACCGACCATAAAGTACCCGGTCACTTTCGAAGAATATGGCTGCCGCGATGGGCTCATTGCGGTATTCAGCGAGAATAACCAGGATGTTGTCCGGCATCGTTGCGCCAATCGTCATAAAGAATTCGAGGCCGAAGTAGGGCAGTGAACCTCGGCGCATGAACGTAATGCTGATCAGCCTATACACTGTGCGCCATATGTCGGGCTCGAGATCGCGACCACGCAGACGTCGAAACACGATGCCAGCCTCCATCACCCGACGACGATCCTGTCGTACCTTCTTGCGTTTTTTGGCGCTGAATGTCCGCAGAAACTCCTCGAAACTGCCGTAATTGTGGTTATGCCAGTGAAACTGGCAGTCTTTGCGAAGTCGAAGTCCGGCGGTTCGCAAAAACGGCAGGTCGTCGGCGGCGGGGAACAGAATGTGCAGCGAAGAACAGTCGGTGTCGATGGCCAGGGAAATTGCCGCTTCGATTAGTGCGGCGGCTGTTTCATGATCGTTTCGGTCACGCAACAACAGGCGCGGACTGGAAGCCGGCGTAAATGGAACCGCGGAGACGAGCTTGGGATAATAGTGCAGACCAGCCTGATCGTAGGCGTGTGCCCAGGACCAGTCGAATACAAATTCGCCCCAGGAATGGCTTTTCTCATACAGTGGTATTGCGCCGACAAGCTCGCCATTGTGACTTAGTGTGAGGTGGCGCGGTGTCCAGCCCGTCTGCGGCGTAACGGCGCCGCTTTGTTCCCCAGCCAACAGAAATTCGTGGCTGACGAGCGGATTATCGTCGCCGACGAGTCGATTCCATGCATCGGCGGCAATATCGGCAATGGCATCGTTTACGGTGACCGTCATCGAGACACCGTAACATCATGCGGCAACGTCGCCAGTATTGACGATTTGTCCGTCGCTTTTCTCAAGTGCATCGAGGTACTTCTCGGCATCAAGCGCAGCCATGCAGCCTGAACCTGCAGACGTGACGGCTTGCCGATATACCTGGTCGGCAACATCTCCAGCGGCGAATACGCCGCGAAGGCTGGTGGCAGTTGCGTTGCCCGATAGCCCTGCCTTAACTGTTATGTAGCCGTTCTTCATGTCGAGTTGCGTGTCGAACAGTCCTGTATTCGGGCTGTGGCCGATCGCGATGAATATTCCGGCGAGATCAATATCCGTGGTCTTTGCTTCGTCTTTCGTGCTGCGTACGCGCAAACCCGTAACGCCGCTGTCATCTCCCAGTACTTCATCAACAACGTGGTCCCACAGCAACTCGATATTGCCGTCCCTGGCTTTTTCGAACAGGTGATCCTGCATGATTTTATCGGCACGCAGCGCGTCCCGACGATGCACGAGCGTCACCTTCGACGCTATGTTGCTCAGGTAAAGTGCTTCTTCGACGGCGGTGTTGCCGCCGCCGATGACCGCAACTGCTTTGTCGCGATAGAAAAATCCATCACAGGTCGCGCAAGCCGAAACGCCGCGGCCTTTGAAAGCTTCTTCAGAGGGCAGACCGAGATACAACGCGGTTGCGCCAGTTGCGATGATCAGGGCGTCACAAGTGTAACTGCCATAGTCGCCGTCAAGACGAAACGGCCGCCGCGAAAGATCTGCTGTATGAATATGATCCCTAACGACGTCGGTATCGAATCGTTGCGCATGGCGCAACATTCTGTCCATCAATTCCGGACCCTGTAGTCCTTCGATGTCGCCTGGCCAATTATCTACATCGGTCGTCGTCATCAATTGGCCACCTTGGTCAATGCCAGCGATGATGACAGGATTCAGATTGGCCCGCGCAGCGTACACGGCTGCAGAATAACCGGCCGGGCCCGATCCCAAAATCACAACCCGGCAATGTCTCAAGTCACTCATGTATAATTTATTCCTGATTCATCAGATGAAGTCGCCCGCGCAAGCCCAGATGATGCGGTCCCGAACGGGTGTTTCAAGGGTGTCGATGCGGGCTAATGGTCTGCCGCGGCAAGAACGTTTGACAGTGTAGGGAAAACAGTATCTTTCCTCACGCGCAAATGCCTGACCGTCAGGTGCCGTACTTGGGAGGTGCTGTGCTTGCCGTTGTAAATTCTCGACTGTTTTATTATAGAATATACTTTTAAATCAAGTTATTATAGTTGATATCTATTAAGTAACATTAAGTATGATCCAAGCTAAGAAAAGATCCAGATCGGTATCGCAATTATCCGTTCAGGTGAACCGTGCACTGCGCGAGGGCGCGCTATACGTGTTTGGCGCGCTGGCGCTGATTCTCTGGTATGCGCTCTTTACATATGATGTCACAGATCCTGGTTTCAGCCAGGCGACGAGCAGTTCCGACGTCAATAACGGCATCGGACAAGTAGGCGCACTTGTTGCTGACTTGTTATTCAACTTCTTTGGCCGTCCCGCATATTTATTCACTGTTATGGTTTTTTATCTCGGCTGGATGTTGTTTCGGCAACAACAGAGCCGGCAGCTCTTCAAGCGTATCGACTATACGCTGCGCGGCGGTGGTTTTTTCGGCACGCTGGTGACGAGCTGCGCATTATCGACGCTGCACTTTTCATCTGCAGGTTTCAACGAAACGGCGGGCGGCATTATTGGCCAGATTGTCGGTCCCTGGCTGGCAGGGGTCATGAAACTGCTCGGCGCCAGTACTTTATTATTTGTTTTGTGGGTCGCGTCGGTCTCTCTCTTTCTTGGCATTTCCTGGTTCGACGTTATGGATCGCATTGGCCATTGGTGTCTCATTGCTTATGAGAGGTCACGTGTCAAAATTTTGGAATTGCGTGACAAGGCCGAAGGCAGACGACGATCGGCTGAGCGCCAGGACGTTATCGAGGTCGAGAAAAAACGCATTGCAGGGCGCACTCGCCCGCGTATCGAACCGGTCTTGCAGGCACTGGAGCCGAGTGTACGGGCCGAGCGTGAACGACAGGTACCGTTATTCGAGCCGCCGGCAGCTGGCGAATTGCCACCGCTCTCGCTGCTGGATGATCCGCCGGAGCATCGCAAAGGATTCTCGGCGGAGTCACTTGAAGCAATGTCACGGCTGGTTGAGCTCAAGCTCAAGGATTTCGGCGTGGACGTGGAGGTTAAGTCTGTGTCGCCGGGGCCTGTCATTACGCGCTTTGAGCTCGATCCTGCACCCGGCGTCAAAGTCAGCCAGATTTCCGGCCTTGCCAAGGACATTGCAAGATCGTTGTCTGTTGTGAGCGTTCGTGTTGTCGAGGTCATTCCAGGTAAGTCCTATGTTGGTCTGGAAATTCCAAATGAGAACCGCGAGCTGGTGACACTTGGCGAAATCCTCAAGTCCAAGGCCTATGAAGAACTCGCGTCGCCACTGACACTTGCGCTTGGCAAAGACATTGGCGGTCGCTCGGTTGTCGCGGATCTTGCACGCATGCCGCACTTGTTAATTGCCGGTACGACAGGGTCGGGCAAGTCTGTCGCCATCAACGCGATGGTGCTGAGCCTGTTGTACAAGACTCAACCGGAGCAGGTCCGGCTGATCATGATCGATCCCAAGATGCTCGAGCTGTCGGTGTATGAGGGGATTCCACACCTGCTGACCCCTGTTGTCACTGATATGAAAGATGCGGCCAATGCATTGCGTTGGTGTATCGCCGAAATGGACCGCCGCTATCGGGTGATGTCGTTGCTGGGCGTACGCAACATTGGCGGCTACAACCGCAAGGTCAAAGTGGCGATAGATGCGGGAGAGCCGATTCTGGATCCCACCTTCACGCCACCGCCGCTGGAGGATGAGGACAAGCCGGTGGAGCATCCAACCTTGACGTCGTTGCCTTACATTGTCGTCATTATCGACGAACTTGCCGACATGATGATGATCGTGGGCAAGAAGGTCGAAGAGATCATTGCGCGACTGGCACAAAAAGCTCGCGCATCGGGTATACACATGCTGTTGGCAACGCAACGCCCATCAGTCGATGTGATTACAGGACTTATCAAGGCCAATATTCCATGCCGCATCGCGTTCCAGGTTTCGGCGAAAGTGGATTCGCGGACGATTCTCGATCAGATGGGAGCCGAGACTCTGCTCGGCCATGGTGACATGCTGTATTTACCGCCAGGGACGTCGATGCCAATACGCGTTCACGGTGCATTCGTTGCCGATCACGAGGTACATGCGGTCGTGCGCCACCTCAAGAAGAGCGGCGCGCCACGTTATGTGGACGAAATTACCGAGGGACTGTCCAGTCCAACTCCAGGGCTGGCTGGAATTGACAAATTTCCGAATAGCGTGGATGCGGAGCAGGATCCCTTGTACGACCAGGCTGTGCAGATTGTCATGGATACTCGCAGGGCGTCGATCTCAGGCGTGCAACGGCGTCTCAAGATTGGCTACAACCGTGCGGCCAGGATGGTGGAGACGATGGAGGAGACCGGTCTTGTAGGGCCGTTACAATCGAACGGTTCACGAGAGATACTGGTTCCTGCGGCGAAAGACTAGGAGCGAAGAATTGCGCGTAGCAGTCAAAATAGCGATGCTTGCCATGCTGGCCGGCCATCTGGCGATCGGCGACACTCTTGAAGATGACGTGGGCGAGCAGCTCGTGCATGACTTCATCACCGAAATCACAACCTTGCAAGGACGATTCGAACAGTCCCTGATCGATGCGAATGGTCAGATCGTGGACGTAACCAGCGGCACGCTGGAGATCCAACGACCGGGTCGATTTCGATGGTCATATATTGAACCTTATGAGCAAGTTCTCGTTGCCGATGGCTTGAACGTTTGGAGCTACGACGTTGATCTTGCCCAGGTTACGGTTAAGCCTCAGGCAGAAGCGCTGAGCAACACACCGGCATTACTCCTCAGTGGCGCAGAGGGTGCGATGCAGCAGTTCGTCAACGAGGGTAGTTTTGTCGAAAGCGGAACGACATGGGTCAAACTGACGCCGAAGAATACAGAGAGTGGGTTCCTGAGGATCGAACTTGGATTCGTCGAGCAACAACTTAGTCGCATGGCGTTTTTCGATAACCTGGAACAAACAACATTGGTCGACCTGTCCGATGTCATTGTCAATGAGCCGATTGACCCGGGCCGATTTGTGTTTCGTGTGCCTGACGGCGTGGACGTCGTAGGAACTCCGGCGGTCACTGACGCGACGGCCCCCTGATGCTGCCATTGCGTTACGTGCGTCACTGGCGAGTGGCAAGCGTGGCTCTCCTGCTCTTGGTTTTTGCAGCGACACTGCTGCCGGTCGTCTGGTTCCTCGTGGATTCAGATCTGTTCGCTGCCTGGTTTATCGAGGCCGACAAGTGGCTACACGCCGCCACGTTTGTTTTCCTCGCGATCTGGTTTGCCGGGCAGTATCGCCCGCGGTCATACTGGCGTATTGGCTTGGGCTTGTTGTTGTTTGGACTGCTCATCGAGGGCTTCCAGCGCCTCATCATCTACCGATCGGCGGAATGGTTCGACATAGGCGCGGACGCGGCCGGTATAATCGTTGGACTCGTCATAGCGAATGCCGGTCTTGGCGGTTGGTGTATGCGCTTCGAGAACTGGTATTCGAGACGGAAGGCTAGCAACAGCGTTGACTGATCTTTTTCCGAATGAAGGTGTACCAGCCGCGGATCGACCTCTCGCCGATCGCATGCGTCCGTCGAATCTGGATGAATTTTTCGGCCAATCGCATCTGCTGCAAGAAGGTAAACCATTGCGACGTGCGATTGAGCAAGGTCGGGCGCATTCAATGGTTTTTTGGGGTCCGCCCGGAACCGGTAAGACGACTCTGGCGAGACTGATCGCATCGACGACCGACGCCCATTTCATCGGCTTTTCAGCCGTCATGGCCGGCGTCAAGGACATTCGAAATGCAGTTGCGCAGGCCGAGCAGTATCGACAGGTCGCCAATCGCAGCACCATTTTTTTCCTCGATGAAGTGCACCGCTTCAACAAGGCTCAGCAGGACGCATTCCTGCCATTCGTTGAGGACGGCACGTTGACGTTTATCGGTGCCACGACCGAGAACCCGTCTTTCGAGCTCAATAATGCATTGTTGTCGCGGGCGCGTGTTTACGTGCTCAAGATGCTTGACGAAGAGGCGTTGCTCGCCATTGTCCGACGCGCCATGACTGATGCGGAGCGAGGGCTTGCCGATGCCTACACGATGAGTGACGATTCCATGGGCTTGATCGTGTCGGCCGCGGACGGCGATGCACGGCGTGCGCTCAACTTGCTCGAACTTGCAGCGGACCTTACCGAAGGCAGCGAAATCGCACACGAAACGGTCCAGGAGGTTGCGTCGGGAGGCGGACGACGCTTCGATAAACACGGTGAGTATTTCTACGACCAGATATCGGCATTGCACAAATCAGTGCGTGGGTCTGACCCCGACGCGTCATTGTATTGGCTGATGCGCATGATCGATGGCGGGTGCGATCCGCTGTACGTTGCACGGCGCATGATTCGTGTCGCGTCCGAGGACATTGGCAATGCTGATCCACGCGCATTGCAACTGACACTCAATGCGTGGGAGGTACTTGAGCGACTGGGTAGCCCCGAAGGCGAGTTGGCGCTCGCCCAGGCCGTTGTCTACCTCGCTTGTGCCGCCAAGAGCAATGCTGTGTATAAAGCGGCCAGCGCAGCGAAGGCAGATGCACAGGAATTTGGCTCGCTTGAGGTACCCATGCACCTCAGAAATGCGCCGACGAAACTGATGCAGGAACTTGGCTACGGAAAAAACTACCGCTATGCACATGACGAGGAGGGCGCTGTCGCTGCGGGTGAGCACTATTTTCCCGACGACATGCACGATCGCAAGTATTATCATCCCGTGCCTCGCGGGCTGGAGATCAGGATTCGGGAAAGGCTCGAAGAAATCAGAAATCGATGATTGATCCAAAATTACTGAGACAGGCAACACGAGACGTCGTGCAAAACCTTGCTCGCCGTGGTGAGGTGTTCGACGCCGATACTTACCTGGCGCTTGAGGAGCGTCGCAAAACTCTGCAGGTTGAAACACAGGAGTTGCAGAACCAACGCAATACGCGTTCCAGGGATATTGGCAAGGCGAAGGCCAAAGGCGAGGACATTGCGCCGATGCTCGACGCGGTCAAGGATCTCGGTGATCGTCTGGAAACCCGCCAGGCGGACCTGCAAAGCGTACAGGCAGACCTGCAGGCAATCGAACTGGGCTTGCCGAATCTGCTCGACGATAGTGTGCCCGATGGCCGGGATGAAACCGACAATGTCGAGATTCGCCGCTGGAGCGAACCGCCTGAATTCGATTTCGATGTACGCGACCATATCGAGTTGGGCGAGTCACTTGGCATGCTCGACTTTGAGGCGGCCAGCAAGATGTCCGGATCCCGGTTCGCCGTAATGCGTGGCCCACTTGCCCGCCTGCAACGCGCGATTATCCAGTACATGCTCGATACGCATATCAACGAGCATGGCTATACAGAGGTCTATGTACCCTATCTTGTTCACGATCATGCGTTGATCGGTACTGGTCAACTTCCCAAATTCGAGGAAGATCTCTTCAAGACAGCGACCGAAAAACCGTTCTACCTGATTCCCACGGCTGAAGTGCCGCTCACCAATCTTGCGCGTGACATGATTTATGAACCTGCGCAATTGCCATTGCGTTATACGGCGCATTCGCCGTGTTTTCGTTCTGAAGCGGGCTCCTACGGCAAGGATACGCGCGGCATGATACGGCAGCACCAGTTCGAGAAAGTCGAACTCGTGCATCTTGTCGCACCCGACGAGTCTGCGGCCGCGCTCGATGAAATGACGGGTCATGCCGAGACGATATTGCAGCGCCTCGAATTGCCGTACCGGGTCGTGGCATTGTGCTCGGGTGACATCGGTTTTGGTGCCGCGAAGACCTACGATCTGGAAGTGTGGTTGCCGGGTCAGGAAAAATACCGGGAAATTTCCTCTTGCAGCAATTGCAAAGATTTCCAGGCACGGCGCATGCAGGCACGCTGGCGTAATCCCGATACGGGCAAGCCCGAGCTCATTCATACACTCAATGGTTCGGGCGTCGCGGCAGGTCGCGCTTTGATCGCCGTCATGGAGAACTACCAGCAAGCTGACGGCAGTATCGAAGTACCCGATGTCCTGCGGCCGTACATGGGCGGGGCCAGTTCTATCCACGGATAGCCGCGCAATCAAATCTGCTATCGGGTCCCGGTCGCAGCCACTTGATACGGCGAGGCCAGTCAGCTACTGCGTTCCACAGCGAGACATCAGAAAACCATCAATGTTTCCTCCGTCAGTCGTGCGCTTGATTGCGTAGATTTAGCCTCGACAGCCGCCGTAGGTGGCTCAACGACAGAGGATAAGGTTATGACAAGCAAACTGATAATCGTTCTGATTACCGCCGTCTCACTCATCGGCTGCACCTCGATGCGACCGATGAGTACACAAGAGACCGATCTGAGTGCGCAACTGGAAATGGGTGATCACCTGGTGGTTTTTGAAAATACCGGCAGGATTGTGGATATGACGCTCACCGAAATCGACGGCGACATCCTTCGAGGACGCTTGACGGATGGCAGTATGGGGCCCACCCAAATTGACATCGCAAACATTGAGAAAATCGAAGTCGAGAAAATCAGCGGTGTAAAAACAACGCTTGCTGTTGTCGGTGGCATTATTGTCATCGTGCCATTGGCGGCGTTGGCGCTGCCGGCGGTCGCAATGGGGGGAGTATAATAAGAAAAAGGGCCCACTAGCCCGGATTATTCACGAATAGAGAAAGGAGATAAAACAAAAGCCTAAAATGTGCGAAAATAGTGTTTCGACACAACCACTTAAGCACACAAAAGGCTTTTGCATGAGTAACGATATCACGAAACAGGGTGTTCTTTTCAAGGGTCTGACAAAGAAGGCGCTGGTGGCACGTTTTGACCAGCAGCTGGCCAGTTCTGACGGTGGTGCGATCCTGCTAAAGGCCTGCGATGAACGCTTGGGATTAAGTGCTTCGATCGCGGCGTGTCTACGGGATGCTCGGCAGCAATCCAAAGTGGCGCATTCGTACCGGGAGATTTTTCAGCAGCGGATGTTTGGCATCGCCTGCGGTTATGCCGACGGCAACGATGCGGCACGACTGGCCGATGATCCGGTGTTCAAGCTGCTGGCAGGACGCGATCCGGTCACGGGTTTGGCACTGGCCTCACAGCCAACCTTGTCGCGATTTGAAAACGCCGTGAGTTCAGCCGAGTTGTTGCGGATGTCGGAGGCATTGGCGGCGGCGGTGATCCGGCGACACCGGCGGCGCAAACGCAAGGTGAGACGCATCACCATCGATCTGGATCCGACCGAAGATCCGACCCACGGTGGCCAACAGCTGAGTTTTTTCAACTGGCATTACGACCGCTGGTGTTATCTGCCGTTGGCCGGTTTTCTGAGCTTCGACAATGAGCCGGATCAGTACTTGTTCTGTTATGCGCTACGTGCGGGTAACGCGGTGGCAAAGGTGGGCTGCCTGAGTATTCTAAAGCGGCTGTTACCACGGCTGCGTAAAGCGTTTCCAAAAGCCAGGATCCGCATCCGTCTCGATGCCGGCTTCACCGGTCCCGAGCTGTATGAGTTCTTCGAGGAAGAAGGCCTGGAATACGTGGTTTGCATGGGCAAGAACGCGGTACTGCTGCGCTTTGCCGAGCCGCTGATGGCGCCACTTCGAGCCGCCCTGGAAGCCGGTGAAGACATTAACCCGAGCTTCGGTGAATGCCGCTACGCCGCACACAGCTGGAAGAAGCACAAACGGCGTGTGATCATCAAAGCCGATATCGCCCTGCATCCCGGTCGCGAGCCCAAGGACAACCCGCGTTTTATTGTCACCAACTTGAAGACCACGCCGAAGTTCATCTATCGGAAGGTCTATTGTGCCCGCGGCGACATCGAAAACCGCATCAAGGAACTCAAACTCGGTCTGGAGATCGATCGCACCAGTTGCACGAGTTTCAATGCCAACCAGCTGCGGGTACTGATGACGGCGGCCGCTTACGTGCTGATGCAGGAGTTGCGGCTAAAAGCGCGCCACACCGGCTGCGCACGAGCACAGGTCAACACGCTTCGCTTGCGACTGTTAAAGTTAGGCGTCTGGATCGAGTCATCGCTGCGTCGCATCGTTTTACACTTCCCGACAAGCACACCCTATGCCGATGACTGGCGACGCATCGCTTGTTCCGTCGGCGCCGTACCCACATAGCCGACTCGTCAAACCCATCCTTATTGAAAACGATATCGGGTTCACCCGAGCCGGACACTCGTCTGCAAATCATCCGCAACACCTGAAAAACCCCGATCAAAGTGCTTTCACACCGATCATACCGGTACCACACAATCTCGACGCCTTTATGTCCTTATTATTGGACCGCAGAAGCGAAAAAATCACTCAGGCTAATTGTTCATGAATAATGCAGGCTAGAAGCATGTCACATGCGGTTACTTGTCTGCGCTCATCGTTACGGCATGGAGAATTTCCCGGAAGCAATGAGGAGCGACTAGGAATCACTCAGGGCCAGGGATGGCCCTCTCACCCGTAGTCCATGTCAGTCACGGTGCACGCCCAACTTGGCCAAGTTATATTTACTCCGGAGTTCGGCCACTATGGCTAATACGGCGTCTGTCCAACAGCTGTCACCTCGAAATTTCTGGTCCCAATTACATCCATCCTCGTCAGGCTCATGCCAATATATACTGACGATGACGTGATCACCGTCAACTTCAGTTCTCCGGTCAATTCGATCTTGAACTATCTGTCGAAGCTCATCCTTCGATTTTAATTCCCTGTCCATTAGCTCAACCCCCACCTCGTTATCACCATAGTCAGATCTCAGCAGAAGCGAGAATTTCACCGCATTTAGTGCATTTTAGATTGGCAATGGACTCATCGGCGAGAATGAGCCTTTCGGAGTCCATGTCAATTACCCGCATCTCGTTATCACAATCTTCATTCGGGCAAGTCACTCGTTGCGCTTCGACACAATACCGGCAGAATTCGAACTCATCCGAGAGGATTTTACCGTCCACCAATGTTGCCCGGTGCCACCGAAATATCGGCGAGTCTTCGTGATGCTCACATACCTTCAAATTGTCAGTCATGGTGAACGCCCTATAAAGTGCCGGCAGTAGTAGTAATTCTAGCTGATCCCTTACTGTTCGCTCCGGTCAGGGATGGCCCATCAATAAACCGATTCGATAGAACTTAATTCTGAGGCGCAGCTAACGGCTTATTCTGTTGAAAAACTCGGGGCGAGCGAACATAAAAAGACGCCACGAACCACCATCACTGCGTTCAATACCAGCGACACTTCCCGGGACAAACTCCACCAGTTGCCGATCGGGCGCGCCTGTTAGTGCCTGTGAGACGGTGCGCGCCACAAACGGCATGTGACCAGCGACGAGCGTGTCTTTCTCGGAGTCTCTCAACTGATGAAGAAAGGCCTCTGGCGAGTCATTGGGCGCCAGACCCTGGCCCTCATAAATCTGGCTAGAGGACTTAAGCAATGGCCGGAGTATCTCCGCCGTCTCTTTTGCGCGGGTCTTGCCGCTGTGAAGAATTTGCTCGATCTGGACGTCATGACTCGAGAGCCAGTCTGTCAGCCGCTGAATATCGGCTCGACCCTGATCACTCAATGGGCGATCAGGGTTGACGTCTTTTGGCAAAGAATCGCCGTGCTGAACGATATAAAGCCGCATCCGTCTTCCCGCGGTTTAGGTCACTTTATAGATGGTATCGTGCTCCCTGGTGTACTCGATCACCACAAGCCCGATTTGGTCACCCGGCTTGGCGACTTCCACTGCCTCATTGTCAATCTCCATTGATTCGACTTTTTGCTCAAAGTCTGAGGTGTTGCCCTTGACGTGAATGGTGTCGCCTTTATGTAGCTCGCCATCGGTAATCGCCACACCTGCCACATGTAAGTGATTGTAGTAGTGGGTCACCGTGCCAATTTTGGTCTCATTCATGTCAACCTCCCAATGCGTCCCGTAAGCTTTGCTTATTCCCAGTATAGACCTTGGGTCGCAAACAGACGTTCTCCTTGTGTTTTGCAGGGGCGCGACAAACGGCCATTTGGGGCAACCGACCAAACGCTATTT
>JACZSM010000114.1 GCA_022574185.1 Pseudomonadota bacterium
ATGGCTTATAAATCATAGGTTATACAGATATATCATTTATAGGTTTTAATGTCTATTAAATAATAGGTTTTAATGTTCTGAAGTGGTTCTGTGCAGAAGTAGCACGGCCCATATAATCTATAACCGCTACATTCGTTTTGAAACCTTCTCGAAGATCCGTGCAAACCAATTTAAAGCCCCGCACTGAAACACTTTTCTATACGGTATTCTGTTTCAATTAACGGCAGAATGCAGATTTTCTAGCACCAATCACCCTTGCGTGAGTTTTGCGTGAATCAGTTGTGCATAGTCGTGCAAAAGTGGCAACGGGCGTTCCGGTAACTCATTGATTATTAAAGCCAAGAGGATTGACGTTGCGGACTGAAAATCCGCGTGTCGGTGGTTCGATTGTTCGTGCACATCCATGTGCACGACCCTTCGGGCGCACTACGTGCGACCAAATCTGATCCCGTCAGATTTGTCCGCCCCTGGGCACCATTTACTGATCGTGCAGTTTTTCCTGCAACCACACCTTGATTAGCGACTGATAGGGGACGTCACGCGAATGTGCCGCTGATTTTATGGAATCCAATAAATGCTGTGGCAGGCGAAGAGAAATGGTCTTTGTCGTTGGCCTCAAGTTGGGTAACACTACCGACTCAGCTTTTTTCCAGTCTACGTACTCAGATGAATCATGATTTTCCCAGAAGTGTCGTTCTTCCTGCTCATTGGCAAATCCCGGTATTGTTTTAATTTGTTTTTTCATAAATCGCTCGCTCTTTTCGATGCATATCCCTGGCAGAAACCACTCTTATCTTCTCGTCGGCGTCACGCAAGGTGAATGTAATGTGCAAAAATCGTACCTTGTTCGTCTTGCCCAACGCATGGAATCGTAATTCCTTGCGACTGTGTTTGATGTCTTCCAAAACCAGCAAAGGAGTATTGAAAAAAACCTGCTCTGCCTCTGCCATGGAAACACCATGCTTTTCGTTCTTTCGAGCATTTCCCTCATCCCAATCAAAGCTCGTGATCTTCGCCAGATCAATCATTTATGTATATTACAGTAATATACGTTGAGGCACAGTAGTTTGCCTTAAGAGATTGGTCTCGATTACGCTACCTCTCCTGCCAACCGCCTCGAAGAAGCACGAGATCGTCTTGGAAATCGATTGCTGCAAGAAGTCCGCACATACGCTGTGTAAATTTTGCGTGAATTGGCGTACATAAAGGGGGCCGGATACATTTGCTTAAGGTGACATATGAACCAAAAACCGAACAAATGTACCCGGCCCGTTTTCTGCACCCTGCCCCGGGCCCGTCACGGCGTAATATGGCAAACAACTGGATAGTCAGTTTCCTTGTTTCTTCTTGTTGCGTATCACTAGTGTTGGCAAAGCTGTCACCGATCCGGTGTCGCAATTTCGATTACAACATTCCACATGAATTGCACAAATTCAACGAAGGCGTCCTCCGCAATTCGCTCATCATCGCCATGTGCTCCCCTGCCACTTGTTATCTCCGCCATGGTTCTTGCTGGCCCGACGCCATAGGCCTGTACGCCCTTGGCTCTGACCTGTGCCATATCCGTAGCCCCTGTCGACATCATGGGTAGAACCGTAACGTCCGGGTACATATTCTTGGCGACGCGTTCAAGTGTTTGAAACATTTCGTTATCAATTTCTGAAGGCGGCGCAGCCGGACGATATACATCCTCGGGCACAATAGTGACTCGAGGATCGTCAATTACCGCTGCCAGAAGACCATAAAAACCGTCAACGTCTTCATCAGGCAACATACGAATGTCCAAAATTGCAGATGCCTCGGACGGGATGACGTTCTTGCGGAACCCGGCGTCCATGACCGTGGGCACGACGGACGTTCGCATGATTGAATAGTGATATGGAAATGTTTCCAGAAAGTACTGTTGAATCGCTTCAGTCTCGGCCGCATTTTCGACATTGTTAAAGCGAAACTCGTCCTCTGGTTCCGATATCGTCGCCATCCGCTGAAAATAGGTCCGTGTGGTCTTGTTCAAACGAACTTCAGTCTGCCAGGCGGCCGCTTTCGCGACGGCTTGCGCCAGAATCGAAACGGCGTTATCGACTCGCGGCACTGAGCCGTGTCCCGGCGTGCCCTTCGCAACCAGCGTTACCCTGCGTGGCATTTTTTCGGTTGTCTGGATACTTACGATGTTCACACGGCCATCATTAATAATTCCGGCACCGCCTTCTGCGAGGCAATATTCGGCGTCGATGGCGTCCCAGTGATGCTCCACCATGTAGTTGATGCCGACTTGGGGCGTGCCCTCCTCGCCTGCTTCGGCGAGGAAGATAATGTCCCGGTCCAACTCCACGCCATATCGCTTGAGCAAGACCATCACCATCAGTCCGGCAGCGACGTTGTCCTTATCGTCCAGAGAGCCTCGCCCGTATATGTAACCATCTTTGCGTACACCCGAGAACGGAGCCTCCGTCCATTTGTCTGCCTGCACGCCGACAACGTCGGTATGACCCATGATCAATATCGAGCGCTTTGAACCGTTACCACTGATTCGAGCAACCAGGTTTGCACGTTTCTCGTCCAGCGCGTAGGTCTTCGCTCCAATTCCCTCTGCCGCAAGTACCGCTTCGAGATAGGCGACAACCTCGGTCTCGTTGCCGGGTGGATTTGAGGAATCGATCTGAATCAACTCAACCAGATGGCCAATTGACTCTTCGCCGACCTCATTCCAGTCGATCATATAGGACTGCTGGGCATTGGCGCACGTGAACAGAAGTGATAGAAACAGTAAAGAAATCAACCGCATGGAATTCCTCTTTTTTCGTCTATGAGGCAGTTATGATTTTCTCAATCTCAACATACTTTATTGAATACTGGCTAACTCCAGCAATCGTCATAATGCCCCCACTATTCAGCTTAGTCGGTC
>JACZSM010000067.1 GCA_022574185.1 Pseudomonadota bacterium
ATTCAGAGCCACCTAGCTCTTTCTTTGCCGTTTTCAGCAATCGAATAGCCAACGGCGATAATGGCACGCGATGCGAGCGTTTGTTTTTGACGACGCCTGCCGGGATAACCCACCAGCCGGCCGCAAGGTCTATGTCAGCCCATCGAGCAGTAACCATTTCTGTGCGCCGTTGCGCCGTTACTAACATCAATTTCAGACACAGCCGGATACCTGGGTTCATGGATATTTCATCACTGTCCAGTTGTGCCCACAGCGTCTTGATTTCATCTTCATCCAGAACACGATCGCGCTGATTTTCCTCAGCCGGCGCCTGTATCGCTTCACACGGATTGTGGGGTAAGAGATCCACAGACAAGCCCCACCGAAACATTTTCCTCATGACTGCCAAAGTCCGGTTAGCGGCTATAGGTGAGCCTCGATCCATGACAGCATCTAGAATATCTCTAATATCTCGGCGGGTGACGGCCTCTATTTTCTTGTGACCGATTACCGGGCATACATCTTGTTTTAATTTTCGCTCGTCCTCTTTCCATGAGCGCTTGCGGGGCTTGGCCCATTTTTCCATATACTCGGCGACTAGATCATTGACGGTCGGCGCATCACGGCTGGCTCGTTTGGTCTTGACCAGTTCGGCTCCAGGGTCTCGCCCTTTTTCGTCGAGCAACTCTCTGGCCTCAGCATGACGAGTTCGCGCCGTAGCCAGGCTCATGCGAGGGTATACGCCCATCGTCATACGCCTGGCGCGGCCCTCGAATCGGTACAAATAAATGAAACTCTTGCGGCCCGCAGGAGAGACACGGACCCCAAATCCGGGTGCTGAGCTGTCCCACACCTCGAAACGCTCGCTACGGGCTTTCAGGAGCTTTACAGCACGATCTGTCAGTCTTTTCTTGGACATCTGCTACCCAGGCTTCATATGGGTAGCATATTACGCTGACTGTGGGCGACCTGCAACGACCCTTATCGGCAGATATTCCCTATGTTTTAAGGGTTTTTTCAATGATTTGGAAGCTGAAAGCCTTATGGCATTTAGGGTTAGCATCTGATTACAAATCAGTTGCTCTACCAACTGAGCTATGCCGGCAGTGTATGTGAGGACTCGCGCGTACCGCCTAGCCTGACTGCGGACAGGTCGCTGCATCACGGAGCAGGACCTTTTCCTCGCCGTATTTCTCAATCATCGCGCCGGCACCTTTACCCGGCGGCAAAGCGATGTCAATGAAGAATATTGTACCTTCCCGTGTTCTCGGCACAATATCTGCTCGGAGATTGAGCGACTTCGCCTGCAACTCGACTTTCTCTGCCCGCTCCAGGTTGCCGAACAAACCCAGAGAAATATTCAATCCGTTGTCATCGGTCGCTACCAGGTAAGCATCTGCCAGTCCGCCTTCCTTGAGTTTCTCAAGCATGTTGTTGCCTGTGGAACGGTCCGCAATATTGCGAATTTGAACCCAGTGGCCGATGAAGATCTGTCCATGCGCAGAACGCAGGCTTGTGCGCATGCCCTCGCCGGCATACTGGATCAACGCCGCATCGGCATCCGCATTCGCCTTGAAAGGCCCAATGGTCACACAGGACCGGCCCACAACAGCCGCAAGATCGGACGGCTCACCAGACCCGAGTACTGCACCAACGCTCACGGCAGCCACCGCATCCCGGTTCGGCGAAACAGCGAGTGGCGGTCCAAGTTCGGATTCCTCTACGATTGCAATGCCGGGCTCGTCAGAATCCTTGTCGAACATTCCCCACACAAAATAGAGAATATTCGCGAGCAACAGCAGCAACAGCAGATTTTTCATTGATGACAATCCAAAATTCGAGCCAGACCCTGCAAAACCAAGTGTGGACGATGCAGCGGCCCATCATCGAGCGACTTAAGGATGCGTGAGGCATCACCACCGGTCAAGATGATCGTCGGCCTGATGCGGCTTTCCTGTAATGCCCGGGTGGCTCGTTCGATCGCTCCAACGACTGCATTGGTTGTGCCCTGTTCTACGGCTCGCGTCGTACTGCTTGCGAACATATTCAGGCCACGCCCCTGCACCGCAGATCTCAATCGGACCTTGGGTATGTCACTTGTCTGCGATGACAGCGCCGCCGCCATCATCGCAACTCCTGGCAGAATCTGGCCACCAAGGTGCTGCCCCTTGCCATTCAATGCATCGATCGTTACGGCAGTCCCTGCGTCGACTATGACACAAGCGGCCCCTAATTCGGCCCACGCTCCGATCATCGCGACCCAGCGGTCTACGCCCATATGACGTGGTTGGCGATAGCTATTCACGACCCCGCAGGCTTGTTTCTCGGATCGGGCGAAACGCATATCACAGCCGCAGTGCATGCCTACAAATCCCGATAGACGCGTCGCAATACTCGATCCCGCGACATTGCTGGCAATAACGGTTTCGACTTGCCTGGGCAGCCTGGAGGTCAACGCTGATAATCCCTGTTCGCGAATCGTATCCTGGGTGATGTGTCCGGTGCGCCGGATCGCGCCATCAGAGAGCACGCCCCACTTGAGTCGAGAGTTGCCGATGTCCAGCAGCAATGCGCTCAACGCCCGCACTCTGTAATACTCGCCATGACAATTGATCCCGACAATACCCGCACTTTTTCATCCCCGGTATCCACGAACAACGCACCGTCTGCGTCGACGCCTGCGGCAACACCTGTGATTCGCCGATTCTGCATGTCAACCGTAATCTCCCTGCCATGCAACCAATCATGGCGCCGCCATTCGTCTGCGAAGCCTGCAAAACCCTGCTCCTCAAACCTGGCCATCGTCGCATACAGCGTTTCGATAATTGCGGCGGCGATGACTTCTCTGCAGGGATGCTCGGCTGCGAGGCTCTTGAGGTCAACGGCGCGCAATGTCCATTCCGATTCGACAGTAAAATCCGGACGCTCGGGAAGATCGATATTCAATCCGATACCCGCTACGGCCGTTACACCATCACCTTTTCGTGGCTGAATTTCGGTCAACAAGCCGCCAAGTTTGCCGTCGAGCGCAACGAGGTCATTGGGCCACTTCAAACTGACACCGTCGATGTGCAGTTGTTCCATCGCGCCGACAACGCCGAGTCCGAGCGCAAGCGTTAGCCCAGGCAATTGCTCGGGACGTTTGGCAAACGTGTACGCAAGAGACAGACAGAGTCCGGAGCCTGGCGGCGACAGCCAGCGTCGATCGTGTCGACCACGGCCCATTGTCTGGAAATCAGAAATCGCTACACGATGTCGGCCCACGTCCGGCGAGGGTTGTGCCAACAGATAAGTATTGGTCGAATCGATACTGGCAAAGAGTTCGAGATCATCAAGTCTCGAGGCCGGGTTCCCAGAGAGCGACCGACGTATTAGCGCTGCATCAAGGCTGCTCATCGTCGACGGCCCGACGCTTGCTGCTAAATAGCATGAGCTTGGTATTGCGTGGCTCGCTGCCGTCTCTCATACCCTGAATATTGGAGCGATGCCAAAGAATGATGAATCCGGCCATCATCGCGCAGTAAATAAACAGTGGTTGCTCCGCCGACAATCGCGTAACAGCGATCCAGACGGGCAGGGCGACTGCGGCCGACATCGTCGCCAAACCCACGAAACCGGTAAAGACCAGCATCGACGCCCAGACGAGAATTAGCACCAGGATGAGTTTCGGTCCGACAATGATCAAAGTACCAACGAGCGTCGCCGCACCCTTGCCACCGCGAAACCGGTGGTAAATGGGCCAGACATGGCCGAATACTGCCGCCGCTCCACAACACAAGGTCAGCCAGATTCTCGAGACTTCCGCGTCCTGCGCAACGAACGGCAGTTCAAGTCCCGGCACAAACCCCGCGCCGATCACACCTTTACCGATGTCGATAATAACGACCCCAAGCGCAAAACCGGCTCCCTGTGTTCGCAACGCGTTCGTCCCGCCCGCATTGCCGCTGCCCATCGTTCTGATATCGACTCCACCGCGCAGCCGGCCAATTATGATCGCGCCCATCAATGAACCGATGAAATAACTGATCAAAAACTTGACGCCGAGCTCCAACATGAAGGGTTCCGTTTTGCGTGAACTGACGCGGGCATTGTAGCATCGGCTGCGTGACTTCCGTGGCGATGATCTGATGACCGAATATGTATCGTTATTCATCAATCCAACAGCAGGCCGTGGTCGTGCCGGGCGTCGCCTGAACCGAATCAGGGAACTCTTCGATCTTGCCGGCATTGCGATCGATCTACACACGAGTCGTGCAGCGGGCGACCTCGAGGAGCAGGTACGTATTGCCGTGTGCTCAGGGTCGCGCAAAATCGTTGTTGTTGGAGGTGACGGCAGCATTTACGAGGCCGTCAACGGCATCATGCGTGCCGATGGTTCTGCCTCGCTCGGCATCGTGCCGACCGGGACTGGCAACGACTTCGCCAAGGCATGCGCAGTGCCGCTCGACTGGGAGCATGCCACGCGGTTGCTGACGACTCGTCTGTCCGCGAATGCGGTTTTGCGGCGTATCGATATCGGTCGAATGAACGATCGCTATTTTGCCAACGGTGCTGGCATCGGTTTCGATGCCAGGGTCACACGAATTGCGCAAGCATACCGCTGGCCGATTGGAGACTTCGTGTACCTGTTCGCCATCCTGCGGTGCATGTTCGATGGTATCCCAACTCCGGATCTGACCATTGCGTCGGACAAACCGCACTGGAGCGGTCCCGTTACGCTCGCAAACATCAGTAACGGACCATGGGTCGGCGGAATGTTTCATATCGCGCCGATGGCCGACAATACCGATGGTCAACTGGATCTCCTGATCGCAGCTCCCGTATCGCGCACTCGCCTCCTGTTTCTGCTACCGAAGTTAATCAGTGGACAACACATGGACGAACACGAGATCAGCCATGCGATCGTACGCAATCTCACCATTCACGCGACCGCACCGGTACCGTCACACCTTGATGGCGAGGTGCAAGCACTTGCGTGTGATTTCGAGATCGAGATTTTGCCGTCAGCGTTAGAGTTGCTTTGATGCGGGTCTCGAACCGAGATAGATAGCGAACAGCGCCATGGCAGCTCCGGCAAGTTCCATCGTCGTTACGGGTCGCGAGAAAAACACGATGTCCCATGTGAAACTCAATGTCGGTTGCAATAACAACGCCAGACCCACCTCCGTGGGCGACACATTGCGCAGACTGCTGGCGATGAACAACAATCCCAGGCAGTGCGACAGAACTCCGTAAGCGGTTAGTAACACGGCGTCCGCGATGGTAGGAATGAGTAAAGACTCACCTTCGGCAATTGCTGCAAGGCCAAGCAGCAGCGCGGAGCCCACCGTAATGACCGCCACCTCGCGAGTTGGCATTCTATGCGTCGACCCGGATCTCGCAGCACGCATTGTAAGCAGATAGCCCGCATACATTACGGCCGTCAGCAGACCGTATACAACACCGAGTCGATAGTCACCGGGCAGACTGCTCCAGTCGAGCCCGACGATCAGGGCGAGCCCCGTCAACGCAAGTGGAACTGCGACAAGCTGTACGGGGCGCGGCCGCTGGCGCAACAACAGCAGACCCGCCAGCATCATGAAGAACACCTGGAAATTTGCCAGTAACGTCGCCAGCCCTGGCCCGATGTAGTCGATGCTGCGGTGCCAGAACCAGATGTCCAACGCGAAGAAAATCGCGCCGAATACGAGTATTGACCACGCACGTTTCGACAAGCCAAGACGTTGCCGCTTGACTAGCAGGAACAGCGTCAGCGCCACACCACCAATTGCCAAGCGATAAAATCCGCTCGTCGTTGGCGATACGTTCACGAGTTTGACCCAGACAGGCGAAAAGCTGATCAGTATCGCGCCAACGTAGAGACGCAACTGCGGATTACGCAAATAGAGCATTGAATTCAGCTGCCGTGCAACCAGGCCGCACGCCGCGATTCTGTGTCTGCATCAACGTCGGCGACCAACGCCAGGTAGCAGGTGTCATCGGGCGCTGCCGCTATTTTGATAGACGTCGTAATCAGGTCGTCACCACGGAACAGGACCAGCTCAAGCGAGTCACCATCATGATAACTGCTCAGACGTCGATCACAGTTTGCGGCGGTAAGCGCCACTCCATCGAGCGCAACGGCCACATCTCCCGGTGCAACGCCTGCAAATTCTGCAGGCCCGCCATTCATCACTACCGCGAAGACCAGTTTGCCATCTCTCTCGGTCAGGTTTGCGCCGAGCCAGAGCGCTGCCGTTGCTTCGCCTCCAACCGGTGTGCCGCCTTTGTCGCGTCTACCGCTTCTCTTGCGAATCCGGTAATCAATGCCGTGGCTGGAGAGCATTGCCTGCAGCGGCAACTCACCGGTGCCACGTACCATGGCGTCGAGAAAATCGGACAAGTCCAGTCCGGAAACCTCCGTGCACAAGACTTCGAATCCATCCTCGGGCATTGCCTGCCCGGATTGGCCCCACCGACTCCAACACGCCTGCATTACATCATCGAGACTCACACGTCCCGCAGTTTCCGATCTGAGCTTGAGATCCAGTGACAGCGCGATAAGCGAACCCTTGGTGTAGTAACTGACAATCGCGTTCGCTGCGTTCGCATCCTGCTTGTAGAATTTCGTCCAAGCGTCGAAACTTGATTCTGCAACGCTTTGCCGGGCTCTGCCGCTGCCACGCAGTACACGAGTAATGGTCCGGCCCAACAATTCGAGATAACTGTCCTCGGCAATCAGCCCGGAGCGAACCAGTACGAGATCATCGTAATACGATGTGATGCCTTCAAATACCCACAGCAGGCTTGTGTGTGCTTCGACGCTCAGATCGTAGGGTGAAAAAATTTCCGGCTTGAGGCGTTTGATGTTCCAGAGGTGAAAATACTCGTGACTTGCAAGTCCGAGGAACTCTCGATAGCCGTCACTGACCTCAGCATCACCGCGCGACGGCAGATTATCTCGTGCACACACGAGGCTTGACGACCAGCGGTGCTCAAGTCCGCCATAGCCACTACTCGGTGCATGCAGCAGGAACAGATAACGATCGAGGTCTTCGGGCATACCGAGTAACGACACATGGTGTTCACACAACGTTTGCAGGTCGTGACAGAGTCGGGCCATGTCGGTGCGTGTGCGGCCTCGAATTGCGATCGCGTGGGGAATGCCATTGACTTCAAACTCGCCAATCGACAACTCGCCGATTTCAACAGGGTGATCGATCAACTCCGCGTAATTTTCGGCAATATACAAACCGAATGCATATGGCGCCGTATCCCGTCGCCGCATGGACGTCGCGATGCGCCAGTTGCGACCAACAGGAGCTTTGGGCGGCAGGATTTCCAGCTCGCATTGCCTGTCTTCCTGGCCCACTACGCTTGCAAATACGCACGGACCATTGAAGTAAGCATGTTGAGTATCGAGGTGTGCACCGCGTACGCTTGGATCATAGGCGTAGATTTCGGCGATCAAGGTGATCGGACGCTCCACAGGGTCGGCCTGCCATCGACTCTTGTCGATTTTGCGCAGTGAAACGGCCAATCCGTCAGCCTCCGCACGAATCGCGACAACATGTTTCGCGTAGTCGCGAATCATGTAGCTGCCCGGAATCCAGGCCGGTATCGCAAATATCTGCCCCGTGGAATCGGGTCGCTCGACGGTCAGACTGACTTCGAACAGATGCGCGGCCGGATCTTTCGGCCGAATGCAATACCGATGCGCGGCCATCACGCGCTGCGTGCCGGTTCCGTTAGTTTCAGGCTCAGACACTTGGCTGACCCACCTGCTTTGAGAAACTCGGTCAATTCTATTTCGTGAACTTTGAATCCCGCCGCCAACAAACGCGCCTTCAGTGGGTCCGATGCCCTGTGCAAGAACATCTGGTCATCAATATTAATAGCGTTGCACGCGAATTGGCCCGCATCGAGCGTGTCAACAACGATGCGTTTGTGTGGCGGAATTCTGGACTCGATTGAGATCCGTGACTCATAGTCGAATGCTGGCGGGTGGTACATGAGGAACCCATCGCTCAGTGGACAAAAACACGTATCGATGTGATAGAAACGTTCGTCGGTCAGACGAATCGACACGAGTTCGATATCGAAGAAGTCCTGGATCTTCGGGTGCGCCTCAATTTCGGTCCTGAAACCGTATCCGGTCCAGAGCCACGGGCCACCGCGATCAAACAGGCAATCACCCGCGCCTTCGAAACCAATTTTTTCATCGAGATCCAGTAGCTCGAATTCGTTATCGCGGAACCATTGCTTGAAGATCACTTCCTCTGGGCGCCGCTCCATGGGCATGAAATGACTCGCAATCGCCTTGCGCCCGAGAACAACGCCAGCGTTCGCCGTAAAAACCATATCGGGCAAGTCAGGATGCGGATCGATAGTGACGATGTCCGCGTATTCGGCAAGCACATCACGAAGTTGCTGCCATTGTTGCATAGCAAGCTCCACGCTCAGCGAGTCCTTGTGCCCGGCCATCCATGGGTTGATGACGTAATCCACGGTGAAGTGGTCGGGCGGGCACATCAGGATTTTGTCTTTGCTGGAACCCATCTGTTCTTCTTGTTACGCATTAGCTCAAAAAACGAAACGGGAGCCGTTCACCCGGCTCCCGTCGCAATCTTAAGGCTGTTGCAGTTGTTCTACTGGCAGCTTTATTTCAGCAAATCTCCGAGATGCATCAACGGTAACGGCGCAGGACTCGATCCGTCCAGGAAGTATATCTTGCTGGCCGGATCCTTGGAGATCGCTTTGAGCGCTTCAAGTGATTGCAGTTGAATATACGCCGGATTACTGGCGACCGCATTGTTGATCTGGATGATTTCGTAGGCTGTCGCATCTGCCAGGGTTCTGATACGTACTGCTTCTTCTTCCGCAGCCGCACGTCCAGCCTGCGCGCGAGCGACTTCCTGTTGCAACTCAGTACGAACACGCTCGAGTTCGGCTTTCTCGCGTTCGACGGCCTGCTCGCGTTCTTTCTTCTGCTCGATTGCCGCGACGATGAACGGTGGCAGTGTAATGTCTCGAATCAGCACCGCGGATACGATAATGCCCTTCGGCGCGAGGTATTCCTGTAGTCCTGCGGTCAACGCCGTCTGCAGGACTGCCTGCGTCGTTTCAGTAAAGAAATCCTCCGCACGTTTAACGCTCTTGCCTTGCTCACGGAGCAGTGAGCGTAGTTTCGGAATCAAATGCACACGCACAGCTGTTGCCGGATCTCCCGTGTTTTCCAGAATATCGGCGGCCATGCTGCCATCAATTCGAAATTGCACGCTAACCTGGAGTCGCGTCTGCAACTGGTCCTGGGTGGGCACGTTCGCCGTTTCCAGGTGTGTTTTCTCGCGCGCATCGAACGTCGTCCACCGATACAGAGGATTGACCGGGAAGTGCAGACCCTGCGGGTATCCTTGCTGTTGAACACTACCGAACAGCGTCGCAACGCCCACGTGACCCGGCGGAATGGTTTTCACGAATTGCATGCCCGCGAATAACACCAGGATTGCGCCGACAGCGAGGATCACAAGTTTTTGCTGAGAGTTAGGTGTAGCCATAGAAAATCTCCTTAAATTTGAGAAAAAAGACGTGCTGACGATGTTGGGGCGAAATCAGAGAATTAAAGGTTTGCAGCTCATGCTCGCGGCAAATGAATCTCCGCGAGCATGCAGCGCACGCTGCCTCCGGCCGATCCTTCGATGTTGTCGATCGTGGCCGTCAGTACATCGCCATTTCGACGTAGTCGCTGTATTTGCTCGTCGCTCAAAGAGTCATACGCCTGTTGCGACATAGCGATAACTCTCGTGCCGCCGGTCGATCGAAGTTCCAGCATGTTGCCCGCGAACGCATCAAGCTGATCGTAGCTCAGCGACAAGACATCGTGACTCGAGTCACTGAGTCGCTGTAATACGGCGGATCGTTGATCTTCCCTGGGAATTGCCGCTTCACAAATGACCGCCAGTTCCTCGCCAATATTCATCAGGACGTTGGTATGGTAGATCGGCACACCGTTGCGATCAACGGCGTCGAACGCAATGACGTCGTAGTCCATTCGTTGTGCGAAGTCGCCGAGCGGATCGAGCTGGGTACGCGATGACAGGCAAGCGTAGGCAACCCGGTTGACGCGATCGAGCACCATGCTTCCGGTGCCTTCAAGGTAATGGCCAGCGCGCTCATGAGCACAGAGATCAACGATTTCGCGCACCTGGTAACCAAGATCGGCATCAAGATGCTCAACGACATCCATGCGTCTCTCGCTGCGACGGTTGTCCGCCTCCATCGGGTACAGGACTACGCGCCCGTCCGCATGAAAACTGATCCAGTTATTGGGAAATATCGCGTCGGGCGTATGCGGTTCGAGAGTATCGTCGAATATAACGACTTCAATTTCGGCAGTTCTCAGCTGCGCCACGAGCGCATCAAATTCCTTGAGCGCCGCCGCGTGTTGTTCCTGCGGTGACGCATCGGATTTGCCCTGAAAGGCGTTTGATGCGGCCGTCAACGGGTTGCTTTCGAATCGCGCCGGGCGAATCATGAGCACCGCTGATGCCAGCTGTGATTCGCTTGCCGTCGTCATATCACTAGGCACAATATAAGTATCACGCGCTGGCACTGGGCCGGGACGATACTTCGTCATGCCAGCGCTGCAAATCGGCCGCATTGTCCGGAATGTTCATCTTGAGCCGGGCCGCAAAGTCCACGACAACGAATGCGGAAATATCGGCGAACGTAAAGAACTCACCCGTCAGGAATTTGCGGTCGCCGAGTTGCTGATTCAGTTTGTCGAGAAATATTTCGACGCGTTTGCGACCGCGTTCAGCCAGCTCGGGAATCTGCGCATGCTGATCGATGCCTGGCACGGCGTGGTTTTTAAGTCCTTTCGCCGTATTGCGAAACGCGTCCGCTACCGCCATAAATCCCTGCTGTTCAACCTTGGCGTTCCACATCAACGTCACAGCCCGTTCTATTGCTGTGCGACCGAATAGAGTGGGCTCGGGACGTTGCTCCTCGAGGTACTGGCAAATCGCGATGACTTCTGTAATTCGAGTGCCATCATCAAGTTCGAGCACGGGCACCACACAGTCCGGATTTATCTGTCGGAACTCTGACTTGAATTGCTCGCCGCTTGCCAGGTCGATCGCGACCGTCTGCAACTCGAGGCCTTTTTCGGCGGCGAATATGCGAACCCGTCTTGGGCTTGGTGCCGTTTTGCAGTCGTATAGCTTCACGTCATGTCTCGACGAGTTTATTTGCGTCCATCACGGTTTGAGCATTCTGCCCAAACATGACTGCGTGCGCCGCATCGCCTCGGGCTTCATCGCCTCGCCAATCCTTGCCCAGGTCGATACCACGTCGCACTGCTGGTCTCGATTTAATCGAGTCGAACCAACGGCGCAGATTTTCGAACGGATCAAGATTGCTGCCCAGTCGCTTGTAAGGAACGACCCAGGGAAATGCGGCCATATCAGCAATCGAGTACTCGCCTGCGAGGTACTCTCGATCTCGCAAGCGTACGTCCATGACGGCCAGCAGTCGATCGAATTCGTTGGCATAGCGGTCGTGGGCGTATGGCACCGGTTCTTTGACATAGTTGACGAAATGGCTCAACTGACCGGCCATGGGACCAAGTCCGCCGGCCTGCCAGAACAGCCACTGCAGCACCTCGAACCGTGCATCTTGCTCGCGCGGAAGAAACTGCCCCCTTTTTTCGGCCAGGTACATCAGAATCGCGCCACCTTCGAACACGGAAATTCCCGTGTCCTGATCCACGATTGCCGGCATCCGATTGTTCGGGCTTATTTTCAGGAAGTCTGGCTTGAACTGGTCGCCTCTGCCGATATCAACCGGAATCGTCTCGTACTCGAACTCGCATTCTTCGAGCATGATCGAAATCTTGCGGCCATTCGGCGTTGGCCAAAAATACAAATCAATCATCTGCGTATCCGCGTTTATGCGACGTTGGCAATCAGTATAAGATGTATCCAGATTGTTGCCACCCAGATACTGGATCACCGGTGGAACAGCCATGACTGAACACCAACGCCACGTACTGAGCGCTCAGGATGGACACGCTATACACGTGCAGACCTGGGCGCCCTCGGGCACTGTTATCGCAGTCATTCAGCTGCTGCACGGACTTGGCGAGCACGTCGACCGGTATGCGCGCTTTGCGACGGCAGCGACCGCGCATGGCATCGCGGTATGCACGCACGACCACCGTGGCCATGGTCAACATACGACACATCTCGGTCATTTTGCCGATAAGGGCGGCTGGCAAGCGCTGGTTGCCGATGCACGGATTGTCAACGAATACATCAGCGCATGCTTTGTCGGCCAGCCGCTGGTCCTGCTCGGTCACAGCATGGGGTCATACGTCGCGCAGAACTATGCAATGCATTACGGTCGTGAACTGGACGGCCTGATTCTGTCGGCGTCGACCTGGTCATCGCGGCCTGCACTGTACGCGGCATACATGGTTGCAAAAATAGAATATTGGCGTCGCGGAACTCACATCAGCAGCCCGCTGCTCGACAGGCTTGGCTTTGGCAGTTTCAATAAGGCGTTCGAGCCAGCCCGGACCGGCCTCGACTGGTTGTCTCGAGATGCAACTGAGGTCGACAAGTATGTCGCTGACCCGTTGTGCGGCGGGCCCTACAGTTGTGGTTTGTGGCTGGACCTGATCGGTGGCCTGCTCGCCATCACGTCGGACAATGCGATCTCACAAATTTGCGCAGACCTGCCAATACTGATTAGCGGCGGAGCATCGGATCCGGTCGGCGGCGACAAAGGCATGACGCGCCTGACGATGCACTATGCACAGACCGGCCATCAACGCATCACCGTTAAAATTTATGCCGATGGCCGACACGAAATGCTCAACGAAACGAATCGCGATGAAGTCACCGACGATTGGCTGAACTGGATTATTGCAAAGGTTGTCGCGCGCAAAAAAAAGCCGCAACCCTGAAGTTGCGGCTTTTTCAAATTAAATCCTGGCGGTGTCCTACTCTCACATGGGGAGACCCCACACTACCATCGGCGCTGAGCGTTTTCACTTCCGAGTTCGGAATGGAATCGGGTGGTACCCACTCGCTATTGCCGCCAGAAAACCGGTTGGCGCATTGTTCGCCATTGCACTGGCCGCTGTCGCGCCAGTGAATGCCAACATTGCACCGAATAAAATAACAATCTGGATAAGTTTTTGATGAGTCGAGTGTATTTCAGTGTCGCATTACATGTTGCTACACACACCAAAATGCTTTGGTGTTATATGGCCAAGCCTCACGAGCAATTAGTACTGGTTAGCTTCACACATTACTGCGCTTCCACACCCAGCCTATCAACCTCGTAGTCTTCGAGGGCTCTTCAGGGACCTCAAGGGTCCAGGGAAACCTAATCTTGAAGGGGGCTTCCCGCTTAGATGCTTTCAGCGGTTATCCCGTCCGTATATAGCTACCCGGCAATGCCACTGGCGTGACAACCGGAACACCAGAGATACGTCCACTCCGGTCCTCTCGTACTA
>JACZSM010000068.1 GCA_022574185.1 Pseudomonadota bacterium
TCGATGCCGCATTCCATCGCTTGCAGCCACTGACAGGCCTGGAAGCGCTTCGTAGTGAATCGCCGTGCAGGTTCGACATTGATGAATTCCCACTCGGGTAGCGGCGGTTTTTTCTCCGGATTGCCCATGAAAGCCCAGAGGATGCCGCCTTTCTCGACTAGTGAGTAGGCCTTAAGCCTGATGTTTTCGCAATAGTCCGGTGCTTCGGACGGCACCTCGACGCACTGACCGGTCACGTCGTATTTCCAGCCGTGGTAGGGGCAGCGGAGACCATTTTCCTCATTGCGGCCGAACCAGAGCGACGTGCGTCGGTGCGCACACATTTCATCCATAAGCCCAAGCCGTCCCTTGGTGTCGCGAAATGCGATGAGTTTTTCGGACAACAGCTCGACGCGGACTGGTGCGCAGTCGGGTTCAGGCAATTCATCAGCCAGGAGTGCCGGATGCCAATAGCAGCGGAAAACGTCACCCATTGGCGTGCCCGGGCCGGTCTGCGTGATCAGGTCGTTTCTTTCTTTAGTTAGCATTTGTCGAGACTCTGTCGCTTGTTGTTTATTTTATCTCTCCTGCGCGAATTATGCAGCTTCGATTACGCGCGAAATAATTACCATGCGGCGCTCATATCGAAACGCTACACTGCTCCTTGCACGGCAAAACAACAATACGGGAATTCCGAAGGGTCGTGCGGGACAGGACAGGGATACAGAATGCGATTTGGAGGGGTCTCATGGTCGGCAAGGTAACGATTCCTGAACTGCAACAGATGAAACGCGACGGCAGGAAAATTGTCGGCGTCGTCGTCTGGGATTATCAGATGGCGTGCGTTGTTGACCGCGTTGGGATCGAGATCATGTCGGTCGGCGACAGCGTCGGCGTCAATCTGTGGGGGCAAGCAAATCCGCTCGAAGTGACCATGGAGCAAATGATGACGGTCACGCAGGCGGTTCGGCGAGGTACCCGGAATGCGCTGCTGAGTTGCGACTTTCCGTACGGACCATTGCAGGAGGGAACAGATGCCGCGGTAGGCGCGGCCATTCGATTCGTCAAGGAAGCCGGCGTTGATCTGATCAAACTCGACGGCGCGGCTGATTATCCAGAGGCCGTGACGGCGCTGACGCGCGCCGGCGTCCCGGTCTGGGCGCAGTTCGGCATCACTCCACAGACCGCGTTGCAGTACGGTATCGAGTATGCGGCCATGTCGGGTGCAGATGCGACCGTGACCGCCGACATGCAGGAGCGACTGGTTGCGGAAGCAAAGATGCTCGAAGACGCCGGTGCCGTGATGTTGGATTTCACGAACTCCGGTCCGGTCGTCGGGCCGGCTGTCGCTGCTGCAGTGTCGATTCCGGTCATTGGCGGATTTGGTGGCGGGCCGTGGCTCGACGGGCGCGTCCGTATGGCGCATGCGGCGATCGGGTACGCCGCGAAGCACCTTGACGGTGACATAGAAACCTATGCCAATGTTGCTAAAATTGCGTTTGATGCGCTGGCCGCGTTCAGTGAAGACGTGCGCGCAGGTCTTCAGATCAAAGGCGCGTCGAAAGCAAAGAAATAAGAGTGCGGTGCCATGCCAACAGCGATTATCGATGGGATAAAGACGAATTACGAAATCCATGGCGACGGACCACCGTTACTGATGTTTTCGCCCGGGGGGTTTGACGCGTCACTCGACAAGTGGACAACGCTTGGTGTTTACGCGCGCATCAAGCTGCTCGATCATCTGCCGGATAATTACCAGTGCATCGTTTTTGACCGCCGTGAAACCGGACTGTCGGGCGGACGCGTCGAGTGTATTACCTGGGATGACTATGTCGAGCAGGGCAGGGGCTTACTCGCCCACCTCGGGTTGGACGCGGCGCACCTGCTAGGCGGTTGCATGGGTTGCTGCCCGGTTATCGCCTACGCCGTAAAGTATCCCGATTCGGTCCTGAGCATGATTCTTTACTGGCCGGTAGGCGGCGCACGATTTCGCATCAAGGGGCACGGCCGTTTCGCCGAGCATCTCGGCTTGCTTGAAAAGGAGGGGTTGGCCGGTGTGGTCAATCTCGCGCTCGAGACCGATGTTGGCTTTGGCAAGGATCCGCGTATCGGTCCCTGGGCGCCTGTTATTCGTAATGATCCCGAGTTTGCCGCCGCATATGCAACGATGGACGTCAATCAATACAAGAAGATTGTCACCGCCATGCCGCGGACGTTATTCGATCGCGACACGGCGCCAGGGGCCGAGCCCGAGGATTTGCTACGTCTCGACGTTCCTGCGCTGATTGTGCCTGGCAAAGACACGGCTCATTCAACCTCGGCGGCGCGGTATCTCGAAGAGTGCCTGCCGCAGTCGGAGTACTGGGACATCCTGCCTGATGACCAGACTGAAGCAAACGTGCCGGCCAGGCTTTTGGAATTTCTCGATCGCGTCAGCCCGTAAGCGTCCGCGTCGTTGGCGCGAACAACGACTCTATTTCGACCGGCTTGGTCAGAATCTTCTGTGTTAGCGCATGCCCGATCAGATTTTCGAGAACCGGGCGGTTCGGCTCGATGCCATACGGCAACGGATCGCCACCGAGTTCGAGTATGCGCGCGTAAAATTTGTCCGTGGCGTCCGGTTTTTCGATCGTGCCGTCGCGCAATCTTTTTAGATAACGATTTTTTGACTCAGCGAAGGCATTGAAGATGGCGACGGCAAGGTCCGGATGCTCGTCAAGCACGTCGTCGCGCACAGCAATCAGGTGATTGATCGGGTAATGGCCACGGCTTTGGTACGCGGCCAGTCCTGCTGCGATCGGATCTTTGATCAGGGTCTGAAAATTCGAGTTATCGGTTTTTATGTTGATAGCAGCCGCCAATTCACCGGACTCAAGCTGCTCCTCGATCGTCGCACCTGCTGCGATTGCTTCGACGTTCGGCGGAGGTCGGTAGGCCTCAACGTGCTCGTCACCCGACAGGACCCAGGTCACCTTGCTTAGATCAACGCCGTGTTCTTCCTGCAATATGGAACGCGCCCAGACGCCGGTTGTGACAGTGTAGCCTCGATTAACGCCGACTCGACAGCCCTCGAGATCTTTCGGCCTGAGAACGGGGATATCAGCATTATAAAATATCGCGCCGTGATGAAATGCACGTACGAGAAACACGGGCAGAGCTGTAAATTTGACACCGTGCTCGCGCGCGCAAAGATACGTCGTCAATGCCATCTCGCATATGTCGAACTCGAGCTGCCTTACCATGCGCCGAAACGCGTGTACGAGCACCGGGACTTCTTCAAACTGCAGTGTGAAACCCTGCGGAGTGACTGAGCCGCCCAGCAACGCGGCATTGTTGCCCTGAAGCCGTGTTACCAATGTCAGTTCCGGTTGGCTCATTGCGTGTCTGTCATTGATTTGGACGTTGCGGATGATGCACGAGTTCGCGACGATGCACACCGTCAACGACATCGTTAAATATCAATGATTTAATCGTGACAGGCACCGTATTCGAGGGCAAGCGCAGTTTGCCGATATCGATCGAATCGAAATCCCACAGGGCGAGTCCGTCGATGACCAGCACTTCGCTGCCGATCTTCAGTTCGCGGTGTAATATCTGGCCGAGGTTCAAGGCGACATCCGCGTCGAGAACTACGTAGACCGGTTTTGACGCAGCGATGCGTTCCGTCAACGCAGCATGTATTCCTTCGGCAAATCGCCGCAGGCGAGTATGAGTCGGCGAACCCTGCCAATGAAACGCAAGCACGAAATCGTCGTCATCGGGCTCCAAATCGAACATCACCATGTGGTGGCGAATGGCGTCAGTCAGCGCCGCGACATCGAAGTCGTCATCGAATTCGAAAGCGGGCCGCAGAACCGTGAGATTGCGGCGCGGCAACAAGGCATCGGGATTGCTGATGTAACTCGTGTTGCCGCTCAGCTGTGCTGTGAATTCCGAGCAGCCCAGCGCCGTAGAACGAATACCGTGGCTGTCAGGCCACAATGGCCACGGCAGCCGGCCATCGTCTATCCTCGTTCGCAGCGCATGACCGAGTTTCTTGCCAAGATCACCAAACTCGCGTTCCTCACGCCGGTACACATACTCGGCCACGCCACCCGAGCACACGATCGTATCGATATCGTGCAAGTGTTCGATCGGGTCGGTCAGGTACAGGTTCTCCACATCACCGGGTGATAGCGAACCGGTTAACGCGACGACCAGGTCGTCAGCCATCGAGCCCGCAATTTTTTCGAGATCGGCACCGGTGACCCTGTCGCCAAGCTGCCACTGGAACCCGGCTCGTTCGGCGTGCATGTGTCCAGCAGGGTCCATGCGTTGAAGTTCGCCTGACTCGCTGAACGCAAGTAGCCGACCACCGACATGAATCGCTGCCGTCGACAACACCCGTCCCTTGTCGATGACAGCGAGCTTGGTCGTGCCACCGCCGATATCGATATTCAAGACCCGCTCGCCGCGATCGTGAGCCAGCTGCACGGCTCCCGAGCCATGCGCGGCGAGCATCGCCTCCATGTGATGGCCGGCCGTCGCACACACGAGGTCGCCGCACTTCTCCGACAAAATGTGAGCTATTGGCTCCGAATTCTCGCGGCGCAGCGCTTCACCGGTCAGAATCACGACACCCGTATCTATGTCATCCGAATGTAGACGTGCCGCGTGGTAAGCCTGATCGACAATTTCGCCCAATGCCCGCGCATCGATGAGCGTATCACTCGCATACGGCGTCAGGCTGACGGGCGATTCAAACAGAGTTTCGCGTTCAATGACGAGATAGCGACTCGAGAGATCAACGGCCTGTCGCTGCAAGTGCACGCGCGAAAACAGGATATGCGTAACGGCCGATCCGATATCAATGCCGACACTGTTAAGTATCACATTGTCCCGCTGCCATAACGGGTGCTCCTCGATCGGCCCCGCATAATCTTCATCGACGTAATGACCATCTGGCGTGTGGTCAGGGTCGGGGTGAAAGTGTTGATGCAACAGCAGCCTCCGCTTTGCCGTACGATGCGTTGTAACTTGCACGCTGACGAATTCATTCGCAATGATAATTGTAGATGTAACGGTTTTTCGTTCGCGAGAGGTCGCTTCCTACCGTGTCTCGTGGCATAACGTAGCACTAACAGAGTAAAGAGATGCGGCATTGAATTTCGATGAGGCGGTAAAGAAAGCACAGTCGTTGCGCGCCAATCTGGGACAGGTCGTAAAAGGGCATGAAGCCGGGCTTGATACAACGGTCATCGCAATTCTCGCGCGCGGCCATGTACTGCTGGAATCGGTGCCCGGTGAGGGCAAGACATTGCTTGCGACGGTGCTGGCTGCGTCGATCTCCGGCATCACGACCGGTCGCATATCGGGCCAGCCAACGCTAAAACCGTCGGATGTGCTGGGCGCTGAAATCATCGGCCGCGGGACGGAACAGTTCGAGCTAATCAAAGGCCCGATCTTCAATAACATCGTGCTATTCGACGAGCTCAACAGGACAGATCCGCGGACGCAATCGGCATTGATAGAGTCGATGCAGGAGTACCAGGTGACGATCGGTGATAAGCAGTATCCGCTACCACTGCCGTTTCACGTCATTGCGACACAGAATCCGCTGTCCCATGAAGGCACCTGGGAGCTCGATGCTGCCGCTAAACAGCGGTTTCTCGTCAAGATCGAATGGCAAGCACCGACACGGCAGGTCGAGTTTCAGATTGCGAGCGAGTCGAAAGCATTTCTCAAAGAAAACATTGAACGCCTGCAACCTGCGTTGACGGTTGATGAGCTGGTGGAGATACAGCAGATCGCGAGTCGCGAGATACAATTGAGTGAGAACATCATTCATTTAATTAACGCGATAACCGTCGCGACACGACCGACTGACGATTCGTATCCGGCGAAAGAACTGGATGCTAACGGATTCGGTCGTGACGTGATTAGCAGACATGGCGGCGTCAGCTCGCGCGCATCGAGTTTCTGGCCGCCGCTCCTGAAGGCGCATGCCCTGTTTCACGGTCGCCAGGAAGTCGTGCCGTTCGATGTGTTTGCAACCGCGTATCCCATGTTGACGCATCGCATCGAGACGAATTATCCGGTGGAAATGAAAGACCTGATTCACCTGATCTTGCGTGAGCGAGGATATGCTTTCTAGGGATGACAAGCCTGCCGCAGAGGCAATACTCGATAAACGCAAATTGCAATCGCTCGGCATATTGCTGCCCATACGATTGAGCGCACTGTCGTTCTTCTCCGGCCGGCATCCACTGGGCCGGGCTGGGGACGGCATGCGCTTTTTACGCACCCGGCCATTCGAATCCGGGCAGGATAATCCTCGCGACATCGACAAATTCAGCCCACCCGGCGAATACTGGATCAATGAATGGGAAGCCGAGGCTCAGGCCTCGATCATGATCTACGCCGATGTGTCGGCCTCGATGTTATTCGGACCCAAGGCCGCAATCCTGCACCTGACGCTGCTGCAGCTGACGTATTCCCTGTGGCGGGCCAGTGACCGGGTCCGGACGACCCTGTATCACGAGGCGAAACAGAATTTAATTGCCAAGCGGAATTTGCGGAGCCAGCTCGAACGGCTGATCGTTGAGTTCAACCATGGCGGCCTGCAGGTCGGCCGGAACGCCATTGATGTACTTACAGAACATGCCAGCAATAGACGATCAGTGCGTGACGATCTGGTGTTTTTCGTCTCCGATTTTTGTCCACTGGCGGCCGACTCGGCAGCCGAGAATGCCTACGACTGGCGTGCGGTGATACGGACCCTGTCTAGCGATGTCGTTCCGATCACAGTCAGTTTCGAACTGGCGGCCGGGCAGCGCGGCGCGATTCGGTTGTGGGATGCCGAGCGTCGTCAGCACCGGCTGACAATGCTGACCTCGTCCCGAATTACCGCCATCAATGCTGCGGAACGAGCGCGTGTGGCAAAGCTACAGGCCTTTTTCCGCGGGCTCGGCCTTGATCATCTGGTGTTGCGGCGCGAGCGGGACGTCTATCCGGAACTCGCCAGGCTTGCTCGCTGGCGCCGAAGGCGACGCCATTGATCGGTCTGCAATTTCGTCGGTTTTGCATGATTGCCGCGTTGGCGGTCACGGCTGCGCTGCCGGCTGCGGCGGAGTTCGCCGCCGAAGTTTACCGCGACGATTCGATAACGGTACGTGCCGGCCTGCAGGGCAGTAGCAGCCAATACGTGCACTTCGGTGATGTGCTGGTCCTGATCATTGCGGTGTCGTACGACGCCAACAGTGTATCGGTTCAGGAACTCGATGCAGCATTATTTACGTCGGCCTGGCCGGCCGACAGAGGTGCACTGCTGCTTGATTGGCGGGTTCGGTCCGACGCCAAATCGGAGTCACGACAAAAACGGGTGCACGCCACCTATCGGTTTCAGATACTCGGCTGTCCCGATGACGACACGCCAACCTGTCCCGGTGACAGGGATTACCTATTGCCGCAATTTGTACTTGAGTATCGGGATCTGAATACGGCCGGTGATGCGGCGCGTTCAATCCGCTTTCGGCCCTGGCCGGACACGTTGACCGTATCGACGACGCTGCAAAGCGACGACGAAGACCAGTTGTTCTCGTTCGAGACTTACTTTCCGACGGGTGGATACCCGGATCCACTGGTCGGCGAAGACGGCACCCGCACGTCTGTTGTGACAGCCGGGATTGCCTTAACCCTGTTGATGGGAGGATTATTCATGTGGCCGTTTCGTTCACGCACCCTGGAAAAAACAGCGGCTGACATGCCGCGATGGCAACAGCAGCTGCAGAGTCTTCGCGAGGCAGACACGGCGGACGATGCGCACTTTTTCGACGCCCTGCGGCGGTGCCTGGTTTGGTACTGCAACGACGAGTTGCAACTCGACCCGTTCGTCTGGCTGGATCTCGCCGAACCCGGCAATGACGCCGGTGATGACCGGCGTTACGCTGACCTGCGCTCGTTGTTCATGGATCTGCTGCACAATCCGGCGGGACAAGGCGTCGAATTCAGACAACGGCTGGAAAAAATAATCTCGCCGGCAGGACGTACCTAGGCGCGGCATTCAGGAGCAGCGACGCAGGTGATAAAGAGCAGCATGAACGTCGGTACCTGGTGGCCATTACTGCTGCTTGCTGCGAGCTTCGTCATTCTGGGAATTGCCTGGATACGTCAGAGGGGGGCGCTGTTTCCCGATATCAATCTACTGAAGCACACGGCGCAAGCGGGTGGTATCGCGGATCGATTGCCACTGCAGCTAGGCGTACTGATCATCGTGCTGTTGTCGCTGTCACTGATGGACATATCGGCGACGCGGCCGGTGGAGCTTGATCGCCGCGCCCGGGATTTCCTCGTCGTCGTCGACACATCGCGCTCCATGCGCGAGGATACGGCCTTACTCAGGGAGCAGTACCCGCCGACATTCGAGCGCAGGGCGGATCTGTATGTCGGCCAGGCGGAAAATCCCGCCAGCATTCCCAATCTCGGCCGATACGAAGTCGCTCGCGAAAGCCTGCTGCAATTTCTTAAGCATCGGCGCAAGGTCGACCGGGTTGGTCTCATTTATTTCAACTCGATGGTCTACCTGATGTCGGGTTTTACGTCGAACATGGACTTCATCGAAGAGCAACTCGAGGGCATGGATTCGTATGTGACATTCGGCACTAACATGCGCTGGGCTCTCGAGCAGGCGCTGAATCTCGTCGAGCGTTACCCGGGCCGGAATCGTCGCGCCATCATTCTTCTAACTGATGCCGAGGCCCGCAACACGGAATATCTGCAGCAGCAGCTGGATCGACTTCGCCGTCTCGATATTGCGTTCTACCTGCTCTGGATAACGCCTAACACAGAAGATGGCCGTTCGCCGTTAGCAACCGAATTTCTGCGCGCCGTGCGTTCGTTTGGCAGCGTGTTCACAATCGACGATGTGAGAGAGGGTTATCTCGATGCAGCGCTCGAGGAAATTTCCGAACTCGAGGATTACGCTTACCGGGAAGCTAGTTACGAAAATGTGAATCTGTCGCAGATTATTTTCAATGTTGCAAAGTGGCTGCTGTTGGTCTGGATTGTAATGCTCGGTACGCTGTGGCTGCCGCTTTTCAGATTGACCCTGGCCGACGCAGCCACGTCGCGTGAATGAGGCCCGCAACCTGATGATGGCGAGATCTGTCCGAATTGTAATTTTCTTGCTGCTGGTCGTTGTCAGTGTTGCCGCGCTACAGTCGGCATTGTTTTACTACCTGGTTACTCCGCGTATCGAACAGGCCAATGCACAGCTCTTCGAGCTTAGCGTCGAAAATTCGCAGCATTCGCTGTATTACGGAATAGCCAGGCAGGTTGGAGCGCTGGTCGAATCTGCGCCAGGGAGTGACTCACCCGAACCGGCACTCGCCGGCGCATGGAAGGAGTTCGAGCGCCACTTCACGGTGGCGCCGCGCGACGCTGTCGAGGCGTTTGCACGTGAATTGCCGGCATTGACGGCAGACCATCGTGCTGACGCCGGCGACATTCGAATCCTCATGGCCCGTCTCGAGCGTTTGCAGACAATTTATGCCGATTCCTACAAGGACTTGCTCGCTGACCTCAGGGAACCGCCGGCCTTTCTCTGGCCGATGGCATCGATTGTCGCAGAGCGATCCGGTTACCGGCAGGCAGTAATGCTGAATCGTGCCCTGTACATGGCACAGACTGGCGAAATAGGAACTGCTCGCGTCATGCTCGCCGGTCTGAACGCATCTGTCGAAGACCCCGACCTGCTTGCCACGATTCATTACACGCTTGGACGGCTGCAATTCGAACTGTTTCGGGCGACGCCTGACGTCGAGTACTACACGCAGTCCATTCAATATCTGCGCCAATCTCTCGTGGCCGATCCTGACTTGCAACTCGCGCAGCGCCTGCTCGATTTCCTGCTATCGTTGCCGCAAGCGGCAACGACTCCGCAAACCGCCGACGGGCGGTCCGAAACGCCCTCGGAGGGAGACGGTGCCGCGGTCTCTGCGGAACAACGGATCTTCTGAGCCTGCCTATGTTCGTTGCGGTCGCACTGTTAATTCTGATCCTGCTGGTCTTCTACTGGACTCGTCATAGCACGTGGGCAGACGCGTCACGACAGCCTTATGTGCCGTTGCTGCTGATCGCCATGCTGGGATTGCTTGCTTACACCGAACGTAGCGGCGAGGGGACGCCAGGCCCCGGCGCGCCCGTATTGGTCGCGTTGGCCGCCGACGTTTCCCTGAGCATGGGCACCATTCCGGAGCCCGGTACGAATGACGACGTTGGTACACGTCTCGAGCGTGTGCAACAAGTGCTGTTGCCCGTACTTGCCAATTTCGATGCAGCGGCACGGCCCGTGCTTGTCAGCGTTACAGCGTTTACGTCGAAATCTGAAACGATCCTGGCCTGGGATGACGACCTTTCGCTTGCACGCGAGATCATAGAGTTCGTATTGACAACAGGACTGCTGACAGAAGCCGGTTCCGATCTGGGTGTCGCTCTCAATGGCGTCCTTCCTCATTTTGAGAATCTGCCGGAAACGTATCGGGGATCAGGGCATCCAAAATTCCTGATCATCGTATCTGATGGCGAACAGACCACAAGTCGAGCCAGCAGCGATGCGGCGCTGGCCACGCTGCGCGAGCTTGGCGTGCGAATCATAGCGCTACACGTCGGCTTGTCGGATGTGCCCGAGGGGCTGCCTGTATATGACGAGAACGACGACTTCCTGGGATTCGAGGAAATCGGTGGACAGATTTTTTCAGTGCCAAACCCGGAGCTAATGCGTCTGACTGCCGGAACCAATCCTGCACAGGGACTCTTCGTCCGCGCAGAAAGTGGCGATGCCGCAACGACAATTACAGATTTCGTCGGTCTACAGAAGAGCGGGACGGCTAATACAACGCTGCGTCTGTGGGCAATACTGCTATTGTGGGTGTTGTTGCTGTATGCCTTGCTGCGATGGTTTTGAGGAGGAGCAGATGGAATCAAGGCGGAACTTGAGCATTGGCTTATTTGCCGTAGTCGCGTCCCTCGCCATGATGTCATTTGATCAGGTTCTCTCACATGGCGGCGGCAATTGGGACCCCTTCACGATTGATGCGGCCAACGACGATGCGCGCGGTAAAGTCTTGAAAGTGCACGTGCTTATGACCGACGTAATCCGCGGTCGCGCTGGAGCTGACCACTGGCCTGTCAACGGGCTGCAGGAGATGCGCGATGCATTGCTTATGGTCAAGGAGGTGGTTGACGAGATCCTCGAGCATTACCTTATTGAAAGTGTCAATGTTCAAATTGTTTCGGCACTGCATGCCCATCCGCGTGCCGGGCGTACGGTTGCGGCGAGCCGCGCGCTTGATGCGGGAATTGCCATCATTGAGCATGCAATATCCCTCGACAGTGCGAACGCATTCATCACGGAATTTTATGCTGGCGATATGGTGGCGCGATTATACGAGTTGCTTGAAATCAACGTTGATCGCATGGATTTGTATGCAGCGATGACAGAAAGCATCGATCAATTGCGCGCGCCTCAATCATTACCGGAGTAATCGATTACGCGGTGCCTTGTTATCTAAAGCACTTACGAGGGCAGACGGCATTGCGATCAGCGTTGCGTTGCTTCACATACGCCTTTTGGATGTAATTGCAGACGGCTTGCGTATCGAGCCTGGAGAAGTGCAATGAGAAATCGCCGGTTGCCATTAACCACACTGTTACCCCGGCTTGCTGCGCTCGCTTTGTTCAGCGGAGGTCACGTCTGGGCGCAGGTGTCGATTGACAGCCTGCCGCCGGAAATCCTGATGTATGCGGATGCTGTGTACGTCAACGCTAAAATCGTCACGCTGGATGAACATGCAATGACTTCGGATCCCGGTACGATTGCCGAGGCGATGGCCGTACGTGACGAAATCATCATTGCTTTGGGCACGGATATCGAGATGTTGGCCATGGCGGGCCCGGAAACAAAGATTATCGATTTAAAGGGCAAGACCGTCTTACCCGGCATCGTCGAAAGCCATGTCCATCCAATGTCCGAATCGGAACGATTTGCGAGAGAGCAGTACAACCTGCGCATGACGCCTGAAGGTTATGTACTGATGATGGATATTGGCGTAACTCCGGACGCCACTATGGCGAGGGTTGCACGGGCAGTGGACTTGTTACTCGCGCATGCCACGCCGACTCCCGATGAGTGGCTCAACATCGAGTTGTTGCACGCCCCGGCGTTGGGTTTTGCGACGCCGGCGTCAGTATCGACGCTAATGAGCGCGCCCAAGCTGTCAGACGTCAGGATCACTAAAGCAGACATTTCCGAGATCGTGCCGAATTACCCGCTGGTGTTGTCGAGCGCCACCGGGATCATGGACGCGCCTGAAAAGAATATCTGGTTTCACGTGACGGTCGACCCGAATGGCCGACCGATAACCGAAGCAGTTGTCGCCCTGGACGGGAGTTTCGACCAATGAAGATTAATCATTCCAAAATAGTCGTAACCCTGGTCGCCGCAATCGGTACTCTCACCGTTGGCTCGACTGCGATGGCCAGCCATCGCGTCATGTTGTTCAATGAGAAAGCGATGGAGAAGATCCTCGATGTCTGGCCCGACTTCGCGGAGTCTGTCAATAACCAGGCGCGGGGCATCGATGACCCTGGCGGCCGCGGCATCATTTTGCAAAGCCCATTGCGCGCACATCTGAACCGACTGCTGCGCGAGCAACCAACACCTGAGCAATTCATTTTCGGATTCAAGCGCTTGGTGGCGGAGTATTATCACCGCGCCGGCATGACAACTTTTGGCTCGCGATTGAACACCAGCGAGCAGGTGACCGCTTATAATTACCTGTTGCGGCATGACGGAAAATTACCGATTCGCTTCGCCTACAGTTACGATCTTGCGCGCCAGCCCATGGCTCGTGTATCTGCTGCAGCATTGTACGAGTCGATCGGCACGCTATGGCAGACCATCGATTCGAATCCGTGGCTGTGGATGCACGGCATGTCGAGCGAGGGTGACTGGGATGCCCCGAATCGAGCCTGCCTGGGGGAAGATCTGCCGGTCAAGCCAGGTGTCGATAAGCGCCGCGTTAAAGAAATTCTCGAGATCTGCCCGGACTTCAATTCGGCAACTGTGCAGGCGTTGATGCGTGGCCTGCGCTCCGGGTGGCGTTTCGCGGGTGTTCACGGCGTCGGCAGCAAGGCACTCAGAATATTCGTCGAGAAACTCGAAGAGCAAATGGAGAAGAATCCAGGCCTGTTGAGCATGGAGTATGTGCTCAATATGCGCAATGGCTTCGCACATGGCACGATGACAGGCGCGTTGCCTGAGGTTGTTGCGGGCCTGAAAAAATACAATCTCTATTTGCCGATTAAC
>JACZSM010000115.1 GCA_022574185.1 Pseudomonadota bacterium
GCTTGCGCTCGTCTCGCTGTTTCATACCTGACGCCTCTTGCGACGCCTTTTCCCCTAACGCTCACCACCCCGGCTCTTTACCGAAGCAGCTTAGGGTGGTTTAAAGCCTCCCCCTGCAGGGCGGCTTTGGAGGGCCTACCTCCATCTCTCCTGGAGTTACAACACTATCGAAGACCTCCTTTTCTTGTTCCGTGCCTCGTGGCACACAGGCTGTGTGAAAACGCAAAATCAAGAATGTCGGTGGTAATCGCGAGCTGTTGGGTGCGAATTCCTGTTCAGGCTGCTGCTGGCAACTGATACAAACCCCGGCATCGCTTTGCCCAACGGTAATCATCCAGGCGAACGATCTTCCGGTCCGCGATACCACCTTTCTCCTCGGGGGTAACGCCGTCGAGCCCTCGGTGGGCACGTTCATGGTTGTAATAATCCTTGAACAAAAACAATTTTCGCTCTAGATCGAGAGCGCCCCAGAATGGCACTTGATCGAGATACTCTCGCCGCACTGTGCCTATCAGCCTTTCGACAAATGGATGCGACAAGGGAACGTAAGGCACAGTCTTCACCTCCATTACCTGGAGAATCCGGAGATTGGCTTTCCATTGGTGGAATTGAAATAGCGGATCATTGTCCGAGCTCAGATATCGCGGACTCATAGAGCTACCGACAATACTATTGAACATACGGCAGACCGCAGGTCCGTCGAGGGCGCCAGCATGGACAGCGAAACCGATGATTCGCCGCGAATATTGATCCATGACAACCATTACCCAATGGGAATTGAGGATCAACGATTCGCACCGGAACAGGTCCACACTCCATAAACTGTCCTTGCTGTGGCCAAGGAATGTGAGCCAGGACGGACCGTTCGGTCCAGGCTCCGGTCGGTAATACCTGGCCAGCACTCGCCGTACGACGTCCTTATCAATCTTGATGTCGAAGACCAGGACAATCTGATCGGCAATGCGCTGGTAACCGAACTTCGGGTTTCTGTGTTTCATCTCGATGATTGCTGAAACGAGTTCTGGTGAAGGTCCTATGGGACCTGGTTTACCGCGAGTTTTCGGCGTGAACAGCAGGCGGTACTTACGATTCACCAGTGCGCGATGGAAGCTGAGTATCGTGGAGGGCTTCAAGACAATTGCTGACCGCAATAAGCGGCTAGGGCGAATCAAGATCGCGCACAACCCAACAATGACTCGGTCTGTCGGCCGAAGGCTCGGTGCTCGCGTTCGTGAGCGATTGAGGATCAGAAGCTGATGTTTTACGAGCAGCGATTCAGCAACCACCGACCGAGCACCGCCAGGTCCGAATAAACGGGCAACCGTTACGACAAGGTGGACGAAAAGTATGGCGAGATGACGCATCACTGAATCATCGTAACCAATACCCCGAAATTGACAAGACTTGGAAATCTCTTGAATTTATGCGAGAAACAGGAATTCGCACCCAACAGGCAATCAAAGTACAGAATGAGGCTCAGCAATGCGCTTCTTCTCGAAGAGGTCCTCATAAAGCATCCTGATCTGCGATTGTACGTGATGCATGCTGGCTGGCCGCTGCTCGATAACATGGTTGGCCTCATGTACGCATTCCCTCAGGTCTACCTCGATATCGCCGTGATCAACTGGTATCTGCCGAAAAAAGAGTTCTATTTCTATTTCCAACGGCTTGTAGACGCGGGTTTTTCGAAACGAATCATGTTTGGCTCCGATCAGATGGTCTGGCCAGATGCTATCGGTCGAGCTATTGAGACAGTCGAATCGGCCCCGTTTTTGTCGGATGAGCAGCGGCGCGACATTATGTGTCGTAACGCAATGACCTTTCTTCGGCTCGACGAAAAGGTGTGTCAATGAGTTGAAGTTACGCTAAGTACAGGTGGTATTTTCTCTTTTTGTAATGGCCGCTATTGGCCGAAAGCAGACGGTCGATTACGTGAGATTTCGGTGATCTGAATGTCCGCTATTGGGAAAAGCGGACGTTAGGCCACCAACGGGAACGGCTCTGCATATAAATGCACTTTTTCGAGTAATCCTGCCGTGGCTACAATCCTGATACACAGAATTGAGCAAGAGTATTAAACATGGGTCGATTGACAGAATGTAAAGATTGCGGTCATCAAGTGAGCAAGTCGGCTAAGGCATGTCCCAATTGCGGCAAGCGGCGGAGGTGGTTGGAAATTGGGCCGTTCACAACCAGCCTCATTCTTGGTTTGCTCGCTCTAATTTTTCTTTTGCCATAGTGTTCGTAGATCTATATGACAAGAGGGAATGGGGCTGTATATAAATGCACGCTTTTGAGTAATCGCGCCCCCGATTCCGTCTGAACGTCCGCTTTACCCCCGAAAGCGGACATTAGGGTGGTAGAGTCTTGAACGGTCGCTAATGACCCGAAGCGGACGTTCCTAACTTAGTTACACAAAATATTCGTAGCAATGAATAGCCTTGCCAGGCTTCATGAAGCGTAAAGGCCGATAATCTCAACGTTGTGAACATCGGGAAACTAATTAGCTGCTGCGTCGCGCCAACTTGTTTTGTGTGCTGTGTCGCTTTTGCGGCAGAAGCTGAGGAAGACAGCACCACGAATCGTGATTTGAGTTTTATTCCTTTCGTAGGGAATAATCCTTGCGCGGAGCCCTATTCGCAGCTGGCCGCGTCGCCTCCACTGCAGGGAACGAGCAATGGCGGCGAAGGTTTCCCATGGCGCGCCATGTACGGGCGCTGCATTTCGCAATCCGGGCGGCTAACGTTGCATCAGGACTGGGTGGTCTCTTACCTTGATGCAACCCCACAGGGTAATGCACCGGGC